>MWCX01000085.1 GCA_002070265.1 Bacteroidetes bacterium ADurb.Bin174 | reverse complement strand
AGGAGGAAAATTCGACAAGGACAGCTATAAAGTTTCCGGAGGATTACACGGTGTCGGCGTTTCTTGCGTCAATGCATTGTCTTCATTCACGCGTGTTGAAGTGGCACGCGACGGCAAATTGTATATGCAGGAATATGCCTGTGGCATTCCTAAACAAGACGTACAGGTGATAGGCAATATAGATAAAACGGGTACGAAAACAAGCTTTTTGCCTGATAGTTCAATCTTTACAGAAACAGTTTTTAAATATGAAATTCTTTCTAATCGCCTGAAAGAACTGGCGTTCCTGAACGCAGGTATTACCTTAACATTAACCGATAAACGCGTTGTTCTTGAAGACGGTTCCTTCAAATCGGAAACATTTTTCTCTAATGAGGGTTTAAAAGAATTTGTTGAATACATTGATGAAGCACGCGAGAAACTCATTGACGAAGTTATTCACATTGTCACGGAAAAAAATGGTACTCCCGTTGAAATCGCTATGACATACAATACTTCTTTTAATGAAAACGTACATTCTTATGTAAACAACATCAACACCATTGAGGGTGGCACTCACCTTGCGGGTTTCAGGAGGGGTTTGACGCGAACGCTGAAAAAATATGCAGAAGAAAGCAAAATGCTGGAGAAAGTGAAGGTTGAAATCAGTGGCGATGATTTTCGTGAGGGTTTGACTGCCGTAATTTCGATCAAAGTAGCAGAACCGCAGTTTGAAGGACAGACCAAGACCAAATTAGGAAATACCGAAGTAATGGGATCAGTGGATATGGCTGTAGGCGAAGCTTTAGGCTATTACTTGGAAGAGAATCCTCGATCAGCGAAGATTATCGTAGAAAAAGTGATTTTAGCTGCAACAGCCCGTGCTGCTGCCCGTAAAGCACGTGAGATGGTACAACGCAAATCTCCTCTGTCAGGCGGTGGACTGCCGGGGAAATTAGCCGACTGCGCCGACCAGGATCCCGAAAAATGCGAACTGTTCTTAGTCGAAGGGGACTCTGCAGGCGGAACCGCCAAGCAAGGTCGTAGTCGTCAATATCAAGCCGTATTGCCACTAAGAGGTAAAATTCTAAATGTTGAAAAGGCAATGCCACACAAGGTACTGGAAAGTGAAGAGATCCGTAATATATATACAGCTTTGGGCGTAACCATCGGCACGGAAGAAGACAGCAAAGCACTTAATTTGTCAAAATTACGTTATCACAAAGTAATTATCATGACGGATGCCGACGTGGACGGTAGTCATATTGCAACTTTGATTATGACATTCTTCTTCAGATACATGAAAGAACTGATTGAACAAGGATATTTGTACATCGCTACTCCGCCACTCTATCTTTGTAAAAAAGGTAAGATTGAGGAGTACTGCTGGAATGATGCCCAACGTCAAGCTTTTGTGGATGAATACGGAGGCGGAAGCGAAGGTTCGGTTACCATTCAACGCTACAAGGGTCTGGGGGAAATGAATGAAATCCGTTTGTGGGAGACTACCATGAATCCTGAAACCCGGACACTGCGTCAGGTAACCATAGAAAATGCAGCCACCGCCGATCACGTTTTCTCCATGTTGATGGGAGACGATGTAGCGCCACGCCGGCAATTCATCGAAGAGAATGCCACTTATGCGAAAATAGACGCTTAATCTATACGGAAACGAAAAGTCGTATCATGACCATATAATTATGGGGCTGTCTCAAAACAAATATTCAACTAAAAACAGCAAGGTGTCTTAGTTCCCACAATATGAACCTATTCTGGAAAAGAAAATTAGGATTATTAAAATCTACAGGACGGTACGAAAAGTTAGAAATTGATTTTTTAACTTCAAGTGAAAAACTGAAAACCTTACAATTTTCGGCGGCCCTTTCAGAATACAAAAAACTGTTGTTGCTTGATTCCAATCTTGTTTCCAAACAAGCAAGAAAGCAGCAAATGCGTCGTTTGGCAGAACTTAAAAAACATCCGGATGTAATTTCTTACCTAAAGAACACTACGAGGAAAAACAAACCGAATCGCCCTGCTCATCTTACCTTTAGCGATGATTTTTATCGGAAAGAATCTGAAAAGTCACCTTGGCATTCGGGTTTTTATTTCAAGAATGAACAATTGGCCCGGCATTATTCTTTTTACAATGAAAAGCAGGCAAACAATGAAGGATTTAATACTTCGATAGGTAACAGCATCCTGCAAATCCAAACGCGCAGAGAGGCAACCAAAGCCTTAGCCTGGCATCCTACCCAAGGTTTTTCGGAAAAACATTTTGCTTATACGTCTGATGTTATTCAGTCGGCTCAATCTTTTAGACAAGAACATGGAATTTTCAAAGCCAAACTTCGCTGTTCGGGTAAAATTCATCATGCCTTTTGGTTAGCAAGCGAGAAGAAGGATCCGCATATCAATATATTTCATTTTGACGGGTCAGAGATTCGAATGGGTTATGTCAACAACGGCGAAGGGGAAGAAATCAAAATCAGGGGAATCGATCCTTCACAATACTATATTTACACCCTTGAGTGGACAGCCCATGAACTGAATTGGTACATCAACAATGTATTGGTTTTCAATGTAAGTAGCAATATTCCCGCCTTACCTTTATTCATGACTTTCAATTCATTTATTCCTGAAGATGAAGCGGGAGAAGAAGGTCTGTTGGAAGTGGACTGGGTGAGGGTGTATCAGTGGATGTAGGAACATATTCAATTTAGCATGATAGACATAGATTTTGTAATTACTTGGGTGGATATGGATGATCCTGCCTGGAAAGCTGAATTTGCCCGAAATTCAGGCAAGATTGACAATACTAAAAATGAAGTTTCAGAAGCCCGATTCAGGGACCATGGTTTATTGAGATACTGGTTCCGCGGTGTTGAAAAATTTGCACCTTGGGTGAGATATATCCACTTTGTAACTTTTAATCAGAAGCCCGAATGGCTGAATGTCAATCATCCAAAACTAAAAATGGTCAATCATGAGAACTTCATCCCCCGGGAATTTTTGCCGGTTTTTAATATCAATCCCATCGAAATACACCTGCATAAAATTCCGGATTTAGCAGAACATTTCGTCTATTTCAACGATGATGTATTTATCATCAGTCCCATCAAACAATCGCGTTTCTTCACCCATAATCTCCCCAATGATATTGCGGCATTTCGTACAAACTACGGACTTTCTCAATATGAAAAAATGCTCAGAAACAATATTAAACTCATAAACCGACATTTTGACAAAAAAGAAGTATTGAAACGCGACCATGACAAATGGTTTGATCCATCTTACGGGAGCAAAAGCAGACTCACCAAATTGCTCCGGGCAAATCGTAAATTTGTAACTTTGCGCACCCCACATAATGCACAACCCTACTTGAAAAAAACATTTGAATCTGTGTGGAATAAGTGCGGGCAAGAATTACTATTAACTGCTAAAAGCCGCTTCAGAAACAAAAATAATTACACGCACGAGTTGTTCAGGACCTGGCAAATTTGCAGTTCGGACTTTATACCTTACAATACCTATCAAGATACCAAAATGTTTCCTTTGGTTTTGAAGTCTAAACAGGCCATCCGTGCTGTCAGGGAACAGGCATATTCACTTGTCTGCTTAAACGACCATGTAATGATTCGCAATTACGACCAGGTAATGCAGGACCTGGAAACCTCTTTTGAAAGTATTTTGCCGGAAAAATCGGGTTTTGAGTTGTAGGATAAAATCAAAATTTGAAAGTGAGTTCAGAGCAGTCAGATAATTATCCATAGGGGAGATATTACACTTTCCACAAACAAATTACATGCTTTTAAAAAACACTGTTTTCTTGCTCTCTGTACTCTTTGGGTGACATATTGTAGAACTTGGTAAATTCTTTATAGAAATGAGACCTGGTGGTAAAGCCTGCATTATACATTATTTCTTGTACTGTTAGTTTGGTGCTAACTAATAATTTGGCTGAATATTCAATACGTTGCTTTTTTATAAACTCTTTAGGTGGAAGTAAGTCAAGATCTTTAAATCTACGATATAAACTCCGTAAACTAACACATAGCTCCTCAGCGAGATCTTCGGGACTAAATTCCCCATCGCAGATATTTTGCTCTATACTCTGTATAACAGCTTGAATAAAATCACGATCTTCTTTCGGCAATAATTGTCCGTTCACATAATCAAATGAACTGGCTACGCTTTTGTAATATTCTCTGAGTTTTCGATGTTTTTCTATCAACTTTCGAGCTACTGTCTTTAAGTATTCTATACTAAATGGTTTCGAAATATAAGCATCGGCACCGGATTCTATTCCTTCTATTTTATCGTCAATGGCTGATTTAGCCGATATGATTATCAAAGGAACATGCATCGTATAGGGATTTGTTTTAATCTGTTTCGTCATGGATATTCCATCTACATTATCCATCATAATGTCAGTGATGACAAGATTCGGCAGGTTTTTAGTCAATTGTTCAAGTCCCTCACTACCATCTCTTGCAGTTATGATATTATATTCTTCAGAAAGAATTTCTTCCAACATCCACAGAATCTCCTCATTGTCATCAATAATTAACACAGTTTGACGGTTTTCCAAACCATGCAACGACTCTTTTTCTACTTTATTATCGACAACATAACTTCCTATATCGGCATTATCATCAGACAAGCCCGAAGCGTTTTTATCTAAATGTATTGTTTTTACAGGTGATAATTCATGTTCAGGAAGCATTACAATAAATTTAGCGTATTTGTCAACCTGGCTTTCAATTTCAATTTTTCCTTGAAGCAACTCAACCATACTCTTGCATATGGCCAATCCCAGTCCATTCCTTGAAGAAAGCCCTTTGATGGAATTTTGTTTTACGTTATCTAATACAGAATATCGGTTAAAAACATGAGGAATATCTTCTTCTCTAATCCCTTTTCCACTATTATATACCTCCAGAACCAACTGGTCTTCCTGAATGCTTACATTAATTTCTATAGTGCCATTTCGAGGAGTGTACTTAAATGCATTTGAAACAAGATTGTTCAATATGGTTGACAGGCAATTGTAATCAGAATTCCACATAACAACATCACCAATATTCAGACTGAAATCAATATTATTTTCTTCTGCCATATCTGCAAAAGCCTCTGTAATTTTACTGCAAATTTCATTCACATTACATCTTTCAATCTTACATATTTTATTGCCTGTCTCCATCCGCCTGAAATCAATTATTTCCTGGATTAAGTTATTAAGCCTTTCCGTGTTAGACCTGATGGTTTGCGCATATTTTTTAATATATGAATCACTTCCTTCATAACTAAGTATCCGCTCACTTGGAGTATGTATTAAAGTCAGAGGTGTACAAAACTCATGGGTCACATTTGTAAAAAAACGTAACTTATTTTCATACATCTCTTCTTTGTGTTTTTGTTCAAATTCCTGTGCAAGCATGATTCTCTTTTTTTCGTATTTTTTATTCAAATACAAGTAAATAAGAACCGTTATAGATATAATCAGAATAGAATAAAATACTTTTGCGTAGATGCTTAAAAACCAGGGAGGAAGGATTTCTATATTTAAACTTGCTGTTTGACTTCCTTCAACAAGTTCATCACCATACTTAACTCTGAGAACATATCTTCCGGGTGGAAGCTTGGTAAATTGGGCTTGTCCCGAATTTGTATTAATCCACACATCATTGAAATCCTCTAACTTATAAGCAAAATTTCTATTGTTATCCGGAATAAAATCATTTACTGAAAATGAGACCGTAAAGAAGTTTTGATTGTGTTTAAGACGTAAATACCTTTTGTTTTTTTTATCAATTAAATAATTGTTAATATTTGTCTCTTCATTCTGAATACGCAGTTTTGTAAAATAAATAGGCGGTATAAACTTATTGCTCTCCCTATCTTCTTGTTTAACCCAAACAATGCCATCAATACCTCCAAAAAAATACGTTGAATCTTCTTCATTCTTAAAATATGCATTATCACTAAACTCGATGACTTTTAGCCCGGATTTTTGATTGAAATTTCTAAACGTTTTTTTCTTGGGGTCAAATAATACAATTCCGGTATTGCTACTCAGCCACAACTTTCCATTATCACCCTCAAGTATTCCATGAATGGTATTATTGAGTAATCCATCATTCTCATTGTAATTAAGCTTCTGAAATTTTCGGTTTTCAAGTTCCTTTAAGTTGCTGATACCATAACTGGAGCCTAACCATATATTTTGATAAGAATCAATATGGATGCTCAGAATGTCATTCATGGGCGCAATACCATTTTTATCAAAAGTGATGAGACGATATGAACCATTGATGTTATTAAATCGTATGGCTCCATTTCCACGCATGGCAAGCCACATGATAGAATCGTTTTCTTGTTGTATCGCATATATTTTATTGAATACGTCTTTGTTTACAACATCAAAGTTGTATTCTTGAACACTGGTAGCTTCAATGCTATTCCCAATTTTATGTGTCTTGACTTTAAATAACGATGACATTGACGAAACCCACAAAACAGTATCGGATGTCTCCAAAATACTGTGCACTTCTATAAATGCAACGGATTTTTTAGTTTTGAGAGTGTATATTTTATTCTTTTCATAAGAATAATAGTTTAGATTTGGACCACTTGATCCTATCCATAAAACATTATTCCGACGGCTCATCTCAAATGTAAAAACTGCATTATTACTTAAACCTTCTTCTGTGGAAAGATGTTCCACATTTTGCCAATTATATTCATGGTTATTTTGATAATCTTGAATTTTGATAATTCCGTTACCTTTTGTCCCTAACCATAATTGCCCCAAATGATCAACAAAAATAGCACGTATAGGTCGTTGAGTGTTCAAAGGAAGTTCATCCAAGTTTATCCCCTTAAATACGAATCCATCTTGTGTGTAAGCAAATACCCCTTGTCCATCCGTTCCAATCCACAAAATATCTTGCACATCATCCTTGAGTAGAGAAAACACACCACAATTTATGGCAATTCTTTCTATTTCATATGCCTTCTTGTGGTTAAGCTTGACCACTCCACTTGTCCTGGATCCAATAACAATATCTTTATTATCCAATACTATAGAGTTAATATCTCCGTATTCGATAATTATCGGCATAATATTTTTTATGAATATCTTTTCGTGAGTATTGACGATAAACAAGTCGCCTTTACTATCGATCAAGATTAGCATATCTTGATCTTGAAATATGTGAGTTATGGCTTGCTCATGATCAAAAAAGCCTACCCATTCCAACTGTGGGGTGACTGTATCAGTACGATTTATCTTGTACTTTCTGACTACCCCGTTATTTGTTATCCACACTATATCATTCTGATCAATCTTCAAATTGATCCAACTGCTTGTCGGCTTGAAATCAGGAATTGTAATTTCCATGAATTCTTGTGCATTAAAATCATAGAAAAAAAGTAATCCGGTTTGTGTTAAAATAAAAAAATCACCTTGACCATCACAGGCCATTGAACAATCTTCTTGAAAATCATGAAAATATGCTTCTACTTTATCTTTACTTTTTGAATACTTGTTTAATCCGCCTTTTGTCATTATCCATAAATAATCATCTTTGGATTCAACTATTCCTCTGATGACATTTCCTGAAAGGCTGCCTTCATCTTTTAAGTCAGGCTTGTAGATTTGTAAATCAGCTCCATCGTATTTATTGAGCCCGTCATATGTACCAATCCACAGGAAACGTTCTTTATCCTGAAACAACATATAAACAGCACTATTGGACAATCCGTCCCTGCTGCTAATTTGCCGGATATTATATGCTCCTGCATGTGTAGCGCATAGACTAAATACTGCAAATAACACTATCAATCTGAACAACTTCATAAAAGAAAGGCTTATAACACAATCACAAAGATATGTTTTTTTTTGAATGTATGGAATCCTGTTAATTATTCATGAAACGAATCTAAACCAGTTATTTCACCCATGTGAATCGGTTAAGTCAAAACTGGCACAACAAAGGACGTTATTGGCAACAAAGAGGTCGGGCTTTTAATTGAATCATGTTACATTTGTTTCTTTTAGCATCAAATTTCAATTTTTATGTTTTCATTTAGAATTAAGTATCTCAAGTATTTCATTATTTTACTCATAGCTCCTATCTCTTTGTTGGGACAGAATGTAATGAATGAGAGACAGTTTGACTATACATTAACCTCAGTTGACGGACATAATGGAGGGTTCGTTTGGAAAATGAAAAAAGCAGACGAGGTCAATGTACGTCCTGAAGATATATCTACTCATCAAATTTCTCTAGAAGACTGGCTGCCTGCAATAGTACCCGGAACTGTACTTAATTCTTTGGTGTATAACAAAATTTATCCTGAGCCATATTATGGATTAAATAACAAATTAGAATCTAACCTTATTCCTGATATATACCATATTGGGAGAGATTTCTACACATACTGGTTCCGTACGGAATTTACACTTGATAAAAATGCCTGTAAAAATAAAAAAATATGGTTGCAGGTTGACGGCATTAACTATCGTGCAGAAATATGGCTCAATGGCAGCATGATAGGCAGTATGACAGGCATGTTTCAGCAGCAAACCATAGAAATTACAGACAAAGCAAGCTTTGATCGTGACAATGTACTGGCTGTTAAAGTGTATCCGGTGAATGCTCCCGGAACCATAAAACCTAAAGGAAACAAATCTTTTGGAGCAACAGGAGAGTTTCAAAATGGTGGTAATGGAGAGATTGGTAAAAATGTCACACAGCTAATGACGGTTGGTTGGGACTTTACATACCTTGATGGAATACGGGACAGAAACACCGGGATATGGCGTGATATTTCCATTTTCACTACCGGACAGGCAAAATTAAGTCACCCATTCGTAAAATCTGATATTGCCAAACCAACATATGATATCGCCCGGCAAACAGTTTCTGTAGAAGTGTCTTATCCTAATTATCTTCCACAAAATCGCCATCAAAAAGTTAAAGTGACAGGGGAAATAAAGGATCAAAACATTCATTTCGAAAAAGAAATCTCTATGTTCAGATCAGAAATACGGGAAGTCATATTTACACCTGAAGAGTTTCCTCAACTTATAATAGAAAAACCCCGTTTGTGGTGGCCTGTCAATAAGGGCAGTCAGGAACTGTATGAACTTATACTTAAAGTTGAAGTTAACGGTCATATAACTGATTCCATTTATACTCGTTTTGGCATAAGGGAATTAACATCAACCACAGACACTCCGGACGGTTCAAGAACTTTTTATGTGAACGGCAAACCCATCTTTATAAGAGGTACCAATTGGCTACCGGAAAATATGTTGCGCATGTCAAATGAACGTACTTATGCCGAGTTACGTTATACAGCTCAATCCGGAATTAATCTCATTCGTTTTTGGGGAGGTGGTATTACTGAATCTGACTATTTCTTCCAGCTTTGCGATGAATTAGGTATTTTGGTATGGCAAGAATTCTGGATGACAGGTGACACACAGCATCCTACTGATCAAGGAGTATATCTTTCCAACGTTATATCAACTGTTAAACGGATCCGGAATCATCCTTCATTAGCCTATTACGTATCATCAAATGAAAGTAGTGAGATGCCTCATATCGAGCAATTGTTAACCTGGCTGGACGGAACACGTGGGTATCAAATGCAATCTGAATGTTGTGGTATCCATGATGGTAGCCCATACAAACAAGTTAATATCATGAGACATTATGAAAACACCGCATCTGAAAGAGGAAGCCGCATAGATGGGTTTAATCCCGAATATGGTGCTCCATGTCTTCCAACAGTTGAGTGTTTACGTGAGATGATGGACGAACAAGACTTATGGCCTATCAACAAAGAAGTATGGGATTATTCGGACGGAAACGGCTTTCACTTAATGTCTTCTCTGTATACTGGCATGACAAATGAATATGGTATGTCGTCCAGTATAGATGAATTTGCCGAGAAAGCACAATTTGTTGGAGCATTAAACTACAAAAGCATTTGGGAAGTATGGAATTACAACAAACTAAATTATGGAGATCGCTATACTTCCGGTCTTCTTTATTGGTACCATAACTCACCTATACGTCAAGTTTCCGGACGTATGTGGGATTGGTCTCTTGAACCCACAGCTGCTTTATATGCAACACAGAACGCCTGTGAGCCTTTGCATCCCCAATTTGACTATCTGAAAAATACGGTTTCTGTTGTGAATGACTATTACCAATCGTTTAGCAACTACAAAGTTACAGCAGAGGTGTATGATTTGAATATGAAAAAAATATTTTCAAAAGAAGCAGTTATCGATTTACCGGAAGATGGTGTTCTAAATGATATTTTCGAAATAGATTTTTCAAAATCAACTACTTCCATCCAATTTATAAAATTAAAATTGCTGGACAAAGCAAACAAGCAGGTCGGCAGTAATTTTTACTGGAGATCAAACAATAAATATGAAGGCCCAAAAACAATTACAGGACCCGCAACAGCCGGCTTCCAAGATATCAAAAAGCTGAAGAAAACGAGAGTTACCGTAAAGCAGAGCACTTCAGTGAGCAACGGAAAGCACTTTATAGATCTTGATTTAAAAAACACAGGACGTACGCTTTCCTTTTTTACACAAATACAATGGCTTGACATCAACGGCAAACCTGTAAGACCATCTTTTTATACCGATAATTTCATATGCCTCATGCCGGGAGAAAGCAACAAAGTACGGATAGAGACTAATCTGAATAAACTCGACCAAGAAGAATATCTGCTCGTAATCAAAGGTTTCAATATTGACCGACAGGAATTTAGAATTAAAATAAAAAGAACATAATCAACCTCTGAGACACATATTTCAATGACTAAAATTATAAAACTGAATATGAAGAATATATTTCCACTTCTGGTCTTTGGCTTATTCCTTTGCTTTGGCTTTGGATGTGAAGATAATGACCCTGATGAGAAAATCAACTTTTTCTTAAGGATCAATATAAGTGAAAAATTAGTATCCAACTCTTCGGGATCTTTCAATATCTTGGTTTCATCCAACACTAAATGGACTGTTGAAGCAAAAAATACATGGCTCAAGTCCGAAAGAACGAAAGGTGACGGTGAAATGACAGTAAAGATTTCATTCGAAGAGAACACAACTGATAAGCGTTCAGGCGTAGTCAGATTCAGTGCGGAAGGATTGAATCCGGTGGACTTGATCGTGACACAGTCTGAGCTTACTTTTACTAACCCTATAGCCGGAATACCCGATCCGTGGATAATCAAGCATGATGGTTTTTATTATTTCTGCAAAGCTGATGGAGGAGGCATCAATATAGCTAAATCGAGCAGATTATCTGAGTTTCCACCAACAAAGAGAATATGGAACCGCCCTTACGATTCAGGTAACACCAAGCTATGGAATGTGGATAATATATGGGCTCCGGAACTACATTATGTCGATGGAAAATGGTATATTTATTATGCTGCCGGTCGTCCTCGTGCAGAGACAGACTCCTATCAATACCAACGTAGCGGTGTACTTAGGGCAAAGACCGATGATCCAATGGGCGAATGGGAAGATTTGGGGATGCTTTATACTGGCGACAATTATCAAAAAGGAATTGTTCCCACACTGGATAATACAAACTATGCCATAGATCTAGGTGTGTTTCGTCTAAACGGACAATTATTTGCCGTATGGTCCGGTAACCCGCCGGGAAGCGGTGACCAATGGCTCTATATTGCAACCATGGAAAACCCCTATACCATCTCTTCATCAAGATCGGTAATATCAAAGCCCGACAAGACCTGGGAACTTTATACAGGGAAGCTCAATGAAGGTCCGGCATTCTTAAAAAACAAAGAGAAAGGTAAATTCTTTGTCATTTACTCCTGCAACGGATCGTGGACAAAACAGTATCGCCTCGGCTATATAGAACTTAACGATACATTGTCGAATCCGCTTAATATGTCAAACTGGAAAAAATCACCCCGTGAAGTTTTCTTCCGTTGTGACGACACCTCAAGTGTTGACGGAGTTAATGGAGTAGGACATTGCAGTTTCACCAAATCACCCGACGACACAGAAAACTGGATTGTTTATCACGTAAAAAATCGCAATGATAACACTTGGTCGTCAGGCAGGTCCACATTCATTCAGAAATTCACATGGAAGGAAGATGGCACTCCTGACTTTGGTGAACCGGTAGGCTGGGGAGAAGCTGTGTTATTACCTTCCGGAGAAACTCGATAGTAGTAAAAAATAAAATATTCATTAATGGGATGCCTTTGTGCCTCCAATAAATTTAAAAAATCATGAAAAAAGTAATTCAGTTTTTAATCACGCAAACATTGCTCTTGTTTTTAATTGTTCCGAATGTCAATTCCCAAAGTTATGATTTAAAGAAATTTCCGAAAGGAAGTCAGCCCAGGGAAATAGGAATAAAACTTACGGAAAGATATCTCCAAACACCTCATTCTCATTGGGGAAATATTGACGGAAAAAACAAAACGCCCTTTATTACATATCCGGATGTTTGTGCCTGGCTGGGTGCATTGTGGTTTACCAAAGCCATAAAAGATGATGACTTATATCAACAATTAGTTGACAGATTTGAACCTTTATTTACCACAGAAAAACATTTGTTGCCCGAGATGCGTCCCAAGGCACATAATGTAGTGGACTGGTATGTTTTCGGGGCAGTTCCTCTTGAAATATACAAAAGAAATAAAGATCCGAAATACTTGGATCTCGGATTGAAATATGCTGATGGTCAATGGATCCTGCCGGAGAATCCGAACATAACTGAAAAGGAATGGCATGACAAAGGTTATTCGTGGCAAACACGTTTATGGATTGATGATATGTTTATGATAACAGCCGTACAGGCTCAAGCATATCTGGTTACCGAAAATCAGGAATACATGGATCGTGCAATAGAGGAAATGGTACTCTATCTTGATGAAATTCAACGTGAAAACGGATTATTTTATCATGCACCTAACGCACCGTTTTTCTGGGGACGCGGAAATGGCTGGATGGCGGTTGGCATGGCTGAGATGTTAAGAATGATGCCTAAAGACCATCCTCATAAACCAAGAATTCAAAAAGCATATTTAAGCATGATGGAGACCCTTCTTCGCTATCAGGCGTACGACGGCATGTGGAGACAACTGATTGATGATCCGACTTCATGGAGAGAAAGCTCTTCTTCTGCTATGTTTACATATGCCTTCCTTACCGGTGTAAAAAATGGATGGTTAGATAAAAAAGTATATGGAGCTGCAGCACGTAAAGCATGGACTGCATTATTAACATATCTGGACGAAAACTATAATTTGCGTGAAGTATGTATGGGTACCGGAACTAAAAACAGTTACACCCATTATATAGAACGTCCGCGTCAGACCGGAGATTTACATGGACAAGCTGCATTATTATGGTGTGCATATGCTTTGTGCAGTGATAAAAATGGAAATTAACATTTTGTGTCCGGCATCTGTAAAATACTTGTTGATGTCAGACATTTATACATTCACTCTATGAGACATAATAGATTAATTTGTTTATTCTTCATTTTTACGTTGATTGGAATTTGTTTTTCAAGCTGTGAAAACAATATTGATGAACCTGAAGATGAAGAAAACAAAGAAGTTGTTAAAGAAAACTTTGATCTGGAAAACTTCCCGGTCGATGCACAACCAGAGGAAATTGGTATTGGTTTAACGACACGTTTTCTTACACTTGGGCGACATTCTTTTTGGGGAAGTATTACTTCTGACAAAACTGCCAACCATATCACATATCCTGATGTGTGTACATGGTTGGGAGCATTATGGTTTACCCGGGCTATCAAAAATGAACAACTTTACAATCAAGTAGTCAGCAAATTTGATTTATTATTTACCACAGAGAAACATTTGCAACCAAGCTTAAATCCATCCGCAGGAAATAAAGTTGATTATTATGTTTTTGGAGCTATTCCTCTTGCAATATACACCACTAAAAAAGACGATAAATATCTGCAATTAGGATTGAAGTATGCCGACGGACAATGGACTTTGCCAGACAATGCCTCGCAAACTGAAAGGGAGTGGCATGAAGACGGTTATTCGTGGCAGACACGTCTTTGGATTGACGATATGTTTATGATTACGGCACTGCAAGCTCAAGCTTATTTAGCCACAGGAGATGAAAAGTACATCGAACGTACAGCTCGTGAAATGGTGCTTTATTTAGATCGCTTACAACGTGAAAACGGTTTGTTCTTCCATGCACCAAGTGCACCATTCTTTTGGGGAAGAGGCAATGGATGGATGGCAGTCGGTATGACAGAAGTGTTGAGGATACTTCCTCAAGATTCAAAATACGACGAATATCGAGATAAGATAATGGAAGGATACAAAAAAATGATGGAGGGATTATTTCGTTATCAGATTGCCGATGGCATGTGGGGACAGTTAATTGATAATATGTCCTCCTGGAAAGAAACCTCAGGAACGGCAATGTTTACATATGCCTTTATTACCGGCGTAAAGAACGGCTGGCTTGACAAAGAAAAATATGGTGCAGCTGCCCGTAAAGCATGGCTTTCATTGCTGACTTACTTAACTGATGATTACGATTTGCGTAATGTATGTGAAGGAACCGGTGAAAGAAATAATTATCAATACTATCTAGACCGCAAACGACTAACTGGTGACTTGCATGGTCAAGCTGCACTTTTATGGTGTGCTTATGCATTGACAAATTCTACAGAAACAAAAGAAATACATGAGAATAATTGAGAATAATAACTTATTTAAAAATAATGCTTATGACGTAAACACACTAGGACATATTATCGTTTTAACGTTCTCGAAAAACGTTAGGTATTTTAA
This sequence comes from Bacteroidetes bacterium ADurb.Bin174, assembly GCA_002070265.1. Lineage (GTDB taxonomy): Bacteria > Bacteroidota > Bacteroidia > Bacteroidales > Paludibacteraceae > Paludibacter. Next base: position 103,011 of record MWCX01000085.1, on the reverse strand, counting down.
TAATTAACTAAATTTCAAGGTGTAACTTTAAACAACAAAAAACACATGGGAAATATTCGAAAAAAAACTATACTAGACCTATCTAATAGATTGTGTATTGTAGTATTTGCAACACTTATGTTTTTTATAGCAACAGAGGCCGTCTTTTCACAAAGCACTAATCAACAGGGGAAAAAACGTATTACCGGTATTGTGACGGACACCAATGATGAGCCATTAGTTGGCGCCACTATACAAGTACTGAACTCAAGCAGTGGGACGATTACCAATATTGACGGCTTGTACGTGATTGACGCCTCCGACTCTGATGTATTGTCTTTTAGCTATGTAGGTTATTTAAAACAAGATATAGCTGTACGAGGCAAAGAGAAAATAAATGTAGTGTTGGAACAAGATGCTCAAATGTTCGAAGAGGTTGTAGTGGTAGGTTATGGACAACAAAAAAGAGGTGGAGTAGTAAGTTCTGTGAGTACTATCACTTCGAAAGAACTGCTTGCTCCTACAAGTAACATTACTAACAATTTAGCCGGTCAGCTTGCGGGCTTGATAAGTATTCAACGTTCAGCTGAACCAGGCCGGGATGATGCTGAGTTTTGGATCCGTGGAATCAGCACTTTTAAAGGTGGAACAACACCCTTAATTTTAGTGGATGGAGTTCCCCGGGAAATCAGCAACATCGAACCGGATGAAATAGAAACATTTACCTTGCTGAAAGACGCCGCTGCAACAGCTGTTTATGGGGCTGAAGGTGCAAATGGAGTAATTTTGGTTACCACCAAACGAGGTACTATTTCAAAGCCCAGAATTTCATTTCGTGCCGAGTATTCAACTGCTACACCACAGCATCTTCCGGACTTCGTCGATTCCTGGGAATATCTTGAACTTGCCAACGAAGCAGCATTCAATGATGGACAAGATCCGTACAAGCTTCAATCTGAAATTGATTTATATCGTAGTCAAACTGACAATGATCTTTATCCAAACACCAACTGGATGGATGAGTTAATTGACAAAACTGTAAACAATCAGCGTTATACATTGAATTTCCGTGGAGGAGCCGAAAATGCCAAGTATTTTGTATCTATGGCTTACCTTCAACAAGATGGTGTTTTCAAGGATAATCCGATGGGTAAATATGATAGTGATTTCGGATATGAAAGATATAATCTGAGAAGTAATATAGACTTAAAGGTCAGCAGAACAACAGATTTAAATATCGATTTATCCGGACAATATATCAACAGGCTTACAGCAAACCGTTCTCCAGATGATATATTCTCTTTCATGCTGCATACTCCCTCTCACCTTTTCCCCGCAATATATAGCGATGGAACTTTAGCAACTTATGCCAAACAAAGTGATGCGAATAATCGAAATCCATTCAATATGTTATACAACCAAGGGTATCGTAAAGAGTTTGGTACAAGAATCCAATCCAACGTAGGTTTGACACAAGACTTAAATTTCATCACCCCGGGATTAACTGCAAGAGGAAAAGTCGGCTTTGACTATGACGGAAACGCAGCAACCCTTCGTAACTACTGGCCTAGCTTATATAATGCCACCGGACGTGATGCTGAAGGTAATCTTGTATTTACAACCTCTGTTTCGGGCGCACCTGAATTGGTCGATCCTGAATTTACTTCAACAAGTTCTTATCGCAAGATATACATTGAAGGATCAATTAATTACTCCAGAATTTTCAAAGAGCATACAGTGGGAGGTATGTTACTTTATATGCAAAAAGAAAATCAGGAGAGTAGCGTAGTACTCCCATATAGAAAACAAGGTGTCGTTGGGCGTGCTACCTATTCATATGATGATCGCTACTTTATCGAAGGGAACTTTGGTTATACGGGTAGTGAAACATTTGCAAGCGGCAAAAGATTCGGATTCTTTCCGGCAGTAGGGTTGAGCTACTATGTTTCTAACGAACATTTTTACCCATCTGCCCTAAGAGAAGTGATGAATAGTGCCAAGCTAAGACTTTCTATGGGTCGAACCGGTAATGATGACACAGGAAGTGCGCGTTTTCTCTATCGCCCTACCTTTTCAACCAGCGGATACAATTTTAGTCAGGGAATTAGTACGTCAGGAGGAACAAATGCACTGGGTGCAGGAATCTTTGATCAGCGATTTGAAAATCACACCATACATTGGGAAATAGAAAACAAACGCAATATCGGACTTGATTTGGCTTTCTTTAAGCATGCAATAGACATAACAGTCGATTATTTCAATAACCTTCGTACGGATATCTTATTAGAACGTAATACGATCCCGGCTACTGCAGGTTTTCATGCAAAACCCTGGGAAAATTATGGTAAGGTTCGAAATTGGGGGCTCGATGGAAGTTTAAATGCCCGCCATAATTTTGGTGACGTACGAGTGAGTGCAAGAGGAACTTTTACGTTTGCCAGGAATAAAATTATTGAATACGATGAGTTACCTCAGGAATATTGGTGGCAGGAAGTAACCGGAACAAGGGTTGGGGAACGCGAGGTTTATATTGCTGAAAGGCTTTATACTGAAGATGATTTCATTAGAACAGAAAATGCTAACGGGACATATTCCTACGAACTGAGACCCGGTCTGCCTGTAGTTGCTTTAGGTGGAATCATTGGACCCGGTGACATTAAATATGTTGACCTGAACAATGATGGTATTATTGACAGCAAAGACAAAAAAAGAGGTGTTGGACATCCCTATAATCCCGAAATAAATTATGGTTTCGGTTTAAATGTGGAATACAAAGGTTTCTATGTAAGTGGTTTTTTCCAGGGAACAGCAAACACTACCATACTTTTAAGTGAAGGAAATAATACTTTTTGGCCATTCAACTGGGGAATTGAAAAATCAAATTATCGTAAAGACTTTTTGGACAGGTGGACAGCAGACAACCCGAAACAGGATGTTTTGATGCCACGTCTGCACGTTGGATATGCAAATAACGTTAACAAAGAACCAAGTTCATGGTGGTTAAAAAATGGTAACTTCCTGCGTTTTAAAAACTTAGAAATTGGATATAGCATCCCCAAAAACATCATGCAAAAAATGAGATTAGAGCAAGCCAGGGTATATTTGCTGGGGCATAATCTACACATATGGGATCATTTTAAGTTATGGGATCCTGAAATGGGAAATCGTAATAAAGGTAATAGCTATCCAATGTCTCGTACATTTACTTTGGGACTTGAGTTAAACTTCTAAAAACAACATGGTATGAAACGAACATGAACTAATTTAATCAATTATTCCACCCAAGTGGATGAAAATTAGTTCATCGAGAGTTCCATACGACAACTAAAAATAAAATTTAAACGTATGAAATCGAAAAATATAAAAATATTAACTACAGTTTTTATCTTCGCATTGTTTTCTTCATGCAACTATCTGGATGTATCTGACGAGTTGGCAGGTGGTATTACTGATATTTCGCAGGTTTTTAACAATGTTGACAGAACAAAAAGATGGTATTCTCAGGTTTATAATAATATACCTGATTATTCTCGAATGTGGGCCACACCGGGAATGGGAAATATCTGGTCTTTCTATGCAGATGAGCTCTATTCAAGAATTGCAAATAACTCCGGTAAATACACAGAATGGAACTCTTCCAATACTAACTCTGAAAGATGGTACATACTCTATGAAAGCATCAGACAAGCAAATGTGTTTTTAGAAAGAGCAAAACCCATTACGGATGAAGGCGGACCGGATGCAGCCAGGCTCACAGAGCCTGAAGTAGAACGCTATAAAGCAAATGTTCGCTTTATGAGAGCTGCTTACTATTTCTATTTAATGGAACTCTATGGACCTGTGCCTATTATTACCCAGTCTAAAACTTTAGAAGATGAGTTGGATGTACCAAGAAACTCCCTTGATGAAGTGATTGAGTTCATTGACACAGAGCTTTTAGAGGCTATGGAGGGTATGGAACAAGAACCTTATCACAACAATGAAAGCTTCCGGGCAGTCCCCACTAAAGGTGCAGCATTAGCCCTGCGTGCAAAACTATGGGTTTATGCAGCAAGCCCCTTGTTTAACGGAGGTTTTACCGAAGCATTGAGCGTGACTAATAAAGACGGCAAGCGTTTGTTCCCCGACAGAGATGAGTCAAAATTACAAAAAGCTGTGGAGGCATGTAAAGATTTTATCAATTATGCAGAAGCAGGAAACAGATATCAGCTTTATAAAAACGCGGGTGCTTTTAATCCTGCATTATCAATTTACGAAGTTTTTCAGGAATACAACAATGAAATTATTTGGGCCTCTACACAAAATCAATGGGGAAGACTTGGTGATCAAAATTTTGACACAATGGTAACTCCGAGAAGTGAGCCAAACGGATTGGGAGGCATTCATGTGCTACAAGAACTGGTAGATGCATTCGCTATGGCTGACGGATACCCGATCAAAGCAAATTCATTTTTGCCTGCTTCGCCTAATTATGATGCCAGTGAATCGACTTTTGGAATACTTGATGGTTATGAAGTTTCCAATATGTATATTGGCAGAGAACCGCGTTTTTACAACACCATTACATTCTCAGGGAAAAAATGGCAAATCAGTGGGAATGAAGTTCAGTTCTATTATGGAGGCAATTCTGACAAGTCAGTTCCGGATGGTGCACCTGTAACGGGTTATCTGCTGTATAAGAGGTTCAACCGAACCATACATGGTAACAGCCCGGGGGTGACTTCGAAATTCAGACCATCAATTATTTTCCGCCTTGCTGATTTTTATTTGCTGTATGCTGAAGCATTAAATGAAGTATCTCCTACAGATCCGGATATTCTTAAATATGTGAATTTAGTACGTGAACGTGCAGGTGTACCAAAACTTGAAGTGTTAAATCCTGCCATAGCCGGCAATCAAGCTCTGCAAAGAGATGCAATACGCCATGAAAGGCGGGTTGAACTTGCAACAGAAGGACAACGCTATTTTGATGTTCGCCGCTGGATGATAGCAGAGAACGAACCCGGTAAAGGAGGTCAAGGTGGCGATTTTACTGGAATGAATCCGGACGGGAATAAAGTAACTTTCCATACACGGAAGAAAGTTCACACGCGTAGCTTCAAACGTAAAAATTATTTATATCCTATTTCTTTGACGGAAATGCAAAGAAGCAAGGTACTCGTACAGAATCCCGGATGGTAATGAACCGAAAATAAATAAAATGAAAATTAACTATTTAACAATTGCATTATGACAAAAAATAAAATAGGCAGTTTACTCACTTGTATTGCTATCACAATGACTCTTTTATTAGGGAGTTGTGATGATAATATGCCGGTAGTAAAAGAAGTTGGCGTTGAAAGCATAACTTTAAGTGAGGAACTAGCCAATGGAATAACCTTAGAGGTAGGGGCAACTATTGACATTTCATGGCAAGTAACAGTTTTACCAGAAAATGCCACGAATAGGGCTGAAAGCTATTATTCTTCCAATCCTGAAGTAGCAACGGTAAATGCTAAAGGACGATTAGTAGCTAATGCTGCCGGGACTAGTGTAATATCTATCATGGTGGGAGGAAAAAGTGTTGAATTTACATTAACGGTTGTTGATAAAATTATCATCCCTGCTGTTGAAATTAAATTAGCCATATCCACCTTGGAATTAATGTTGGAGACTACTTACAATCTGGCACCTCAAGTAAGAGTGTTACCACTTGAAGCTAATGACGGTCTTGATTATAGTTCGTCGAATTCCAGTATTGTGTCTGTTAATGAAGAAGGTATATTAACCGGCGTTTCAGAAGGAACGGCAGTTATTACCGTTGCATCCCGCAATGATCCTTCGATTAAAGATGAACTGACTGTTACTGTGATAACTTTCAGTGGAGATTATCCTCGTTCACAGTGGACTATGACTGCGTCTCATGACTTGTTTAAGTCAACCAACGACACAGAAAAGAACTCTCTTTTAGCTGCTTTCGATGGCGACCTGACAACTAACTTCTGTTTGGTGAGACCAGGAAAAGGCTTTGGTACTGCGCCAAGGGTGGACGTTCCATCCGGAGAAGCCATCTACTTCATTGTGGATATGAAACAATCCCAATCAGTAAACTATTTCAGAATACGTCACAGGAATACTAATGAGGTGTTTATCAGATGGTATGGCTTTGATCAAATATTAGGTAGTAATGATGGTGAAAACTTTACACTCATTGCTTCTAATATTGTGATACCTGATGCAGCCAATGGACCGCAGCAAGAATCTCCAAACATTCCGATACCCAGATCCAGTTACAGGTATCTGAAATTCTATGCTGAAAGTGCTGCTTGTTTCTATCAGTCTTCCTTTACATCACAAGGAAGTACGGTTCAAATACAAGAGTTGTACTTAGGTTTGAATCCTTAAAGAATCTGGCGGTGTCTCATAAGTGTCCAATGCTGTGTTACTTTCGATGGTTGCTCTCAATCTCAGTGCCTTGCATTTGGACACTTCTAAGACACCTTGCGGGTTTTGGTTAAATAGTTACTTTTGATACAACCCAAAATTTTAAACAGATTGTTGAAGAACTATTTTTATAAAAACACACAATAATAAACATTTAAAATATCCTCAAAAAACAATACTATTCAATCACTTTTGAATTCTAAATGTTATGAGAGGAAATTCATTACTAACTTTTAAAAGAAATGATATGAAAAAGATTAATTTGCTTCTTGCGTTTGTCTTATTGTTTGGCAATTTCTCATTTGCACAAACATGGGATATTTTGGATAAATCCATGGAATTATGGGATGTTGATGAAGGCGGAACCACCAATAAAGCTTGGTCAACACTTAAGGGCGGTACTATTACTGTACAATCAAATGAAGGATATGCAAATGTGAACAAATCCGGGAAATGGGCATGGCTTAGACCTACTACTGCTATTCCGGATTTGGTAACTAATACTGCATATACCGTTGAGGTCAAAGTACGTCTTAACAGCGGTGATCAGTGTCAAATCTCACTCAGGATGAACAGTGCAATTGATAAGTTTTTTGCACCGATTTTTCTTAAATACGGTGATGGAGTAACGGGTGGCTCTGTGAGTACAGTTGCCGGTGGAACAAGTAATGCATATACTTTAAACACGTCAGACTGGCAAATTTACCGCTTGGTACTTCACCCCAATCATACAAATTATGATATTTATATTGATGGTATAAACGAGCCCGTCATAGCGACCGGAACTGTTGGGTCAAAAACCGATCAAAGCGGGGTGTACTTTGGAGCTGAAAGCAATCAGTCTTGTAACCTCGACATTGAATATGTAAAAATGGGGACCGGCGATTTTATGGCTCCTTATAATGCTGCTTTGAGTGCTCTTAGCGTGAGCGATGGAGTGTTAATTCCGAGTTTTAACCCTGGTGTCACAGAATATGTTTGCGAACTTTATAATACAGACCCCAACACAGTAACCTTATCAGCAACTGCAGCTCATGGTCCGGCTCAAGTTACAGGTACGGGACAGGTTAATTTAGTAAATGGTCAGGCTACTTCGACTGTAACAGTTACATCCGAAAATGGAGCAACAACAAAAACGTATAAAATAAATTATCTGAAATTAGGTGACAACTTGAATTCATTGATTGTTAATAACGATTTTGACTATGCTGCAGCGGGAGTTGCCTGGAATGACAATACTAATCCAAATTATCCTACTTTCCCTGATGATGGGGTGAGTACTTTTGTTTCAAATTGTTTCCGTCCGGTAAGAACGAATATTACTACCATAGATACCCATGCTGAGTTTTACGGATGGCAGTTGTCGGATTGGAGTTATATGTTCACAAATTTAAATGGAACTACTCCTGCTCAATCCATGGGAATTGGCAGTGGGAACGAAACATTCCATAGCGGTACTGCCATGTGGATTGCCGGGAATAGTTCAATGACATTCCCCAACAATTTTGAATTTTATCAAACGATAGATAAAACGAGCCTTTCAGAGGGCACTTACAAAGTAACTTGTATCTTAGGTATTGCCGCTGGACACCTGACTTCACAACGTCTTTTTGCCAATCAAAATGTTCAATTTTTTGGTAATGAAGCGGATTACGAACTGAATAAAACACCGGGTGAAATTTACAGCTATGCAGGTTATGCTCCTACAGGTGAAAATGACGGTAAAGGATTGAAAGTTTATGTTACCATTGCTGAAGGAGACTCCTTAAAAATCGGATTACGTGGTGGCAGCTACAAGGGAGATGGCAATCTTGCAAACACAAATAATTTACCGGGCTGGTTTAAATTAGATTACTTTACACTCGCTAAAGTTGATCCGACTATTGCATCCGATGCTACCCTTTCTGATATTAGCTTAAGTGTTGGAAATCTTGCCTTTTCTCCGGAAACTTTAACATACAATGTAGCACTTCCCGAAGGAACAATGTCTGTTACTCCTTCTGCTGTCAGCAACATACCTGACGCAACGATTACAGGCGTGGGAGAAGTTGATTTATCATCCAACTCCGGTACTTCAACTATAGTAGTAACCGCACTTGACGGAACAACCAAAAAAACTTATACGATTAATTATTCAACTGTCACCAAACTTGATAAAACCAATGAGTCCAAAGTCTTCTGTTATGCTGACGGTCGCATATTAAAAGTGCATGGAGTTGATTCATATACAGTGTACAACGTCAACGGAGTAAGAGTAGCAAATGTAAATTCTGCCGACACATCCGTTGAATTAAATCCGGGTGTTTATATCATAAAAACAAGGAAACCCGGAGCAATGAAAGTTATTATCAAATAAAAGGAAACAACAGGAATTATTTAGTTGATAAAGAGGACTTCTAATTATCTCAGTCTGTCACGCTAAAGTAATGAATGTGATAAATTAGAAGTCCTTGATTAAAATGAATCAACAGGTTAATCATTATAAATTATAAAAAGCCAAAAACAAATAAATATGAGAAAGCTTTATCTTATCATCGTACTATTAGTATTTTTGGGCAATGTTAATTATGCTCAGACATGGGATATCTTGGACAAGTCCATGGCAACATGGAATCAAGATGATGGAAATACCAATAATCAATCATGGGAAATATTCCAGGGTGGATCTGCGGGCAGCGTACTCGAACTAAGAGACGACAACAACGATGGCATCAATGATTATGTAAACTTCACAAAAACAAATACGGGTTCAACTGCCAGATGGGCTTGGGTAAGGCCTAAAGCTGCACTCACCGGCATTATAGTTGGTCAAGCTTACAGTATTGAAGCCAAAATACGTGTTAATGCCCTCCCCGAAGGAGCCACTGAGGCTAACCAATTTTCACTTCGATTAGCAAGTACAGCTACTACACCCATTTTCCTTAAATATGGTGACGGTGTAACCGGAGGCTCTGTCAGCACTAATTCCGGAGCAACTAATGCATATAAATTCAACACAGCAACATGGCAAACATACCGTATTGTTTTGCGTAGTGACAAAAAATATGATGTTTATATTGCCGGTATTGAAGACCCCATCTTCGAAGGTGCTTTAGGAGGTACGAATAACGACCAGAACGGAATATATTTCGGAGCTGAATCACAACATCGTTGCAATATTGATGTGGCATACGTAAAAGTAGGAACCGGAGATTTCTTTTCAAAAATAAAAATTTCTTCGGTCACTTTGTCTCATGACCGCCATCCGGCCGGCAGTGCATCAACAGTAGCTGTAACCGCTAAAACAGCTGCTATTCCCGACGGGAAAACATTATTGTTTTCATTGGTTAATAAAAATGATGCGGAAATCGTTGCTCCTGTATCTGCCACCATATCAAACAATACAGCCACAGCCAATGTTTCTGTTCCGGCAACTGTCCCTGCCGGACAGTATTATATTAAAACTGCCACAGCGGGTCCTATTAATGGGGTGAATGTAACGCCCATAACAATTGCTTATGAAGTTGAAGATCCGGTGTCGGCACAAACTTGGGATGTTCTCAAAAGAGATTTTTCCGTCAAACCATGGAACGAGTTTCCTGAATGGGTTTTGGAAAAAGGAGGAAATGTCCCCAACGAACTCGTAACGCAAAAAGACGGTTATGTGAATATTTATAAAACCCTGGCATATGGAAGTGGTTACTATGGCTTTTTAATTTCTCCGTCAATGACTTTGACTGCTAATACCGCATATACTTACGAAGTTAAAGCACGGGCACATGCCATTGATAAAAATCAATTCCCTGACGTTATAAAACCTTCACCAGGTGCTGTTGGTGGTTATGAAGCAAACCAAATAGGATTTTTGTTAAATAACAAACATATGTCCGTATATATCATATACGGAGATGACAACACCGGATATATCGCTTCTCCGGTCGTGGATGGAACGGGGGTAAGTCCGAGTAGTACTTTAAGACATCAATTAAATACTTCTGATTGGCATGTATATCGACTGATATATAATTCCGATAATACGAAGTACGATGTTTATGTTGATGGTGAACTTGTTTTTGAAGACATACCATTATTTAACAAAACCGGAGCAAACGTTTCTAAAATAGGAGGAGAATCATGGCAACGCTGCAATATGGATATAGAATACGTAAAGATAGGAACAGGTGATTTGGTTAAGGGAGACAAGCCAAGAATTTTATCAGTTGAATTATCTTCTGACAGCCATATAGCAAATAATGAACGTACTATTCAAGTCCTGGCAAGAACTTCTTTCATCGAAAATGGAGAAAAACTTGTAGCTTCATTTACGGCTGAAGATGGAACTGAGGTGTTAAATTCTACAGAAATGACGATAAATGCTAATCAGGCATCCTTCAGTTTAACTATTCCTGCAACTGTACCACTTGGGAAATATGTCATAACAATTAATGCATTAGGTGGTAAAATCGGAGAAGAAACAGTACAGCCGAAAAGTATGCAATATGTTGTAGTAGATGTTTCACCAATTGACACAAAAATGCTTCCTCAAGTAAAAGCAGTCGATTATATCAAGCAAATATCGGATTATACTTATAAAGGACCATCGCAAGAGTTTATTTTCCCATCCATTGTGGACACGAAAAAAAACACTGTTAATGGAAAATTCAAGAATGGACAGACTCCGATAGATCGTTATTATTTGTTTTATTCTCCCCATGAGAATCCGGGAGGCATGTACCTCTCTACTGCCCCAACACTTGACGGACCATGGACAGAATACGACGGAACGCAGGGTATGTCAGCAGGTACGGTGATAGACTACAATTGGGCTGTTACGCAAAGTGACATCATTAAAAACGGTGCAGAAAACCATATTTCTGCTTGTCAAGTAGTTTGGAATGAAGTACAAGATAAATATATCATGTATTTCCATGGACCAAATACAACTACACACTATGCAACCAGCGACGATTTGGTAAATTGGACTTTCGGTGCAAGCATACTTGTATCTAATCAATTCACTCCACTCGGCGCAGAAGCAAGTTATGCCAAAGCATTTAAACATGAAATTCCCGGTTTGGACAACAAATACGTGATCATGTTGATGAATCAGGAAAATCAAATACGTAGAATTTATTGGGCGCATTCCAAAGATGGAATCAATTGGACTCCTGTAACCAAACCTTTAGTTTCACCGGATTTATACTATAAAAAAGTACCGGGAACGGACAGAAAACCCAACTTTGACGGTGGAGGTGGTGGGGCTTACGGAAATAATGCCTCAGGCCCTTTCTTGATGGTGAGAGACGGACGTTATTTCGTGATTTGTCATGACAGTGCGGACAACCTGATGGTCATTGAAGTAGGAGAAGCTTTCGATATGGAAGTACATTGGGGCGAATATATGACTGCAGCCGATGTGCTGCTGTTCCGTGATGGTCAATTGAGACCAACCAGACCTGCTGCAGTTGATTTTATCCAGGATGATAATGGGAAATGGTATATGTTCTTTGAAGCAGGAGGCCGTTTAGATGCTAATATCGCTTATGCAAAAGAAGGAGGTGCCAACGCTGTAATTTTGCCATCAGTTGATGACATATCAGTATATCCTACTATGCCGGAGAAAGGTGAAAACATGATTATCAATGCTGGAAGCGCCAATAAGGTAACAGTAGAAATCATTGATTTGTCCGGAAACAGATTGTCATCAGTTGTAGTGAATGGCTCAATGGGCAGCGTCCAAGCACCTGTGAATCCGGGACTATATTTCATAAAAAGAACTACAGATGAAAATCTGGTGAAAACGTCGAAAATTATTGTAAGATAAATCAATCTTATGACGTAATATATGTAAATAGGGCTGTCTCAAAATAAATATTCAACTGAAAAATTGCAAGGTATCTTAAGGAATAAAGGTCGATTTGTACCCTGTAACACCTTAACCTCGCAACCACGCACTACGGAACTCGCGACCCCTAACATCGAAAGTTACGTAGCAGTTGGACAATATGAGACACCGCCACTTAATTATTTTAAAACTTTAAAACGAAATATGAACATAAGAAAATTCAACTTTCTTCTCGCATTCATTTTATTGTATTGTAATTCTATTTTTTCTCAATCATGGGATATCCTTGATAAGTCAATGGCCAATTACAATCAGGATGGCGGAACTACTACCACCCGAGCCTGGGAAGTATTCCAGGGTGGGTCTGCCGGTAGCGTTATTACCCGGCAAAGCACCTATGTGAATTTCACAAAAACAAATACGGGTTCAAGTGCCAGATGGGCATGGGTGCGTCCTTCCAATGCTCTTACCAATTTGACTCCCCGGACAGCCTATAGCGTCGAAATAAAAGCACGGGTGAATAGAATTGACAAGACAAGCTTCCCCGACACTAATAGTTATTTTGAGGCAAATCAAATAGCACTCAGGTTGGGTAGTAAAAGCATAGCTGCTCCTATTTTTCTGAAATACGGCGATGGAACAACGAATGGTTTGATCAGCACTTCAGCAAGCGGATCAAATGCATACATCTTAAATACTTCAACATGGCAGATTTATCGTTTGGTTTTTAATGCCGACCATGCCAGTTATGATGTGTTTATAGAAGGTATAGAAGATCCGATCTTTGAAAATGTGGGTGTGGCAACTACAGGAGATCAAAATGGCATCTACTTCGGAGCTGAATCTTATCATCGCTGTAATATAGATGTAGAATATGTAAAAATGGGAACAGGAGATCTCTTTTCAAAGTCAAAGATTGTTTCTGTTATACTGAATTCAAGCAGCCAGGTGGAAAACACTGAAACAACCATTACCGCTACTGCTACTACTGTCTTAATTGATGATGGAGAAACAATATTATTTTCTTTGATTGATGAAGATGAAAATATAATAGTTGATGAAGTGGCTGCTGTAGTATCTCAAGATAAAGCTGAAGCAGAACTTATAATTCCGGCAACAGTAGGGATAGGTAAATACTTTGTGCAGGCATCAGTATTAAATGGAAAAATTGGAGATTACCCTGTAAATCCCAAAAAAGCCGAATATCTTGTTTGTTATACTAACAAACTACCGGGTTGGGCTTTTGGGGGGTTCGTACGTCCTAAAGATAAAAATCCGGTCATTGAACCTGACACTACTTCCGTATTCTTCTGCCCAATGAATCAGGCATACGTAAAATGGGAGGAAAGTGACACCTTCAACCCTGCCGCTGTTGTGAAAGATGACAAAATATGTGTGCTCTACCGTGCAGAAGACAATTCAGCCACAGGTATCGGCAAAAGAGTTTCACGTGTTGCCTTGGCAGAAACAACCGACGGAGTGACAATGACAAGACACTCTGCCCCTGTACTGTATCCTGATTACGATATGTACAGTCAATCTTATGAGTGGCCCGGAGGATGCGAAGACCCACGCGTAGCAGTAACGGCAAGCGGAACTTATGTCATGTTTTACACAGGCTGGGATCGATCTACAGCACGTCTATGTGTAGCTACTTCAACTGATTTACTGAGCTGGACCAAATACGGACCCATGTTTGGACAAGCTTATAATGGAAAATATATAAACATATGGAGTAAAGCAGCTTCTATTGTTACCAAAGTTGAAAATGACAAACAAATCATTGCTGAGATGAATGTTGAATACAATGGAAAACAATGGACATACTTTATGTATTGGGGTGAAGCATGTACCTATGCAGCTGTTTCAGATGACCTTGTAAACTGGACTCCACTTGAAGATAAAAATGGAAACCTGTTGATACTGGCAAATACCCGAAGAGGATATTTTGACAGTTCATTGGTGGAATGCGGTCCTCCGGCTGTAATTACCGACAAAGGTATTTTGATGTTTTACAATGGCAGAAATGCCACAAATGCTTATGCTGATCCGCGTTTTAACAAAGGAACTTATAGTGCAGGTCAAATGCTTTTCGACTTGAATGATCCGTGTAAACTACTTGCACGGACAGATGTACCTTTCTTCCGACCCATAGAAAGTTTTGAAAAAAGCGGACAATATGTAGAGGGAACAGTATTTATTGAAGGTTTGGTCTATTATAAAAAGAAATGGTTCCTATACTATGGTTGTGCCGACTCAAAAGTAGGGGTAGCTATTTATGACCCGGAAAATACGGCTGATGGAGATCCGGTTCCTGCTTTTGAACAAGGTAAAGGGATAGCTTATTATCCTCCTTATGGAATTGGTAAAAAAAAAGCATTAATCCATTCTTCCAGCGGGCAAACAAAAGCTACTGAAAGTTCTTTCAATCTGCTATACAGTTATTTGAACCCCATAAAATGGTGTGAAGACAAAAACGAAAATCCATGGGTGATATTTGAATTAAATGATTATTACAATATTGAAAAAACGGTTTTTCGGGATGTAGCTCCCTATGAAAATGGAAATGGAAATGTACCGGAATATTGGATTTATTCAAGTACAACCGGCACAGAAAGTAGTGACTGGAAAGAATTGGTTCACAAGTCAAATCAACACAATGTAAATATAAAAGAAAATAAATTTGATGTACCGGAAGAAGTCCGGTACATCAAATTTATTGCTTCCAGGGGTACGCGCACGGATAACGGTAATCCTGAAAACGCAATTCGCATTTATGGTTTCGATATTTATGGTTCTTTTTCTCGTCCCATTGACAGAGGAAATATAGTCAGTGTAGGAAAAACTGTACTTGCTTTTGATGGGACAAGCGAATATTATTGTCAACCCCTGCATCTCCTGGATGGTAATATCACCAATCAACAAAATCACTGGCACTTTAATAAACCGGGAGCCGAAGATTCATTAAAATATGTGATTATTGATCTTGAAGAGTCCTTTCAGATAGAGAAGTTTGTACTGTATGATGCCGGAAATTTTGAATCAGCAAGCAACAATATAAACGGATACAATATATATCTATCAGCAACTCAGCCGGATTTGAGTTTAATCTCAAAAACAGAAGATAGAAATACAGTTTGGACAAAAGTAGTGGAAGCAAAAAATCGCAGGGATGAGAATAAAAAAACTGATGTTATAACACCCTTTGAGGCACGTTATGTAAAATTAGAAATCCCTCGTTCTCATATCAACACTGCGGTACGTTTATATCAATTTGAAATTTACAAACACGATAATAATTCAAGCATTACACAGAAAGAAAGCAAAGAGATTGAAATAATCCCAAGCATATTAAAAAGTGGCGATAACTTAACACTAAAGAATTTCTCTTCCGGCGAATTGAAAATTTTCAATTCACAGGGCATTTTGGTAGCATCTAAAAATATCTCCGCCGATGAAACAGTCATTCCCTTGCACGTTCCTGCAGGAACATATATTGTAGAATTAAAAAACAATACCGTCGAAAAAACAGCAAAACTTCTTGTCATATAAGATAAGAGCATCTGCATAAAAAGGACATAATACACTTTTGCATTAAACTTTTCCACACTACCCGCTGAATGTTAATCATTCAAACTCGTTTTGAAACAAAGTACTGTAACAACAAATTATAATCATATGCAAACCTACCAAAACCAAAATAGGTTCAGGTAACAATTATGGTTTTCTGATTCCGCCAGCAATGACCCTGGCAGCTAAAACCCCTCGGTGACTGAGCCCGTGCTTCGACAAGTTCAGCAACCATCGAAAGTAACGTGGTTGCTGAGCTAAGTCGAAGCGCAGCAATTAAACAATATGAGACACCACCCTCCCTTTATCTAAACACCACTTCATACTCCATCCTCGCCTGTATGCCTTGCATTTCCCTGGCTTCTTTCAAATATCTGACAGCCTGATACTGATCACCCAAATAGGCTTTCATCCATTTGGTTTCCAGTTCGCTTGTCATGCTTTTCATCAGTTTGGTAGCAAAGTCTTCTTTGGCAGGATATTCCCTGATTTGGTATGCTTCAAGACCAGCCTTGTTGGCAGCAATGGCAACGGCTTCATCTATGCCACCCAACACATCCACCAATCCGTTTTTGAGAGCTTCTTCACCTGTCCAGACCCGCCCTTCTGCAATGACTTTGATCTGGTCGGTCGTCATATCCCTGCCATCAGCACAGCGCTTTACAAATAACTCATACCCATCGTTTACATAATGCTGCAACAATGCTTTTTCTTCAACATTGAAAGCCCTGTTCAAGGAAGGAGCATCACTCAGCTTGTTGGTTTTAACACCGTCGTAAGTCAAACCGAGCTTTTTGTTTAAACCTTCAATATTGGGGATTAAACCGAAGATACCAATAGAGCCTGTAAGGGTGTTGGGTTGTGCTACAATGGAGTCCGCCATGCAGGAAATATAATATCCGCCGGAAGCTGCGTAATCACCCATGGAGACAATCAAAGGTTTGTCTTTTTTCAGATTACTCAAAGCACGCCAAATTTGCTCGGAACCATACGCACTACCGCCGGGAGAGCTGACCCTCAGCACCACGGCTTTCACATCTTTAGCTTTTGAAACATCATCAATGGTTTCCACCAATTTTTCAGAGATAATATCGTTTTTGGAATTTCCGTCTATACCTCCAACAGCATAAATAACCGCTATTTTGTCCTTTTGGAATTTCTTGCCTGATGCTACCTTGGTCATGGGTTTATGTTTGACCAACTTATAATCTTTGCAGTAGCCCTTTAAAATACTATCTACCTCGTCCACATATACCAAAGAATCCACTAAGCCGTAGTTGATGTATTTTTCCTGGGGTTGAAAGGTCATCATTTCATCGGCATAAAGGTTTAATTGGTCAGCGGAAATATTCCTGTTTGCAGCAATTCCATCTACAATATTATTCCATATGGATGTGGTATAAGCTGTCACCTGTTGACGGTTGGCATCACTCATTTTTGTGTCGATAAAAGGCTCAACTGCCGATTTGAAAGAGCCGACCTTGACTACCTGCATATCAACTCCGATTTTGTCTAAGGTATTCTTCAGAAACAACAGTTCTGCCGACAGTCCCTTCAATTCGAGTATTCCCGATGGATTCAACAATATCTTGTCTGCTACCGAAGCCAAATAGTAATTGGATTGAAGGTAATTGTCTGCATAAGCAATCACAAATTTCCCTTCAGCTTTGAAGTCAAGCAATGCATCCCGTATTTCTTTGATGGATGCAAAGCCACCGGTGAGCATACCACCTTTCAGGTAAATTCCAATAATATTGGAATCATTTTTAGCTTTTTCAATATTCGCAAGGATGTCATCCAATCCCACAGGAGCGAGAGCTGATTGCCCTGATAATTCCGATAGCGCACTGCTGAACGGATCATCTTCTGAACGATCCACCAACTGACCCGACAAATCGAGCTGATACACAGTGTTGGGTTTCAATTTGACTGTTGTATCTCCTGAAGCTGCGATGGCACCCAAAATGCCAAATAATACAAATATTCCTAAAATAGAGGCGATAATGATACCTACTATAGTGGCTAATGTGAATTTAAAAAACTGTTTCATATGATTTACTAGTTAAAAATTGTTTCAAGTTGTTGTGAGGAACGCATATGTTGGTAGATTCAACCAAGCATACGGGTTATAAAACGAGGCATAAAAAACAGTACAAAGATAATCAAATTTAGGTATTTACAAGCTTGGTCTCACAGAAAAAGAGCGGTCCGTGTTCTGAGTTCCGGGGTGCGTGGTCACGAGTTCCGGGGTCCGTGGTGCGGGGTACGAGGTGCGGGGTCCGGGGTGCGGGGTGCGAGGTACGGGGTGCGAGGTGCGGGGTACGAGGTCAAAGTGTTGCAGGGCGCAGTCTTGATTTTTTTTGTTTCGTTTTTTTGCATCAAGACAAAAAAAATGAAGCAAAGAAATTCAAACTAAAAGATAAAATCTTTTATTATCTGACATTATTTTACTTAATTTGCTTTTTCAAATTTTGTTTAATCTGATAATTTCAATTTAATGCTTAAATCTTATATATTTTGCTTCGTCATCTTCATCTTGTTTGCTTTAAAAACAGGAGCAGTACCTGCTTATCCTTACCCCGTAACCATTACGCAGCCTGACGGGACAACACTTACGATACGGTTGCATGGAGATGAGTCCCGAAAAATCAGAACAACCGACGATGGGTACGTAATCAAAAAAAACATAAATGGTTTTTATACCTATGCGGTCAAGGATAATAATGGTTTGATTGTAGCAGGTGACAAGCTTGCCAAGGATCTTGATAAAAGGACGCAAACAGATCGGGCTTATTTATCCAAAGCCTTGAATATTACTGATTTACATCAGGATGTTTTACAAAAGTCGCAAAAAATCAAAGCTGCTCCGTCTGCCACGCTTTCCTCCGGCTTCCCACGGACGGGATCGCCACGCTCTTTGGTGATTCTTGTTAACTTTAAGGATGTGAGTTTTGTGACGCCTAATCCGCAAGATGCATTTAACCGGCTGTTAAATCAGGAAAATTACAGCGAAAATGGAGGCACCGGTTCTGCACGCGACTACTTCAGAGCTTCCAGTTACGGACAATTCAGTCCGCAATTTGATGTGGTAGGTCCTTTCACCTTAGCCGAGAATATGAGTTACTATGGAGAGAATGATGGGGACGGCAATGACAAAAAACCGGCTTATATGGTTGTACATGCTTGTCAAGCTGCTAAAGCTTCCGGAGTGGATTTTTCTTTATATGATACCAACGGAGATGGATATGTGGATAATGTTTTTATCTATTATGCCGGTTACAACGAAGCAGAACATGGTCCTGAAAATTCTATTTGGCCGCACAGGTGGGCAGTGCAACCCGGACATAATTATCTCAATCTTCCAACCTCTGTTATATTTGACGGGAAAATTGTGTATGATTATGCTTGTACCTCCGAGTTAAAAGGAAATACAGGTTCAACGATGTGCGGGATAGGCACTTTTTCGCATGAGTTTGGGCATGTTATAGGAATGCCTGATTATTACCATACCCTCGAAGATAAAAATACCTTGAATTATTGGCATATTATGGATTCAGGAGCCTACTTGAATGCAGGAAGAACACCGCCGGCATATTCTGCCTACGACAGATTCTTTTTGGGGTGGTTCACCCCCGAAGAATTAAGGGCTCCCGGCAATAAAAGTCTGTATCCGCTTGCTCAGTCAATAAGCGCCATAGAAAATACTGAAAAACAAGCTTATTTGTTATCTGCAGCCTCTCATAATTTAATTGGAGGAAATCCTATCCCTAAGGAATTTTACATCATGGAATATCGTAAAAAAACAGGATGGGATGCTTTTCTGCCTGCGGAAGGACTGCTTTTCTGGCATATTGATTATGATCAGTCTGCCTGGGAAAATAATGGCCTGAATAACTATACCGGTACAACGCAAACCCCTGAAAGTCATATGCGGGTCTATCTGCAACCCTTAGAAGGATACACGACAACTCCTGGAACTGCCTTTACTTCCGGAGCTTTTACTCCGTTAACCTGGTCAGGAAACAATATCAACAGGGCAATCAGCAATATTACCAAAACAAACGACAGCATCAGTTTTAAAGTGATGGGAGGCGATCCGGATTTATTGCCAAAAATGACTTCCGGTGAGGTGAGACAAAACTTAGAGTTTCCTGCCACCAAGAAAAACACCGCTACTTATAAGTATTTAAACATCAAAACCAGTGATTTGAGGGGTAATTTAAGCGTGGCGCTCAGCGGGACGGATGTAACTTATTTTACGGTTTCTGTGGAGCAATTGGAGCGGGATGCCGTGAACAGGTTAGCCGGCAGGGATATCCACATAGGATATAAACCCTTGCAAGCCGGTACCCATAATGCCCTTCTGACCATCTCCGGAGGTGGCTTAAACCCCGAAGTGGTCATTCAGCTAAAAGGAACTTGTGTAGAATAGATTTATTTTCAACTACTTGATATAGGAGGCTTTTAATCCTTTGATGACTGCATTGGTAAATCCGTTTGCCTCCATTTCATTGAGTCCTTTAATGGTGATACCGCCGGGAGTAGTCACTTTGTCAATCTCAACTTCAGGATGTGAATCCTTGGTTTCTAACAACGTAATCGCTCCTTGTAAAGTTTGTATGACAACTTCTTTGGCAAGCCGGGGAGCAACACCCATTTCGACACCACCTTTCATGGCTGCCCGAATGTATTGCAATGCGTACGCAATTCCGCAAGAAGAAAGGGACATCAAAGCATTCAATTGGGATTCGGGAACAAGAAAAACTTTTCCCAACAAACTGAATATCTTATTGACAAGCTGTTGCTGCGACTCATTGGCTTGATGACTTGAAATGATGGAAACGCTTTGCTTTATTTCTATGGCAGTATTCGGAATAATCCGGAACAACACGGCCGAGTCACCAAAAAATGATGCAAGTGTTTTTAAATCAATACCGGCAGCAATTGACACAATGATTTGTTTCTGGTAATTGATTTTGTGACTGATGGTTTTCGCAACCTCTTCAACCAACCACGGTTTCACTGCCAGAATGATGAGATCGGCATCTTTAATTATTGCTTCGTTGGAGGTGGCGGTTGTAATATTGGGAACTGCAAGTTGAAGGGCATCAAGGGCAAGTTGATTGATATCACTAACGCGAATGTCGAACGAAAAGTTCTGATTGCTGCTTGCCAATCCTTTGATGATGGCAGCACCCATATTGCCTGCTCCGATTACTGCTATTTTAATAGTAGGCTGTTGCATATTGCTTGTTATTTAATTATCAGAATAGAAAGACAAAATTACATGATTTTATCAGATTACCAACTTATAATTTACCTTTTGCAGGGCTAAAAATTGAATCTGACGCCTGCCAATATACTCCAAGTGCGAACATCCGGTTTGTTTGTGTCACTCAAACGCCACACGGATTGTACAGAAAATATCCGCAAGATGTTGGTAACTCCAACTCCAACTTCCATATAAGGAGACTTTAATGTGCCTGTTTTAGCAGGGAAGTCCAGGATTTCTTTATAAACATCCGCCGTGCTTCCATATAAAAATTTGAATGAAACCAATTCTCTTAAATTCAAAAGGCGAATCAGGGGGATGTGGTTGAACAAAATACCGTTGAACATCCATTCATGGTGCATGGAAACATACTTATCCAACGCAAATTCCATATAATTCATCAAGTTATATCCGTATCGTTTGAAGTAAAAAGATTTACTTCCGTACGGCATGTACAAAAGGTTATAAGGCAATTTACCAATCGTGGCACCGGCATAAATGCTGTAGTCCCATTCTCCGATATCGAA
Organism: Bacteroidetes bacterium ADurb.Bin174; assembly: GCA_002070265.1. GTDB lineage: Bacteria > Bacteroidota > Bacteroidia > Bacteroidales > Paludibacteraceae > Paludibacter. Next base: position 81,416 of record MWCX01000085.1, on the reverse strand, counting down.
CTGATATCGGTGGCTGAATGTTGCACCAATCTTACCGTACGGATATTCCGACTGATTGAAGTTCACTTTTCCTGCTTCTGCATTGAAGTATATCACCGGACGATTGCCGGGGATGTAAATCCGGGTCAAATGATCTTCAAAGCTTTTTTCATCAAAAGAAAAGCGGGTGATCAATGCTGCCGAGTGATGTGTCATCGTTGAGAAAGTCACATCATTTTTTATAAAAGGAAGGGCATCATTTCCAAAGTATTGATGCCGGCGAAAAATCAATTTACTTTCAATGTCGTTGTTCCAATCGTGCGTTAAAGAAAGATGCCATTCTTTCCTCGGATTGATCCTGTCTGAAGAACGCAAACTGAAAAGGGTGTTGGCTATATCTTCATCACCCGAAAGCAAGGGGTTTTCACGCAACAGGAAATCATAATAATCATAATTAACGCGTCTTAAATCATCGGTGTAACCGCCGCTGATCACTGTTTTTTTACGAAGAGGCAGTCGGTAGGAAGCAAAAACTGCATATTTATGTTTTTTATCTCTTAACCCAAAGCCCCAGTATCCGCCAATTTCAATGTTTTTCCACAAATGTTCATTGGTTCGCAGAGGCACACTGAAACGCAGACCTTCTATATCGCTGAGGCGTGCAAGCTGATACAGTTTACCTATGTCAATCTTGCCGGCTTGCACATATCCCGTCAGCACCCCATCGGCAATCCATCTGGCAGTTTTCATCAGGGGCAAATCGTTCATTTCGGCTAATTTTATCTCCAGTTCTTCTCTGGTATATGAAGATCCTGCAAAATCCGCATCCGTATCCGTCAAACCTTCATGGATTGAAACACGCTCCCTTTTTTCAATATAAATTTCCGGAGAAAGATTGGCACTGTCAGCCAGCAATTGATAAGTCATATTCAACGATACCGTAGTATTTTCCGGCATCCAGCATCCATTGTCATGTTGACGGTAATCTCCGGATAATCTTAAATTTTCAATATAGTTCAGGTTGGCACTGCGCGGAAGTTCAGCAACGATTTTAGTCATGGCACAGGTGGCGGAATCAATCCATAACTCTCCGTTGAAGGCGAGGTTTTTATTATTTCTGGATCGGTATCGCAAATAGTATTGCTTTCCTGTATCGGCGTTTATGCTGTCGATAAGAAAAAAGCGATAATATCCGCCGGATGCATTGGCAAGCGGACTGATAAAATGTTTCCCGAACAGTATAACGGTGTTGTGGTAAAAATTTAAATCGCCGGCGAGTCCCCCGGTGAGTTGCTCGAATATCAAATCAAGTTTTTCAGGAGATGACTTGGATGTTTTCTGAATGGTTTTCGATGGAGCGTTACCTGTTTTAATCAATTGTTCATCAGACAAGTAAAGCGGGAAAGATAACTTTGCTTCCTGGGCTGAATCCAAATCCTGCAGGTAACTATCGAAATAACGGAGTGTACGGTTTTTCGATTTTTCTCCGGATAATAACACCACTTGCTGATTATCAATGTGAAAATTAAATGGAGCATTGTAAGCATCGTTCTGATACTTGGCTTTTCTGACACGTTCCATGAGATCCAGGGCAGGATTTTTTCCGGGCATCACAAATAACTCCTGCAGAAAATTCATGTCTTCCCGCATCTCAACGTATAAACCCGTGGTTTCACCGGGTTTGATTCTAAATTCCCGGGTTTTATATCCCATGCAAGAAAACACCAGGATTGATTCTTTGCCTGTGTGTTTGATAACATAAAAGCCATCTTCATCACTCACAACTCCTATATTGGTATTTTTAAAATAGATATTGACGGATTGAATGGGAGATTTATCAGCTTTATTGCGCACATTGCCAATCACCAAAGTCTCTTCGGATTTCACAAATCCGGAGATCAACAAAAAAAGTAATATAGCAAAGTTAAAGCGGATTTTCATCTTTTATCTTTCAGCATCGGATGACATCTGAGTATGGTTTCCTTAAGGAAATGAATGTCGATATGTGTATATAATTCCGTAGTTGTAATAGACTCATGCCCCAATAGCTGCTGAATGGCACGCAGGTTTGCACCGTTTTCCAGCAAATGGGTGGCAAATGAATGCCGGAAGGTGTGCGGACTGACCTTTTTTTCTATGCCTGCAAGTTTAGCTAATTCTTTGACAACGGTGAATATCATTGCCCTGGTAAGCTGTCCTCCTCTTCTGTTTAGAAACACAAAATCTTCATGTCCTTTTTTTATGTTCAAACTGTTTCTGTCAATATTCCACAGTTTCAGTTGACAAATTGACTCGGGAGAGAGCGGTACAAGGCGCTGTCTGCTTCCTTTGCCTTCTACCAACATATAGCCGTCCTCCAAATACAAGTTGGAAATCTGAAGGTTGATTAACTCGGAAACCCGTAAACCCGAACCGTACAACACCTCTATGATGGCTTTGTTTCTTTGTCCTTCGGGCTTGGACAAATCAATGCAACTGATGATCCGATTGATTTCATCTACCGTCAATACATCCGGCAGGCGCAAACCGATTTTCGGACTTTCAAGTAATGCTGTCGGGTCATCGTCTCTTTTGTTTTTGTAAATCAAAAAATTATAAAATGATTTGATGCCCGAAATAATCCTTGCCTGCGTACGTGGATGAACGCCCAAAGAGCTAATTTCTATAACGAAATCTCTTAAATGTTCCGGACCTGCTTTCTCAAGGTCTATGTGGGCATCTGAAAGGAAAGTTGACAACTTGGACAAATCATTGCTGTACGCATCTATTGAATTTTTGGACAAGCCTTTTTCAAATTGCAAGTAATACAAATATTCCTCAAATATGCTCAGCATGTCATTCAGCTTTAAATTTTCTACGGATAAACCGGCATCAATTTACAAATTTTCTCCGGGAGAAGAAAGATCGGCACCTGCACCATCACTAACGGCTGTTCTCGTTCGGGATGCCGGCGGTAAACGTTTAAAGACATCATCTTTCGACAAAGGACGATGGCTGTCTAACCAAAAATAATTCGACAAGTACATAAAATCATCGGCAACCATTTCAATGGGATGAAATTCACCCGTTGTTGAAGAAGGGAAAACTGCTTTATCCATCTTTTTATCCTTAAAATGAAAGATCACATAACTGCTTTCGGTGCGATTTGCCCCCAACAATGAATCATCATGTTCTTCTCTGATGAAATAAATGGTTTCAGCATTGCCGTTGACTTCCAGACGCTTTAATTCGCTGCTGTCTAAAAATGCCGTGATGTCTTTGCCGGAGATTTGATTATAAAATGCAGAGTCCACTTGTTCGATGATTATGGCCGCCTGTTCTAAATGGATTTTTTCAACCTCGCGGTTTTTACTGAATATATGAATGGTCTTGCTTGAAAATTGTTGATTTTCCTGCCACACAACAGGCTCATTGACTAAATGCATGACAGAGTCGCGTGAGGAATAGACTAATGAATCCGCAATTCCCTGTACATCTTCGCGGTAAAACCTGACATTTCTCCAGGCTTCAGCTTCATTGTAAATCGAATCTTTATAGGTCTTTAGGGTGTCGGCATGCACGTACAAAATTTGCTCGGTTGACCAATCAACCAATAGGGCTGAATCAGTGGCAATGCCCAATTCATCTTTTTCATTGTAATACACATAATTACCGAACAAGGATGATTTCTGAACGGAATCATTCAATACAGCTTTGCCGAAAATCTCACCGTAATTTTTAATTTTATCATAGAAAATCGTGTCTCCCGTCATGTACTTACTCTCTTCATTGATCAAATAGGAACGATCCAGCAGCATGGACCTTTCGGTTTCCGTATTGTACCATCCTTTTTGGGTAAAAATGTCGGTTTCATTTTGATAAAGGATATGGGTATCTCCTACCAAATCGGCAATATGTGTTTTTGTGTTGTAGATCAAGGTGTCGGCATCCATTACAAAATTCTCATTGACTAATTTCACTTTGTTCCTGAAAAGTGCATTTTCCGTTGCCGTAGAATATTGTCCCCAAACGGAAGTCAATGTGTTTTCCGGATCAACTATCTTTCCTCCTGTGAAATAGTAAGCCAACTGTGTTGTTCTGTCGTAGTTCAGGCTGTCGGTCGTCAGAGTAGTATTCCGGTTTACCAACCTTGCTTTACCTCTGAGTCGCAGTAATTTCGTATTCCCATCATAATAAAGCCTATCGCCATAGGCAAACAGGGTATCACCCTGAACGATCTTTATATTGCCAAATGCATCGAAAGAGTTGTTTTTTTGGTAAAGATAAGCGCTATCGCAAGACATAACGGCATCGTCATGTCTGAATTTCACATTCCCGTTCAGGACTTGCACATCCGGTCTTAGATCCTGATCAACACTACCTCTGTCGGCATTTTCAAGGTAAATTAATTTGGCGGTTTTCTGGTCGAAAGGAGTTTTAATAGGCACAACCGGCTCTAAAGGTTCTAATTTTTTTGACTTTTGGGAAACCGCCCCTTTTTCTTTTGATTCGGGAGTTTCTGCTTTCGCACTCTGTTGCTCTTTCAGTACTTCTTCTCTTAAACTTTTATGCCGGATTTGAGCCGGGAGATTAAAAAAAGAGAACCACATCGAACCGATAAGAACGAACAGTATATAGTTTTTGTGACTCATAACGGAAGGGTCTTAGTGTTTAATCCATCCGGGATATTTAAAATCACAGTTTTGCCAGGCGGGATCTATGCTGATATAAGTCTCTTTTTGTTTCTTTTCTATCCATTTTGTCAGAAATTCTTCTTTCTTCATTCCCTCATAATAGTTCCTCAACAATTGATAATCGTCAATCAAATTGGCTTTATGGGTTTCGACTTTCGACTTTACTTTCACTACGGCAATTACTTCCTTGTTGGAAGTGGGGTCTATCATAACAAATGGTTCGGAGATTTCAGCAACCTTCATATCGTAAACCACTTTTGCAACCTCCTGAGGCAATTCCTGGTACTCAAATTTAGAAGTTCCCGTCCGTTGATTGAGCATGAGGCCCGCATTCATCGCCGAGTTTTTATCCGAAGAAAAATGCATGACGCCCTGTTCAAATGTCATTTTTTCGTTTCGAATAGCATCAGCAACCGAGTCCATCTTTTGAATTGCCAACTGCTTGTCTTCCAGCGAAATTTTCGGACGCATCAGAATGTGCCTGCAATTAATTCTGTCACCGCGTTTTTCGATTAACTGAATGATGTGATACCCAAATTCGGTTTCAACAACCCGTGAAACTCTTTTGGGGTCAGTCAGGTTAAATGCGACATTGGCAAATTCCGGCACAAGCTGTCCTTTCCCCAAAAAGCCGAGTTCACCACCTCTTTTGGCAGTTTCAGTATCTTCGGAATACAAACGTGCCAATGTTGAAAATTCGGTTGTCCCATTGTTAACCCTTTCCGAAAACTCTCTCAGCCTGTCTTTTACAATATCAATTTCATCCTGACGAATGCGGGGGTGATAACTGATGATTTGCAATTCAACCTGTGCTGGAACGGTAGGAATGCTATCAGACGATAGAGAAGCATAAAAGCGTCTGACATCCGCAGGGGTGGACTTAATGTTCTCTACTAATTTATGCTGCATTTGCTGAATTATCATTTGATCTCTCACCATGGTACGCATGTCTTCACGCAGTGCAACCAAACTTTTCCCAAAATACTCCTCCAATTTTTCTTTTGAACCGATTTGAGAAATGAAATAATTCATTCGCATCTCAACCTGATTCATAACCGCACTTTCATTTGCTTCAATACTGTCTAACTCAGCCTGATGGAGATAAAGTTTTTGAATGGCAATCTGTTCCGGAATGACACAATAAGGATCTCCGTCAATGGATACACCTTCATATTGTGCCCGGATACGTTGCTCTTCAACTTCTGATTTTAAGATTGATTCGTCGCCGACAATCCAGATGACCTCATCAATAATATTATTCAACTGTGCATGAATGTTTGCAAAAGACAAACAACAAGCAAGCAACATCATCAATATTTTTTTTATACTTATCATATGTTTCTTGCAGCTTTTAGGAGAAGACTTATTTTTTGAAAAATTTTACAGTACCGTTTTGCACGGCATCATTATACAGTTCATCTTCAAAATTAGTAATAAACTCTGTTTTAAGTTTATTCATAATGAGATAGGCAATTTTATCTTTTCCGGTTTCAAAAGGTTCCAATTCGCCTACTCTTTTCACCGAATCTATTTTCAGCATGTACTGTTTCAGGCTGTCGCTTGTTTCAAAGAATTTATTGGTGCCCAGGGCATAAGTCAAAGATTCCTGTTGAACTGCCGGCATTTGCTTTGAAATCTCGCTTAAAGGTATCCACCGGTCAGCAAAATAATCATAACTTAATCCGTGCTGCAAACTATATTTCTCGATTAATTCCAAAGATTTCACATCCCCTTTCTGAACCCATTTTCTGACATCAGTCACTTTTGGTGCACCGGCGGGAAGAATTAACAACATCCCTTTGATCAGGTTTTCCTTCAATAAAAGTTGACCGCTGAATTTTTGGTAAAAGGCATACATTTCTTCCTCAGAAGGGTTAGAACGCAACCGTTGCTGAATCAGATTTTGTTGATATTGATGGATGATAAGCGATTTTTTATAGTCTTCCAAAAGTTTGTCAATCTCAGCTTTATCGGTTACGTTGCGTTTAGCGTTCTCATACAACAAGATGTCGGTAACCCATTTTTTGATGTAGCTATCGGCTAACTGAATGCTGTCCGCTGCATTGATGTTAGAAGGGATCACCTCGTCTAACTGATCCAAATAAAGGAATTTACCTTCTACCTCCAATAAAGGCACCCGGCTCTGATCAGGGGTACGGGTAGTACATCCCATCAAAGAGCCGAATAAAATCATCAGCAAAAAACGCTTGAAAGTATGCATCTAACAGCTAATTGACAATCAGTTTTTTTGAATCTTTTTGAGTACTTTCTGATTTATTTTGACCGGATATTTATTTCTCAAATGAACTATCCATTCCTTTTCTAAATATTCCTGATAATCTGCTGTAACAAGTCCGCGTACATCCGTATATTCTTCCGGAGTATCGTTCAACATTTTACCCGCAACTTCAACATAGGGGAATTTGGCATCCGGCTCAAACTCATCAGTACTTGCGAAAATATAATGATCGACAAACTTATTATCCCCTTGCACATACAAACCTTTGTCAATTTTTATATTCACCACGCTGTCATTTAGAAAGCGAAGTTGTTTGTCAATAGAGTCTTGAGGCTGAGAGGCAATGATATGTTTTGCAGCCTGGAGAGCTTCCTCATTTTTGCATTGAACAACACGTCCTTTAAAATGAGGCTTGTCCCAAGTATAGTTTTCCTTGTTCTTTTTGAAGAAAGCAGCTAAACCAGCCGTATCTTTTGAAGCTTTCTCCCATACTTCTTCATTACTAACTTCAAACAACAAGATGCCGTCGTGATATTCATTCATCAACAAACGGAAGTCATCGTACTTCTTTTCCAATTGAGAATCTTCATAAGCCAACAATTCTTTTTCGATGAATTCATTTAATTTTTCATCGATGATATCTTTAGCAGAAGATTTTTCAGTAGAGGAATTTTCCTTCAGATAGGACAGAAAATCATTTTGTTTGTAGGTTTTTTTGGCAAAAGAAAACATGGGCTTCTTCAAACTTGAAGCCTCGGCCAGGAAAGCAGAGTCAGCCAATGTCCTATCCTGCAACAATGTACAAAAATCATCTTTAGCTGTGCCTTTGGCAAATTTTAATTTATAATCCTTTTTCAATTTTTCAATGAAAGCTTTACTACCTGCCTGTGCCCTTTCGTCTCTTTTTATCAAACGTTCTATTTCAGACTTTTTAGCTTCAAATGAAGGAATAGGCTTGGTGTCAATCAACTTGATGATGTGCCAGCCGTAGGCAGATTGTATCGGTTCGCTGATGTCGCCTTTGTTTTGTAAAGCAAAAGCTGCTTGTTCAAATTCAGGTACCATCCTGCCTGTTCCAAACCATGGCAATTCGCCATTTTTAACAGCAGAACCGCGATCATCCGAATTGGCAGAAGCAAGCTGTCCAAAATCGGCACCTTCTTTTACCAACTGACACAATGAGTCGATCTGATGTTTTGCTTGTTCATTCAACGCATTATCGCCTTCCGAAGTAAATTTCATGATGTGCGAAACCAACACCTCTCCCGGAGAATTTCTTCTGTTGGAAACTTTGATTAAGTGATAACCAATTACTGTTCGTACCGGACTTGAGATTGTACCAACCGGTGTATTGAATGCCATGGTTTCAAAAGGATAAACAGTGCGGAATCCTGTAATCCATCCGACATAACCACCATTGTAGCTTGCTGATTGGTCTTCTGACACTTCTTTGGCAACTGCGCTAAAGTCCTCATGTTGCAACCTTTTGGATATCTCCTGAATCTTATTCCATGCTACCAGCGTATCTTCCGGGTCAGCATACTGATCTACGCGAATTAAGATATGACTGACCTCTACATCTTCTTTCAATCTTTCATAAGCTTCTTTTAAAACATCTTCTTCAGCTTTCGCATCGGTCAAATAGGGCTTGGTCAATTGATCACGGTAACCCCTCAATTCATCAATGAAAGATTTTGTGGTATCTATCCCTTGAGATTTGGCTTCTTCAACTTTTAGTTTAAAATTCACAAAAAGATCTACATACTCTTCCAACGTCTTCTTATCCAATACATTATTTGAGTTATTCTTGTTGTAGATATACTCAAACTCCGATTTCGACACCGGATTACCGTTGATGGTCATCAGTACCGGATCTTTTGCTACCAATGAAACAGAAAATAATAATACGGACAATGAAACAAAAAGTGCCTTCATAGAAACATTATTTGAACAAATGATTAATAATATTTTTTCGTTTACGAACGTAAACAATTTAACGCAAACTAACTATATATGTTGTAAAATGATTGATTTTTTAATGTTTTTTTATTCGCTCCTGCTGTAATTAGGAGCTTCGCTTGTGATAATTACTCCGTGTGGGTGACTTTCAACTACGCCGGCATTGGTGATGCGTGTAAATTTGGCTTGATGTAATTCAGAGATGTTATGGGCACCGCAATAGCCCATTCCCGATCTTAATCCACCAACCATTTGATATACCACTTCATACAGTGTTCCTTTAAAGGGAACGCGGGCGGCAATACCTTCCGGCACTAATTTTTTAATATCATCTTCCACATCCTGGAAATAACGGTCTTTTGAACCTTTTTCCATAGCCTCCAATGACCCCATGCCCCTGTAAGTTTTAAACTTTCGTCCGCTGAAAAGGATGGTCTCACCCGGAGATTCTTCCACGCCGGCAAACAAGGAACCTGCCATGATGGTATCTGCACCGGCAGCCAATGCTTTGACGATATCACCGGAATAACGGATACCGCCATCAGCAATGATAGGTACTCCGGTTCCTTTCAAGGCTTTGGACACCTCATATATTGCAGTCAACTGCGGCACACCCACACCTGCAATAACGCGGGTAGTGCAAATTGAGCCGGGACCAATGCCGACTTTTACAGCATCTGCTCCGGCTTCTGCCAATGCCTTGGCAGCTTCTGCCGTTGCAATATTTCCAACGATGATATCAATAGACTGATAACGTTTTTTTACTTCTTTCAAGGTTTCAATAACTCCCCGGGAATGCCCATGAGCCGTGTCAATCACAATGGCATCTGTTCCGGCTTCCACCAAAGCATTAATTCTTTCATATACGTTGGCTGTAACTCCTACTGCAGCCGCCACCCGGAGTCGCCCCCGTTTGTCTTTCGATGCCATGGGTTTGTCCTTGGCTTTAGTAATATCTTTGTATGTCAGCAATCCAACCAAGCGGTTGTTTTGATCAACCACCGGCAATTTTTCAATTTTATGTTGCTGAAGAATCTCGGATGCTGCTTCCAAATCGGTGGAACGGGAAGTAGTGATGATGCCCTCTTTGGTCATAACATCATCAATCTTTGTATTCATGTCTTTTTGAAAACGAAGGTCGCGGTTAGTGACTATGCCCACAAGCAAACCTTCCTGATCAACAACGGGTATTCCGCCAATTTTATATTCTGCCATCATCTTGAGTGCATCTCCCACTGTAGCATCCTTGTGCGTAGTTACCGGATCCGAAATCATGGCATTCTCAGCACGTTTCACTGCCCTGACCTGCCTCGCCTGTTCTTCTATGGACATGTTTTTATGGATTACTCCAATACCTCCTTCACGGGCTATGGCAATGGCCATTTTGTATTCGGTAACAGTATCCATTGCAGCCGAAGCAATGGGAATATGAAGCTCAATGTTACGGGAAAAACGGGTTGTCAAGTTGACATCTCGAGGCAATACATTTGAATAAGCAGGAACTAATAATACATCGTCAAATGTTAAACCTTCAAGTTGAATTTTATCTGCAATAAATGACATAGGGAATAATTTTAAATTTTAATATCCGACTGTAAATGGTCGCTGGTTGCTATGAAAAAATATTGCATGCAAATGTATATATTTTTTGTGAATATTTAAAATGGTGGTTTTTTAGGTAGAGGCAGGGTTCGGTAGGGTAGAGACAGGGTTCGGTCAGGTAGAGACAGGGCATGCCCTGTCTCTACCCGCAACCATCATCGTCTCTACCCGTAACCATCATCGTCCCTACCCGTAAACATCACCCTTGAATCTGTATCCTTTGCGTTGAATTTACTTCTTTTATTTTGTTGATGTTTTTGCGCAGACTTTCGATTTCTTGTTTGTCGCGGACACTGATATGGAAAATCCCTACGAAAATACCCGCTTTTGTTTCGACATCAATTTTACTGATATTAACTCCATGTTGCTCAGAGATAACCCGTAAAATTTCCATCAGCACACCTTTTTTGTCAATACCCCTGATCTCCAGCACTTCTTTGAAAACCAAACCCTTGTGAAAAGTCCATTTGACCGAAATGATGTTTTTGCCGAAACTGGATTTTAATTTAGCTGCAACAGAACATTGTCGTTTATGCACAATGACGATTTCATTTTCATCTACGTAGCCCAACACATCATCCCCCGGAATGGGTTTGCAGCATTCGGCGAACTTATATGTTTTACCGACATTTTCTTCCGATAACTTGAAGGTTTTTCCTCGATTGACACGTGTTGCAGGAACTAACTCGATGGTTTCTTCTTTTTGTTTGTCACTGGTAAAAGGGATTTTGATAAGTTTGGCAAATACATTTTGTGATTTAGGCTTAAAGATAACTTTGGAAATATCTTCCAGATTCAGGTTTCCTCTGGCAGCCTGTATATATAATGCGTTGCGTGTGCTTATTTTGTAATGATTCAGGATTTTGACATAATTGGAGTTTTCGGGTGGTAGGTTGATGGCTGCCAATGCTGCTTCAATTTTTTTCTGTCCGGCTGCAATTTCAGCCTTTTCCTCACGCCTGAATATTGCCCTTAACTTGGCTTTGGCGCGGGCAGTCGTAACATAGTCAATCCACTCAGGTTGCGGAACTTGCTTTTTCGACGTGATGATTTCAACCTGATCGCCGCTTTGCAGGGTATGACTCAACGGTACTAATTTGTTATTTACCTTAGCGCCTATACAATGTTCACCGATATCGGAGTGAATGGCAAAAGCAAAATCGAGGGCAGTAGAACCTTGCGGAATGGTTTTAATATCACCCTTGGGGGTGAAGACAAATATTTCGGAAGCAAACAGGTTTAACTTAAACGTATCAATGAAGTCAATGGCATTCGGTTCCGGATTTTCCAACAACTCCTTGATGGTTTTCATCCATTTGTCCAATTCCGACTCATCATTATCACCGGTTTTATATTTCCAGTGAGCAGCCAATCCCTTTTCAGCAATGTCGTTCATTCTTTCGCTCCTGATTTGAATTTCTACCCATCTGCCGCCGGGTGCCATCACCGTAAGGTGTAAAGCCTCGTATCCATTGGCTTTTGGGTTACTCACCCAGTCGCGGATACGCTGCGGATGCGGTTTGTATATCTCTGTGATGGTAGAGTACAGCATCCAGCATTGGTCTTTTTCGGTCATGCCCTCCCTGGGAGTAAAAACTATCCTCAGTGCTAAGATATCGTACACATCTTCAAAAGGAATGTTGTGGGTGTTCATCTTTTTCCAGACGGAATACACAGTCTTTATCCTCGCTTTATAGCGGAAAGTCCACCCCTGTTTTTCAAGCTTCTCGCTGATGGGAGCCGTAAATTTTTCATAGAAATGATTGCGGGCAACCTCATCTTCCGCCAATCTTTTTTCAATTTTGGCATAAGTTTCAGGATGGTCGTATTTGAAGCTGAGGTTCTCAAGTTCGTTTTTGATCCGGAATAATCCCAAACGATGGGCAAGGGGTGCATAAATATACTGTGTTTCGCCGGCAATCTGATATTGCTTTGCCGGAGGCATGGAGCTTAATGTCCGCATATTGTGCAACCGGTCAGCTATTTTGATAAGAATGACACGGATATCCTCCGACATGGTCAGGATTAATTTTCTGAAGTTTTCAGCTTGTGCAGAAACCTGTTCGGCAAAAACGCCACCCGATATTTTTGTCAAACCTTCTACTATCAGCGCTATTTTAGTACCAAAGAGATTCTCAATATCCTCCACCGTATAGTCCGTATCTTCCACCACATCATGCAAAAGTGCTGCGCAAATAGAGGTTGATCCCATGCCTATTTCGCTTGAAACAATACGGGCTACCGCCAATGGATGCATGATGTAAGGTTCACCGGAGCGGCGACGAATGCCTTTATGTGCATTCTTGGCAAAGTTGAATGCTTTCGTAATAATTTCTACTTTTTTGCGGTGTGATGAATTGAGATAATCGTTCAACAAGGCATCGAACTCTTGTTGAACCATTTCTTCTTCTTGCTCAATAGTATACTTAACTGTTTGTGAGGACATAATGTGTCAGCAGAAAAAATTAATAGCCCGTTAAAAACAACCCGATGTCATCAGCTTTCAAACCGAAAAAGGACGCTATCAAACGATTGACTAAAATACCGCCATACACATATACGCCGTTTCTGAATCCGGAACTTTCGAGGATAGCTTGTTTTACATTGCCGGAGTTTCCGATTTTCAAAAGCATGGGTGCAAAGATATTGCTCAATGCCATGGACCCGGTGCGTGCCACCCTGGCAGAGATATTAGGCACGCAATAATGGATAACACCATATTTTTCAAATGTCGGATCGTCAATGGTTCGGCAAGTTGAGGTTTCAAAGCACCCGCCTTGATCTACGCTCAAATCGATGATGATGGCTCCGGGCTTCATGGTCTTAACCAATTCTTCTGCCACCATAAACGGTTCGGAGTCGTTGATGTACCTTAAATTACCGATGACGGCATCTGCGGTAGTCAACGCTTTAAACAATACCGAAGGATGAATAACCGACGTGAAAACTTGCTGTCCGAGATAATGCTGTATCTTTCTTAATTTATTAACGTCATGGTCGAATATTTTGACTTGCGCACCTAATGCCAAAGCATTGCGTGCGGCTACCGAACCGGCTAATCCGGCACCGAGAATCAATATTTCAGTAGGCGATATGCCGGCTATGCCACCTAATAAAATTCCTTTTCCACCTGCAGCGTTACTCATCAATTCAGAGGCTACGGCTATGGCTGTGCTCCCCTCTATTTCTGCGATTGTGTTCACAACGGGAAAAGCCTTTTGACTATCCTTGATCAACTCATAAGCAATAGCATTTAATTTTTTCGACATCATCAGTTTGATGCTTTCTGCCGACAAATAAGAAAGTTGCAGCATGGAAAAAATAGATTTTCCGTTTTTCATCAGTGCAAGCTCCTCTAAGGTGGGAGGTGTGATTTTTAGTACGATATCGGCACCGAAAACTTCTGCTTTACTGTCAACGATAACCGCGCCGGCTTCACTGTATTGCAAGTCGGTGTACGACATTGGCAGTCCGGCTCCGCGCTCTACCAATACTGTGTGTCCCTCTTCAACAACGATGGAGACTCCCTCCGGTGTCAAAGCCAATCTGGTTTCAATCCTGGGATTCTCACAAGCTAATCCGATCGAAAGACGTGGTTGGCGGTCAATTTCCCGTAAGAGAGCTTCTTCAGGGAATAACATCTTTTTGATATATGGATCTTGCCTCATGGGGTTGTAATTTTTAATGGAGTACAAAACTAAGTGCAATTGTCGAGAATTGCAAGAGGAAGGATGATATATTTTTTTGAACAGCGCAATTGGACAGGAAACAATATAGCTTTGATCTTTTCGTTTATGGTAAGTGCAGTTAGTTAAATTATATGGGGTTATCTCAAAAGTAAATATTCAAACAAAAAACCGCAAGTGCCTTAGAAGTGTCTAAATGCAAAACACTGAGCCCGAATATCGAAAGTAACGCAGCAGTGGGCGCTTATAAGACACCGCCAAAATTAGAAAAAATTTAAATTGATACTGAAATTTTTTAATAAACTTATTTTTTTCTAACTTTGCGGCAATCAATTTATTTTTCATTGATTTTTGTAAAATTTAGTTAAAATTTATAAAAAGCTAAATGTGCTTGTCACAAAAATCACAGATTAGCGTCAATTGAGAATTAATATCAAAAAATTAACTTCAAAAAAAACAGTTTATGAAAAAAATCTTATTCTTCTCGATCATTGCTGCTTTTGCTCTTTCAGCATGCAGCCCTTACGAAGTAACAGAGCCTGTTACAACTGCTTCTTTGGGTAAAGCAACTGTTAATGGAATTGCTTTTGCCAACACAGACCTGACAGACCCTGAGTTAAAATTTGCTCCTGAAGGAACAAAAATTAAGTTTACAATTGATTACGCCGATTTTGGTATCACGGGTACCACCGGAACATTCGCGGCTGAAGCGAAAGTTGGTAAAAATGGTGAGTACACGATTACTTTACCCGCTATTGCTGCTGCCGTAACTTACAAAATTGCATGTGAGGAATTTATAACCGATGAAGTTCAATCTTCATCAAGTAGTAAGAAAACATATGCAGTAGCAGGAGCGCAAACTATAGCAGTTCAAGAAAACTTCACCTACATTAAAAACTTTACTTATGCAGCAGGAGCAGCAGTTTCTACAGTTCTTAATTGGACAGAAACAGGTAAGTTTGAAACGAAGCTTGAATATACCAGGGATGAAAATACTGCTACTAAGGTTGAAATACCTGCAAATACAGAAGTAATCGTGACCATTTCTAAAAACGATCTAAAAACTGAGAATGACAAAGTATTTACGGTAAATGTTGGAACCGCCGGAAAACTTGTAATTGAACACTTATGTCCTCCACTTACAGAAGCTACCAACACACTTCCCTTTAATATAAGGGCAGCGGTAATATTACCTGTAAAGAAGCTTGGGGATCCAGATGATACTTATGCACTCTATACCATCCCTGCAGCATTTTCAAATTATAACTTAATGGCAGGATTTACAAAGGATGATGTAAAATCAATATTGCTAACCCGCTAATAGATTTATCAATAGATTAAAATAAAAATTATGAAGAGAATATTTTTATTAATTGCACTGAGCAGTTTCGTTGCTTTTTCAACGTTTTCTCAGGGCACAGAAGGTAAACAAAAAAAGGATGTCAAGGAATTATTGCCAAAAGCCGGAGATTTTGCTTTGGTCATTGACGCAGCTCCGTTTTTGGACTACGCAGCAGACCTGGTAAGCTTTGATGGTGGTGTTCCTGCTGTATCACCTGACTTCCAATCTTTCAGACAAGACATTATGGGAAAATATTTCTTGGAAGATGATTTTGCGATAAGAGGAAGACTAACCGTTGGTACTAATAATTTTAACAACTACTATTACATTAACGATGATGTAAAAGTCCTCGCCGGTGATCCGAATGCCAAGACAGTGGATGTTTGGAAGCAAAGAGAATCTTTGTATGAATTTGCCGGTGGTGTAGAAAAACGCATTGGTAAAACACGTGTACAAGGTTATGTTGGTGCTGAAGTTTTTTTCGGCTTCTCGAATGAGAAAAATACTTACCAATACGGTAACCCCATCACTGACGTAAATACATTTCCATCAGCAACTGCTATGAATGGTGGTATCAACCTTGCTGCTCCTGAAAGAACGCTCTATACTAAAACTACAGGAGGACCGGGCAAACCGGGCAATAATTTCGAGTATGGACTAAGAGGTATTGTGGGTGTTGATTTCTTTATCACCAAGAATATTGCGATAGGTGGTGAAATTGCATTAGAAGCCCGTGGTCTAAAGGGAGCTAAACAAACAGAAATTGTTGAATTTTGGGATGTTAACCAAGTAACAACTAAAGAAGTCTTGGTTTCTCCGGGAAATACTGCATTGACGATTGCTAATGTACCCATTACAAGTTTAAGCGTGAGTTTTTTCTTCTAAGAAAGAATGTTTAGTATAATTGAAGGGCTGTCTCAAAAAAACGAGACAGCCTTTTTTTTTAAAAAAAGATCCAAAGATCTCGTCACCTATCTTCATTTTTTTGTCTTGACACAAAAAAACGAAACAAAAAAAAGTCAAGACTGCGCCCGCCTTGCTCGAAAAATTAGCGCTCAAACAGCTAAATCGTCCAAACTCGCTCGTTCCTCGCTCAAACAAGGACGATTTTTAACGCTGTTTTCACTTATTTTTCGGCTCATCGGACGAGGTCGGTCACACCAGTAAAAGCACACATCAGAATCCGGAGACATCTTTACTTATGAAACACCCCCTTTTTTTGTTTTAGCATTCAAAAATTTCAATATACTTTTGTCCGTCGTAAACATACAAATCAGGAGTTGTAATTGCAGTTGTTGCATCGAATTGAACAATGAAAACATCAGAATATACAATGCCGCATATTGGTATTTATCTTCAAAATAAATTCGATTTCTTATCTCTTATAGATGATATATTCAATAATCTTTTGCTGAAAGATTTGGTTGATTTGGAAGGGAAGAGCGGGGAGTTGTTTTCAAAAATAACCATAGATAAATTCATTGACAGAGAATTGAAACATGATTATTTTGTTGTTCGTTCCGACAACAACAGCCCTTTGCATAGCATGTCGAGCGGTCAGCAAAGGAAATCTTTGCTGCGATATTTAATCAGTCAAAAACCGGATTTCTTAGTATTGGATGATATCTTTGCAAGTGTTGACAAAGAAACGCGTGCTTACATCATTGAGCAATTATCTCTTATTGCAAACGAAACTCTTTTTATTCAAATATTTTATCGAAAAGCCGATATACTGGATTTTATTCATACGATAGTAGTATTGGATGAGTTTGGTAAGATTCGGTCAGTTGTTAGGAAAGAAGACTTTACCCAAAAACATCAGACTGATAATATCCGGCAGCAATCATTTGAA
This sequence comes from Bacteroidetes bacterium ADurb.Bin174, assembly GCA_002070265.1. Lineage (GTDB taxonomy): Bacteria > Bacteroidota > Bacteroidia > Bacteroidales > Paludibacteraceae > Paludibacter. The sequence goes on along the minus strand of MWCX01000085.1, from coordinate 64,084 downwards.
TTACCTTATTGCTTACACAATTCAGAGCCGGTGGCAAATCCCCTGATCAGCCTTAAGAATGTTTCTTTGAGTTATGGCGAAAAAAAGGTGCTGAACGGCATTTCCTGGACAATCCGTCAGGGTGAATTTTGGCAACTGACCGGTCCTATCGGTTCCGGGAAAAGCTCCCTTTTGAGCATGATTGTCGGCGATAATCCTAAGGGATACGGACAAGACATCACACTATTCGGACGTAAAAAAGGAAGCGGAGAAAGCATTTGGGATATAAAAAGGCATATCGGTTATTTTACGCCTCCCATGCTGGCACAGTTCAAACGGAATGAAAGCGTAGAGCATATGATTATTTCAGGCATGGTTGATTCGGTTGGCTTGTATATCAAACCCACGGATTTACAAATACAGACTGCACGCAAATGGTTGAATTTATTGGGTGATTCCTATCGCGATAAAAAATTTATGCAGTTGTCTTACGGTCAACAACGCATCGTCATGGTAGTGCGGGCATTGATAAAACAACCGCCTTTGTTAATTTTGGATGAGCCAACGACAGGACTGGATGATGAAAATGCAGCCCTATTCATCAGCATGATCCGTGCAATTGCCAACACCAGTAGGGTAGCCGTCATTTATGTGTCTCACAGGGAAGAACCGGGATTGAACCCGCAATATGTTTATACACTTATACCCGATGATGTGTACGGATCAAGGGGTAAGTGATTAAATTGTGTTGTTTGCTATAAAACCATTAAATTTGCATAGAATTTTATTTTTTAAGACAATGGGAAAAGTATTAATTATTGGCGCAGGTGGTGTTGGTACCGTAGTGGCGCACAAAGTGGCTCAAAATGCCGATGTGTTTACTGAGATTATGTTGGCAAGTCGCACCAAATCCAAATGCGATGCGATAGCTTCCGATGTAAAGAAACGGACCGGAGTTAATATTAAAACCGCTAAGGTAGATGCGGACAATGTACCGGAATTGGTAGCATTATTCAAAGAGTTCAAACCTGAACTGGTAATTAACGTAGCTTTGCCTTATCAGGATTTAACCATCATGGATGCTTGTTTGGAAGCAGGTGTCAGTTATTTGGATACCGCCAACTACGAACCTAAGGATGAAGCAAAATTTGAATATAGCTGGCAATGGGCTTATCAGGACAGGTTCAAAAAAGCCGGTCTGACTGCCATTCTCGGCTGCGGATTCGATCCGGGCGTGACCAGTGTATTTACCGCCTATGCTGCCAAGCATCATTTTGATGAATTGCATTATCTGGATATTGTGGATTGTAATGCCGGCGACCACGGAAAAGCTTTTGCTACCAATTTCAATCCTGAAATCAATATCCGGGAAGTTACCCAAAAAGGTAAGTATTGGGAAAATGGCAAATGGGTGATCACTGAACCGCATGAAATTCATAAACCCCTGACTTATCCTGAAATCGGATCCAAAGAGTCTTACCTTATCTATCATGAAGAATTGGAATCTTTGGTAAAAAACTTTCCAACTTTGAAACGGGCGCGTTTTTGGATGACTTTCGGTCAGGAATACTTAACCCACCTACGGGTGATACAAAACATCGGCATGGCACGTATTGATGAGATAGATTATAATGGATGCAAAATCGTTCCTATTCAGTTCCTGAAAGCGGTATTACCCGACCCCGGAGAATTGGGAGAAAATTATACGGGTCAGACTTCCATCGGTTGTCGCATTCGCGGCATCAAAGACGGCAAAGAAAGAACTTATTATGTTTATAATAATTGCAGCCATGAAGCGGCTTACAAGGAAACCGGCGCACAGGGTGTCAGCTATACCACAGGCGTTCCTGCCATGATAGGTGCTATGATGTTCTTCAAAGGGAAATGGCGCAAACCCGGCGTTTTCAATGTAGAAGAATTTGATCCCGATCCTTTTATGAAACAATTGAATATTCAGGGATTGCCCTGGGTTGAATTGCATGACATAGATTTGGAACTATAATCACTTTAAATGATCTATCTCCAGCTATTCATATCATTTTTCAAAATTGGCATGTTCGCTTTTGGAGGCGGATATGCCATTATTACCTTAATTCAGCATGAAATAGTCACTTACGGTTGGATGACGCCTGCCGAACTGACCGACATTATTGCCATCTCTCAAATGACGCCCGGTCCGATTGGCATCAACTCCGCTACTTATGTAGGTTATGTAGCATCCGGCAATATCTGGGGAGCCATGATTGCAACTTTTGCCATTACCCTACCCTCTTTCATCATCATGATTACCCTCACCCGATTTTTCTTTGTGATGCAAAAAAACAAATACCTGCAATATGCACTCAATGGGCTGCGTCCCATGGTGGTGGGAATGATAGCCGCCGCAGCTATCTTGTTGATGAACAACGAAAACTTCATTGATTATAAAAGTTATCTCTTATTCGGCCTTGCCTTTATTTCTTCTTTGATACTGAAAGTACATCCCATACTCATTATTGTAGGGGCAGGTGTGCTGGGTTTTGTGTTGTATTGAAACACAATTTATTTTTGTAGTTTTGCACAATACAAATCATTTAATGGAACCTTTTTAACAATTCCCATGAACGAATTAGAAAATCTTTTTTTTCAATACACCGGTCATAAACCCAATCAAATTACTGAATTCGCAGCTTCAGGGTCTAAACGTAAGTATTTCAGACTTGAAAATGAACATGAGGTTCTGATAGGTGTGAAAGGCACATCCGTTGAAGAGAACAAAGCATTTATTACGATGGCTCAACATTTCGTTAATAAATCATTACCTGTCCCCCGAGTATTGGCACAGTCGGATGATGGACAATATTATCTTCAGGAAGATTTGGGCAACACCACGCTTTTTGACTTCATTGCTCAAGGTAGAAAAACCGGAGTATTTTCAGTTGAAGAAAAGAAGATGCTGCGTAAAACTTTGCAGTTGTTGCCTTCTTTCCAGGTAAAAGGTGCTGAGGGTTTTGACTTCTCTGTCTGTTATCCGCATCCTGATTTTAATGAACGAACTATCTTATGGGATTTGAATTATTTTAAATATTGTTTTTTGAAAGCTACCGGCTTAGATTTTCAAGAAAACAAATTAGAAGATGATTTTCAACATTTCACGAAAGTTTTGATGAGCGTTCCTGCCAACACCTTTATGTATAGGGATTTTCAAACACGCAATGTAATGATTAAAGAGGAACAACCCTATTTTATAGATTTTCAAGGGGGACGGCGCGGACCATTACACTATGATATAGCTTCATTTTTATGGCAAGCTAAAGCCAATTTCAGTGATGAATTACGCATGGAATTGCTTGATGATTATATAGATGCACTGAAAAAATTACAACCGGTGAATCAAGAGGAATTTCACCACAACCTGAAACATTTCGTATTGTTCAGGATATTGCAAGTCCTGGGTGCTTATGGTTTCAGAGGTTATTTTGAGAAGAAACCACATTTCTTACAAAGTATTCCCTATGCTTTGGCTAATTTGAAAGTTATATTGAAAAGTGACTTAAAAGGATATCCTTATTTGATTGATGTGCTGCAACGCATGTGTGATTTGAAGGATTTCCAGGATTTGTTGGTGCAAAAGCCTTTGGTAGTAAAAGTAATTAGTTTCTCCTATAAAAAAGGTATTCCCAATGATGACTCCGGTAATGGAGGCGGTTTTGTATTCGATTGTAGGGCAGTAAATAATCCCGGAAAATATGAACGCTATGCCCAACTGACCGGCTTGGATCAGCCTGTCATTGATTTTTTAGAACAAGACGGAGAAATTCTTACTTTATTAGAACAAGCCTATGCCATGGTGGATGCTTCCGTGAAACGTTATAAAGAACGTAAATTCATACACCTGATGGTTTGCTTCGGGTGTACAGGTGGTCGCCACCGCTCGGTATATGCTGCTCAAAAAATGGCAGAGCGCATCCGTCAATTGTTTGATGTAGAGGTGCAATTGGTGCACAGGGAACAAAATATTGAAACTGTATTTTCCGTATGAAATCCATGATATTTGCGGCAGGTCTTGGTTCAAGGCTAAAGCCACTGACCGACACCATGCCTAAAGCCTTGGTTCCCGTTGCAGGTAAACCCTTGCTGGCTCATGTAGTCGAAAAATTGAAGCGTGCGGGTTCAGATGAAATCATCATCAATGTGCATCATTTCGCCGATCAGATCATGGAATATGTGCATTCACAAAACAACTTTGAAATATGCATTGAATTCTCGGATGAGCGCAATCAATTGTTGGAGACTGGCGGAGGACTGAAAAAAGCTGTTCACTTTTTCAATGACGGCAAACCTTTCTTGATACACAATGTAGATATATTATCCAATATAGATTTGTCGGCTTTATACCAACAACATTTAAACAATAAATCACTGGCAACTTTGGTGGTTAGTACACGTGAAACCAGCCGTTATTTACTATTTAATGAACAATATTATTTAAAAGGCTGGCTCAATAAAACAACCGGTGAGCTTCGCCCTGCCGGGTTTACCCATCCTGAAAACTATCACAAACTTGCCTTCGCCGGCATTCAGGTAGTTTCCCCTGAAATATTCCAATTGATGGAGAACTGCAGTGAGCGTTTTCCTATTATTGATTTTTATTTATCCATCTCAAAAACACACAAAGTACACGGCTTGGTGCCTGAGGATTTTCAGATGATTGATGTTGGAAAACTCAATGCATTAGATGAGGCTGAGAATTTTATAGCCAATTACAGCCAATAATTTATAGTTTTCGTAAGTGTTTGATTGGCAAATGAAGTTAATCCAATTTTAAAACAGCCAGAAAAGCTTTTTGTGGAACTTCCACAGAGCCGATTTGTTTCATGCGTTTTTTGCCCTTTTTCTGTTTTTCCAACAATTTCCTCTTACGACTGATATCTCCACCGTAACACTTGGCAGTCACGTCTTTACGTACAGCTTTGATGGTTTCACGGGCGATGATTTTAGCGCCTATGGCCGCCTGAATAGGAATATCAAATTGATGGCGGGGTATCAGCTCTTTGAGCCTCTCGCACATGCGGCGTCCCAAAGATACGGCATTGTCAAAGTGGGTAAGTGAAGATAAAGCATCTACCGACTCACCGTTAAGAAGGATATCCAATTTTATCAATTTGGAAGGTCGATAATCATGCGGGTGATAATCAAAAGAAGCATATCCTTTGGAAACGCTTTTCAAGCGATCGTAGAAGTCAAACACTATCTCCCCCAAAGGCAAATCGAAAATAAGTTCCATCCTATTTCCGGATATATAATCTTGCTTGATTAACTCCCCACGCTTTTCGAGGCAAAGCGTCATGATTTGGCCAATGTGTTCCGTGCGTGTAATGATGGAAGCACGGATATAAGGTTCTTCTATCCTGTCAATAAGCATTATGTCAGGTAAGCCCGATGGATTATGGACTTCAATCAATTCTCCTTTTTTTGTATAAACATTATAAGAAACATTGGGTACGGTAGTGATTACGTTCATGTCAAACTCACGATCCAATCGCTCTTGAACGATTTCCATGTGAAGCATGCCCAAGAAGCCGCACCTAAATCCAAATCCAAGGGCTACTGAAGATTCCGGCTCGAAAGTTAAAGAGGCATCATTGAGTTGTAATTTTTCGATAGAGGCACGCAAATCCTCAAAATCTTCGGCATCCACAGGATAAACACCGGCAAAAACCATGGGTTTTACTTCTTCAAAACCTGAAATGGCTTTTCCACAAGGACGTTTGACATGTGTGATGGTATCCCCGACCTTCACCTCTTTTGAGCTTTTAATACCGGAAATAATATAGCCTACATTCCCGGCACTTAACGTTTGGGTGGGCACCATATCTATTTGTAAAATCCCTATCTCATCAGCATCGTACTCTTTACCGGTCGCCACAAATTTCACCAAATCACCTTTGTTGATGGTGCCATTCGTGATTTTGAAATAGGCGATGATCCCCCTGAAAGAGTTGAAAACAGAATCGAAGATCAAACATTGCAAAGGCGCATCAGGATCGCCGACCGGTGCAGGTATCCTGTTGATGATGGCTTGAAGGATTTCCTCAATGCCAAGACCGGTTCTGCCACTTGCCCGAATGATTTCTTCTCTTTTACATCCCAATAGGTCAACAATCTGATCTTCTACTTCTTCCGGCATTGCAGAGTCCATATCCATTTTGTTCATGACCGGAATGATTTCCAAATCATGCTCAATGGCCATGTATAAGTTGGAAATGGTTTGTGCCTGTATGCCTTGCGTAGCATCTACAATAAGCAATGCCCCTTCGCAAGCAGCTATAGACCGCGAAACTTCATAAGAAAAATCAACATGCCCCGGAGTGTCTATCAGGTTGAGCGTATAGGTTTCTTCTCCCGATTTGTAATACATTTGGATGGCATGGCTCTTAATCGTAATACCCCTCTCTCTTTCCAAATCCATGTTGTCCAACACCTGAGTCTGTAAGTCCTTTTCCGACACTGTGTTCGTGTATTCCAACAACCTGTCCGCTAAAGTGCTTTTCCCATGATCGATATGAGCAATGATGCAAAAATTTCTAATTTTGTTCATTCAAATGACGCTACAAATTTTAGGGTGCAAAATTAGTAAAAAAAATCGAGAATAAACAGTGTTACCTTGCGCTGTGTAACTCAATCGACACTTTTTCGACATCCCCTCCCAGCGGAGGGTTTAATTTTGATAATGTCAATGATATTGCCTGAATCTGAGAAAAATCTTGCATCAACCTATCCATAATCCTGTGTGCCGCATGTTCTATCAATTCGGAAGGAATACTCATTTCCTTTCCAATTGCATCATAAACCGATTGATAGTTCAAAGTGTCTTCAAGTCGGTCGGTTGTGCCGGCTTTTTTCGTATCAAGTTCCATGATAACGGTTACCAGGAAAGTATTGCCTGCTTCTTTTTCATGCACCAACACCCCGTGATAGGCATGAAACTTCATGTTTTCAAGAATTATTGTTCCCATTGTTTTGTTGCTTCAATCCTTCAATTTCTTCTTTGCTTAATTTCTCTCTTTTCATCAACTGATTGTAAATCATCAATGCTGCCCAGGCATCAGTAGCAGCATACAACTGTTGATGCTCGGTCAGTTCTTCACTCTCCCAGTTGGAAAGGCGCTGACTTTTCGATATTTTTTGATTGAAAACAATGGCAAATATTTTTTGAAGACCCTGCTCTAAAATACCGTAATCGTTGACGATTTTCTGTAAATCAATGATGTTTTCAGGCTTAAAGTTATAATGTTTATTGAGACCGATAAAATCATCTCTCAAAGCCAAGCCAATTTTTCGAGTTGATTTGCGAGATAAAAATTTTGCCAAAGATTTAGGGAAGTCAATTTTGTTCAATCTGAATAAAAAACATTGGTCCGCAGTGGTTATTTGTAATAATGCAACTTTATTAATTTGTCCCTTTCTGAATGAGGGCTTGGTTTCTGTGTCAATGCCTACAATCTTTTGTTTGCGCAGTATTTTGATTGCTTTTTTCGCTTTCTTTTCCGTATCAACGATAATTATTTCCCCTTCAAAAAAGACAAGAGGCAGTTTATTTACTTCTTCCTTACTAATCGTGCCTTTGTTTATGTATGTCATATCGTCCAAAATCTAATCAAACTGATGTTATATATCAGTGACCTGCAAAATTAAAAAAAATAATCGAGCTTATCTGAATGAATGGTTTTTCCGTAAACATTTTTATCTTTGTGTTGTTATAATAGATTTTTAGGTTTAAATATTCCATCAAATACACTATGATTATGCAGGATAAAATTGTAAAACTTAAAAGTTACGACCGGGTTGATGAGGCAAGGCTGGATCAACAAGTGCTTACTGAACATAACATTTCAAGTTCCATTTACGACTCTACAAGTGCTCAGGTATTACCCATGCTTCAGGACGTTAGTGAAAGTGTTGTAGTCATGGTTTTTGAAAAAGATTATGAAAAAGCCCTGAAGGTACTGAGTGATTATCATCAATATGATGGCGGTGTCTCATAAACGCCCAACTGCTGCGTTGCTTTTGAGACAGCCCCATCATCAATATGATGTGCAGTTTGTAGTTTTTCGGTCAGTATTGTATTTCTCTAAGCGGATTCATCACAAAATCCCTTTCATGCATCAGAGGGTGAGGAATTTTTAGTCCGGGCAAATCAACGGTCATGTCGCCGTAAAGCAATATGTCGATGTCAATGATTCTGTCCTCATACACTCCCTCTTTGGTTTTTTCCGTTCTGCCCATCTTCATTTCTATACTTTGAAGTTGATGCAGCAAATCTAAAGGAGTAAGTTGGGTATCAACCAAAATAACCGCATTTACAAAATGATTGTCAGATGAAAACCCCACCGGAGCAGAATAGTAATAAGTAGACCGGCGTATTACTTTGCCTACTTTCTCAGCTATTTGCTGAATGGCAAAATTGATATTGTGTTCTTTTTTGCCTAAATTGCTGCCGAGACCGAGATAGGTTTGCATGATGCTGAATGTGTTAAAGTACAAATATAGTGAAAATAATGATAAATAATAAAACCAACATGAACTGATTTAAATGGTTCATCAAAAATTTCGTATGGCAAAAAAGTCAAATTACAACTACATGAAATTAAATCCTCAACAAATTGTTCTGACTGAAGACGGTTCTCATTCCGTATTGCATCCTGAACTGCACGAAACCTACCATTCCATTCACGGTGCCATACAGGAATCCGAACACACCTTTATTGATGCAGGCTTGCGACAGTGTAAGCAGTCTTCATTGAATATTTTGGAAATCGGCTTCGGAACAGGCTTGAATGCATTTTTGACTCTGGTTGAAACCGAGAAAACCCAACAAAAAGTGTTTTACACAGCTATTGAACTTTATCCGCTATCTTCGGAATCTGCTGCTTCATTAAATTATCCCGACCTCATTGCAAAAGATAAAAAGAATGTATTTTACCTTTTGCATAGCTCCCCGTGGCAAAAACACATTTCACTGACAAAGAATTTTAACCTGTATAAAATACTTGAAGATTTCACCACATTTCGTTTGACGGGAACGTACGACCTGGTTTACTTTGATGCTTTTTCGCCGGAGAAACAACCCGAAATGTGGACGAATGAGCGTTTCCAAATGCTGTATGATTGCTGTAATCCCAACGCCATACTGACTACCTATTGTGCCAAAGGGACGGTACGCAGGGCATTGCAGACAGCCGGATTTTCAGTAGAAAGAATTCCCGGTGCAAAAGGTAAAAGAGAAATGCTTCGGGCGAAGAAAACTTAATCTATTGCAGTGTCATGCATCATTTCATCCTCTTCATCTTCGTCCTCCTCTTCCTTTTTAGGCTTGCTGACCAAAATACTCAATTCGTACAACAAATAAAGAGGTAAGGCCACAACCGACATGGTAAACGGATCAGTGGTAGGTGTCACCAAAGCCGACAGTATCAGCAAAATTAAAAAAGCGTACGAACGTACCTTTTTCAGCATTTGTTTGTTAATCAATCCGATTTTCGATAACAAATATGCCAAAACAGGCATTTCAAACATAATTCCCAAACTGAAAGTCAGTATGTACAAACTGCCCATATACGATTGCAAAGCAATCTGATTGGGAACCAAAGCAGACACTTTATAGGTACCCAAAAACCTTACTGTCAGTGGAAAAATAATAAAATAGCTGACTATTACTCCTAAATAAAATAAGAATGAAGAAGATAAGAAAATAATGCCAACATGCGACTTTTCGTTGGGATATAATGCCGGTTGCACAAACCACCAAATTTCAAGTAAAATGTAGGGTACGATTAAGACTAATGCGATGCTGAATGAAGAAGTGATATGCGTCATCAACTGACCGGCGAGATTAATATTGATTAATTCAATATTGAAATCTTCCGGACATAAACCCGGAAACTTGAACAGTTCGGCTAATTTGCAAAGTGAACGATAAAACCAAAAGTCTGAACTTAAAGGTGCAAAAACGATCTCGTTGAACACAAAATCCTTAAAAGAAAAAATAGCTACAACAACTAAAAGTGCAGCCATTATTATGCGGAAGATGGTCCACCGCAACACCTCCAAATGCTCCCAGAACGATAAGTTTTTTCCTTCACTCATTCTTTTTGGCATAAGACCTGATGCTTATTTTTTTTCAAGGTCGTTCAGCGAGGTGTTTATTTCATCATCAACTTCTCTTACACCTTTTTTGAACTGACTGACGCCCTTACCCAAACCACGCATCAGCTCAGGAATTTTTTTACCACCAAAAATCAATAATACTACGAGGGCAATTAATATAATTTCTCCGGTACCTAAAGCCCATAAGGTAATCATGTTTAACATATTGCAATAATATTTTAGTTTAAGTGTGCAAATATACACTTTTTAAGTGAATTAAAATGATACGCGACTTTTTTTTTGAAACAATAAATCCAATAGCGTTAAAATTTTAGTATTATCGAAGGGAACTCAATAATGCAAAAAATAATTTTGATTGTAATTATTCAATAAATATTTACGATATTTGTTAACTCACTAATAAAAGTTTAATTATGAATGCGATGAGAATTAGATTGCTCTTTCTTTCCATCGTGTTAGGCATTTCTTGCATATTCTCTCAGCCCAATAACGATGATTACCGGTCGTATCGGGGAAAGGTCATTGATCAGCTAACCCATACGCCACTGACCTATTGCAATATATTGGCTGCAGGGACCAATATTGCAACCGTAACCAATGCTGAAGGGAATTTTTTACTGAAAGTTCCTATTGCCTCCCAACATGTAAAGTTAATCGTAAGCCATATAGGCTATAAAAGTCGCACAATAGAAGCAGATGAGCTTCAAGCTCAAAAAGGTATCATTGCCATGGAACAAGCAACCGTTGTTCTTCCTCAAATCAATGTGTTGACTCAAGATGCCAATGCTTTAGTGGCTTTGATGTTTGAAAAAATTCCTGAAAACTATCCCATGCAGGAAATGTTCATGACTGCCTTTTATCGAGAATCTATCCGAAAAGGAAGAAGTTATGTGTCTCTGTCAGAAGCGGTTGTTGAGATTCAAAAACAATCGTACAATAATTACCGGCAAGATTACGCAAGATTAATCAAAGCACGTAAACAAACCGACTACACGAAATTGGATACCCTGGTTTTTAAATTGATGGGTGGTCCCTACAACTGCTTATTTTTAGACGTCATGAAATATCCTGTATTTCTCATGACTGAACGGATGTTTGAGAAATATGATTTCACCTTGGACAATATCCAATGGATAGACGACAAGCTTATTTATGTGGTGGACTTCAAGCATCGACCTACTAAAGAAGAGGCGCTTTATGACGGAAAATTTTATATTGATGCCGCCTCCCTGGCTTTAAAGTCGGCAGTATTTAGTCTTGATTTAACCAATCAAACAGAAGCAATCAGGATGTTTATCCAAAAAAAACCTTTCAATGCCAAAGTATCACCGGTACAAGCCGATTATCGTATGGATTATGTCGAAAAAGACGGTAAGTGGTACTATGCTTACAGTCGTATCGAACTAGGCATAAAAGTAAACTGGAAAAAGAAACTTTTTAACAGTCATTATTTTTCTGCTATCGAAATGGCGGTTACCGATCACGAGATCAGCTCTGATGATAAGTCAATTAAATTCAGTGACCGACTTCGTACCCATGTAATTATTGCCGATAAAGCAGAAGGCTTTTCTGATCCCGATTTCTGGGGACCACACAACGTAATAGAACCTGATAAACCCATAGAAGCTGCTATCAGAAAAATTGGCAGAAAAGCTTTGTAGATGAGGTCCGGGGTCCGGGTTCCGGGTTCCGGGTTCCGGGGTGCGCGTTCACGAGTTCCGGTGTCGCGTGGTGCAAGTTCACGGGTTCTGGAGTTAGCGGGGATATTTGTTAATTTCAAATTTAAAAAAATATGTTGCCCCTTCAGGGCGCTCGGTATTTTGGGGTCATTATTAACCCAGAGCGTTGCTCTGGGCTGTCAAAGCCTGCCCTTTCAGGGCGTAAATAATTGAAAAACACCAGATTACGCCCCGAAGGGGCAATATATACCAGCCCAATGGCAACGCCTTGGGTTACCATGCGTGAAAAATGAAAATGCGCGGCGGTGTCTCATAAGTGCCCAACTGCTGCGTTACTTTCGATATTCGGGCTCAGTCACATACTTCAACGAGAGAATATCCAAAGACACAAAAAAGCCAACTATATCACAATGATGTGACCCAAAAAGTTGGCTTGGTTTATTAATTAATATCCTTTTCTCTGTGAAAAGTTTTTGCCATGCACTTAGAAAAAAGGCATTGTTATCTTTTGATAAGTTTCAAAGTTGTACATTGTCCGGCACTGCTTATTTTTACATAATAAATACCTTGAGTTAAGGCTGAGATGTCAAGTTGGGTAGCCGGACCGGAATGAACTGCCGACAATCTGCCTGAAACATCAAAGATATCCACAGCATTAATGCATTGATTCGAGCGGATATTTAAAATATCTTTCGCCGGATTCGGATATATGGAGGTGTGCACAGAACCATCCAAGGAAATTACTCCGGAAGTCTCCAATGGAGAATAATAATAATTAGAAACTTTCTGAGACTGACTATTATACTCGTTTTCCACTTTGTATGGCAAATTGTTTTCAAAAGGCAATATCAGATTTTCTGAGGGACAAGTGCTGTCTAATGTGATTTCTGTTTCCAATGCCAACACAAAAGCATCTTCAACAAAATAATATTCACGGTATATCACTTTATTATCATCTGATGCATTGTATATATATTCTTTTTTCAGGGTTGCCCTCCAGTCATTAATCGTGTCATTGTAGTTATAGTCAATTTGACAAACTAAATTTCCCGATTCATAGGTAAATTCTGTTTTGCTTTTATCTGACCATTGATTTTCCGGTATCAGCATTTGTTTGAGAATACACGAAAGCTCATTGCTTTGTTCATCATATTGATACACATCCTGTTCGATTAAAAGAAAAACATCATTTCTAAAAACGGAATATTCAATGTTCGACAGCAATCCGTCTTCATTGTAAAAACAAGTGGATTTTTTATCCGTAATCCATTGATTGTTAACAAAATTCTCCTGTTTTTCAACGGATAGTTTTTCTCCATCATACTCATAAACAGTTCTGGTAAAAGGAGTTATAACTCCCTCGCGAGGACGAGAAACGACTGAAGATGTTTTTTTACCGTTTTCATAAAAATGCTCAGTGAGGGTAGATAAATTATAAATCATATTGATACTGTCTTCCGTTACTATAAAAAACCGCTCGCTGATCAGTTGCCCCTGTTCGTTATACGAATATTGATACTTGGTAAAACCGGACACCAAGATGCTATCCAATTTTAACAAGGCTTCATTCGAAGAAGCAGCCAAGCATTTGCTTGTCTGGATCCATAAAAGACTCAATAAAATTAAAAATGTAGTTTTTGTTTTCATTGTTTGAGGTATAAATCTGTTGTTATTAAATTCACAACCGGATTATCCGGTGTCAAAATCTGAAATCTGAGGTTTTTAACACCTCATCTAAAGAATCCCGTAGGATTAAGAACTTTTCAAGTTTAATCGCATGTAAAGTTACACAAAATCTTAATGCCGTAATTTATAGATTATTTTACCGACTCTTAAACGTATAACCCAAAGCTATCCCCCCAAATGGCATAAATATTTTCCATAATTCAGGCTCACTGTCTTCGGTATCTTGATGATTCATAAACCAAATAAAAGGCGTAGCGGCAACTTTTAAGAAAAGACCCCCATTATTGTTTTGATAGCGATAGCCTATTCTAAAAGGAGCTGTCCAATCCCACCCTCGCCAAGGAACATGGTTCGCTCTGAATGTTACTCCCACACCCAATTCAAGATGGTGTTTTTTTCCATGCAAGTAGCTGATTTCAGGGGTAATGGGGAGCTCGAAAACACCAAACTTAAATCTGTTATTTTCCTTGTCAAATTCCGGTACATAACCCAATCCGCATTTAAAAGACAATTTATGTTTTTCTTGTATTTTCAGTGTATAATCATACCCCATGCTATATCCCCAAAAAGCATTTCCTAGTGCTTCCACATATATCGTATGCAGCCCTCGTTGTTGTTTGTCAGTACTTTCTTGTGCAAAGCAGTTATTATTCACCGATAATATGAATGACAGACAAAGGATAATTGATAAGAGTTGTTTCATGGTTGCTATCACTAGTGGAGCTGAATTAAATAAATTTGGCTCATTCGCATTATTGGACAAAGTAACGCAAAATAATTCAATAAAAAATGAGCAAAACTTCACCAATATTTTATCAATATTTCATCAAAGGCAAACATTGATCTTTTGTCCGTTTTCCAATCCCGCACCCCGAAACCCGGAACTCGCACCGCGGAACACGCGACCCCGAATATCGAAAGTAACGCAGTAGTTGAACAATATAAGACACCGCCAATACAAAAAAAGACCAATATACAATTTGCACATCGGTCTTTCCTACTTTTATCAAGTCTTCTAAAATTTATTACGACCAACAATTTCAATTTAGTTCATTTCAATTAGGCTGTTTAGATAATTCTCACCTATGGTAAATATATCATACGATATTTCGGAATTTACTTTTTTTTCTGTTTTATCATAAACATAATTTTCCATACGAGTTAAACTTGTTTTTAAATCAAATACATCCATGTATGTTTTGTTGTCTATAAAAAGATAAAATGTATCTACTTCTGAGGGAAATGTTTCAAATTTAGGGTCTCCCCAAAAAGCCTTATACACCTGAGACGGTGCTATACGAAATTCTTTTTCTTGAACATACGCTCCAATATGTTCAATTTTGATATCATGCTGAGTGTCGTTTTTTATACAATAATACACACCTGTTATTTTTTTACATCCGACTAAAGTACTCAAGATTAACAAAGTGCAAAATAATTTTGTTTTCATTTTTTTGTGAATTATAAATTTGTATAAAACTCGAATAATTTATCTAAATGCAAAAAAGAACAAATAGTAGCACTCGTAAGTACGAATGCTACTAAACATGCATTTTGATTCAATTTACTCTATCTCAATTAGGCTATCTATATACTCTTTATTAATACTAAAAACAGCATATGAAGCAGTCTTAGTTTTTTTTGTTGTATCATACACATAATTAAGCGGGCGAGTTAAGCTTGTTTTTAAATCAAATATGTCCATGTATTTTTTGTTATCCATGAAAACATAGAATGTGTCTTCTCTTGAAGGTAAAGTTTCAAAGTCAATAGAGGAGTAAAATGCCTCATACACCTGAGATGGTGCTATATGAAATTCTTTTTCTTGAACCCACATCCCAATATGTTCAATTTTGATATCATGCTGAGTGTCGTTTTTTATACAATAATACACACCTGTTATTTTTTCACATCCAACTAAAGTGCTTAAAATTAGCAAAGTGCAAAATAATTTTGTTTTCATTTTTTTGTGAATTATAAATTTGTATAAAACTCGAATAATTTATCTAAATGTTCTTCGCTAGGATTGTCATACATGCTTTTTAAATTATTTTTTAAGCCATTTAAGGTTTTTACTTTTTTAATGGCGTTTTCAATTTGTTGCAAAGTATAACCACTTACCTTGTCGTTTGCATATTGCGTAGTATCACCGTACATAACGCTTTGATTTGTAGTATCCATTAAATCAATGACAATTGGAGTGTATTTTCTTTCTAAGTCATTCATATCTATGATTTTAGCTTTAGTGATGTGTTGCCAATCCCACCGGCTTAAACTTGATACCGGGTAAATCTTTCTTGGGATTTCATAGGCCACACCTACTGCCCAGCTTTCTACAAGTATTTGATCGATTGACCAGAACAAATCTTTGTCAATTTCCCAGTGTGAAGTATGAGCTAATTCATGAATTGTCGTTTGGTATATCCATGCAGAGGTATTCTTTACCGTAGTGCCATTGTCATATTTCGAATGGCTATAGATACAAATACTTGGAATAGTGAACCAGCGCAATAGCGGGCTTGCGTAAGCTCTTCCAGCCGTATCATAAACACCAATTTTTACTCTTGGAGACCATGATGAATCTTTTGGAGGGGTTTTTATACCAAATGAAGAAATATTAAACCAATATGTAAAACAAGCTCTATGAACGTTGGCATACACAAATTGTATATTAGAATTATTTATTTTCACACTCCATGAATTTGTCACTGTATTCGGTCCGTTGTATGTTGCTTGCGCCCATACTCCATGGCGTATATCCCAATCTTCGCGTTCCCAAACGATGCTATAATCCACGGGTCCATTAAAGGTATAATTAAAAGTATATTCACCATTTGAGTTTGTATAACCGTATTTCGCAGTAAACCATCTTGATGCTCTAACCTTTACACCCTCAATGCCTATTTCTCGCTTTAAAACATCATCCTCTATTGTTATTCTTCCGCTTGGTTTAACTTTAACCTTCATCATACCATTTGTAGATTCTTTTTTGGAATAATATTCATTGCCGGTCAATTCAAACGATTTTTCTTCAATTAATGACCAGTCGTTGGTATCAATGGCTTTAACTTTCTGTGCAGCCGCCATACCCGAAGCTTCGCTTTCATCTTGCAATACTAGTTCAGAGATTATTTCATATTGAATGTCTCCGAATACATAATCAACAGGTAAAACAACATAAATCCATGTAAAACCGTCCTTAGGTAGATTTGGGTCATGATAATAACTACCTCCCTCAACTCTTTCGTATTCAAGCGGATAATCAAATAATTCATACCCTTGTTTTTTTAGTGCCTGATATTCGTCTTCTGTTTTCGGTAAGAATCTTACATATAAATTTGTCGCTTGAATATTCATCGGAGCTCGTAATAAACCATCGGCTTGTAATGCTTGATAAGCTTTTCGTATATTTTCAACAGAATATGGATTTTCTCGTTTTTTCCCAAGTTTAATCATTTCGGGATCTACGGGATCTACTGCTTTTGCAATTGGCTCAGTTAACTCTGTTAGATTATTGACTTCATTTTTATCACATGAAGTCAGAGCAAACGCCACAAAGGCAAATATATAAAATAGTTTTTTCATAAAACATAAAGGTATTGTGAATGCTGAAAAGAAATAGTATTTGTTTTGGTCTTTTCAATGCATTCGAATTAATTAATCATAATTTAAGTGGGGCTGTCTCAAAACATATATTCAACCCCAAAAACAACAAGGTGTTTTAGAAGTTGGGCATTTATGAGACACCGACTGAAAACATAAGTTTTCGCAGATTTAAAGTTCGTAAAGTAAACAAACTAACATGTCACATGGGTACAATTTCTTTGGACCCCAAGCATTTTTTGATTTTCGAAAATACGTCTTATGGCATTCGCATTCACGTATTTTACAGACTACTGTTGTTCGTATGCAAAATAATTAAAGTTGTACGGACTGTGTCGGTTATTGTGATGTATTATAAAAAAGGTTTGACAAACAGAATTTCAATCAATTTTTCTAAAAATAGATTTTATTCATTCGTATTATTGGACAAAGTAACACAAAATAATTCAATAAAAAATGAGCAAAACTTCACCAATATTTCATCAAAGTTTCATCCATGGTAAACGTTCTTCCGTTTTTCTATGTCGCTACATAACCCACTGACAACCAATACATCATTTTGTTTTTAGGTATGTAATAAGGTCAATTTGCACCCTGCAACACCTTAACCTTGCGAATACTCACTCCA
Organism: Bacteroidetes bacterium ADurb.Bin174; assembly: GCA_002070265.1. Lineage (GTDB taxonomy): Bacteria > Bacteroidota > Bacteroidia > Bacteroidales > Paludibacteraceae > Paludibacter. Next base: position 46,360 of record MWCX01000085.1, on the reverse strand, counting down.
GAACTCGGAACTCGGAACCCGAACCACGCACCACGAAACCCGGAACTCGCACCACGGAACCCGCAACAGTTGAACACTTTTAAGACACCGCCAAATTTGGACGATTTAGCTATTTTCAGTATTTATTTACTACATTTGCACTTGCTTTTAAGAGGAATATGTCAGACGCAATAATACACGAAGTCACGCAAAGCGAATATAAATACGGATTTACCACCGATATTGAGACAGAGGTGATTCCACCCGGTTTGAACGAGGATGTTGTCCGATTGATTTCTACCAAGAAAAACGAACCGGAGTGGATGCTTGAGTTTCGTTTGAAAGCTTTCCGCCAATGGCAAAAAATGAAGATGCCGGATTGGACGCATCTGAATATTCCTGAAATTGATTACCAGTCCATTTCATATTACGCAGCCCCACAAAAGAAATCCATCAGCAGCCTGGATGAAGTAGATCCGGAAATCTTGGCCACTTTCGAGAAGTTAGGAATACCTTTGGAAGAACAAAAAATTTTATCGGGCATTGCTGTAGATGCAGTGATGGATTCGGTCTCGGTAAAGACCACCTTCAAAGAAACTTTGGCTGAGAAAGGCATCATCTTTTGCTCGTTCAGCGAAGCAGTACAAGAGCATCCCGACTTGGTAAAGAAATTTTTAGGAACGGTAGTACCTGCCTGTGATAATTTTTTTGCTGCACTAAACAGTGCCGTTTTCAGTGACGGCTCCTTTGTTTACATCCCAAAAGGTGTACGCTGCCCGATGGAGCTATCCACTTATTTTCGTATCAACACACAGAATACCGGACAGTTTGAGCGGACTTTGATTGTTGCGGATGATGAAAGCTATGTGTCTTACTTAGAGGGTTGTACGGCTCCGCAGCGGGATGAAAACCAGTTGCATGCTGCAGTGGTGGAAATCATCGCGATGAAGCATGCGGAGGTGAAATATTCTACGGTTCAAAACTGGTATCCGGGTGACAAAGAAGGTAATGGAGGAGTGTATAACTTCGTTACCAAACGCGGTATTTGCAAAGGGGAAAGCTCACATATTTCATGGACACAGGTTGAAACAGGTTCAGCCATTACCTGGAAATATCCTTCTTGTATCTTGATGGGTGACAACTCCACTGCCGAGTTTTATTCGGTTGCCGTGACCAACCATTTTCAGCAAGCTGATACCGGAACCAAAATGATACATCTGGGTAAGAATACAAGTTCACGCATCATCTCTAAGGGAATTTCCGCAGGATTAAGTCAGAATAGTTACCGCGGCTTGGTAAAAGTGGGTGCTAATGCCGAAAATGCCCGGAATTTCTCGCAATGCGACAGCATGCTGTTGGGCGACAAATGCGGAGCACATACTTTTCCGTACATGGAAATCAACAATGAATCGGCTATCGTAGAACACGAAGCCACCACGTCAAAAATATCCGAAGATCAGATTTTTTATTGCAACCAACGTGGCATTTCCACAGAAGATGCGATAGGTTTGATTGTGAATGGCTATGCCAAAGAGGTGATGGATAAATTACCCATGGAATTTGCCGTTGAAGCACAGAAGCTGTTGCAGATCAGTTTAGAAGGATCTGTAGGATAAATTTAAAGGACTGTTATATACAACATAATACATATCAGGATAATCATGCTTGAAATAAAAAATTTACATGTCTCGATTGATGGTAAAGAAATTTTAAAGGGTTTGTCTTTGACGGTCAAGCCGGGTGAAACACACGCCATCATGGGACCGAACGGATCGGGTAAATCAACTTTGGCATCCACCATAGTGGGAAATCCTGCTTTTGAAGTGACGAGCGGAAGTATTACTTTCGAAGGAAAAAATTTACTGGAAAAAGATCCGGAGGAACGTGCCAATGAAGGTATTTTCCTGAGTTTTCAATATCCGGTGGAGATACCCGGCGTGAGCATGGTGAATTTCATGCGTACTGCCATCAATGAGCAACGGAAATACCGGAAATTACCGCCCATGTCTGCTTCCGATTTTTTGCGTTTTATGCGTGAGAAAAAAGCTTTGGTTGATATGGATAATAAACTGACTAACCGCTCTGTAAACGAAGGCTTTTCAGGAGGAGAGAAGAAGAAAAACGAGATTTTTCAAATGGCGATGTTGGAACCCAAATTGGCCATTCTGGATGAGACTGACTCAGGCTTGGATATAGATGCCCTGCGCATTGTTGCCAATGGTGTCAATAAATTAAAAACACCCGAAAAATCAACCATTCTGATTACCCACTATCAAAGGTTGTTGGAATATATAGTGCCTGATTATGTGCATGTGTTGCATGACGGTAAGATAGTGAAATCAGGAACAAAAGAGCTGGCTTTGGAATTGGAAACCAAAGGTTACGACTGGTTGAAATAGCATCGTCTTTTGTTTAAAAATATTTTCATGGAAAAACAATATATAGAATTATATAAAGCCCATCATCAGTTGATCAAGCAAAATTCAGCGGCCATCATCAACAGGTCGCGGGATGCTGCTTTTGCCAAATTTGAAAGCATGGGTTTTCCAAGTACCAAGCATGAAAATTATCGATACACTGATTTGAAACCTATGTTTTCCCTTGATTACGGTTTGAATTTCAGAAGGTTGAATTTCCCTGTGAATCCTTATCAAACTTTTCAGTGTGATGTGCCAGAAATATATAGTTATCAGTTTTTTGTGGTGAATGACAGTTTCTATCCTCCAAAGAAAAAGCACAACGGCAGTCTCCCAGAAGGAGTTATTATCTGCGGATTAAAGGAAGCTTCGGAAAAATATCCTGAACTGGTGACACAATATTATGGTAAGTTAACCGCTCCGCAAAATGATGCTTTGATTACATTTAACGAGGCTTTTGCGCAAGACGGCTTTTTTATGTACGTTCCGGAAAATGTACATATGGATAAACCCGTACAATTAGTCAACATCATGCGTTCGGATGTGGATCTGTTGGCAAACTCACGCAATTTGATCATCATTGAGAAAGGTGCAAAAGCACAATTGTTAGTTTGCGATCATGCCATGGATGATGTGAATTTTGTGGCTAATCGTGTGTCTGAGGTGTTTGTAGGAGAAAATGCAGTTTACGAAAATTACAAATTAGAGAATACACATAATAAAACTGCAAATTTGTCAACAGTGCTCATTGATCAAAAAGAATCTTCCGATACCTTGACGAATCTCATCACCTTAAACAACGGCATTTCGCGCAACAATATTGAAGTGGAGATGAATGGTGAAAAATGTGAAGCCGAATTGTGCGGTATGATGGTAGGAGGTGGTCAGCAACAAATCGACAACCATACGACTATCAAACACAACAAACCAAACTGTCACTCCAATGAATTGTTTAAGTATGTGTTGGATGATGTTTCTAAAGGAGCATTCACTGGGAGGATTTTCGTTGAAAAAGATGCCCAGCAAACATGGGCTTATCAGTTGAACCGCAATATATTATTGAGTAAAAAAGCCAAGGTACGTACCCGTCCGCAGTTGGAAATTTATGCCGATGACGTGAAATGTTCGCATGGCGCTACCACCGGACAAATTGATGAGCAAGCCCTGTTTTACATGCGCACAAGAGGCATTTCGCTTCCGGAAGCCCGTCTGTTGCTGATGTATGCATTTGCAGCCGATGTGATTGAAAACATACGCATCCCCAGCTTAGCCAATCGTATGAAGATGTTGGTGGAAAAAAGGCTAAGGGGAGAATTGGGTATGCACGAAGGTTGTACCTTGTGTATGCATTGACAATAATTGATACGGGTTCAAGATTCTGTGATGCAGATTTCGGGCTTTAAGTTCGTCGAAGTATAAATAAATCATAAAATACTCGCTAACAAATAATAATATGCATAACTCTCCGCATTCCACACTACAAAATATGCCGCTTATCTTAGTGACAGGAGCTGCCGGTTTTATTGGCTTCCATTTAGCAAAAAAGCTGTTGCAAGAAGGTTGGCGTGTGGTTGGTTTAGATAATATCAACGATTATTATGATGTCAATTTAAAATATGCACGCCTGCGGGAATTAGGAGTAGAACGGCATAACATTCAATACAATACGCCGGTTACAAGTTCATTGCACGATAATTTCTCTTTTATTCTGATGAATCTTGAGGATGAAGCAGGCATGCAACAAATTTTTAATGCACATCAATTCGAATTTGTTTGTCACCTGGCTGCACAGGCAGGAGTGAGATACTCTTTAGAGAATCCGATGGCATATATCAACAGCAATATCGTGGGATTTACCAACATATTGGAATGTGCCAAAAATCACAATGTTAAACATGTGGTTTATGCCAGTTCAAGCAGTGTATATGGCTTAAACACGCAAATGCCTTTTTCGACTCAAGCAGAAACCAATCACCCTGTCAGCTTGTATGCAGCGACTAAAAAAAGCAATGAGTTGATGGCACATGTATATAGTCATTTGTACGATTTGCCCACTACAGGTTTGCGTTTTTTTACCGTTTACGGACCTTGGGGACGACCGGATATGTCGCCTATGCTTTTTGCCGATGCCATCATGCATGGTAAGCCGATAAAAATTTTCAATAATGGTGATATGGCACGTGATTTTACTTATGTTGATGATGTGGTTGAAGGGGTGATAAGGGTTATCAACCGACCTGCAACAAATAATGCCTTATGGGATTCAAACTTCCCTGATCCTGCCAGCTCATCCGCACCTTATCGCATCTATAACATTGGGAATTCCTCTCCCGTGCAGTTGACCGATTATGTAGAAGAATTGGAGAACGCACTTGGTAAGCGGGCAATTAAAACATTTTTACCCATGCAAGCCGGCGACATACAACATACCTTTTCTGATGTGTCCGACCTCGAAAAAGAATTTGGTTATCGCCCGAAGACCACACTGAAAGAAGGATTGAAGCAATTTGCAATCTGGTATAAAAAGGCAGTTTCAGAAAACTTATTTAATCACTTCACACCAATTGCTGAATAGTCAAATCCCAACTCCTTCAGTTCGTTCGGGTCGTATATATTACGACCGTCAATTACATAGGCTTTGTTCATCGATTTTTTGATAACACGCCAATTGGGCATACGAAATTCCTTCCATTCCGTCACCAACAGTAAGGCATCGGCATTTAATGCAGCGTCATACACATCTGTTGCATAATAGATATTTTCAATAGGTAAATGTGAAAGGCTTCGTTTCACAGTTTCTTGGGCTGTTTTCATGGCAACCGGATCAAATACCCGTATGAAGGCACCGGCTTCCAATAAAAGTTCTATCAAAACCAAAGAGGTGGCTTCACGCACATCATCGGTATTGGGTTTAAAAGACAAGCCCCACAGCGCTATGGTTTTACCTTGCAACTCACCTTGGTAATAATTGTACAACTTTTCAAATAATACGGTTTTTTGGTACGTATTGACCGCCTCCACAGCCTTGAGGACCTGTAGGTCATAACCAACTTTATCAGCAGTTTGAATCAGGGCTTTTACATCTTTCGGAAAACAAGAACCGCCATAGCCACAGCCCGGATATAAAAACTTGCTGCCGATACGTGAATCTGTACCAATACCTTTTCGTACCATATTTACATTAGCACCTAACAATTCACACAAGTTGGCAATATCATTCATAAAACTGATACGGGTAGCCAACATGGCATTAGCGGCATATTTCGTCATCTCCGCAGAACGAATATCCATAAAAATTACGCGGAAATTATTCAGCATCAAAGGACGGTATAGACGCGACAATAAATCTTTCGCCTTTTCGCTTTCGGTACCAATAACCACACGATCGGGGCGCATGAAATCGTTGATGGCATCGCCTTCTTTCAAAAATTCCGGATTGGCAGCCACATCAAAAGGTATGTCAACCCCTCGGGTTCTCAATTCTTCATGTAGAATCTCTTTAACCAAATCAGCCGTTCCCACAGGTACTGTACTTTTGGTAACCAATAGTACGTATTGTTTCATGTGCTGCCCGATGGTGCGCGCAACTTCCATTACATATTTCAAATCAGCACTTCCATTTTCATCGGGCGGAGTACCCACGGCACTGAAAACAATTTCAACATCATCCAATATTTCTTTCAACTCGGTAGTAAACTCCAATCTACCTGCCTGTACATTGCGCGATACAAGCTCTTCCAACCCCGGTTCATAAATCGGAATAATACCTTGTTTTAGGTTTTCAATTTTTTGCTTATCTACATCCACGCATACCACGTTCGCTCCCATTTCTGCCATGCAAGCTCCGGAGACTAATCCGACATATCCTGTTCCTACAATAGCGATTTTCATACGGTGATAATTTGTTTTTAAGTTAATATTGAATCAGAAAAGGTTATATAGTTAGTTTACAAAACTCATGAAGTTAAGAAAAGACAATGTCTTGATTTGTAAAGCTGAATGGTAAACAGAAGTTAAAGAAGTTAAGAAGTTAAGAAGTTAGACACTCCTCCATTAATTCTTCATTTTTCACACTATCGGTTGGTTCATCTTCATTAAACACCTCCGGTTTAGGAGGCAAATCCTTGAATGTCTTGTACACCAAATCACATTTAGGATAAATCAACACACAGGCAGTAATAAAAATAATCAAAACATCGTTTTTAAAAGAGATATTGTCTTGATACCACAACTCAACAGAACCTTTATAAGGAGAAATATGATCTCGGTAAAATGCATGTTTATCGCCATTAGCTTTAGATATCCATTTTTCTTCGTTACGGAAGATGATAGACCCTATTCCCGTAATGCCGGGAAGCGTATTGTATATGCGTTTTTTTACTTCAGGCGGATATTTCTGAAAGTCCACCGGCATTTGAGGGCGTGCTCCGACAACTGACATACTGCCTTGTAAAATATTCAAGAGCTGAGGTAACTCATCAATTTTAGTTTTTCTGAGAAAACGGCGAGAGGGAATAACGCGGGCGTCGTCATCGGTAGAAAGACTGTCTTTTCCTCCTCCATCGGAATTTCTGTACATGGTGTTTAATTTGATAATTTTAAACATCTTGTTTTTATGACCCACCCGCTCCTGGATAAAAAATAGCGGATACTTCCCGACAATGAGAAGAGCAACCAATATCACAAGTAAAAACGGAGACAAAACTAACAGTGCTGTTAAAGCTAATACGACATCAAATATGCGTTTAAAGTATTTTACGTACATACACATCAAATATTGAATCAACTTTTTTACGAACCCTGCATCTTCCCTGATGTGAATCAATTAAAAGTTCCGATTTTTCAAGGCTGGATTTAAGTTGTTGTAAATTCTCAGCAAAAATAGTATTTTATTTCATAATATTATCATAATTATTATAATTTTAATTATGTCCTTGTGTTAAAACCGGTTCTTTGTGGTGTGCATAACAAATATAACATAGCACAATATTGGGATTATGCATCGGAACAAAGAATTCTATTTTTGTGGAACAACTAAATTTGTCTAAACTAAAAAAAATGTAAACAGTATATTTCTAAACGAAATAATCATGTATTTTTCAATAGAATTACTATTTTTTTCCTATTGTAACCCTGTTTGTAACCCAAAAAATAACCCATACATATATATCTTTGATTTTTTATCGATTTTGTTGCGACAAATAGCCAATGAAAAACCAAAAACTCATTTTATTTAATTTTGCTTTTCTATTGCTCTTTTTGGTGGCAGAACAATCGTGTGTCGCCGAAACGAAATTAACAATTCCAGCAGATCTCTACAAGCCGGCATTTGAATTTGCTTTACGTGCCCCGGCGGTACTCATTAATGACTTTTATGATACGGATGACGGGGAAATGCAGAACTTCAAAGCACGTTCAGTGCTTAACGGGCTATAAAGTGTTGTTCAAAAAACTAAATAACAGAATAAATATACATATTATCATAGAGAGTAATTTTTCACTTAATCAGTTTTAATTAAAATAATTTTAAAAGGATGAAGAGCACGTACAAATCATTTCTATGGATGATGTCAATGCTGTTTTCTTTTGTTTTGATGCTACATATGACTTCTTGTGTGGAGGAAAATATCTTAAGAAAAAGAGTTGACCATAATCCGGCCTCGCCTGTTGTTGTTTCCTCTTTTTCACCTGACAGCGGACGCGTGGCAACTCAGATGTTAATTAAAGGTGAGAATTTCGGTGGTCACAAGGACAGCATTGCTGTGTTTATCAACGACATTGAAGCATCTGTAATTGGTGTTGATCCGGAAGGAACATTAATTTATTGCATCGTTCCGTCTCTGCGCGGCAACGATTTTCGTGAGGAAGGCGAAATTATTCAAGCACCTATTAAAGTGGTGGTTGGAAATTCTAATCCAAGTACTCTTGACAAAAAATTGGTATATACATTTACCAAAAACGTTTCAACTTTTCTTGGTTTTACCGATCAAGATGGTAATACTGCCATCATAGACGGTACTTTCGAAAAAGCCCAGTTCCAAAGCCCATTCTGGTTAGCTTTTGATACTGATGTTAACAGTTTGGATGAATTTGGAAAACCCAAGAAAAACATCTATCTCATTGAAGAAAATAATGGTCTTCGCTTTATCGACATGTATGAAAAGAAAGTGGAAACCATTTTTCGCACCAATTCAGATTTAAGGCGCCCACGCACCATTGCATTTACTAAAAATATCGACAATGTGCCAAATTATCGAGACACCATGATTATAGCCAATGATGGTGATGACTGGCATTGGAACGGTACAGTGATTATTCCGCGCGATTCGGTTACAAGAAAATTTACCGACGGAACACCGGTTCCCTGGAGATCTGTGATGCGTCACAAGCAATGCAACGGAGGAGCCATACACCCCACTTCGGGAGATTATTGGTTTAATTCTTACAGTAAATCGCAGGTTTACAAAGTTTTTAACCGATCCGGTCAAACATGGCGCTATGGAGGTCCTACAGCCGACAAACTCAATGAGGACGGTAAAGAAGGAATTAACTATTTCTTCCTGGTTCAGGATAATAACTGGGAATTCAATATTCAGATTGCTCCCAGTGGAAAGTTTGCTTATATTGTAAGTAAGAACCAGCATTATATTGCCAGAATGGACTATAATTTCGAGAAGAGAGCTTTTGAGAGACCACAGCCTTTTGTAGGAAGTCAAAAAAGACGGGGTTTCAAAGATGGTGTCGGGGTAGGTAACACCTTGTTCAATGAACCGCAACAAGGAGCTTTTGATAAATATGACAATTTCTACGTGTGTGACGGAGAAAACAATTGTATTCGCAAGGTTACACCTGAAGGACAAGTGTCAACCTATGCCGGAAGACCTGAAAGTGCTGCGGGATATTCAGACGGTGCATTGCGTGACGCTCAGTTTAATTCACCTTTTGGCATTATATACGATGATGACATCAATGCATTTTATATAGCCGACCGTGATAATCGTCGCATCAGATCAATCAAAGTTGAATAGTAAACCCTTAAATTGAGTAAAAAACATGAAACAGATAAAAGTTCTGATAAGTACATTATTATTCCTGCTTTGCATGATACCAAGCGCATTTGCACAGCAAGATAACAGCATACAAGTTTCGGGTACAGTAACCGATGAAAATGATGAACCCATGATAGGGGTGAATATTTATGTGAAAAACGAACCCGGATTTGGTGTAAATACTGATCTTGATGGAAAGTATTCCATCACGGTAAGAAGAAACGCCACCCTTGTTTTCTCTTATATAGGGTATGGAAAAACAGAAGTTGAAGTGGATGGTAAATCTGTCATCAATGTAAAACTGACCAGTGATGATGTGAATGTGTTGGATGAAGTGGTAATTACCGGTACAGGTGCACAGAAAAAAGCATCTATTTCCGGAGCTATTTCGACAGTTGACGTCAAAACATTAAAAGTACCAACTGCAAACATTACCAATGCTTTGGCGGGTAATATCGCCGGGGTAATTTCCATGCAGGTTTCCGGTGAACCCGGCTCCAACCAATCTGAGTTCTGGATTCGCGGTATCTCAACTTTCGGTGCCGGCACAGGAGCTTTGGTGTTAGTGGATGGTTTCGAACGTCCGTTTAATGAAATCAACATTGAAGACATTGAATCGTTCTCTGTATTGAAAGATGCCTCTGCTACTGCTATTTATGGTGCCAGAGGTGCTAACGGGGTAATTATCATCACAACCAAGAAAGGTGATGCCGGAAAAATCAATATCAATGGTAAGGTTGAATACGGTTATAACACCCGTACCCGAACTCCTGAGTTCGTGGATGGAATTACTTACGCACAGTTGCTGAATGAAGCGAGGCGTACACGGAACCTTGAACCACTCTACAACGACATTGAAATGCAAATTATCGAGAACAATCTCGACCCTGATCTCTATCCGAATGTCAACTGGAAAGATATCCTTTTAAAAGACGGTGCAAATTCATATAGGGCATCCATCAACTTGAGCGGTGGAGGTGCTACAGCCCGCTATTTTGTATCGATGAGTTATATGAGTGAAGAGGGGATGTATAAAACAGACGAGATGCTGAAAGATTACAATACGAACAGCAACTTGGAACGTTACAACTATCGTATGAACACCGATATTGACATTACACCTTCTACAATATTGCGAACCGGTGTATCAGGATTTCTTGAAAGACAAAATCGTGCCGGTTTGTCGCAGACATACACTGTTTATGGGAATATTGAAGATCCGGAACTGACCACCAGGATTGTAAATGCTGAAGGTATAAACATATGGAAATCCATAACGGGATATTCTCCTCTGGCAACGCCCCTGACTTATTCTAACGGATTGACCCCTGCTTATGGTACCGGTGAGTTGACCAACCCCTGGGTGTTAGCTACTCAAACCGGTTATAACGAATCTTGGCGCAGCAAGGTAGAAACCAATATCACTTTGGAACAAAACTTTGATTTTATCACAAAAGGTTTGCGTTTTGCAGGACGTTTTGCTTTCGACTCCGACAGCCGTAACAACATCAAGCATGTTCGCTGGCCTGAGCAACACAATACCCAACGCCGACGTGACAGTAGCGGAGATTTAGTTTTTTTCCGTGTTTCTACACAAAGGCTCATGGAACAAGAATCGGATTCGTGGGGAGAACGCATTTATAACCTCGAAGGTGAACTAATCTATGACCGGAAATTCTTAGACACTCATAATGTTAACCTTTTCTTGAAATACTCACAAAGAGAACAGGCTGAAACCTCTGATGTGGGCAATAATATCGCGCGTGGAATTCCTCGTCGCGACCAAGGTGTGTCGGGACGTGTTTCCTATGATTTTAAAAGCCGGTATTTTATTGAGTTCAATGGGGGTTATACCGGATCTGAAGTTTTCAAAACCGGACAACAATTTGGTTTCTTCCCCGCTATTTCAGGAGCATGGAATATCTCTGAAGAACCGTTCATCAAAGAAAATATTCATTTTTTCGACCTGTTGAAAATTCGTTACTCCTATGGAGAAGTTGGTAACAATAAAATCAGTCATGACGTGCGCTTCCCTTACATGGGAGCCATCGGTACAGTTGGAGGATACAATTATGGTGACCTTAACAGTCCCAACTACAGTGGCCTGGCAAGTGAAGGAAGTCTGTCCAACTATCCCGGTTTACATGTTTCTGTTTTAGCTGCCGATTATCTCAGATGGGAAGTAGCAACCAAACAAAACCTTGGTTTAGACTTTAACCTGTGGAACAATAAAATCTCAGGAGCATTCGACGTATTTAAAGAAGTACGCAGTGATATTTATATGCAACGCAAACACCTGTCGCAAATAACAGGTCTGAGCAATGCAGCACAACCATGGGCTAATATAGGTAAGATGGAAAACATGGGTTTTGACGGACAATTCAACTACAATCAAAAAATTGATCAGGTAGATATAACCATGCGTGGTAACATTACCTACACCCGTAATAAGGTGCTGGAATATGACGAAGAAGCAAATGCACTTCCTTATAAAATGACACAAGGCTACCGTTGGCAACAAGCAAAAGGCTTGATAGCACTCGGTTTGTTTGAAAGTTATGAAGAAATTCGCAACAGTCCAAAACAAGAATTCGGCCCATACATGCCCGGAGATATCAAATATAAAGATATAAACGGTGACGGTATTATTAACAGCAATGATGAAGTAGCAATCGGATCTACCCGTGTGCCAAACCTTATATATGGAGTTGGAGTATCGGCAACCTGGAAAGGTCTTGATGTGAGCGTGCACTTCCAGGGTGCAGGAAAATCATCGTACTTTATCAATGGTCCGGCAGTTTATCCGTTCTCGGAAGTTCGTGCAGGCAATACACTTCCCTGGGGAAACATATTGACCGATGTAGTGGGAAATTATTGGAGTGAAAGCAATCCGAACCCAAATGCAAAATATCCGCGCTTGAGCTATGGCGGAAATGCCAATAACTATCGTGCCTCTACGTACTGGCTGCGCGACGGAGCTTATCTGAGGTTTAAAACCTTAGAATTAGGATATTCTGTGCCGAAAAGAATCATCAACCTTTGGCATATCAACAATATACGGTTATATATGATCGGGTCTAATCTCTTGACCTGGGATAGTTTGAAACTCTGGGATCCTGAATTGGGTAGCGGTAACGGTATGGCTTATCCGATTACAAAAAGTGTAACGGTAGGTATGACAATCAGCTTATAATTAGAAAGGAAAATAAATTACTAACGTATGAAAACGAAAATAAATAAACTCAAAGTCAGATTAATTTCCGCACTGGTAATTTTGGCAGTAATGCTTTCATTCAATGCTTGTGCTGATTATTTAAAGGTGGATCACCTTCTGAGCGATCAGCGCGATTTGCAGGATGTATTTGAAGATATGGATTACTCCAAACAATGGTTGGCCGGTGTTTACAGTCATCTGCGCAATCGTGACAACTGGGATGTATGTATCAAAGAGCAAAATGCTAACCAGTTTAATTTTATCTCCGATGATATGTACTATACAGACCGTGAAAAGGCAGATGATTATGTCTTTGGTCAGTTGGCATCGTACAGGATTTACCGCGGAGGTCAGTACACCGAACAGTTCCTGCAAGAGCAATGGAGAGTATGTTTTATCGGTATCCGGAATGCTTCCATTTATATTCATAATATTGATCAGTTGATGAACGGCGACAATATTCGCGAAGCAATGGATGAAACTCAGCTTCGGCAATATATCAAAGAGACAAAAGCTGAAGCCCGCTTTTTACGGGCATACTATTATTGGCAACTGCTTCGTAAATATGGTCCCATACCTATTTTACCGGACGAAGGTGTTGATTTTACTGCCAGTTACGAAGATCTTTCCATCCCCCGCAGTCGTTATGATGTGTGTGTGGATTATATTGCTGAAGAATTGGCTTTAGCTGCTCGTGATTTACCTCTTGACCGCAGCAACCGTGAAATTCTAAAACCTACTAAAGGTGCTGCATTAGCAGCCCGCGCTAAAGTGTACCTGTTTGGTGCAAGTCCTCAGTACAATGGAAACAATAGCGACTGGGCTAAAAAATTAATTAGCTATGACGGAACGCCCTTGATTGATCCTGAATACAAAGAAGAACGCTGGGCAAAAGCCGCCGCTGCTGCTAAAGAAGTGATGGATTTGGGAGTATATAAATTATACTCTGTTCCTAAAAATACGGAAGGATCCGGTAATATGAAAGGTGCACAGGGATCCGCATTGGGATTTGATTATTATAAATATCCGAAAACCATAGAGCCGGGTGCCAGCATTGTGCAAGACGGGAAAGGGTGGAAAATTGAATATAAGACTGTTCCGGGTTATTCTGATCAACCCTTCAACGATGGAGCAGAAGGATGTGGCTGGGCCAATATTGACCCGACCGAATCGTATCGTCAACTCTTTGACGGTTCATTATCGGCTTATGCTAATCCTGAATTGATTTTCTCACGCGGATATGGTGACATCATAGACAATCTTTCTTTACATCAGATGCCGCGTTCCCTCGGTGGATGGAACTGCCACGGTTTAACACTCAAAATGTACGATGCTTACTACATGGCTGATGGTACTGATTTCTTCCGCTATAAAGAAGGAATGGATGAAGATGGAAATCTATTTTATTACAGCGATCCTGCTGCTGAAGTTCCTGCTTGGGGGGAAGCCTTTACACAAGCTGCCACTACTCGTGGCTACGATTATTACACGAAATGGGCACCACTGCCTCCGGGCGTATCTTTGCAAAATGCCAATCGGGAACCGCGTTTTTATGCGTCTGTTGCATATAACGGAAGTGTATGGGAAAATGAAGGAACCAATGTGAATGACAAGAAACGATACACTCAAGTGTTCATTTATCGTAACGGTGGTGACGGTAAAGATGCTTCGGGTTTCTATTATTGGACCGGAATTGGGATTCGTAAATACTATCATCCCGAAGATTGGTCGGGAGCACGCGTCAGAAAACCTGAACCTGCTATCCGTTATGCGGATGTATTGCTTACTTATGCAGAAGCACTCAATGAATTAAGCAGCACCTATAATATTCCTGCATATGATGGAATAGGGGTAGTTACGGTAAGCAGAACCCAAAGTGAGATCAGCAAAGGTTTGCGTCCTGTACGTGTTCGTGCGGGGTTAACAGACTTTACCGATGACCATTTCGGAGATAAAGACGAAATGCGCAAACGCATCAAACGCGAATGGCAAATTGAGTTCATGGGAGAATCGCATCGCTACTACGATCTGCGCCGCTGGAAAGACGCTGAACGAGAAGAATCCATGCCTGTATGGGGATTCAATATGGATATGACAGGACCTTTGAGCTATAATGCTGCCGATAACCTGCAAAGGGACTTGTGGCAAATCCCAACCGAGATTTCACTCGTTCCTGCAATTTTTTCCGAAAAGATGTATCTCTGGCCCATTTCACGGGATGAATTGAGAAGAAATAGAAAATTGACACAAAATCCCGGATGGAAAACATTTGAAGAATAAATTAAATGAATAAATAAAGGTATGAAAAAAACAGTATTATATACACTAATGGTTCTTGCAGGCATTGCTTTTTATGCCTGCCAAGACGAATGGAAACATGAACAGTACCATAAATATGTTTCGTTTGTACGCTCAGGCTATTCCGAAACTTATTTAAACACAAACACAAAAGATGGCATTATTCATTATAAAATTCCTATAGAAATTAGCGGTTCAATTGTCAATGATCGGGATGTAGTTGTTAAAGTAGAACTTGACCCTGATACACTCATTGCCCATAATAGAACAACGTTTTATACCCGCGATGATTTGTATTTTAAACTGTTAGACGATCAGCACTACAATTTTCCAAACGGAACAACTGTTACCATCCCTGCAGGAAGTGATGTGGCTTATCTCGACATCAATTTTGATATCAATAATTTGGATTTGGTAGAGAAATATATTCTGCCCCTGACCATATCTTCTACGTCAGAATATATTCCTTCACCTAAAATGCATTACAAAAAGACACTGATGCGTATTATTCCTTTTAACTATTTCTCAGGGACTTATTCGGCAGGAGCCGGAATCATCACAGCAGAAGGCGATCCGACACCTACCTCAAAAGCTACTCGTGAAATGCGCGTGGTCAGCGACAGTACCGTATTCTTCTATGCCGGTCTGTGTGAAGAAGATGCGCGCGACCGGGCTACTTACAAGGTGAAGGCTACATTTAATCCCGACAACACCATTTCTTTTGAAGCCGATAGTGCCAAAATTGAATTTACACCGGATCCTGCAAAATGTAGTTGGAGCATAAAAGAAGAAATGGATGCGTTACAACCTTATCTGATGATACGCACAGTAACAATGGCACTGCAATACAGCTACAAGGATGTAACCAATCCGAGCTATACGGTTAAATACACCCTGAAAGGATCTTATACGCTGGAACGTAGAAGAAATACACAAATTCCGGAAGAGGACCAACAAGAAATATTTGAATGGTAATATAAATCCCTAAAGCAAACAGGGAAAGGTGTTTGCAATTAATACATTTATTATATTATAATAATTCACAAATTTAAATCTAAATTTATGGGTACAAGTAAGACTTATTTATTAATGGCGTGTTTGTCTTTATTTTTGTGGCAAACACAGGCGCAATCGCTTGTAGAGGTGTACAAAGGAACCTCTCTGCCAACCGAACAAGGTTGGAAAGAATTGCGCTTCGACGACACGATGGTATGGGAAGAAGCAACCAAAAATTTGCTTGCCCCTGCCTCTGAACTATCAGCCGTGGCTGCTTCAGCACTTAAACTAAAAGTGAATGAAGCTCTTGATGAATATGGTTATCCACTTTATTCTCAGTTGGGCTGGTATAAGACACGCACCGGTTTCTCGCCGGCTATTGGTTTTACCATAGAGTTTAAAGCTAAAGTAATTAACTCGCCTGATGGTGCTTTTACTGTTTCAGGTGTTGGTGCAGGTAAAGGATTCCGCCTGACATTCTCAAACAACAAACTCGCTGAACATGCTAATGTGTTGGACAAAGAACGTGTACTGAGTACAACTGATAACACGGATGGCTTTCATGTTTATCGGGTAGCAGTAGCTCCTGATGACAAAGTAAGGGTATGGCGAGATGGTGACTTATTAGGAGAATTACCTTTACAATCGTTCAAACTTGATAACATCCTGACAGATGGTGGATTTGAGAAAGGACTTAGTCCTGAAGATTACGGATGGTCCTGGATGGATGAGAATAAACCCGGTACATTGACAGTTTCCAATGCTCCCGAACACGTTCATACCGGCGACTACGGCTTGTTTGTGGACAAAGGATTTTTCAAAAATGAATTTATCCCTGTAAAACCGGGTGCTAAGTATGACATGTCAGCCTGGATGAAGACAATTTATTATCCTGAAAGTGGGTGGAGGGATATCAACGGATGGTTTGATCCTGCCGCCAACAAGGCTATTTATTTTATTGCCGACAGAAATAACCCTAACTGGAAGTTTTACGAAAGATTAAATATGGAAGGTGGTGCCGGATTCCAACGTATGATATTGGAAACACCTACCAGTAATTTGAATGTGAACCAAATGGCGTTTGATGACTTACATTTTAGCGAACGCATTACTGCTTCACGCATTCCGGAAGGTGCCGTGAATCTTTTCCCGAACGGAGATTTTGAAGATCCTTGCTACCAATATTTTCCCGAAGGCGATCCACGTAATGACACTTGTATTGTAAGTCCTGAATATTATCGTTATTCAGCAGATGCTTATTACGGAGGAATTCCGGATGATGACGCAAATTGGTTTTCTCCTCCGTTCACAGCAGAACATAATGCTGCGCCTTTCTGGCACCCATTCTGGGGCGCACGCGTACGTATGCAGTATTCGCAACAACCAGGAAATAGCGAAGCCGGTCCTCATTGGGCACGTGGTCAATATTCCTTGCGGTTCTTCAACTGTTTTGGATTTAATACGCCTTACGGCACTGATTTTACCGGAGGAGCTGATCAGAACAGAGGTAGTAACAGCAATATTAAAACTGTTCCTATTCAATTAGATGCCAATAAGACCTATACCTTCTTGTTCTCTTACCATTTTGCTATTTGGCCCAATGACCGTTTAATTTTAGTAGTTAAGAACGGAGAACAAGAATTATTCAGAAGAACTATCAACAATTCTGAATATCCGGATTGGGTTGACAGAGCTATTACATTTACAACTGACGCTGACAACCACGCACTACAAATTTTAACCGAACGTGATGGTAGTACTCCGGGTCTTATCTATTTCGATGATTTCTTCTTGTTTGAAGGTGAATTGTTACCCGAAGACAATACACATCTCTTCTTTGGAAAACAAACCAACACCAAGGGTGCTGAAGTTGATATTGAATACATCAAAATTGATAATACAGGTGCTTATGCTCCTGACGGATCAACATTCAGCGCTAATTACGAAAAGAAAACAGCTCCTTTGATGACACAATGGGGTGAAGATCTGGATCCCGAAAATCCTATCTTAAATGAATATCCTCGTCCGCAATTGAAGCGCGAAGGATGGACCAACCTGAACGGTACCTGGGATTATACCCGAAAAGCAAAAGAAGATTTTGGAACTTATAAGGCTACAGATACTTATCGTCAGCAAATCTTAGTTCCATTCCCCATCGAATCTGCTTTATCAGGTATTATGGATGACGATTACACCACTCAAAACAAAGCGTATGCATACAAACGGATTGCAACTATCGCAAAACCGACAGACAACAAACGTGTTATGCTTAATTTTGGTGCGGTTGACTGGCACAGTATTATATTTATAAACGGTGGAAAAGTAGCAGAACATAAAGGTGGATTTGATCCGTTCTCTATTGACATTACCGATGCATTAGATGCAGACGGACAACAAGAAATCGTAGTGCATGTGTTTGACCCGACAAGAGGCGGACAGCCTTCAGGAAAACAATCCATAAATCCGGGCGACACTTGGTACTCACCTGCTACAGGTATCTGGCAAACAGTGTGGACAGAAGTAGTGAATCCTACTCATGTAACCGACATTCAGTTGACCCCTGTAAATAACAATGCAGTAAGAGTAAAAGTTGAAGCCGCCAATGCAGCGGGTGCAACAGCTACCGTAAAAGTATTCGATGGTGCAAATGAAGTAGCATCTGCCGATGTAAATGTTGGTGCTGAAACTTCCATTTCTATTACCAACGCAAAACTTTGGTCACCGGACACACCTTTCCTCTACAAAGTAACCGTAGCATTAAAGAAAGATGGTGCAACAACCGACAACGTTTCTTCTTACTTCGGTATGCGGAAGATTGAAGTGAAAAAATTGCGTAACAAGCCGTTTATTTACGTGAACGATGAACCTACATTCAACTTTGCTACATTGGATCACGGTTATTTCCCAGATGGAATTTATACGCCGGCTTCTTATGATGTTATGCGTTTTGATCTTAAGAAATTGAAAGAGCTTGGTTTCAATGCCATACGTAAATTTGAGAAAGTTGAACCGGCTATCTGGTATCATTTGGCTGACTCACTTGGTTTCCTTGTTTGGCAAGATATACCGGCAGCACATGTAGGCACGCCTATAAATGAATTAAACACAGAGGCAGCCCGCAAAGCCAATTTCTTACGGGAAACTGCTGCTATAACAAAGAGTATCCGCAACTTCCCGTCTATTGTTACTTGGATTGGCATCCATAATGATTGGGGACGTTACGGCTACAACCATGTGAAAAATATAGTTGACCTGTTCCGTAGCCTGAACGACGGAAGATTGATCTTACCTGAATCAGGAGACGATAATTACGAATTAGGAGATGTGGTTTCAAGTCATGGAACTCCTCCTGTATTACACAGTAATCCGTATAACGAACGTGCTTCTATTTGCGGTATTACCGGTAGATACAATTACGTAATCAATGGACATGTGTGGAACACCAGTAGTTCAAGTACCATTAATGATGACGAATCTTATGCGGAAGCTTTAAGTGGATTTGGTTCTGCATTAAGAGATTTGACATTACAAGGAATCTCCGGTATAGCCATGGTACAAACCACTGACTGCGAAGATGAAGTAAACGGTTTAATAACTTACGATCGTAAGGTATATAAAGCCGGGACACAGTCTGAAGCAGCATTGAAATCCATTATAGAATTTATGAAATCCAAAATTACTGCTCCAATCTTAAAAACGAGCGGACAGGGCGGTGAACTTTGGATGTATAAGAGTGGTGATAAAGATGCTGTTGTAGTACCTGATGACTGGTATTCCAATATGAGTCTGGATGAAAGTGACTGGGAAGTAGGTCGCTCTGCATTCGGAGGCAATATGAGCAGGGGTTTCCCATGGTACACACCATGGAAGGGTGACAATAAAGAGCTTTATGCACGTAAAAAAGTATTCATTCCTGCATTGGAAGAAGGTGATAAATTGTACTTCAAAATTTTCTATGATGAAGATTATGAATTCTATATCAACGGTGTGTTAGCTCATATGAATACAGGTTGGAGCACCGACTATGTAAGCTTCGAAATTTCCGATGAAGCTAAAGCAGCCATCAACTACGGAGGTGAAAACTTGTTTGCAATTCATATTGTGCAAAATAGCGGAGGTTCTTGTATGGATATGGGTGTAACTGCCGGAAACATATCCAAAGACATCACTTATGAAGAGCCGGAAACTGATCCCATTTGGATTGATATTGAAACCGCTGAAGATTGGATGAATATCGCAAACAACCTGGATGGTTTCTATCGCTTAACCGCTGATATAGACTTGTTTTATGGGGAGTATACACCAATTGGCAATACCGATACACCTTTCAGAGGATATATTGATGGACAAAACCATACTGTAATATGTCCCGAAATCAATGGTGGCGATAGAACCGGATTGTTTGGATATGCAGACGGAGCACATTTCACCAACTTACGCTTCACCGATGCTGCCGTTAATGGTGGCGCCGATGTGGGTGTATTGCTTGGTCGCGGTAAAGGTATTACCGTTGAACATGTAGTGTTCGACGACGGAGATTATCAAACTGAAGTGGGTGGCCGAGACCATGTGGGTATAGTTGCAGGTATGCTCGAAAGTGGAAAGCTCTCAACCATTAAAGACGTGTATGTGGTTAACGGTAAAGTTGAATCCACAGAATTTCAAGCCGCCGGTTTAGTAGGTATTATTTGTGATACGCGTATCATTAATTCTTACTTTACAGGTACAGTGTCCATTACACACGAAAACTACTTGCAATCCGGAGATCGTGATGCAGCAGGTATAGTAGCCCGCACCGAGGGAGGCAAAAACTTCTTCAATGGGGTTATGTCGCTTGCTGATGAAGTGGTGAGTGCTTCCGGTAATGAATTCGTTGCCTTTAATGGTGGTGGATATATCGTAATCGACTCAACTACTTGTTTTGCTCGCAACGATATGACCTTAGACCAAATCTTCAACCCAAATCGTGGCGGAATGTTCGCACGTGCTACAAGTGACATGAAGAAACCTGTTTCGGATTTCCAAGGGTACTCATTGTACAAGAGAGCCGGTTGGGATATGACCAATGTATGGGGAATTCCTGCAGACGGAGGTTATCCAATCTTTAGAACAATCGAGGGAGTTGAATTTGCTCAAGACGACTCGGCAGTTCCATCTGTTGAATACGTAAATGACCTGAAAGTTTATTCGGTAGCCGGAAATATCGTTATGTCTGCTTCGCAACCTACTGCTGTATGGATTTACAGTTTGGAAGGTGCATTAGTAGAACGTACTGATATTAACGGAACGCAAACTTTGGCTATTCCAAGTGGAGTTTACATTGTTAAGTCCGCTGCCAACGGAATAGTGAAAGCTTCGAAAATAATCAATCGATAAACTTTGTATCATCTTTGTGCCTCTTGGTTGAGGCACAAAGAACAAATTAAAAATTTAATTTACACTCATAATAATTTGACAATGACCTCAATACACAAACAAATTCAAACTATTGTATTGGTATGTGCCGCGCTGCTTTTTCAGCAGCCTGCTTTTACGCAAACTCCTTATCAAAAGAAAACGGCAAAATTAATGACCCCATGGGGAGAAGCACTACAAGCAACGGATCCAATCTTTCCGGAATATCCGCGCCCACAGATGGTGCGGGAGAACTGGTTGAACCTCAACGGAATCTGGCAATTTCAACCGGCCGAAAGCTTTAACGAAACACTCCCTTCCGGAAATCTTGCACGTGAAATTTTAGTTCCTTTCCCCATCGAGTCTGCCTTGTCGGGAATCATGGAACACCACGAAAACATCTGGTACAAACGCAAATTTACCATCCCCTCCGAATGGGCAGGACAAAAAATATTACTCCATTTCGGTGCTGTTGATTATCTTTCCGAAGTGTTTATCAATGGTGTAAGCGTAGGAACCCACCAAGGCGGATATGATCCGTTTTCATTCGATATTACTGAATATCTAACAGAAAGCGGAGAGCAAGAGATTGCTGTCAAGGTGAACGATGAGACTGATGCCAAAGGTTATCCACGCGGTAAACAAACCCTCTATCCGGGCGGTATCATGTACACCTCAACTACCGGCATCTGGCAAACCGTGTGGTTAGAAGCCGTGCCACAAAGCTATATCGCTGAATTCAGGATGGTTCCTAATATAGACGGAGCCATACTTAAATTTCACCCAACCCGTACCGAAGGTTATATAAGAGGCATGAAGCTGCGCTTTAAAATCTTCGACAACGGAGTTGAAATAGTTGATTTTGAAGAACAACATAGTAAACTTGGAGGTATTGACATTAACATTCCACAACCACTTAAATTGTGGTCACCCGACAGTCCCTTCCTGTATGACATGAAAGTATATCTTGTGAATGGTAACGAAGTATTGGATTCAGTTTCCACCTATTTTGGCATGCGCAAAATTTCAAAAGAAATGGTGGATGGCTATCCCAAAATGATGTTAAATAACGAATTTCTATTCCACATGGGTCCTTTGGATCAAGGATTCTGGCCCGATGGCATCTATACGGCTCCAACCGATGAAGCTTTAAAATTTGATATTGAGCTGATGAAAGAATTGGGTTTCAATATGGTGCGTAAACACATTAAAGTGGAACCACAACGTTGGTACTACTGGTGTGATAAACTTGGATTACTGGTGTGGCAGGATATGCCTTCCATGAACTCTTACATCAACACTAACCTTCGTCCTGTTCCACCGCAAGAACGAACTGCTTTCAAAAATGAATTGGAAGCCATGATCAAAACTCATTGGAACTCACCTTCCATCATTTCATGGGTGGTCTTCAACGAATACCAAGGCTCACATGATGAAGGAAGTTTAGCCAATTATGTGAAAAGCCTGGATAATTCGCGTTTGGTGAATATCAACAGTGGCGGTGATGCACGCTATGGAGTTATCAATACTGATATACGCGACTACCACAACTATCCGCCTCCGGTTGCTCCCAAGCCCAATCAAACAAACTCCCAAATTCTTGTTTGTGGTGAGTATGGTGGCATCGGTTATTACGAAAGCGGACATATTTGGCAAGAAGGCAATCCTTACGAAACCGTAAACAGCTACGCTGAATTGCTGAGCAGATATACTAGATATGCTGAAATGTTAGTGTTTTTTAAAAGCAACAGAGGTCTAAGTGGAGCTGTATATACGGAAATTACAGACGTAGAAATGGAGTTAAACGGGTTCATTACTTATGACCGCAAGGTTGTAAAAGGGAACACATCTGATTTCTATGCAGTTAATCAACGCATTATTCATGATTTTGAGTATTATAATGATGTAGTTCCTACTTCTGAAGAAACCCAACAAACCTGGAAATATACTTTAGTACAACCGCCTGTTTTAAGCTGGTACACTAAAGATTTTGACGATTCTGCGTGGGATACGGGACCAGGTGGCTTCGGTACGGAAAAAACACCGGGTGCTTATATCGGAACAGTTTGGGACACAAAGAATATCTGGCTGCGCAGAAAATTTAATTTACCGGCTGACGCGCTTGATAATGGTGAATTGATGCTAAAAGTGCATCACGATGAGGATGTGAAAGTATATATCAATGGTGTATTAGCCCTTGAATTGTCGGGATATACCGGTGATTATGCTTTCTATGACATCTATAACAGAGCTAAGGAAGTGTTGGTGTTGGGGGGTGAAAACACCCTTGCAGTGCATTGTAAACAAACTACCGGCGGACAGTATATAGATGTGGGTATTTCAGTTAAGTTAAATCAAGAAAATGACCCGGGTTCCGGCATAAACGAAGTACTAAAAAAAAAACTGAGACTGTATCCAAATCCCGCTAAGAATGTATTGTATGTAGAAAAACATAAGAACGTTGAAATAACAGGCATTTATGATGTGCTTGGAAACTTAGTGAAAGCAACATCTCATGAAGAAACTATAGATATTTCAAATCTTGCAAAAGGGATATATTTCCTAAACATTAAAAATGACGGAGTGCATGATGCAGTCTCTTTTGTGAAACAATAATTTTTAATCATTTAATTTTTTACTTTATGAAAACAAAACTTTTACTTTTAAGTTGTGCAGTTCTCCTGTTTGCAGGACCGAGCTTCGCAGAAATTTCCGAAAAGATATATTCGGGAGGAACGTTGCCGACCGAGCAGGGTTGGACTGAGTTGAAATTGGATGCAACCATCAATGATGTGGCTGCTCCTACTACTTTGACTGCCGGAAGTGGTGTATTAAAATTGACTTCCAATAATGCAGCAGATCAATTTTCTCAATTGATGTGGTATAAAACCGGTTTGAATTTAAATTTGAATACAGGCTATACCATCGAAATCAAGGCTAAGGTTACTGCAGCCGACAAAACAGCAGCTTTCAACGTTCAAGGTTATGACAGAGATGGTAAAGGATTCCGCATTGGTATTTTGAAAAATGCCGTTACTGAATTGACGAATCCGTTTGCTGCCACTAATGTGGTTGCTAACGAACTGACAAATGATGACGCTTTTCATGTATTCCGTTTTGCTTTCGCTCCTACGGGAACAGCAACGGTGTATCGCGATGGAGTTGAAATTGGCACTTTCCCGATTTCAAGCTTCCGGTTTGACAATAGCATTGAAAACGGAGGTTTTGAAGATGCGGAATTTCCTGATTTCAAGAGTAACGGAATTTTAACCCGCCTCGAAAAAAATGATGATCTGAGCAATCTGAATAATTATAATAAAGTTCGCTATGGTAATTATGCTTTAGAAATGTATAATAATGGTTTGGTGACAAATGACTGGAGCAACATAGAAGGTGCCAGCACCCGACAAATTGCCGTAAAGCCGAACACAGATTATGAACTATCCATCACCCGCCGCCGCACATTAAGTGAACCCTGGTGCTGGCGTGATATGGGTGCATTCTACGACTTTCAAAAAGGTACATTAGATGGCGAAGACAAACGCGATCAAAATGTTACCTGGGGAGGTTTTGACCGCATGTGGCAAACCCATGCGCACAATTTCACCACCCCTGCCGAGGCAAAAACCGTTCGCCTGGAATTTCCGACATGGAGACGTGACGGAACAAAAGATCAAAACACCTGCTCTTTTGACAATATTACTTTACGTGAAAAACTTCCTGTAAGTTATGGAGTACCTGTAACCGTTCAGCATGGTCTTCCCGAACCGGTTTTCCACGACGGATATGTAAATCTGATAGCAAATGGTGGTTTCGAGGATTGGGAAATGAATAACGACGGGACACCCTATACATGGGCATTAAGTGATCCGGCACAGCAGGGTGGTAATACTCCTTATGCTGCTAATACTTTGTGGAATACCAATACAATCCGTATTCAACGCAGCCCTCAGGGTAATGATGAGGTATATGACGATTTTGCACGCAGCGGCAGTGCTTCCATACGTTTTACTACAGACGGGAACAAAAACAATAATTTTGATTTTGCCAAAGAATTGGAAGCTAATAAAACCTATCGCTTTAATTTCTGGCATCGCAGTCCGAAATGGGATGATTGGGGTTGGTTGAAAGTAAAGATAGGCGAAAATGTTATTTGGAGTCACGAATTAAAAGGTAGAAATAATGTATGGGCAAACTGTGATTTATTCTTTACCACAACTGAAGAAAACAAGACTTTGCATCTTTACACCACATCTGAAGATCATGGAGACTGGTGGAATCTGTATTTAGATGATCTTGTATTATATGAAGTAACCGGGGCTATTGATCCGGTTATCGAAGGCAAAACAAACTTAATAGTCAATGGTGGCTTTGAAGATACAACAATCGATAATGAAGGTAATCCGTATCAATGGGCATTGGCTTCCGAGCGTACAGAAAATGACATAAACTATCCGATCAAGCATAGTGATATTTGGGGCAATGTAGTACGCATTCAAGACAAACAAAAACACATTGACACCGGAAAGAACTGGGCACACAGTGGAAATAATTCTTTACGTGTTTCCTATTTGGACAACTGGAATGAAGGTCAAATATTTGAATTCGGAGAACTCAAAGGTGCAGTTCAACCGAAAGCATATCAAAGCAACATAAATTTCACCAAAGAATTAGAGCCGAATAAGACCTACACATTCGTGTTCTGGTTAAAAGCAGCAAACTATCCTGACAGAGGAAAATTGGCTATTGCAAACGGCGATGTACGTCTGTGGGACGAACAATTATCTACCAAGTACATTAACTGGACCCGTCAGCAAATTACATTTTCCACCAATGCAGCTCATCACACCCTGCGTATGTTCACTGAATTTAGTGGTTGGTTCAACTTCTATCTGGATGATTTATTCTTATTCGAAGAAGCTGAATACGATGCCGGCTTAGCTCCTGCAACAACCGGAGAATCGTTTATTGCTTTCGGTAAATCAACCGGGGCTTCCAGCACAAATGCTGAAATAGAATACCTTGCCTTAGATAATACCGGAGCTTATGCACCCGACGAAAAGATTATCGTTCATACTGAAAACGCAGTAATCAGTAATACAAGGGTATATTCGAATAACCGTCAGTTGGTAGTTTCAACTGCTAATCCGGCTGTAGTTTCAATTTACAACACCTTAGGTATGTTGATTGAAACCGTACAAGTAAATGGTCGCAAAGCATTTGAATTGCCTGCCGGTGCTTATATTGTTAAATCTGTAACCGCTAACGGAAAGACTGATACGATCAAAGCATTGAATCGGTAAGATAAGATAAACAGGTGCTTTTTAAAACATAGAAAGCACCTGTTTTATACAAGAATATAAATCCTTGTCTCCCCCGGGTGGCGGAAACATGGATTTATATTTTTAAATCATTTTTAAACAGCAATATCCCGATATGAAACGCACAAACTGTACAAACAGATATTTAGGACTCTTTACGGTTTTGGGTACAACAACACTATCCTTGTTGGCACAAGAAAAACCGAATGTTATTTTGATTTTGGCCGATGATATGGGATATTCCGACATCGGATGTTATGGAGGAGAAATAGAGACGCCCAATCTGGATTCTTTGGCTCAGCAAGGTATTCGTTATTCTCATTTTTACAATGGAGCCAGAAGTTGTCCGACACGGGCAGCCCTGATGACCGGACTATATGCCCATCAGGCAGGCATCGGTTGGATGACAAACGCCCATGAAAGCATCAACGGTGCTTACGAAGGAGACCTGAGCAAAAACGCCCTGACCATAGGTGAATACCTGAAGCAGGACAACTACAAAACTTATATGATTGGTAAATGGCATCTGACCAGCTACCGGAAGGTTAACCACAAAGTGAAGGACAACTGGCCTTTACAAAGAGGATTCGATGAATTTTACGGCATAGTGGGCGGAGCAGCCAATTACTTTACTACCCCGGTCAATATCGGGAATGCCGATGGCGTAGAACAAAGCACTCCCGGCTTTTATTTTACCGATGCCATCAGTGATCAAACAGCAGAATTTATCAGAAACAATGGCGATGATCCTTTCTTTATGTATGTTGCCTACAATGCTCCTCACTGGCCCTTACATGCCAAAACTGAAGATATCGCCAAGTATGACGGCAAATATAGTGTCGGATGGGACCAGATAAGAGCAAATCGATTTGACAAACAAAAGGCAATGGGCTTGTTTGACGACAGCTACCACCTTACTGTCCGAGACAGTCAGGTAGTTCCCTGGGAAGACGTACCAACCTTAACCGGTGGTGACAGAAACAATCCCGAGCTTTGGGAAAAACGCATGGAGATTTACGCAGCTCAGATAGATGCGATGGATCAAGGTATAGGACGCATTGTACAAGCACTGGAAGAAACAGGAAAACTTGAAAATACAATTATCTTCTTTCTCAGCGATAATGGAGCCTGCGCAGAAGCTCTGGGATCAGACGATTTGGCAAACATGACCGGTGCAGCGAGTACTTATGAAAGTTATCGCCGTCACTGGGCCAACGTCAGCAGCACACCTTTCCGCGAATACAAACACCACGCTCATGAAGGAGGTATCAATACGCCTCTTATTGTGCACTGGCCCAATGGGATCAAGAACGGAAACGGCCGATTTGTTCGTACCACAGGACATATTATCGATATCTACAAGACCATAGCAGATATTACAAATATAGACTACCCGGGAACCTATCAAGGCAACACCATTCATCCTCTACAGGGTGAGAGCCTCCTACCCGATTTCCAGGAGGAAACAAAGGTTAGAGGACCTATGTTCTGGGAACATGAAGGCAACTTGGCCGTTCGTATCGGCGAATGGAAATTAGTGGTTAAAACACTTGAAAATCAACCCTTAGGAAAGCTTGAGTTATACAATATATCGGCAGACCCAGTCGAAGAAAATGATTTGACAAATACCAACCCCGAAAAACTTCAGGAACTTTGGGAAATCTGGCATCAGTGGGCACTTGACAAAAATGTATATCCTATTCGGAACGACGGATATGATAAGCGTCAGATGGAAGACAAACGCTATCCTAACGGCACTTTTGATGAATATCACAAAGCCGGTTGGAATCCCGCTGTAGGAGGAAATAGTGCCATCGCCAGATGGGAAGTGGACGAAACCAACCAAATAACCGGCAACAACTCAGCACGTATCAACGTACTCCAAACAGGAACCAGGCCGGCTGACTTTTCACTGAGATGGACCAATCTACACTTAAAGCAAAATGAGCGCTGCAAGGTACGTTTCAAAGCCAAAGCCGACAAAGAACTTTTCATCAAACTCAGATTGGAAAAAGACGGCGACGGTTTTGCAAAAGTGATTGATGAAGACGTAACGATTGGCACCGAGATCAAACAATACGAATACGATTCGAATGTTGTACCCGCAGACTTTAAGTACCAAATAGGTTTCTATGCCGGTCACTGCCCGCCTTCAACCATTTGGATAGACGATGTG
Organism: Bacteroidetes bacterium ADurb.Bin174; assembly: GCA_002070265.1. Classification (GTDB taxonomy): domain Bacteria; phylum Bacteroidota; class Bacteroidia; order Bacteroidales; family Paludibacteraceae; genus Paludibacter. The sequence goes on along the minus strand of MWCX01000085.1, from coordinate 17,516 downwards.
GAGCTGAGTTTTATCAATGAACCGGGCTTGTCTCCTGAATGGACATTGGAACCTCAGGAAGAAATTAACTACAAAGCAGAATTTAAAGCCCAATCCGGATATAGCGGTATAGAGGATCATCCGGTTCCGGTAAAAATCCGGTTGAAAAGAAAAAATAATCCGCAATCAATCTTTCACAGTGAGGAAATCTTTCTGTCGGGAGAAGAGCAAAATTTTTCAATAGAACTTCCAACACCTGAAAGTCAAGAAATTGTATATATCGAATTCGAATTTCCACCTTATGCAGCCAGGAAGTGCCTGATTAAAGAGTTGACACTTAAGACAGATGGAATGTCATCTTTACAGTCCAATAAAACAAACGACTACCTGGTTAACACTATTGGTCATGCAGTTTTGATCAAACACCTGCAAGGTAATAAAAATTACTCAGTAGAGATGTTTGATTCTTCCGGTAAGCTCTTGGGAAAATATATCAATCCGGGCACCCAACTGATCATTCCGGTGATAGATTCAGGAGTTTATCTTCTGAAAATCAATGAGGGTTTGCAAACGAAGAAAATTAAAAAAATCGTTTTATAGAGCCTTCAAAACATAGGCATGCCTCAGCTTGCCTGCAGGTTCTTAAATTTGAATTATTTATTAAATTATCTATAAACACTAAAAACAACAATGTATGATTAACTTTAGTAAATCCGGAAACAACAAGATCCGGAAAAACATGATGCTTATGACTTTGATTGTGTGTGCAGGAATACTCTTTCATGCATGTACAACACCGGAAGCTATCAAGAACAACTTGCGTGCTCCTGCTTATCCACTCGTTACCATCGACCCTTATACCAGCGGATGGTCATTTACCGATAATTTGTATGACGAACTGATTAAACACTGGACAGGCAAAGATTTCCCTTTGCTCAGTGTAATTACGGTGGACGGTAAGCCCTATCGCTTTATGGGAAAGGAATACTTGGATATGGATATTCTCGTACCAACTTCTGAAATGGGGAAATGGGTCGGACAATACACAACTTCCAAACCATCAGCACGATGGAAAGAGTTTGACTTCAATGATGATGCATGGAAAACAGGTGAAGGTGCTTTTGGTACAATCTCCCGATTCTTTGAACCCACGGCAAAAACCAACTGGATGGAGGAGTACATATGGGTAAGGCGTGAGATTACCTTGACTGAAGATGTCAAAGACAGAGATTTATACCTGGTTTATAGCAATGATGATGATGCGGAGTTTTATCTGAATGGCGTGACTGTCAGGGATAATTGCTATTGCTGTAATAAAAATGCGGTTGTAAAAATACCGGACGACGCAATACAAAGCATCAAAGAAGGTAAAAACATCATGGCTGCCTATTGTCATAATTCCATAGGTAACGGTTTGATTGATTTTGGTATCCTCGCTTCCTCCAAACAACCGCAACGGTTTGAAGAAACTGCCGAACAGACTTCCGTAGATGTGCAGGCTACACAAACTTATTATTCTTTCACTGCCGGTCCTGTTGATTTGCAAATCATCTTCACAGCACCCCTGTTCCTGGAAGATTTGGAATTGATATCACGTCCGGTGAATTATCTAACTTATAAAGTAGCTTCCAATGACGGTCAGCAACACGATGTGCAAATTCACTTTGAGGCTGCTGCCAATTGGGCATTGAATCATCCTTATCAACAATCAACTTCTGAAATCATTGAGAAGAATGGTCTTGTTTATCTCAAAACCGGTAGTGTTGAACAACCTGTATTGAAGAAAAAAGGAGATGACGTACGCATCGATTGGGGATATTTCTACATGGTAGCTGAAAATGATGCAGTAGAATATAATGTAACAGACAAGAAACTCAGTCTGACTAAAAACCTGGGACAAACCGCCAAGGCAACAGGAAAAATCATGTTGGCATATGATGACTTGTATTCCATTCAATATTTTGGTGATAACCTTCGTCCGTACTGGAATAGAAATGAAGACAAAACCATCTTCGATATGGTTGAGTTGGCTCATGACGAATACAGTTCATTGATGAAAAAAGCCAAACGCTTCGACAACCGATTGATGGCTGATGCGCGAAAAGCCGGAGGTGAAAAGTATGCAGAATTGTGTGCTTTGGCTTATCGCCAATCTATTGCAGCTCATAAATTAGTGGAAGCTCCAAATGGTGATTTACTGTTTTTGTCCAAAGAAAATTTCAGCAACGGCTCCATCGGAACAGTTGACATTACCTATCCTTCTGCACCAATGTATCTATACTACAATGTTGAGTTGGTAAAAGGACTGATGAATCACATTTTTTACTACAGTGAAAGTGGAAAATGGACTAAACCTTTTGCTGCTCATGATGTAGGCACCTATCCCCATGCCAACGGACAAACATACGGTGGCGATATGCCGGTGGAAGAATCCGGAAATATGCTAATCACTACTGCTGCCGTAGCGGCTGTAGAAGGTAATGCCGACTATGCTGCGAAACATTGGGATGTGTTGACTACTTGGACAGACTACTTAGTAGAAAAAGGATTAGACCCTGAAAATCAATTGTGTACTGATGACTTTGCCGGACACTTTGCCCATAATGCCAACCTATCTATCAAGGCGATCATGGGTATCGCATCCTATGGATACTTAGCTGATATGTTGGGCAAAAAGGATATCGCAGCAACATACACCCAAATTGCTAAAGATATGGCGCAGGAATGGATGCAAATGGCTGATGCAGGTGATCATTATCGCCTGACTTTCGACAAACCGGATTCCTGGAGTCAAAAATACAATTTGGTATGGAATAAACTGTTGAAACTTAATATCTTCCCGGAGGAAGTTGCTGAAAAGGAAATAGCTTATTATCTGACCATGCAAAACGAATACGGATTGCCTCTCGATAACCGTAAGGCCTATACCAAGGCAGACTGGATCATTTGGACGGCTACCATGAGTTCCGATTTAGCAACCTTCGAAGCATTCATCGAACCCTTGCATAAATTCATGAATGAAACTGTAAGTCGTGTGCCCATGACTGATTGGTACTGGACAGACAAACCGCTACAAAGAGGCTTCCAGGCACGCGCTGTTGTAGGAGGATTCTTTATTAAAATGTTAGAAGAAAAATTGAAATAAATTTGTTGATTAGCACTTGGAACGAGCTTCAACTACCGGAACTCGTTCCAAGTTAAAAAATTAATGCATGAAAATACATACTTTCATTGTATTATTATCAGTTTATTTAACTGCAATATTCGGCAGTTACGCACAGACGGTAATCAAAATTCCTTACCGGCAGCATGAAATTTTCGTGGTGCAGCCGGCAACAGTCACCAAAGACTTAGGTCATGGCGGAAGCGTGGAATTAGGCTTTGAAGCTGACATACATGGCGGTTCAGGCAGCTATACATTCCGATGGTTCAAAGAAGGTATTGAAGTAGGTAGCCAGCCAAGTTTTGTAGCAACGGAAAGTGGAACCTATATATTGATAGTAAATGATGGAGCGGGATGTGAATCTGGCATTACCTACACCGTCAGCGGAGAGTCAGGGTTGAATTATCTATGTGAGGAATCCGTACGCATTTATCCCAATCCCAATCAAGGAGACTTTTTTATCTCTGCCAATTTAAACCAACCCATTGACAAGGTAGAAATCATAGGAATGGACGGAAAAACACATCCGATTTCTGCTATCAGGCGCGAAGGAAGAAGCATTCACATCCAGGCATCCGGTCTGCCTGCAGGTTATTATTTCCTGACAAGCCATGCCGGCAATCAAAAAATTACAAAAGTCCTCTTGATTAACCCCTGAAAATTGAATATATGTCGATAAAAAAAATAATACTGTCAAGCTTATGCTTTATTGTGCTTGTGGCTGCTGCTCAGGTCAACACCTCTTATGCCTGCTTCGGTACTGATGTTGTTTTAGATATCGAATGGAAATCCGATAATAATGGTACTATTCAGTGGCAAAATTCTACGGATGGTACTTCCTGGACAGATATCCGCAATGCCAACGCTCCGACACATAACTTTCGAATGAATGGTGAAATTTGGTACAGGGCAACAATCAATACACAGGAGGAATGTGTACCCACTCATTTAACCTATCATATCAAACAAATCGGTTTTGATATGATACTCAAGTCAGTTTCGGCAAATTCAGCCGTATTTGATATTCAGAATGCCGATTTTCAGGATGCCGAAATAGTTGCTTATGGGTTTTCCTACAATATTTCAGCATATGACAACAGGGATTATTCTCAAGTGAACAGGATACAGGCCGGGACATCCATACCCAATCAGCCTGATTTTGAAATCACATGTGAACATTTGACACCCGGAACTGCCTATACCATACGCGCCTATTTTCAAACTGCACAAGGAGACATTATTTATAGTCAGGAACTTACGCCGGTAACAACAACCGCCGGCTTGAAGTGGTCCAATGAAAACTGGTTGATTGGTTCTACTGAAATCGCAGCAAGCTGTGAAATAGCAGGAAGCGTAGCCGGTAACCCAACCGTTACATTTAAATTTGGTACTTCAGAAACCGACCTCCAAACAAAAAGTTTAACTTCCTTGGGAAACAAGAAATACAGATCCGTTTTGATTACGGATTTGTTACCCAACACCACATATTTTGCTCAAGCGGAAATTATCATAGGTGGACAAAGACAAATTATCAGCAAGGAAATAAAGACTTTGCCGGATTATAGTGGCGTGGCAGTAGAGAGAACTAAAAGTGCTTCACATACCATCCGGTGGGATGCCACACAAAGCTTGCAAAGTATTTCCCCGGCAGGACTTTTAACTGAGTATCCGCGCATTATCCGTGTAAGTGAAGATACACTTTTATGCGCTTACCATGGAGGCAATAGAAATCATTGGGTGAATATTTATTTGCAAAAAAGCTTTGATAACGGTTTATCATGGACAACACCTGTTGAATTAATTTCCAAGGAAAACTCAACCATAGGTCAGAAATATTGGCGATTTGTTAATCCGGAAATGATCAAACTTCAAAACGGATGGATCCTGATGAGCTTTATAGGCAACGGCAATCCCGAGTCCAATGAGAATTGCCATGTGATGGTCATGCTGTCCAAAGACAATGGTGAAACCTGGGATGATCCCCGCATCATCGGACGTGGTCGCACCTGGGAGCCTATGGTTGTGCAATTGCCCAATGGAGAATTAGAGTTGTTGGTAGCCAGCGAAGCAGCATGGTGGCAGCAAGGAGTTTATCTGGCACAGGAAATCTTGTGCTCACGCTCAACAGACAATGGAGAAACCTGGACAGCCTTCGAACGGGCAGCCTATTCTCCCGACCGCCGTGATGGAATGCCGGTAGCTGTTGCATTACAAGGCAACAAGGGAATTCTCTTTGCCATAGAGACTGTTGATGATCAGGGATTTGGTTCTCCCTCTTTGGTACATCGTCCCCTTAATGGCGAGTGGGACACAAACCCCTGGAACGGAATTTCTACCAATAAACGTTGGAAAGTAAATATTAATGGACATGGTGGTGCACCTTATATAGTGCAATTGTCCACCGGTGAAATTGTGTTGGTAGCACATACCGGAGGTCGTAACGGTATTTGGCAAACCGGATTTCCACGTGTGGTAATAGGCAACAGTGCAGGTTTAATGTTTGGAAATCCGGTTACACCACTCACCCGATTGCCTGAAAATGAAGGTGCTTATTACAATTCACTTTTTGTAAAAGATGAAGAAACCATATGGCTGTTGACTACCTATGTCACTTTTGAGAATGATGTTCGTAAAAAAAGCGAAATCAAATACTTGGAAGGAAAAATTGTAAAAAGGTAATATTATTTTTTAGAGTAAACATATTGTTGTATATTCATACATTTGCAACCTAACCGTCACATATACGATATATTAAAGAAGTTTTAGATTTGTAACCCAAATTGTAACCTGATTTGTAATCGTTATAATTGTATTTTTGTTTACTTGTATAAACACGTGATTTAAAATATTTTAGCGCATGAGAACACGCATTCACAAACAGATTTTATCAGCAACAGCTTTATTGCCTGTTGCTTTAACTGCCCAACAGTCTCAAGAGAGACCTAACATCATGATCATCATAGTGGATGACATGGGATATTCTGATTTAGGTTGTTACGGTGGAGAAATTCATACTCCCAATTTAGATAGTTTAGCTCAAGGAGGCATGCGTTTTACACAATTCTTCAACGGTGCACGCAGTTGTCCTTCACGGGCTACTTTAATGACCGGTTGTTATCCGCATACAGTAGGGATTACCGGCATGGGATTAAGTCTGGCAAATAATTGCGTTACCATTGCAGAAGTATTGAAAACCGCAGGATATAATACCGGTATGACAGGGAAATGGCATCTTTCCCGAACTCAAGGTATAGGGAATAAAGAAGACCAGATGGCTTGGTTAGCCAACCAAAATTCATTCAACAACAGACCCTTTGCTCCTATCGAAACTTATCCCTGCAATCGTGGATTCGATGAGCATTACGGTACCATTTGGGGTGTGGTAAATCACTTTGATCCTTTCAGTTTGGTACACAACGAAGCACGCATCGATGAAATTTCTGATGATTTTTACAGCACCGACTACATCACAGACAAAACCATCCATTTGCTTGATCAGTATGCAGGACAAGAAAATCCGTTCTTCATGTATGTTGCTTACAATGCGCCACACTGGCCCCTGCATGCTAAACCGGAAGATATTGCCAAATATAACGGAGTGTATGATGAGGGATGGGATGTGTTGCGTGAAACTCGCTACAATAAAATGGTGGAATTAGGACTTATTGATCCTGCCCGGGTACCAGTGGCACGTAATGAGTCCGGTCGCCTTTGGACAGATGAAACAGATAAAACCTGGCAGGCTGATAATATGGAAGTACATGCTGCCATGATGGATTGTGTAGATCAAGGAGTAGGAAAAATCATACAAAAACTCAAAGATACCGGTATGTTTGAGAATACCATCATCATGTTTTTGTCCGATAATGGCGCTTCTTCTGAAAACTACGGCATCGGTGACTTTGACAGACATGATCGTACGCGGGATGGGCAAACAGTAGTACGCAATGCACGTATTCCCGGATCCGAGTTGACTTATAATTATCTCGACAGACCCTGGGCAGGGGCAGTCAACACCCCCTTCCGTTACTGGAAGCGCGAGTCTTTCCATGGTGGTATAGCAACGCCGCTGATTGTGCATTGGAACGGTATTGCTGCTGATAAAAAGGGAAGCATCAACCACGAGCCGGGACATATTTTGGATATCATGCCCACAATTTTGGAGTTGACTGATGCTGAATATCCTTCTACCTACAACGGAAATCGTATCCAAGCCTTACCGGCAGAAGGTCGCAGTCTGATGTCGTTAATTGAAGGCACAGGAACATGGGATGAAGAACGTACGCTGTTCTGGGAGCATGAAAACGGTAAAGCCGTACGCGTTGGAGATTGGAAACTGACCGCATTGGTCGGACAAAACTGGCAACTTTTCAATTTAGCTGATGATTATTCTGAAACCACCAATGTGGCAGCAGAATATCCCGATAAAGCACGTGAGTTACGTACATTATGGAATGACTGGGCAAGAAGTGTAGGCCTCAATGTACCTGGAGAAATTCCTGATACACCCAAAGAATTGGTCTTTTACTACCCGTTCGATGAAGATTTTAAGGATGCCACAGACAATCATTATGATTTAACAGCCGTACCGATACGCACTCCTGCTACTTTTGTTGAAGGGAAATACGGTTCTGCCATAAAATTAAACGGTTCTAATCAATATTTGGATATGACCACAAATGGAGTTGTCAATACGGCTAATACTCAATATACGGTCTGTGCCTGGGTGTATGACGATGCTACGATATTACCGACAACCGGAAATGCTGAAAACGGCTATTATTTTCGTGATCAAATCATCATGGCACAAAAGGATAATGAAGGAACCGGCAGAATAACCCTTTATGCTCGTGTCGAAAACCCAATCGGCGAAGGTGACGTACGTTATTATTGGAACAGCTTCCTGGGAGGTCGCCACAATCCTTCATCAATCGGTACCTTTAGACGTGGTCAATGGCAACATGTGGCTATTGTCTGTGATCCGGCCAATCAAGAAATTACTTACTTTATTGACGGAGAAAGGGATTTGACAGTAATGGCTCAGCCATTTGAAGCATGTACAGGTGGTTTTCGCATAGGTGCTCATAAAAGCGGCAACTCAAGCTTCTGGGATGGAAAAATTGATGAAGTCTATTTCTTCAAAGGAATATTGTCAGGGGAAGAAATCAGAAAGTTAAGAGACAACACTTATTTTGAAGGAACAAATGGGTTAAACATGCAACATGCAGACTGGAATCTCATCTACAATCAAGAAAGTAAAACTTTGCAGATACTTCAAGCAGCCACGCCCATTGACAATGTTTCCGTTTATTCATCAACAGGTGCGCTGTTGCACACAGCAAAACATACACAAAACGTATCCCTCGACATGTTATCAAGAGGAATTTATTTGGTAAGGGCATCTAACAGTGAAGGGATAATTGCTTCTAAAAAAATATTGGTTATGTAAAAATAAAAACACATGAAACGCACCCTATTCCCAATTCTGATACTTTTTTTGTCGTTTACAGCATTGACACAAGATCTTGAAGGTTATCAAAAGTTGCGTGGGAAGATCCTGGCAACCATACCTGAAAACGACTATACACTTCATCAATATAATGCTTTTGATACCAATGAAGGAACAAGCTTTATGTCAAAAGATGTTAATGGATGGATAGGGTTGAATCTTGGTGCCAATTACACTTTACAGAAAGTTCGTATTTTCCCCATGCCCGACAGACATATTAAGATGGCCGGGACAATGATTCAAGGATCAGATAATCCGCGTTTCACTAATCCTACGACTTTATTAACCATCGAAGAAGCACTTGTTCCGGGAGAATTTAACACCTATCATATCTCCGGCGTGCAATCTTTTCAATACGTACGCTGCATCAATCCTCTCCATCGCATCAGTATTGCCGAACTTGAGTTTTACACCCATGAAGGCAGTCAGCAAATAAGCTACCCACAATTGACCAATCTGCCAACTGTCTATTTAGAAACAGGAGGTAATTTTGATTTTATTGATAAAAAGAACTCTGCTGAAAATAGCAAGGTGATAGTTTCTTATAATGGAGAAGTAACCACCTATCCGGCAAGTGTGCGTGGGCGTGGTAATTCAACCTGGGAGTTTATGGAGAAAAAACCCTTTAGAATAAACTTTGATAAAAAACAAAATTTCTTAGGTATGGCTGCCAATGCCAAAAAATGGACCTTGTTAGCCAATGCTGTTGATAAAACATTATTGCGTAACGCTTTAGCATTCGAGATTAGCAGAATGCTACAATTTGAATATACCCCTGATCATACCATGGTTGATGTTGTATTGGATGGTTTTTATTATGGCAGTTACATGGCTTCCGATCAGTTAGAAATCAGGGAAAATCGCATTGACATTGACGATATCAACGACATGAATGAAGAGGATGTCAATGAAACTAACATTACAGGTGGTTTTCATATGGAAATCGATGCTTATGCTGAGTCGGAACCGATATATTTCAAAACACCTCGCGGTTTGCCCATCACTATTCAGTCACCGGACGAAGGGACAGCCTTACCCTTGCAAAAAGCCTGGATAGAAAATCATTTGGCACAAACGGAAAATATGTTGTTTGAGAATACGAATGAAGCTTTAAAGCGATACATTGACCTGGAAAGTGCCGTGAGATATTACATCCATTCTGAACTGACGGGAAATTGCGATTCTTATTGGTGTATTCACTGTTATAAGAAAAGAGGAGATGATAAGTTGTATTTCGGTCCGGTTTGGGACTATGACCAAGCTTTTCTGACCAATGAACGCGTACCGCTTTATACCGAAACATTAAGTACCAATCATGGAGTTGCACAATTCTGGTTCCGCAAAATCATGCAGACAGATACGGCGCAAGTTACGGTCAGCCGCATGTGGGAAGAACTTAAAAATCAAGGCTTAGAGCAATATCTGATAGATTATTTGTATGGCAATGCCGACTCATTACAAACTTCTCAAGCCCTTAATTTTGAGCGGTGGAATTCTTTGAATCGAAAAGTTTGGTTTGAAGACGCACTTTTTAATACTTATCAGGAATATATAGAATTTGTCAAGGACTTTATTGAAAAACGATTTGCCTGGTTCGATGAAATTGCTGTTGAAAAAAAGGCAATCTTACCAGAGTCTTCACCCGGAAATCCTATCCGAACCTGGCAATACACTCTAGACACACCACCCGGCAACTGGTTTGAGGTTGGTTTTGATGACAGCGGCTGGGAATCCGGCGAGGCTCCGTTTGGAACCGAGCGTAATCTTCAAAATACCACATGGACAACCAATCAGATTTTTATACGTACTCAATTTAATGTAGATGGAGATGATATAAATAACTTGACAAAAGGTACTTTCAGGGTATTCCATGATGAGGATGTAAAAATATATCTCAATGGTGAGTTAGCTTTGGAGCGTACCGGTTATCTGACCGATTACCAATCTTTTGATTTTGATTACACTTTGCTGCATGAAGGTGTTAATACACTGGCTGTATCTTGCACGCAAACCACAGGTGGTCAATTGATTGACATGGGTATTTACGTTACACCGGACGTTAATACCGAAACATTTGAAACTGTAATGACAGCAGATGACTTTAAATGCTTGGTACGCGAGGGCATCTTACATCTGAATCAAATACATGCAGGTGACTTTGTGGAGGTATATACCATTGACGGTAAATTGCTCAGACAACAACATGCTAATAGCAACGCAATGCGAATACAATTAAGCGGACGGGGTCTCTACATAGTCAGGATACAGGGTAAAGCTAAAAAAGTTGTATATTAAAATAATGTAACTCAACATGATTCATAAAAAACTCAAAGCAAGATCATTAACAAGTAGCCCTTGCTACCCTATTATTCGTAGTTTACGGTTCCTTGCATTTTTCAGTGTTTTGCTAACACCTGTTCAGGTTGGCGCTCAATTACATTGGCCCGATGGACAATTACTTCCATCCTTCCCTGCTCCGGCTAAAACACAGGATTTAATTTACTTAAATGGTTCCATTGCACCTTATGCAAAAAATTGGACCTGGCAAGCCGAAGGAACTGATTTAAGTCATGAAACAGGAAAGATTGAAGGTGACGGCTGGGTGTGTATAGTCGGAGAACATGAAAAAGATAAATATATGGTTCACGGACCGTATAATACGGAACTTACTTCCGGATTGCATGTTGCTGATTTTCGTTTAAAGATTGACAATATTTCCGGGACTAATGTTGCGGTTGCCGATATAGATGTGAGAAATGCCTCTACCGGTACCACGCTTATGACTAAATCCTTGAATCGTGAAGATTTTTCATCGGCAAACACCTATCTTACTTTCAGTTTGGATTTTGGGATGCCTGCCGACAACCAACAACTTGAGTTGAGGGTGTTGTGGAAAGGAAACACTTATCTGAAAGTGGATTATGTACGTGTTCGTCAAAATAACAGGGCTGCCGAAAATTATCTTTTTTCTTCTTTGAAAGGTGTTATCAACCGTACCCAACCACGTATTTTCTCTTATGAAGGGGATCAGTTTGCTGAAGGTCCATACGCTTGGTTAACTCCCTTGGGATATAATTACATCGAGCATAACAACAACACATGGGAAGTTTTGACAAAATATAAGTCTGAAATAGATGGATTGGTAGTATATGATCCGATGCAAAATCATACGGCAAACTTAGCCCTTCGAATAGCACATGAAAAAAATGCTTTGATTGCGGCTCCTTCTTTATTGGAACGACTGACCTCCGATCCTTATAATTTTCCGATTCTGGAAGATTTACGCGGCAGGTTCACTTCATCCTTACAAGTTTATCAAACCATATTTAACGACTATTGGAACAAAACAGACAAAAGGGTACTGATTGGATTAAGTCCGAATCACCATCAATCTTCTTTGCGTGAATATGCTTTGGCTATTGGTTCTGCTGTTATATGGCTTGATCCTAACAAACCGCTTGAAAGCTTACTCTTGAATCAATTCCTGGCATCCATGCCCAAAGGAGCGAACTATTTAGGTTGGTGGCCCGAAGAACAACCGGGAGTTACCAGGGTTTCCAATTACGGCTTTACCACCATACCCAGTGATTACTGTACCAACCTTACTTACCACAGTGGCATGCCGCGGTACATTGATGCAAGGCCCATGCCTCCCAAACCCGAATTAGAAAATAAAATTTATGTAGCTTTTATCATCAGCGATGGTGATAACTTGCAATATATAGAACACCGCATGCGTGCATTCTGGAACGATCGCAATCGTGGATCCGTACCTATCGGCTGGACAATTTCACCTGCTATGGTGGATGCCATGCCGGGTGCTTTGAATTTTTTCCATCAAACAGCTACCGACAACGATAACCTGATTTCGGGTCCTTCCGGTTACGGATATACTTATCCAAACAACTGGGTTACTCATTCATTGAGTAGTGAATTAGCAGATTTTGTCAAAAAATTAGAAGAGTACAATCAAACCGCAGGCATCAGGGTTGTAACCATTTGGAATACCATTACCGGAGGTATCAATGTTAATGTAGGAAATATTTTTGCAGCCAATTCACATACTTTATTAGGGGTTACGGCTCAAAACACAGGAGGACCGCTATCCATCTATGGTAGTGGCAGAGATCCCAATGTCAACCAATTGCCGGGTAAACCTCTGACTTGCAATTATTGTACGGGAGAACAAGCCATGAAAGACCATATTATTTCCGGATCATCAGGCTGGGATGGAAATAGTCCGCGTTTTCTGATTATTCAGGCAAACCCTTGGAATAGTGAAGTTAATCCTACCGGATTCTTAAGAGTAATGAACTTTTTCAATCAAGGTGAATATGCAGGTAAGTATTCTTTCATACGTCCTGATCATATTTTTCAGTTGATAAGAGAAGCCAATGGAATGGAAATCAACCCCGGTGGTATCAAAGGTACGGGAGAGGGCTTGACGGGCACTTATTATAATGGTGTAAACTTCGAAGAAAAAATTGCAGAACGCATTGATGAAACAATCAACTTTGACTGGGGTACGGGATCGCCCATGACAGGTGTGAACGATGATAATTTTACCGTCCGCTGGCAGGGAGAAATACAACCGACTTTCAACGGACATTATACTTTCTATGCAACTTGCGATGGTGTCAAATTATGGATTGACAATCAATTGATCATAGACAATCCGGAAGGAGGACGCAACCCTGCTACCTATACCGGAAAAATTGATTCTTTGGTGGCAGGTGAAAAGTATAAAATCAAGATGGAATACAAAGAAAAAATCGGCATTGCTCAATGTAAATTGGAATGGGCAAGTGCTTTCGTTCCCAGGGAAGTTGTTCCGAAGGAACAATTGTACAAGGATTTATCGTCCGGAACAAATGCCTCCCATGCGTTTCCCGGACTAAAAGTATATGCTTCCAATGGCATCTTGCGAGTAAAGTGCGAACAAACCAGGGGAAGTGAAACAATGGATCTGACTGTCCATGATCTTTGTGGCACCATGGTGATGCGGAAAAATCTAAATCAATCTGACCATCATCAATTTGATATAAGCAGGTTTGCCAAAGGAATTTATTTTATCGGGATTAAATCCGATAAAAACAACAAAACCATAAAATGTATTTTTGAATAATAATGCCATGCTCAAAACAATATTGAAAGAAATGATGAAAAAGAAACTCTCAATAAAAGCCGTATTGATTTTTTTATGCCTGTTAGGTACTATTTCACTGTCATCCCAAATAATTCCCGACAAAGCCTATAAGATAAACTCTTATTACAGAGGGTTTAAAGCATTGTCTATCCTAAATTCTTATTTGGGAAATAATACCGATGTGGTAGGATGGACAGAAACCAACGTGCCTGCTCAACGTTGGATCATTAGTTCCACCGGAGAAGACAACTTGTATTATCTTACCAATGCCTATAACGGCAGACCCTTATCGGAGAGTAGTACTCGTCCTAAACCGGGAGACAAGCTTGTTCTTAAATCCAATAATCAAAATTACAGCAAATGGAAACTGATACCGGTTGAACATAATACACCAAATCTTTATTATATCTGTTTTTCCATTCCGGGTGCAGAAGGAGATTTATATGCAGAACTTAGTGAGAGTAAAGATAGTGCACAAGTCAAACTACAATACAAACGTGACGCAAATGATGCCAATGCAGCCCTGCAAATATGGAGAATTGCGCAGGAAGATATCCTTCCCAATCGTGTCACCCCATCTATGCGTGACAGTGTAATGCGTGGTTGGAAAAGCCGCTACTATAATATGTTGAAAAACTCTACAGGTTTCTGGGGAGAAGCAGAAATGATGGAAACTATTTTGGATGCTTACGAAACTACCGGCAAGCAAGAATACAAAAACATGTTTGAAGAGGTTTATGAACATTTTGTGAGTTATCCTGCCGGTTGGTATCAACCCGGAAATGGTCAGGACTGGCGTTGGAATGAATTCAATGATGATATCGCGTGGGCTGTATTAGCCAGTGTAAGAGCCTATTTAATGTTCGAAACTCACCCCAATACAAACATCAATTATTTGACCATTGCCAAGAATAATTACGATTGGATGTATGCCCGTGCAAAACAACCCAACGGCATGCTTCGTTGGAAACAGAGTCCGGAAGGAAACCTGGGATCGAATTCCTGTATCAACGGACCGGCAACAATTGCAGCTTGCTATTTAGCCATCGCAACCGGAGATGAAAGTTATTATACGAAGGCAAAAGACCTGTATGCTCTGCAACGCCAACATCTCTATGAGTCTGCCACAGGTAGGGTGTTCGATTCAGGTGCATGGGAAAACGGTGTTTTTACAGTAGGCAATCGCTGGGTATCTACCTACAATCAAGGAACCTTTTTAGGTGCTGCTTTAATGTTGTATAACCATTACGGACATGCACAATATCAAACAGATGCCGATAAAGTAATGAGCCGTACGAGAGCCGACTTATGCAATGTGTTCGATGTAGTAAAAGTATGCGGAAGCGGAGGCGATTTACAAGGTTTTAAAGGAATTTTGATGCGTTACGTACGCCGCTATATAGTTGACTTGGAGAGACCGGAATGGGTTGATTGGATGCAGACCAATGCCCTGCATGCCTACAATAACCGCAATTCAAAAGGAGTTAGTTGGACAGGCTGGTGGGAAAAAACCTCCGAAAACTTTATTTTCTCTGATGGTTATGATTTTACCAATCAACCATTTGGTGCTTCCACAGCAGTGTCGGCTGCCTTTAATGCCCCGCTCTCAAAAGACTTGATAGTGAAAGATGCTTATCAAACCATAGATGCTTCACTTTTTGATTATATAAAGGGCGTGTTGGTGGATCGCACCGATGATTCCACAGCCATTGTCACCAACATCAGAGATGGTTATTATACAGCTTATAACCATGTGAATTTCGGGGATGATCCTGCTCTTGAGGTTGAATTTCTAGTGCAGGGAACACGCCAGCAAGGTAATAAGATAGAAATACGTGAAAGCAGTCCGACCGGACAACTGTTGACAACAGTTAATATCCCCGGTAACACTTCCGGAGAATGGATGCAAATATCCGCTGATGTTCCGGAACTTACCGGAAAGAAAAATATATACGTAGTTTATCGAGGATCCGGTTATAAAGTTGATAACTTTCGGTTTTTGAAAGCATCCAGCGCCGTAAAGACACTTAAAAAATCCACTTTATCAGTATATCCCAATCCGGCTACGGATGTAGTCCACATTTCGACAAGAGGGTTAATATCCGATTCTTCAGTACAAATACATGATATCTCGGGCAGAGTAGTGCTCAGTGCTACCATAAAAAACACCGACCATGTTGAAACTACCATAGATATCAGTCAACTTCCCGCCGGGATATATTTTGTTTCTATACCGGAATCAGGAAGAGAAAAAATTGTCAGGAAATTGGTGGTTAGAGGAGGACGATAAAAGGCGTTTCTGTAATTTCTATACAGGGATTTCGTTAAATTCAAATACGAGGGGAATGAATACCCAAAGACACAAAAATGCCAACTATCTCACAATGATTTAGTTGGCATTTTTGTAACTACTAAATATCTCTAATCTAATTTATTAACGTGCAGTGTCAGTTTCGATTTCAGATTAGACGCCTTGTTTCTATGAATAACTTTGCGCTTAGCCAGCTTATCCAACATAGAACTAACTTTTGGTAGCAATTCAGCAGCTACCGCTTTATCTGTGGTTGCGCGGAGCTTACGCACAGCATTACGGGCTGTTTTTGCATAATACCGGTTATGTAACTTACGCTTTTGCGTTTGGCGTATTCTTTTAAGTGCTGATTGATGATTTGCCATCTGAAAAAATTTTTAATTTTTAAAATATAGTAGCCCATAGGGGAATCGAACCCCTCTTTCCAGAATGAAAATCTGACGTCCTAGCCGATAGACGAATGGGCCAATAAGTCAAAAAACAACTGCTTGCTCAATTGCGGCTGCAAATATACATCAGTTTTTCCATTCCACAAAACCTTTTGGGAACTTTTTTTGCTTCGGGTTTACGAGGTGCGGGGTACGGGGTGCGAGTTTCGTGGTATGGGTTCCGGGGTGCGGGGTGCGAGGTTGCGGGGTCTTTTAAAAAAAAGAGCCGTCTCATTTTTTTTGAGACAGCTCCTTTTTTACATCTCTACATTGAATTATTTTTTAATAAACCTAAGCACCGTAGGAATACTGTTATTCCCAATTATTCTTACAAAGTAAGAACCCGAACTTAACGCTTCAACATCAATAGTAGTTGTTACATTTTCGGTTTTGGTTACACCGATTAATGCTCCACTGACATTGTACAGTTCAATAACGGTTTCATCACCATTATCGCGCTCTATTACCAATTTATTTTCAACCGGATTGGGATACAGTCGTACAGAGCTTGCTGCCAGTTCATCGATCCCGGTAGTCGTCATGTTTACATTAATTGTTTGATCGACATTATTAACAGTAAATGAACCTATAAGGTCTGCGTATCCCGATTTCGATACTGTGTAGGTATAGTCGCCGTTAGCAACATATATTTCAGCTATACCTGTGGTGTCGGTTACAACCGTTTCAATAACAGTTTCTCCTTGCCTGGCTGTTATGGTAGCTCCCTTGATAGGAACAGCTCCTACAGGATTTGTTCCATCCGCCACGTTGAAGCTTACAACACTCCTTGGAGTAAAGTCCATCCGCAGACTGACAAAACCCCAACCTAACCCCCATTTGCTAAATTGCGTGGGATTTTCCGAGTCGTCGGCGTAAATGAAATATCCGTGCTCCGCCCTGTCGTAAGCTATACTGATAATATACGGAGCTGTTTGTCGGATGAGCAAAACATATGATCCGGGATCAAGAACAACAGGGCG
>MWCX01000084.1 GCA_002070265.1 Bacteroidetes bacterium ADurb.Bin174 | reverse complement strand
CGGGCCCCCGTCAATTCCTTTGAGTTTCATTCTTGCGAACGTACTCCCCAGGTGGAATACTTAATGCTTTCGCTTGGCCGCTTGCTGTATATCGCAAACAGCGAGTATTCATCGTTTACGGCGTGGACTACCAGGGTATCTAATCCTGTTTGATCCCCACGCTGTCGTACCTCAGCGTCAGTGTTAGCCCGGTAAGCTGCCTTCGCAATCGGGGTTCTGTGTTATATCTAAGCATTTCACCGCTACACAACACATTCCGCTTACCTCATCTAAACTCAAGAACGATAGTTTCAACGGCAAGCTCAAAGTTAAGCTCCGAAATTTCACCGCTGACTTATACGCCCCGCCTACGTACCCTTTAAACCCAATAAATCCGGATAACGCTCGGATCCTCCGTATTACCGCGGCTGCTGGCACGGAGTTAGCCGATCCTTATTCACGGTATACTTGCAATGCATCACACGTGATGCACTTTACTCTACCGAAAAAGCAGTTTACAATCCATAAGACATTCTTCCTGCACGCGACGTGGCTGGTTCAGGCTATCGCCCATTGACCAATATTCCTCACTGCTGCCTCCCGTAGGAGTCTGGACCGTATCTCAGTTCCAGTGTGGGGGACCTTCCTCTCAGAACCCCTAATGATCGTTGCCTTGGGGAGCCGTTACCTCTCCAACTAGCTAATCATGCGCATGCCCATCTACAACCGATGAATCTTTAACAAATAGCACCATGCGGTGCCCCTGTTTTATAAGGTATTAGTCCGTCTTTCAACGGGTTATCCCAATGTCGTAGGTAGGTTGCATACGTGTTACTCACCCATCCGCCGGTCGCCATCAAAGTATTGCTACCCTATGCTGCCCCTCGACTTGCATGTGTTAGGCCTATCGCTAGCGTTCATCCTGAGCCAGGATCAAACTCTTCGTTGTATAATAATCTAATCCGAATGACTCAAAACTATTTATAGTGCGCTATAAAATATACAGGTTTAATAAAAAAGAATTGACAAGAAACTTACACAATATCCCATTTCCTTAAAATCTTATACCTTTATATATTATTGTATAATATAATTTCTATAAGAAATTTTACTTGTACTATTATGCTACTTGTCTTGTTACAATATATCAAAGAACGTTAGAAAAACTGTTAAAAGGTTCTCTCTTAGAACGTTTCACAGACCTGCCCGTGACTCCTTATCGTCAAAAGCGGGTGCAAAGATAAGCACTATTTTTATATCCTACAAACTTTGTAAGAAAAATATTTTTATAAAACTTATCAAAGGATTGATTTACTTGAATTTAGTCCAATCCGTATTCAGCATATTTCCTGTTTCCTGGAAGGTAATGTGCATTCCGAAACAGGCTTTTAAATTTTGAGGTGTGTGAGATGGACCCGATAATGCCAGGTAATCACGCAAAATCTGACGATACGAAGGATCAACGCAGTTTTCTATGATACACTTGGCACGATCAATGGGACGTTTGCCACGTAAATCAGCCACACCATGCTCCGTAATTAACACATTAACAGAATGTTCGTTCTGGTCAACATGCGTTACCAGCGGAACTATGGCTGAAATATTTCCTCCCTTAGCTGTTGAAGGGGTTGTAAATATGGAGATATAAGCACTGCGCGTAAAATCGGCAGACCCGCCAATACCATTCATCATCTTTGCTCCCATCACGTGGGTACTGTTTACATTACCGAAAATATCTGCTTCTAAGGCTGTATTGATAGTGATCAATCCGAGGCGGCGGACTAACTCCGGACTGTTTGACATCTCCTGCGGACGCAAAATCAATTTATCACGGAAGAATTCAAGATCTTCATACACGCTCTGCAATACCGGCGTGGTAATGGTCAAAGAACAACCGCTGGCAAAACTGACTTTGCCCTTGCGAATCAAATCTATTACTGCATCTTGGATCACTTCAGTGTACATCTGAAAAGTCGGGATGTCAGGATTGTCTCCCAGGGATGCCATCACAGCATTGGCTACATTTCCAACACCTGATTGTATGGGTAAGAATTCTTTGGGTATCCTGCCTGTTTTAATCTCTCCGGCTAAGAAATTCACTACATTCTTCCCAATCTTATCGGTAATTTCATCAGTAGGAGTAAAACCTTTTACCTCATCATCCAAGTGTGTTTCAACTACACATAATATCTTTTTAGGATCAACCTTGATAACAGGGACACCCATTCTGTCGGAAGGCTTCATCAATGTCAAAGGAGGACGATTCGGCGGACCGATGGGTTCAAAAATATCATGAAATCCCCGCAAGGCTTTCGGATGTTTGCTGTTTAATTCTATAATAATATGGTCTGCTAAATTGGCAATCGTTGGCGAAATGCCCACTCCTGTTGTCAACACAATCTCTCCGTCATCGGTTAGATCGCAAGCTTCGATAACGGCAATACGCGGCTTGGGCATAAATCCAAATCGCAAATGAGGTGCGATGGATGACAAGTGCATATCAAAATATGCTACATGGTCGGTGTTTAAAGCCCCGCGCATATCCCTATTGGACTGATAGGGAGTACGGAACAACACGGCATTGGCTCTTGCTAAAGCCCCGTCCAATGAATCACCGGTAGAAGCACCGGTATAAACACCAATTTTAAACTCTTTGCCTGCTGCATGAAAAGCTTCAGCGCGACGGGCAATAGCGGGAGGAACTGCTTTGGGAGAACCTGCAGGTGTAAATCCGCTAAAACCTACAGCATCACCATGATTTACATAAGCTGCAGCTTCATCTGCAGTTACAATTTTATACCTTGACATAAAATTAATAATAATTTATATGCAAAATGACCAATCATCAATATATAAAATTGAAAATCAGTCATTTATTTGCACTTGCATTTGTTCTGAATTTTCAGAATGCAAAGGTAGTGATTTTTTTTGAAAAAAGCTATGCCTTATATGTATCCAACTGCTGCGTTACTTTCGACGTGCAGGGTCGCGAGATTAAGGCATTGCAGGGTGTAAATTGACCTTTACCCCTTCTAAAACACCTTGCTGTTTTTTAGTTGAATATTTGTTTTGAAACAGCCCTGCAGATCTATCTTCTTGCCGGCCTTTTAGCCTCCGGATGTCTTGCAAGGATTTGTTTCATTTCAGCCAATACCTCAGGTTGTTCTGAGGCTATGTTTTTAGTTTCTAAAGGATCTGTTTTGAAGTCATAAAGTTCGTATACCACATCGTTAGGATCATTCCATTTCTTCCATTCCACCATTCTGTACCGTTCCGTACGAATGGCGCGTCCCAAATAGCCTCCAAGAGGGAATGCATGATAAACATGATCCTTAATTTTTTTCTCAGTATCTTTTAAAACCGGAACCATACTTAAGCCGTCTATGGGCTGTGGTGCAACCGGCTTTCCTAAACCGGCAAGTTCAGCCAGTGTCGGATAAATATCTACAGTTTCTATCAACTGGTCAGTACTCGTCCCGGGTGTACTCACTCCGGGTGCCACAATCAACAGAGGTATGTGATTGGCTTCTTCATAGTTCGTGTGCTTTGTCCAGTAACCATGATCGCCCAAATGCCAGCCATGATCGCCCCAAAGTACAATGATGGTATTGTCGAACATTTCCAAACGTTTCAACTCATCTATTACACGTCCCAACTGCGTATCCATATAGCTGACGGAAGCATAATAACCATGAATTAATTTACGGGTAATGGAATCCGGAAATACATATTGTCCTGCAGGGATTTCTTTAAACTGATCTATTTCACCTCCTCTTTTGATTGCCATAGCAGGAGCATTTTCGGGATCTTTCTCATACTGAGGCATGGGCAATTTGGCAGGATCATATAAATCCCAATATTTTTTAGGAACACTGAAAGGAAGGTGAGGACGAACAAATCCAAGCGCCATAAAAAATGGCTGTTCGGGTTTTTTCTTTAGCTCACGTAAACGTGAAATAGCTTTGGTTGCTACCCGGGCGTCTGCATAAGCTCCGTCCAATACATCCGGCGATTCCCAGGCCGAGCCACGAGGCAATTTGTGATTAGGAGGTAATTCAGGAAAATACATTTTCGTGTTCTCAAAATAAGCTTCTTCCCTTGTCAACTGTCTGCCTGTACTTTCAGGCACTACGTATTCAATCAGTTTATCATGATGATGTGGAATGCTCCACGATGCCTCATCATTTAAATTTCCGTGCCCTACATGAAACACCTTGCCAAGGGCTTCTGTATGATACCCGGCTTGCATAAAAAACTGCGGCAGGGTTACTGCGTCAGGATAAACATCCCTAAGTTCTGCCCCAAAATTATACAATCCTGTACTGGTGGAACGTGCACCGGTCAGCAAATTGTATCGGGAAGCAACACTGACTGCCTGGTTACAATAAGCATGATTAAACCGTACACCCGCATCAGCTAATTTATCAATATTGGGGCTGACAACAACCTCATCACCATAGCAACCTAAAGTCGGTTTTAAGTCATCCACCAAAATCATCAATACATTCTTGGGTTTTTGGGTGTTTTTTTCTTCAACTTTCGATTGGGCAAACCCTGTGCTTACACTTCCAATCAAAAGAATTGACGGGATATGTTTTAAATAATGCATAGTATATTTTTTAAAATAATTGTTATATAAGAATATACGAAAAACGGACAAATGCCTTTTTTATTATTTTATTTACAGACAAGAACATCTTGACTATTTGAGTTCAATTTCTTCTGTCTCCGGATTATAATATTCTTTTGTTATTTCCAAAAAGCTGCTCATCATCTGATCATACTTCGCTCGGTCAGTGCTCAGGAGATTTTGTTGCTGACCAAGATCTTTCCGAATATTAAACAAACCACCTTCGGGTAAATTCCCTAATTCGTTTCCGGTCAAGTTGGCTTCCGGACCACTATAAGGTGGGATTAATATCCAATCGCCTGAACGATAAGCCATCTTCCCATTGGCTTCTAATATCAACTCTTCTCTTCCTTGATCGGATTTTCCCAAAAAGGCCGGAAGCAGATTCCGGCTGTCTAATGCCATGTTTAACGGATGACGAAGCAAAGAAGCTATGGATGCCATTAAATCCAACTGGCACACTAAAGCATCGGACACTTTTGGCTTAATGGTTCCTTTCCAATAAACCAAAAAAGGTACACGGGTTCCACCTTCAAATAAGCTGTATTTCCCGCCACGAAGCAGACCGGTAGGTTTATGACCCGATGCTGCTGCCAGTTCAGCAGCTTGATCTTGATACCCGTCATTTAACACAGGACCATTATCACTGGTAAAAATAATCAAAGTATTTTCCAATATGCCCAACTTGTCTAAATGATTAACCACTTCCCCTACACTCCAGTCAGCTTCCAAAATAACATCACCACGTGAACCCAACCCGCTTGTTCCTGCAAACCGACTGTTGGGTGTACGCGGAACATGCGGCTGATGCAATCCAAAATACAAAAAGAAAGGACGGTCTTTATTGTCGGAAATATATTGTTTCACCAAATCTGTAAAATGATCTGCCATGTCTTCATCAACCCACAAGGCACTTTTGCCTCCTTTCTGATATCCGATACGCGGTATCCCGTTGTGGATGGACTGATTATGTCCGTGAGCCCAACGCAGCTTCAGCATTTCAGGGTGAGATAGTGCTGTCGGCTCTCCTTCAAAATTTTTCTCATAATCGACATACAACGGATCGTCTTTCTCCAATCCAACTACATTGCCATTTTCAACATAAACAGTAGGCACTCTGTCAACAGTTGCCGCAATCAAATAGGAATAATCAAATCCTATGTCATTAGCATTGGGATGGATGGTCTCATTCCAATTGACATTACCCACTCCCATTCCCAGGTGCCATTTCCCGATGGCAGCAGTTGTGTAACCTTCTTCCTGCATCATCTTAGGCAAAGTAAGTTGATTTGGGTTAATTAAAAGGGGAGCATCTCCAGGTAATATTTTAGCATCCTTATTCTTCCATGGATACATACCTGTCATCAATGCATAACGACTAGGGGTAGATGTTGCTGAGGTAGCATAACCATTGGTAAACCGTACTCCTTCATTAGCTAAGCGGTCGATATTAGGCGTATGAATATTTTTTGCTCCTTGTACGCTAATATCTCCATAACCCAAATCATCAGCTAAAATAACGATGATGTTAGGTTGAGTTTGTTTGGGGGATGATGTACATGCTGCCATCAATCCGGTTAAACAACTCAATGTAATTGTAGGGACTGAAACTTTCATCTGCGTTTTATTTTGCGGTTATTGGGAATAAATTCTCCATCAATATATTTTAAGGGAACTATGCCGGGACGACAAGTTTGTTTGTATTCCGATGCCTGTGCTCCTCTCGGATTGAAAAACATGGTAGCCCACCAGTTTCCTTGTTTATCTTGAAACAAATTATTGTGCCCTCCGCCGGTGATAGAGGTATATCTCGGTCCGTACGGACCATATATATTATCAGCAGTCGCAATAACACAATCATAACTATACCGGGTTTTGTTGCTGTCAACTTCCGGTGCATAAGTGTCTTTTCCGCCTTCCAGACGATGTGACCAGATTGCTTGCACCAAATGATATTTATCTTCATGTTTAAAAATAAACGCACCTTCTATATAAGGTTCCGGACTGTATGACTGCTCCTCTAATTTTTGTATCTCTTCATCATAACCACTCATATCCGGTTTCATCCTTGCTATATAATGGTTGTGACCTACAAAATAAACGGTTCCATCTGTATCTTCAAACAAACTACCATCTATTTCAGGAAAGAGCGGATGTTGCTCGTTACCTGCTATATTGACATATGGACCTTCCGGCTTGCCTGACATACTCTTCAAAACAAAAGAGCCTCTGCCTCCTGCCGAGGCATTCATGCATGCAACGACAAACCAATTTTTAAGGCTCTTGATATAATGCAGTTCCGGTGCCCATAATGCATGAAACCGATTATCCAAAGTATCTCCATTAATTGACTTTGTAGGATATTTCGCTCCTTCAGGATGAATTTTAGGATTTTTCTGCCAGGTACCATCTCTTTCCATAGACCAAATCAAGCCCACTGCTTCCCATTTTTTCAAGTTTTTCGACTTCCACAAATACAAGCCATCGTTCCAATCCCAACAATGGGGTTGTCCCGAAAACTGACGTTCAGGATCTGCTGTAGTTCCTGTCATATAATAATATCCATCAGGTCCTGTGGTAACCCAGGTATCCCGCATCCAATAATCAAATTCCGGCTTAACAAAGGAAGGTATTTTTGTTTTCAAGCTGTTTGTGTCGGTTTCTCCATACTCCACTGCATGTGTTTTCTGTAAAAACAACGAACAAAAAATCAAAACAAAAACGATTAAGCTATTATTTTTCATACGATTAAATATTATTTTTAGTTGTCGTATGGAACTCTCGATGAACTAATTTAATCATCCACCTGGGTGGAATAATTGATTAAATCAGTTCATGTTCGTTTCATACGATTATCATTTATTTTAAAGGAACGTATATGCTAACTTCTTTAAACCCAACAAACCATGCTTTTTATACTTTAATAAATCTTTTGGTAACACGTTTACCGTATTTATCATACAAGAACAACAGGTAAACACCCGGGTCAAATTTACTGACATCAATAGAATATTGCATTGCTGCAATCTCTTTTTCATATATTTTTTTCCCTTCTATACCAAATACTGAAAGCTTATCGAAATGACCGACATTATCAACCATCAAACGATCACTTGCAGGATTGGGATAAACATGGGGTTTGATTGTGTTTTTCAGTGCATTAATTGCTGTTCCTTCTGAAATTACACGCGCCTCAACTGAGAAGTTATCAAATTCTACTTCGCAATCGTGTGCTCTTAATCCCACCTTACCTGAAATAAACGGCTGAGGGTCAGTATAATCAATTTTCGGATTATCCATATCATCCACATAAACTTTGAAATTGTCACCTCTTACTACCACTTTAATCGTGTATTGCTGATTAAGTTGGTAAGAACCCGGAGCAGAAGTCAACGCTCTCCAGCTGTAATTTTGTTTCCCCAAAATGACAGAATTTGCACCCAAGGTTACGAAATAGCCTTGATAAAAATCAGTTCCTAATCTTGGGTCATTATTGGGGTCCTTTCCGGCTCCTCCCAAAGCCGGATTGTTGACCCTAAAAATAATGCCTGCATTCATATTGCGTTTATAAACAATATCGGTCTGTACGGTAAAGTCGGTCCATCCGGTATTTCCCATCGTACGTTTACCATAACCGTTCATAACAGCTTTTCCATCTGTCACAGCCCAGGGTCCGTCACTGTAATTCCAATAATAATTGAACGCATTCGTAAACTCATCTGTAATAGAAGCGGCTGTGCTATTGCATGTCGTAAATTGCAGGTTATAGAAATCAAAGCCTCCTTCAACAATTTCCACACGTAAAGTTTGAAAACCTTTTTTTAAGTTGACAGCTTGAATGGTTTGCGTTCTCCAATTACTACTTCCTCCTGTAGAAGGCAGATTGACAACACCTGTAACATCTTCATCTCCCTGCCGGATTCTGACCTTACAATCGGTAGTATTAGTAGCGTAACGTAATCCAATATTATACTCACCGGTTAATTTTACATTGATATTATATTTATACCATTCACCGGATTGATTGTCAGTGATAGCAACCCCTCCTTCGTTACTGGTACGAATATCAACATCATCATTGCGTATATTTTTACCCCTGCCGGTATTGCCGGAAGTTAAGTCGGAATACCCCACTCCGTTGCCACCATTGATATAATGCACTGCATCAATAGTTCCCGGAACAGGTTTGTAAATATCAAAAATACCACTCCCATTCACTTGGTTGCTAAAAGCAATATATCCGAAATGGGCTTGACTTAAATAGGTCAGATACCCTATCTTACCTCCGGATAAATCGCTGCTTATTGAAAATTTACGCATACCATCCACAAAGAATTTATATTCAACACCCGTTTTTTCAATGCGGATATGATGCCATGTGTTGTGATTGAAAGTAGCAGGTAAGACCGCTGACTGGGGTATGCTCCACACATTATTAAGCAAAAATTTAACTTCCAGTTTGTTAGATGAACTATGCAGGGTAGCGATACCGTAGTTTTGCTCATCCTGATAACCGAAGACCACACCGTAGGCTGCTGTATTTCCATTCCCCGCAAATTCCTTCAAAGAAAATTCTGCTGTATAATCATTGCTTGTGGATTGAGTGTGAATCATTTTATAGTACACACCTTCGGCATTATCAGTGCTGTTCTGCAACAGGAAGTCTTCATTAACCACACTCCATGTTCCGCCGTCAGTTACCGACCAATCTGCACCCGGTTCAGTGCGATCAAAATAATCTGTCATATCTGCCAGTTGTATATCTTGTTGTTCCCAGGTTGTAGGACCTAACATCAACAATTTATCACCATTCCAGGCTATGCGGTCGATATTTAAACGCCGAAACGGACCCACGCCATAATCTCCGGCTAAGTTGTGGTAAGTAAAATAATATGAATCCAGATCCGGACCTATAAATGCAGTTCCATGTCCTAAACCGTAATGTGTACCTTCTGTAGAAATCAGAATGGGATTTTGTGTAGCCTGAGGTGTATAAGCACTAATGGGTCCAGCCGTATTTTTGGCATAATCAACCCTGTAACCTTTGCTCAAGACGTGGTTTCCTGTATATAGCAAGTAATAGACATCATTTCTTTTAAATACGCAGGGTGCCTCTGTCCAGGCATTTCCCACCCGTGCATTTAAATTGACACCTGTTCCGAATGTAGTCGGAGTCGGCATGAGACATCCTATGATCCCATTGCCGTCCGCATAGTAGAAATACCAGTTTCCGTCATCATTGATAAAAACCGATCCGTCAATACTCCTTCCTAAATTCTCTGTTACCCTCACAAAAGGACCGGTCGGACTGTTGCTTTCGAGCACATAATGACCTTGTCCGCTTGGGGAAGTGTACATATAAAATTTACCATTAGAATAGAATACTTCCGGGGCATAGGCTGTTTTGGTAATCGGGTCGGTGCTGCACATGATTGCATTCGACCAGGTTTTAAAATCCTTGGTTGACCAGCATTTAACACCGGTTTGATGGTCTCTGGTACTGCAATATAAATAATATACACCCCTGTATTTCAAAATATAAGGGTCACCAATGCCATACAAATCCCATTCTCCCTGACGGGTTAGGGGGTTAGTCCAGGCATTAACACTTACGGAAATTCCAATCAATAAGATCAGGGAAATCAATATTTTCTTCATGTAACAATTATATCAAATTAAATCCTATACCTATTCATGCAGAAAATCCTGTTAATTTCTATTTACAGTAAATTTCCCCGCGTGTATATCCCGGTCTGTCCGGGCATACAGCAGGTATATCCCGGGTTGCAAACTATCAACCCGAATTCGCTTCGTGCCATCGGGAACATGACTCAACAATCTCTCACCCGTAAGAGAATAAACCGATAACTCTCGTGTATCTCCTGAGATATTGTAATGCAACACATCACGCACCGGATTGGGATAAAGCATTACCTCATTCTCTTTTAATTCATTCCCCAAGCCCATCTCAAGCAAATCCAAGGTCCCCCTGATAATTCCGCCATCTGCCGTGTATGCCGTGATCTTAACTGCTCCTGCTGAGTGTCTTGTAATCACCCCATTATCATCAACTGAAACAATCTCCGGATTCGAACTCTCCCATTTCAATCGCTTGTTGGTAGAATTTACCGGCAAAATATTCGCCGTCAGTTGTACCGACTCTCCCACCTGACAGTCTGCCGGTTCTATCGTGATGGTCTTTACCGAAATACCTCCCGACTGGTAATGCAACATTCCGTTAAAAATAGCCGGCATGTTCTCCGTATAAAGTCCAACCTGAGAACGACCCCAATTACCCTGTATCGAACCATGATATACGTCATCTACAAACAGATGAAGTCCGTCTTCCTCGCGACGACCTCGCAAGAAATAGCCCGAAGAAACATCCTCGTCAAAATAAGCCGAAAAAGCACGGGAGGCTTTGCCCAATTTGGGGGTAACATCCATCCGGATGGCTGTCGTCTTTACTGCCGGGAAAGTGAAATGGTTCATATGTGAAAACCTCAACTCTCCCTCCAGTTGTGCATCCAACAATACCCACGTACTCCCCTGAAGAGCGTAAAAATTAACCGTCTGTGGCAAATCGAAAGTTTGATTCAAGTAAGGATAATTGCCTTCCAGCCAGAGTATGTTAACTCCCGAAATTTCCGATTCGTTACGCATATCGTAACGATAGCTGGTAGTGGGATAGGAAGACAACGTATAGTGACGTAACACCCGTTTCTTTAGAGGATATGATTGTTGGGCAATCGCGGCGCCATGCTCTTTGCCTTCTACCTCAAGAGTTTTTGTACCGTAATTGATGCTCGCTCTAACATAGTTATCCTCATCTATATACAAAGGATAAAAACCTGCCTTACCCGATGAGGGAAGCTGGTTATTTTTAACGTAAACCGAAAACTCGTAGTTCCATGCCAAATCACCTTTGAAAGTGGATGCGGGACCCGTTACTGTTGACTGGATGAGTCCGCTCTGTGTTACTGACCAGGAACCCGACTGACTCTGCCAAGCCGTAATCTGCCGGTCGTACTCATCCCAGCCTGCGGTATATTGAACAGCATCAAACGACACGTTTGGTGAAGAGGCTGTAAGGCCGGTCAGACCGGCACCTTCAAAGCTCGTTTCTATATCTCCTTCCAATGTCAGGTTGAAATAATCAAGCTCCACACGGAAACGGCCACCGTTCTTGTAAACGGTCAGCGTATGCCAAGGCTCCTGGTAATGAGATACCAGCGGGTTGTCCTCCAAAAAAGCAAACTTCAACGGAAGGTCTTTCAAGGTGGTATTGGTTGCTCCATTCTCCCTTAACGACAACCGCCACTTACCTTCCCTGCCGATCTCTACCTTAACCCAATTATCTGCATCACTGTAATAAGCATATGCTCCTGCCCAACCATCGGACTGCTGTATGCGGAAAGGTACCTCGAAGCGGTAATTGGACTCCGCTTCACGACGCAGTAATAGCTCGCCGCCTGTACTTGTCTCAGGATAAAGAACGCCCCCCGAGATCTTCCAACTGCTCTCATTCAGAAAATCAAACGGATAGTAAATCGGGTAATCACAGTAGTTTATCTGTGTGGGTAAAGCCGGCCTGGGACGATACCCCTTCGTGTTTTTTACCGTGCTATTCTCAACTACGATTTCCTTATTGTAAAAATGAATGCGATCAATGCCCTGTACCTGATTATTGTTGAAGTATGCTTTATACATCATCCAGCGTTCGAAGCCATTGGGTCCCGTAACAAAATTGGGTTGAGACGGACCTATTACAATATCTTCAGCATCGGTATCACCTGTATCATACAATCCAAAATCCAGAAATTGCTGGCAATACTGATCAGAGCAAGGACTCGTGGCTTCAACTGCAATAACGTTTTCACCAGCCACAAAAAAAGCAGGGTCTAACTGTAAATATTGATAGGTATTATTTCTGGCTTTAATAGTAACCTGATTTCCATTAATATAAAAGTTGGCATCGGCAAACACCCAGTGTTTCAAGGCAATTTTCGCCGGAACTTCACTGAGCGTGAATTTTCTCCTAACATATAATTTAGTAGTGTTCCAGACTGTTTTCCGTGCCCGTATTTTTGCATTGGTAAATGAAGTCCCGGCAAAAAGATCATATTCCTGACGACCGTAACCACCTTGCGAAGCAGTCCACCCGCTATCATCAAAGCCCACATTTTTCCAATCGGAAGCAGGAGTTCCTGTTGTATAACGACTATCCCATCCACCATGTTCGGCACTGTTAAGAATCGTTTTGTAGTCCAGCAGATGCTGTTCGGTATTGCGAATCTTTATTGGATGAGGGTATTTCTTCGAATTGTTGAAATTCATCGGTTGGTCACTCTCTGCTGCACCAACTTGATACATTCCGGAACGGGGTCCCATGCGGTTGGAAGCAAAAACCTGGTAATAGCGCCCCCTGTGCTTGAACAGCTCAGGACCTTCGAAGTTAACGTGATTCAGGTTGCTGGAATGTCCGCGCTGATGAGTCAATTGAACTGAACCCACTGTAATATCTTTGCGGGAAAAAACCGAATTCATTTTAAATGCCCAGGTTTCGGGACCATCAAGATTTGAGTTTGCTCCCGTGAGGGGATGCGGATCAGCCGGATTACGTTTCTTAACCCAATATATCTCACCGTCTTCATCCTGAAACACTTGTACATCAATACCGTAATCGTCGAAAGGTTCACTGATGGAACCTTCTTTATACGGACCCAAAGGGGTTGCCGAATACGCATGCCCGATGCCGTTCCAATAAGTATGAAACACACCATTACGAAACAAAATATCTCCGGCACCAACTTGCTTATAAGTGTATGCCTGAGTCCATTTGGGATCATTCAGCCAGGTGGCTTCATTAGTTGTTACAGCTAATACCGGTCCCGACCAGTTAATCATATCTTTCGAGTAATAAATATTTCCATTGGTACCTTCTCCAATAGCATAATAAAAACCCATAAATCGCTCTACCGACCCATCGCGCATAGAAAGCATAGGGTTACACAATCGGTTCTGTACCGGCTGAGCCAATAAAAACTGAAACCCAAAGACAGATAACAGCAAAAGAGTAAATCTGAAATAGCTGAAATAAAAGAATTTTATTTTCATACGGTTAAATTTTATTTTTCAGTTGTCGTATGGATTAAATGTTATTTCACAAAAATACTTTATATTAAAAATTCATTCAAGGTAAAAACGTCCCGAATAGCAGTATATATGTTCTGTTTTATTTCTTAAATCAACTTTTAAATGTAGCGATATAATCAGAAGGAGTTGAGCCATACTTCTTTTTAAAACATTTAGAAAAATAGTTTGGATCCGAGAATCCTGTCTTATAGGCTGTTTCTGAGATATTGAATCCTTCCTTCAAAAGTTCTTTTGCTTTATTGAGTCGAAGATTTCTCACATATTCAAAGATAGACATGCCAATCAAGTTCTTCATCTTGACATGCAACACGGTACGGCTAACTCCCACTGCCTGCGTAATATCCGATACTGATAAATTTTCATTCTCAATATTGTCGTCTATAAATGTTTTTATTTCATTAAGCAATTTCTCATCCCTGGGATTTCCGGCAACAGCCGTGATATTTAACTCCGGATCATCTTTAAATTGTTTGCGGTTCCGTTCGCGCGTACGAAGCATATTTTGAACCATCAGTTCAAGTGCCTGCGTATTAAATGGCTTTTCAACATACATATCGGCTCCGCTCTCGTATCCACTGATGATATTTTCCTGACCTTGTTTGGCTGTTAATAATATCACAGGTATATGTGAGGTCAGCAAATCATTTTTTAATTTACTGCACAAGGTAATACCATCCATTACCGGCATCATAATATCACTGATGATAATATCGGGATTGGATTTTCTTGCAATTTTAAGCGCTTCTTCTCCGTTCATGGCGGTAAGCACCCTGTAATATTTAGCTGAAAAAATTTCAGAAAGAAATGCTGCCAGTTCCTGATTGTCATCCACAACAAGCAATGTATATTTCATTTCCGGGTCCACCGCATCCTGATTTAAAGACTGATTCATCATTTCATCAGAGTTTTGATATTCCTCTGATTTCTGATAGTTGTATGTTACCAGAAAATTCTGATCTGCTTTTACTTCCGACCTTTCTTGTGGTGAAAAGGCATTTTCACTTACATTCAATAGCACTGAGAACCGGGAACCTTTTCCAACCTCGCTTTCAACAGATATTGTCCCTTTATGTATTTGAACCAGGTTGTAGGTCAGGGCAAGTCCGATACCCCAGCCATTCGGGTCAAAATTTTGTCCCCTGCGGGTTTGGTAATAATTATTGAAAACATTTGCCAATTCTTCCCGGGCAATACCGATACCGGTATCTTCCACCCTGATATTTAGCATGATATAACCTTCATTGTTTTCAACAATACTTGCAGACAGGATAACCGATCCTCCTTCCGCGGTAAATTTTATCGCATTTGACAGCAGATTATTTACAATTTTTTCGACATAGGAAGGCGAGTACCAAACTTCTTCACCATTATCTTCCAGATCAAGCTCAAAATTAATATCCTTTTTATCTGCAATATCTTTAAAGAGATAATAAATTTCCTCTATGAATTCCAGCGGATTTCCTTTTTGCAGACGAATTCGGGTCTGACCGGATTCAATTTTATTAAACGTAATCAACTCTTCTATCAATCTCACCATCCTGTGCGCATTTCTCAAAACCGTTTGCAAACGCGACTTAAGCCCGAAGTCCAGCGCAGCATCTTCTATAACACTTTGAAGCGGAGAAATAATAAGCGTCAAAGGAGTTTTTAGTTCATGCGAAATATTAGTAAAGAAATCTATCTTCAGCTTGTTCATCGCTTTGATGTTTTCTTTCTCCAAATACTCCATTTTCATCATGTTTTTTTCCTTAATTCTAATGGAAACAACACGGTACACAACATATAAAACTGAAAGAACCAACAGAAAATAAATTACATATGCCAGATTAGAAAGATAAAAAGGAGGCAGAATTTCAATTGCCAATACACGCTCTGTTGCTTTATCCCAATTTAATCCGGACGATGACGCTTTGACTTTAAAGAGATAATCACCGTGAGGCAAGCCTGAATAGACAATACGTCGCTGTTTATTTACGTAATTCCATTCCCTGTCAACTCCCTCCATTTTGATTGCATAAGTTATATTACTGGTATAACCAAGTGATATGGCTGCGTATTCAATGCTAAACGAACGCGCCTGTTTGGCTGTAAGTTTGATTTTCTCCGTTTCGTCAAAACTATTTGAAAGTGGTGATTTCTTGTCTCTGGCAGTAACAATATGATTCCCTATGTAAAGATTCGACAATACGATATTCAACGGACGATCCTTAATTTCAACCTGATCGGGATGAAATGAGATCAAGCCGTTTACCGTTCCAAAGTAAAATCTTCCGCTTTTTGAGCGCAGGCAGGAAGCGTAATTAAACTGATTCACAGGAAGTCCCTCATCGACTGTATATCTCCGGATATCATTCTGATTGGTATCAATGCTCACAAGACCATTATTGGTACTGATCCATAACCTTTTATTATCATCCTCCAGAATGCCGTATATACAATTCTCATCCAGAGACAGTTCATCATCAACATTTTTGATCAGCTCACTTGTTTGATCAAGACTGTGCAATCCACCGTTATTTGTACCTATCCATATCCGATGTTTTGTGTCCTCAAAAACAGATGTAATAAAGTTATCCGACAATCCGGGTGTATTCTCTTTGCTTTCCCAGCTTTTTATTTCACCTGATTTTTTATTGTAGCGAAAAAGCCCCCGAACACGTGTTCCTATCCAGATATTGTTTTTTGAATCGACATACAAAGTATAGATAAACACATTTGAAAGTAATTCATGTGGGATGCACTCAAAGCGATTCTTTTTTTTATCAAAATATCTCAACCCTCTTACCGAAGCAATCCATAGAACTCCATCGTGATCCATTTCAATAGAAAAAATCATATCCGAGCCCAATCCCGAAGGGCCTTCAGTATAGTTTCTGAAACTTCCCGTTCTGAGGTTATAGCAAGTTAATCCTCCTCTGAACATCCCGATCCATAATTCATGTGAAACTGAATCGTATAAAAGAGCATGTACATTATCAACCAACGATGGATGCTCAATTTTTTTAATTTCACCTGTTTTTTCGTTCAGCCGGTTCAATCCACCATCCTCTGTAGCAATCCAGAAAATACCATTGCCTTCCTCAACAATTTTACGAACTGCTTTACCCTTTAAAAGCATGTTGGAATATCCTGCCCGATAGTGCCTGAACTGTTTATAATCGTTTTTTAAAATATTAATCCCGCCAAAGTAGGTTCCTATCCAAATATTATCGTCCCGGTCGCGAACTATGCTATATATTGCATTATCATTCAAACCCTGGTTATCCGTGTAATCCTGCCTGATATTGTGTATCCTGCCATCCGGGGAAAAAATAAACACACCCTTTTCTGTTCCGACCCACATCCTACCCAATACATCCTGTTCAATGGCTCTGATCATGCCATCGGTCAATCCGTTTGTTTTATTCCAATAGGTGATTTCATTTGTTTTTGAATTAATCCTGACTATTCCATTACCGTTTTTACCTACCCATATATTATTTTGCTTATCTATGAAAATTACATTGATTATATCGGCAACATCATGTGTAAGATCGTTAGGATTTAAAGCGGTATATTCAGTTACATGCATAAACTTCTGATCATAAACTTTTAGCCCCCTGTCCGTCCCAATCCACAAACGATCGTTATCGTCCGTTGCCAGGCTGTAAATCTGGACTGAATCGGCAACAGCATCTACCCGTTGGAAAGTATTATTTGTCTCATCATAGCGATTCAGCAAATTATGGCCGGAAACACAAAATATATCTCCCTGACTATTTTGAACAAAAGAAGCTGTTACAGCCTGCGGATAATCATATTGTTGAAACACATCAAATTCAGGCAAATAGCGACATAATCCTTTTTCTGTCCCAATCCAGATACGTTTTTGTGCATCCTGAAAAATCGAGCGGATGAAGTTATGAATCAGCGAATTATTATCTCCAACATCATTAAAATAACGTTTAATCTCATATCCGTTGTACAGACATAACCCATTCTTGGTGCCTATCCACATCAAGCCTTTGTCGTCCTGCATCATACAAGTAATGTGCTGCTGCGAAATACCATCATTGCTTGTTAGGTGGGCAAAATGAAAATCAACACCGTTGCTCTCAGCCTTTACTGCCAAGAACAAAAAAAACATGATCAAAGAGACGAATAACTTCAAACGCATAATTAACCGGTCAAAACCTCAGACGAGTTTTACAATAACTTTTGCTCATGACAAGCTTATCAAAAATTTCGGCCGTAAGATACTGATTTTTATCGTAATTTTATTCAGAGGATATCTTTTCAATTGTCTGGTAATACCCATCCAATATTCATCTTGGCTTTCCAAAAGCGAAGGATTGATAAAATTAAGTTTGTTTTGCATAGTACCATTACAACAAGAGGCAAAAAGACCCGATTACATGGCAAAGCAAGCAACCGGGTCATTCTGAAAAAACTTACAATTATAAAACGGAAACCGTCACTTCTGTCTCAGCAATCAGATACGATTTATCGGGATAAGTATTTCTTATCCGGAAAACCACAGGCATAGAAAAATCGATTTCACTGACTGCAGACCTTATCAACATATCATTTACAAAAACTTCCTGACCCTGAGAAAGCGTAAATTCAGGAACTAACTTAGTTTTATCTGTACCGGCAGGCAGGGTCACGGTCATGGTCATTTTATCATAATTGAATTCACTTCTGGTAAGTACTCCGTCAACACCATTCAGTTTAAACACGGAGAACTCGGGTAACCTGAGCATGTACAAGGTGTATTGCATTACATTTCCTGCATGAGCCGTCAGACTAAGCGTCAATGGGTTGTTCAGTTGATAATTTTTTGTTGCACTGAATGCAAATCCGTCAACCAACAAAACAGTTGAGTCCGATGCCAGTTTCACCGCAAGGCGTTGCGTCGAAGGGATGTTTGGCTGCTGTCCCCTGAACAAAACCCGTTGGGGAAGACAAACCAGCCAGTCTGTTTCATTAACACTAACTGCCGCAATTTCATCATACAAAACCCTGGGACATGAGAGCGACTTTATAGTCACGTCATCATCTATCACCTGTATCATTACAGAAGTAGTATCTTTCAGCATATTTACCGCACCTTCGGAATAATTTGATGCAACAACTACAACCTTATAAGTTCCGGGTTGTTTATAGGCATAGCTGAAAGTTCCTTTATTTACGACGAAACCCGTATTACCACCAGACTCAAACAAATCGTAGTTGTGGGTATTATCGCCTGGAAATATGGCAACCTGCTGCGCCTGACCTGTAAAGTTAAACACCACTGACTCATTGATCCCGTACACCGTTTTAGAAACTTCCACCGAAGCAACAGGCATAATTAAC
This sequence comes from Bacteroidetes bacterium ADurb.Bin174, assembly GCA_002070265.1. Taxonomy (GTDB): domain Bacteria; phylum Bacteroidota; class Bacteroidia; order Bacteroidales; family Paludibacteraceae; genus Paludibacter. Next base: position 5,361 of record MWCX01000084.1, on the reverse strand, counting down.
TCTTCTTCGACACAAGCACTGACCAACAGTACAAAAAAAGGTAATATCTTAAAAATATTCACTGTCTTCATATCATTATTTTTTAATATCCGGGATTTTGGGTTATAACTCCGTTACTTAAATCTATTTCCGTCTGTGGGATTGGGAAAATCTCATTCACCCCCTCCACAAAATACTGACCGCGTTTATGCATAGTAGCACTCTCTGAAGCAAATGCATGGAAAATTTTAGCTGCTCTTCCCTGGCGAACAATATCGAAAAAACGATCCCATTCGTGACAAAGTTCCAGGCGACGTTCAGCCCAAATTTGGTCACGCATATATCCATACCCTCCACTGGTATAAAGTGTGGCACTTGATGTTATTTTATTTGCAGCGCTCTTCACCTTATTCAATTGAATAAGCGCATCAGCTCCTCTTTCACATTCATTCAAGGCTTCGGCATACATAAGCAACACCTCGGAATAACGCATAAACCGCCTGTTTTTAGCATAATCATCCGAATAAAGGGGACGTTCTTTTTTGGGAGTGTACCACTTCAAACTCAAATAACGATTATCATTAGTATTGACACGTTCACCGTCCGGAGTGCCTGTACCTCCTCTAACAATTACCTGCGATACGCGAGGGTCATTCTTTATTACATCAAAAAAGGTCGGAGATATCCACAAGCGTGTACTATACAAATCCTGAAATATCCCGGTGCCTTCATTCTGGTCACCCCCTGTTCCGTCAGCAGATTCTCTAAACATCACCTCGAAAACAGAGCCTCTGTAAAACTCGCCCTTTTGCGTGAAAATTTCCCAGTAATTCAAGGCATCACCGTAAATCCCGATATATTCGACATTATATTGATTCGCAATGTCACCCAACGGGCTCGAAGGAGTTTCAACAGGATCGGTTTCTGCTGAAATTGCTGCCGGTTTGAACCACAAACGCTTACGCAAAGATTCCCAATCTTCATCGTATTTTTCTTCAAATTGAAGGATATCTCCCAGGGTTAATGCTTTGCCGGTAACGAAATAATCACCCAGTTCAACCAATTCCTCCCATTTTTCAGACTGAACACCAGGAGTTGCCTGATACATAAGTACCTTCATCAACAACCCCACTACACTTCCTCTACCCGCCTTACCCAGGTCATCATCTGTGTATTTAGGACTCAACATAATCGCCGCTTCACGTAAATCTTTCTCAATATAAGCATATACCTCTTCTTTGGTGCTACGCGGTATTACTAAGTTGTTTATATCTTCAGTTTCCGGACGAATAGGAACTCCTCCATATGTTTTCACTAAGTTAAAGTAAAACATCGCACGCAAGAATTTTGCCTGTCCCAGTATCTCGCGAACATTGGTGTACTTTCCATAATCAGTTGACACAAGCTTTACTTTATTGGCGTTGGCAATCACCTGATTAGCTCTGTTGATTCCCCGGTAATTCACCGTGTACCGGTTAAGTATCCAGTTATTGGATGTATTAAACCTGAAATTAACCAATTCGGCTATCTGGTTTGCCGTGCTTTCATCATTCCCGATCACATCATCCCCACAAGCCTCACCAAATATCCATTCACAATTGTTGTAAAGATTTGACTGCAACAAATCATATACTCCGTTCAAAGCTTCCTGTAACTGGTAAGGAGTACGGTAATAGTCTTCTTTTGAAGAAGCAGCCAGTGGTTCTTCATTCAGAAATTCCGAACATCCGGTTATAAACAACGAGGAAATTATCAGTAAACTCCATTTTAATATATTGTTTTTCATACGTTTAAATATTATTTTTTAGTTGTCGTATGGAACTCTCGATGAACTAATTTAATCAATTATTTCGCCCATGCGAATGATTAAATTAGTTCATGTTCGTTTCATATCCTGATTCTCTTTTTTATAATCCAACTTTTATTCCTGCTGTTATGGTACGAGCCTGTGGATAGTTTCCGTGATCAACCCCCATATACAGGTTATTTGACTCTGAACCTACATTACGACCTACTTCAGGGTCGAAACCATTATATTTAGTAAATGTCAACAAATTATATGCACCCACATAAACGGTTAGCTGATCTAATTTCAGGGTTTTACAAACCTGTTGTGGTACATTATAATTCAATTGTACATTTTTCAACCTTAGATATGACCCGTCTTTCACATAAAAATTAGAAGCCCTGAAATTGCGGGGACGGTCAGCACCATCCAGATCAGGAACGGTACCATTAGGATTGGCAGGGAAGAATGACCTGCTGGCAATATAAGGATCCTGCCCAGTGATTCGATCTGATATTGGCATAAACATTTCCCGTACCGTGTGCCGAATTCAAATAGTACTCCATCACATTGAATATCTTATTTCCGGTTTGTCCCTGAAAGAAGAGATTCAAATCAAAATTCGCATATGATACTGATAACGGAATACCTAACACAAAATCAGGATGAGGTGACCCCAGGAAAGTCCTGTCTTCGGCTGTAATACGACCATCGTTGTTTAAATCCTTGAAACGGAAATCACCGGGAAAAGTCAAACCGTCATTTTGTGCACTGGCCTGCACTTCCTCCATGGTATTGAAAATTCCATCAGTTATATATCCGTAGAAATTACCGATAGGACGATTAACTTCTGTTTTTGTTACAAAATCCAGTATTCTGTCTTCTTCCAGATAAGCTCCCCAAACCGGCTCATTCCCTGATCCCAGACTAACAACATTATTCTGTATATACGACACATTAAATCCAAATTCAAACTTAAGTTTATTGATCCTTTCTCTGTAATTCATCTGAAGTTCAATACCTCTGTTACGCACCGACCCGGCATTAATCATAGGAGCATTTACCAAGCCTGCAGAAGCAACCACCGGCACCCGTAACAACATATCCGTTGTGTACTTGTCAAACACTTCAATCGTTGTTGACAGCCTATTGCTAAAAAAATTCATATCCAATCCGATATTGGTGGATTCGGTTTTTTCCCAGCGAATATCAGGATTACCAAGTGTGGTTGATGTAGTGCCCGGATAAACCACATGGTTCCCGGCACCGTAAACATAATTAAACTGGTTGTTTATCAATGTGTACTGAGCATATTCCCCAATGCGGTTATTACCCAATTGTCCCCAGCCTACACGTAGTTTACCCAAACTCAACCAATCGGCAGCACCTTCCATAAATGACTCTCCGGAAAATTTCCAACCCAGTGAAACGGAAGGAAAATATCCCCAACGGTTTGCCGGAGAAAACTTGGAGGAAGCATCTGCTCTAAAATTAAGTTGCACCAGGTATTTGTCAGCATAACTGTAATTCAGCCGGCTTAATAAACCCAGGGCTTTCCAGCGATATTCTGTTTCACGGGCAAGATCTCCGGCGTATCCGGCTGATAAATACCAGAAGTTATCTGTGTTGGCAGAAGTACCTTTTCTAGTCATATCCTGCACATTGAAACTGTAGCCTTCGACAGTATGACCAACAACCCCATTGATACTATGTATTTTATCGTTCCAGTTAAATGAAAGGATATTGTTTAGCTCCCATTTATTGGTTCTTGTCTGATCGATCTCAATGACAGTAAAGTCGGTTGGCATCACGAAATTCTCCTCCAACTTACCAACCTCTGTAAATTGTTTTCTTGAATAAAAATTGGCATATTCTGATACCTTAAACTGATACGTAAGATATTTATTGATTTTAGCTGTCAGTTCAGTATTAATATCAAAGCGGTTATTAGCGGCATCGTTATGATTCCTTGCTATTTGAGCGATAGGATGATTTTCGGAGAAATATCCGGCCGTATTATAGGTAAACACCAACGGACTTTGGTGCAATGCTCGCTTGAGTACTCCATTTTGTCCCTCGGGAACAATTGCGCGGTCATCGTTGGTATATAGCATATTGGTTTGCATACTCAACCATTTGGTCAGCGAATTGGAAAGGTTGATCCTGGTCGAGAAACGCTGATAAGCGGAAGTTTGCACTACCCCGGTTTCATTAAAATAGTTTCCACTGATCATGTACCTGTGTAGTTCGTTCCCTCCCGAGAAAGACAGGTTATATTGTTGTTTTACACCTGTTTGAATAATGGCATCCCACCAACTATCCGGCGAATTTCTTTTAAGAGAGTCGATACGCTGAAATTTGCCTGCGTCATAAACTAACTCACCTGTGGAAGGATCTTTTGAATAATACACTTTACCATCGGCCGAATATGATGTGCGATCTTCAACATAATCGCGCATAACAGCAAAATCCTCAACTCCCATCACTTCAATTTTTCTCCATGGATTAGAGAATCCCACGTAAGAATCAAAGTTTATTTTCAATTTACCGGCAGTTCCTTTTTTCGTGGTTATCAACACCACTCCGTTCGCTCCTCTTGATCCATAAATAGACCCCGAAGCAGCATCTTTCAGTATCTCAATATTGGCAATGTCATTGGGATTGATGTGTTCAATACCATCCACAATAAATCCATCTACAACATACAAAGGATCCGAATCGTTGATTGTTCCTGTTCCACGGATTTTAATGGTTGTTCTAGCTCCCGGAGATCCCGTATTCTGAACAATCTGAACCCCGGCTGCTTTCCCCTGCAAAGCCTGTACGGAAGATGATATAGGTAAGCTGCTGATATCTTCTCCTGCTATGGATGAAATAGAACCGGTTATGTCGCTCTTCCTTTGTACTCCATAGCCGATTACAACCACTTCATCCAACTCCCTGGTTTTTTCAACTAATTTAATTTGCAGTGTACTGTTGGTTGAACCGGCAACCATTGTCTGCGAATCATATCCCAGATAACTGATTTCCAGTGTAGCACCCTGACGGACCTTGATCGTGAATTCTCCATTAAAATCAGTAGTGACACCATTCTCAGTTCCTTTTTCAAGAATTGCCGCACCTACTAGGGGTTCATCTGATTTGCTGTCGACAACAACTCCTGAGATAGTAACCTGAGTCTGCGCTACCAGACCCAGGCTGAATAAAAACGACATGATTGTCGTGATAATGAATTTGTGCTTCATGTAATGTATGATGAGAATATTAAGTTGGCGGTGTCTCATATTGTTCAACTGCTGCGCTTCGACTTAGCTCAACAACCAAGTTACTTTTGAGACAGCCCCCAACCTGTAATATTATTTTACAATTAAGAGATTCCTATAAACTTCCGCTCCGGAATTAGCCAGTACAGTATATACTCCTGCGCTCAAATGTGAGATATCAATCTTATTGTTATTTGGTGAAACAACACGCATCACCTCTTTTCCGGAAATATCGAGAACACGTACAACTTCCACCATTTTTTTAGCTTCAAAACTGAAGAAACCACTCGCCGGATTTGGATATAAACCTAAACCTTTAGGTGTTTCACGCGG
>MWCX01000083.1 GCA_002070265.1 Bacteroidetes bacterium ADurb.Bin174 | reverse complement strand
ACTTACGCCGCCACTGGCAATTAGATACATCTCCGGTTCTTTTTGAAGCATCTCTTGATATAAGGGAATAGCCGGTCCTTCTAACATACCATCTTTGCTTATATCGGTACAGATTACTTTACTTATACCTTTTTGCATATATTCTTGGATGAAGGGCATCAAATCTATGTCGGTAGTTTCCAACCAACCGCTTACTGCAATTTTCCTGTCCTTCACATCAGCACCCAAGATAATTTTCTCTGCACCGAATTGTTGGATCCAAGATGTAAATACTTCCGGATTTTTGACGGCAATACTACCTCCGGTAATCATGTCTGCACCCGATTCAAAAGCGATGCGTAAATCCTCGTCAGATTTTAATCCTCCTCCAAAATCAATTACCAAATTGGTACGGGTAGCAATTCTTTCCAATACTTTGTGATTTACAATATGTTGTGCTTTAGCTCCATCTAAGTCCACTACATGCAATCTGCGTATACCTGCATCTTCAAACATTTTTGCCACATCCAAGGGATCATCGTAATAAACAGTCTTCTGACTATAATCGCCCTGCGACAGTCGAACACACTTGCCATCAATCAAATCAATTGCAGGAATAATTTCTATCATTTGTAATCAGCATTAAAAATTGAAAGAACAAAAGTACACAATATAATTGTTAATTGCGTTGGTTATTGGATTTTATGCTACTAAAAACGAGTAATGAAGCATATGATTCATTTACCACAAATCATTATCTTTGCAAAAATTTTAAAACTCTTGCATGAAATCAAAATTTTCCGTTGTATCGATTTTATTTGTGTTGATTTTTACAACTGCACACTTAGAAAGTGCTTCCATCCATAAAAAACGCGAAATGCGTGCTGTGTGGATAGCTACAGTAGAGAATATCGACTGGCCACCCAAAAACTCCTCAACCAAAGAGCAGCAAGATGCCCTAAGAAGCATGCTCGACCAGTTGGCTGCCAACAACATCAATGCTGTGGTTTTTCAAATTCGTCCCACTGCCGATGCGTTGTATCTTTCCACGTTGGAGCCTTGGTCTAAATATCTTACTGGAACACACGGCTTAGCTCCTGATCCATTTTACGATCCATTACAATTTATCATAGAAGAGGCGCACAAGAAATGCATGGAAGTACATGTATGGTTGAATCCTTATCGTGTTTTGAACAATAATGGAATCAATAGTTTGAGTGAAGAGCATCTCTATCATAAAAGCAAGCACTTGTTTGTGGAATATGACGGAAAATATTATTTCAATCCCGGACTGGATGAAACGAGAGAGTTTTTATGCAAGGTTGTAAAAGACATTGTTGATAGATACGATATTGATGCTTTGCATATGGATGACTATTTTTATCCTTATCCTGTAAAAGGGAAAGAATTTCCGGATGTAGAGACCTTTAAAAAGAATCCGCGAGGCTTTACCAATTTGGGTGACTGGCGTAGAAACAACGTGGATATGGTGATAGCAGATATACAGCAAATCATCAAAAGTTCTAAGCCATGGGTAGATTTTGGCATTTCACCTTTTGGCGTTTGGAGAAATGACAATGTTGATCCGGCCGGTTCTGCCACACGTGCAGGAGTTCAGAACTATGATGATTTGTATGCCGATATTCTTAAATGGCTACGCGAAGGCAATATTGATTATGTAGTCCCTCAATTATATTGGGAAATTGGTAAAACAGTGGCAGATTACGAAGTTTTGGTTGACTGGTGGTCCAAAAACGTTTACCACAAGAACTTATACATTGGTTTATATGCTTCGGCATTAGAAATCAATAAAGGAACTGCTTGGCAAACGCCCAATGAATTATGTCGCCAGTTGCGCATGAATCAACAATATCCTGAAGTAAACGGTGCAATGTTCTTCAGTGCCAGTAGATTTGTAAAAAACTTACATGGACTGAATGACAGTCTGCAAACAAATTTTTATAAACACAAAGCCATTTGTCCCGAAAATCCGAACATCATGGGTATGTTTTCAAGACAGCCGGAGAATTTGAAGGTCATCAAAGATAACAAAGATGCATATTTGATGTGGGATGCTGTTGAAGAAGAGGAGGGTCTGCAAGTCGCCTATTATGTGGTTTATGCATTCAAAGGCAAACAGATCGGCAGCATGAATGATCCTGCCAATATACTCACTTTAACCACGGAAAATTATTTAGAACTGAATGAATATCTTCCTAAGTTAAAAGGGCATTATACTTTTGTAGTAACTTCCGTAAACCGCTACAGAAAAGAAAGCAACCCTGTTTATGCAGTTACGAGGAGGTTATAAATTTCTCCATTGCTTTCCAGAGTTTATCTTCTTGTGGTACAGGCGCTTCTATTTGTATCAATTCCTTAGAAACGGGGTGAGTGAATGCTACATATCCTGCATGCAATGAAATGCCTCCATCTCGATTGGATCGTGGAAATCCGTATTTCAAGTCACCTTTAATCGGACAGCCTATTTTTGCAAGTTGACAACGTATTTGGTGGTGACGACCCGTTTCGAGCCGAACCTCAAGCAGAAAATATGTTTCCGATTGACCAACCAATCGATAAGATAAGATGGCTTTCTTGGCTTTGGGAACCATTTTATCGTAGGCATAAGACTTATTCTGTTTTTCGTTTTTAAGTAAATAATGCTCCAACCTTCCCTCCGTATCTTCCGACATATTTTTTACTATTGCCCAATAAACCTTTTCCACCTGACGAGTTTTGAACAACTCATTCATCCGCGACAGGGCTTTGCTTGTTTTGGCAAAGACCACTACCCCACTGACGGGACGATCGAGACGATGCACGACACCCAAAAACACATCTCCGGGCTTGTTGTATTTCTTTTTCAAATACAACTTTACTTCTTCAGACAAAGGCATATCACCCGTCTTGTCGCCCTGAACAATATCTGATGAGGATTTATTAACAGCAATGATGTGATTGTCTTCGTAAAGGATGTGCATGGTTATAGCTTATCATTAACCGACGATGGATTGGTCTGCCTCACTGCCTCATATAACATCACTCCGGCTGCTACAGACACATTCAAAGATTCAATGTTGCCAAGTACGGGAATGCGCACCAACTCATGACAAATGCGCAAATGTGACGGATCAATGCCTACATCTTCCGAACCTAATACAACGGCAATAGGTTCATTGTAAGAAACAGCCGTATAATGCTGTTCGGCTTTTTCGGTCGCAGCCACCAATTTTAGTCCGGATGCAGCCAAATACTTCAAAGCATTGGATATGCTATCCTCTCGACAAACGGGAATGCTCAACAATGCACCGGCAGAAGTTTTTACCGCATCTGCGTTGATGGCAGCACCACCTTTCATAGGGATGATGATGGCGTTTACACCGGCACATTCACAGGTTCGGGCAATAGCACCAAAGTTTCGCACATCAGTAATATTATCCAATACTACAACAAAAGGATTGCGACCTTCCTCGTAAAGCGTTGGAATAATATCCTCTATACGTTGATAAACAATCGGTGAAATGAAGGCAATAACACCTTGATGATTTTTCATCGTAATACGATTCAGCCTTTCAACCGGTACCTTTTGAATAGGGACGTTCAGTTCTTTGATTAATTGCATCAATTCCTTATACAAATCATTGGACATATCGCGACGCAGTAAAATCCTATCAATATTTTTACCTGCATGAATGGATTCAATCACGGCACGAATGCCAAATATCATGTCTTTTTGTGGACGAGCTTTGTTTTTGTAGTGAGGAAGCATGTTGATAAACTAAGAACTATGAACTATGAACTAATAAGAGTGTGCAAAGGTAATGATTTTATTATCATTTTTTTTACCTTTGCAACTTATTTATCGTTCTCATTAAGAACTTACAATATTATACTTCGGAGAAATAATAAAGAAAAAAATCAAACTTCCCATATAATTGATGGGGTTATCTCAAAACGAATATTCAGCTACAAAACAGCAAGGTGTCTTAGAAGTGTGATTGGGGTAGTTTTATTCTTTTGTGTGGAGTAATAAAATTTGAATGCATACGTTTTTTGTCAAAGAAGTATCAAATTACATGTTAAGAAAAACTTTATTATATCTTTTTGCCGTATTACTACTTGTTGTGCCTGCACATGCTCAATCAAAACTCAGGGTATTTGGGTACGTGATTGACACCAACAATCGGGGAATTGAATTAGCCAACGTGTTTTTTGAGAATACGACCATAGGAACTACCACCAACATCAACGGTTATTACGAATTATCAGGTGAAGTAAAAGATTCAGTGACCATTGTTTTTTCTTTGCTTGGATATGAAACCATCAAACATACCTTGCATCCTACTCAAGCTGTTATGCAAATATCTGTTGAACTGCGTGCCATTGACGTGAACTTGCAAGATTTTGAAGTGGTTGCGCAGCGCAGACAGACTTCTACAATGGATTATATCAATCCCGAAAAATCGAAGCTGATACCCAATATCTCCGGTAATTTCGAATCCATTCTCATTACTTTTGCAGGGGTGACTTCCAATAATGAACTCAGCTCGCAATACAATGTAAGGGGTGGTAATTTTGATGAAAATTTAGTGTACGTAAATGGTATAGAGGTTTACAGACCACTTTTGATTCGTGCCGGACAGCAAGAGGGTTTGAGTTTTATAAACCAGGACATGGTAGCAAAAGTGGGCTTTTCATCCGGTGCCTTCAATGCGGAATACGGAGATAAAATGTCATCGGTATTGGATATTGAATATAAGAAACCTGCCTCCTTTGAATCATCTGCATCGGTTAGTTTATTAGGTGCAACAGCTTATTTGGGTACTTCAAATAATAAATTGACACAGTTGCACGGCATCCGCTATAAAACGTCCCAATATCTGTTAGGATCATTGGACACCAAAGGTGAATATAAACCATCCTTTATTGATTATCAGGGATACTTCACTTATCAATTGACAGATAAATCTGAATTGACTTTCTTAGGAAACTTCTCACAAAATATTTTCAATTTTATACCTAAAACACGGGAAACCTCCTACGGCACTTATAATATCGGCAGAAAAATGACTGTCTTTTTCGAAGGACAAGAGAAAGATTTGTTCAGGACTTCTTTTGGAGCATTGAGCTATCATTTTCGCCCACAACAAAATGTCAAGCTCAGTTTGACAAGTTCCGTGTTTCAAACCGATGAAAATGAGAATTTTGACATATTGGGTGAATATCGGCTCAACGATATTAAAATGGATTTAAAAGAAGAAGATAAGGAAGGAGCCTTGTTAGGGATTGGAAAATATCACGAACACGCCCGCAACACTTTAAAAGCTACAGTAGCCAACATCAGCCATACAGGAGAATTCAACGGTATTTCCAATAAATTACAATGGGGAGCTACACTGCAACGTGAAATCATCAGAGATTATATCAGCGAATGGGAATGGCGTGATTCAGCAGGTTATTCTTTACCCTACGATGATCAATCTGTGAATTTGTATTATAATTTGAAATCACAAAACACCCTTGCAAGTTGGCGAACCACCGCTTATATTCAGGACATTTACAAATGGAGAAACCGGGCCGGAGGTTTTACTTTAACCGGTGGTGCTCGTTTGAGTTATTGGAATTTTAATCGGGAATTGTTGGTTAGCCCACGTGCTTCTTTGGCTTTCATCCCCGATTGGAAACAAGATTTCAGTTTCAGATTGGGAACAGGTGTGTATTATCAAACACCTTTCTACAAAGAAATCAGGGATACAATCAGCGATGCATTGGGTAATGTCAGTGTTTCCTTGAACAAGGATATCCAATCCCAGCGTTCCTTACAATTTATATTGGGAGGCGATCATTATTTCAGGGCATTTGGTCGTCCTTTTAAATTTACTACCGAAACTTATCTGAAACTTATTGATCGTGTCATCACCTACGATATTGATAATGTTCAGATTACCTATGCGGGATCAAATAATGCCAAAGCCTATACAGCCGGAATAGATTTTAAACTTTTTGGAGAATTGGTGCCCGGAACCGATTCATGGATTAATTTTTCGCTGATGAATTCGAAAGAAGACATTATCGGTGACAGTTACCTGCAATATACCTACGATGAAGACGGTAACATCACATCCTCAACCATGGTGTGGCCATCATGGGTATCCCGACCCAATGAGCAACGTTACGCCTTCTCTATGATGTTTCAGGATTACTTCCCTACCAACCCAAATTATAAATTACAATTAAAGTTCATATATTCCGATGGTATGCCCTATGGTCCGCCACGTCACAATCAACATCGGGCTGCTTTCAGGGCGCCTGCCTACAAACGTGTTGACATAGGCGTTTCCCGCCAATTAATCAGTGGAAAAGATGCCTTGATGAACAAAAAATGGATGAAACATTTTCAAAGCATCTGGTTGAATGTAGAAGTCTTTAATTTGATGAATTTCAAAAATGTCAATTCATATTATTGGGTAACAGATATTTATGGACTAAAATCTCCGGTTCCTAATTATTTGACTTCTCGACAATTTAATGTCAAATTAATAGTGGATTTTAAATAATTTGACTAATTTTGCAGCCAAAACTTAAAAAATTATGCCTGTAACGTCCCAGCGCGGGGATTCTATGCCCGAATCGCCCATTCGAAAGTTGGTTCCTTTGGCTAACAAAGCCAAGGCAAGAGGAATCAAAGTTTATCATCTGAATATCGGTCAACCTGATTTAAAAACTCCACAAGTGGCGATTGATGCCATTCGTAATGTCGACAGGGCTGTGTTGGAATATACACCCAGTGACGGCATCAGAAGCTTACGTTCCAAATTAGCGAGTTATTATCATCGTTTCAATATCGATGTCACCGAAGAAAACATCATTGTTACCACCGGTGGATCCGAGGCAGTTAATTTTGCTTTTATGAGTTGTTTAGACCCGGGCGATGAGATCATAGTTCCCGAACCTGCATACGCTAACTACACTGCTTTTGCCATTGCTGCCGGAGCCGTAATAAAACCTATATTGAGCAAGATTGATGATGGTTTTGCATTACCGCCTGTTGAAGAATTTGAAGCCCTGATTACACCAAGAACTAAAGGCATTTTGATTTGTAATCCCAACAATCCAACCGGCTATCTCTACACACGTGCGGAAATGAATGCCATCAGAGACTTGGTTAAAAAGCACGATTTATATTTGTTTTCCGATGAGGTATATCGCGAATTTTGTTATACAGGTGCTCCTTATATTTCCGCTTTTCACCTCGATGACATCGAAAACAATGTGGTACTGTTCGACTCCGTATCAAAACGATACAGCGAATGCGGCATTCGTATCGGAGCGTTGGTGACCAAAAACAAAAAAGTATTGGAAAATGTGATGAAGTTTTGTCAAGCCAGATTGAGTCCTCCCTTGCTTGGACAAATTGCTGCCGAAGCTTCCATAGATACACCGGAATCGTACATGCTTGATATGTATAACGAATATGTAGAGCGTCGGAAATTCTTAATTGATGGCTTGAATCGCATCCCCGGCGTATATTCACCCATACCGATGGGGGCTTTTTACACCGTAGCCCGCTTGCCTGTAGATGATGCAGATAAGTTTTGTACTTGGTTGTTATCTGATTTTGAATATGAGAATCAGACTATTATGTTAGCACCTGCTTCCGGTTTTTACACTACTCCCGGTATTGGTAAAAATGAAGTTCGCCTTGCTTACGTACTTGAGAAGGAAACCCTTAAAAAAGCTTTGTTTGTACTTCAAAAAGCTCTTGAAGTTTATCCTGGTAACACAGAAAGGATGAACTCCTAAGCACATGAAATGAATCTTGAATATTTCATAGCCAGACGCATCCATTTCAGACAAGATAAAAAACATGTCTCACGTCCGGCTGTGCGTATTGCTATCCTTGGTATCAGTATAGGAATGACGGTCATGTTGCTTTCCCTTGCAATCGTTACGGGTTTCAAGCAAGAAATCAGAAATAAAACCATAGGCTTTGGGGGGCACATTCAACTGACCAATTATGAAAGTAACAACACTTACGAGTTGTCGCCCATCAGTCTAAACGATACTTTATGGCGTGAATTGGCATCTATCCCAGGCGTAAAGCACGTTCAAACCTTTACCACTAAGCCGGGAATCATCAAGACTGCCGATAATTTTCAGGGAGTTGTGCTGAAAGGCGTTGATCAAGGCTTCGACTGGAAATTCTTTCAATCCAATCTGATAGATGGAGATATCTTGCATGAGACAGACAGTCTAAAGAATGAGGTGGTCATTTCCAAGCATTTAGCAGATATTTTCAACCTTCATACCGGAGACAGCTTCTTTGCTTATTTCATGCAAGACCAGGTCCGGGCGCGTAAATTTACGGTTACCGGTATTTACGCCACTAATTTTGTTGAATATGATAAGCTGTTCATTCTGACCGACACCCGGCATATTCGCCAATTAAACAACTGGGAAGAGACGGAAGTCAGCGGTTACGAGATTTTAATCAAGGATTTCAATCAAATAGATGCAATCGGTAATGTAGTCTATCACCTGACAGCCAACAAAGTTCAGCCTGATGGCAATCTGTTGTTCACCCAAACTATCAAAGACATCAATCCGCAAATTTTTTCTTGGTTGGATTTATTAGACATCAATGTTTGGGTTATTCTGTTGTTAATGTTTGCAGTAGCCGGTTTTAACATGATTTCCGGCTTACTTATCTTAATATTGGAACGTACCAATATGATAGGCATTTTAAAATCCATTGGTGCCACCAACTGGTCAATTAGAAAAATCTTTCTCTATCATTCTTTTTTCTTGATTGGCAAAGGCATGTTTTGGGGAAACGTCCTTGGTCTCGGTATTTGCGCCCTGCAATACTTCACAAACATTATCCCCTTGGATCCCGAAGCTTATTATATCGCTACTGTGCCTATTGCCTTCAACTGGTCCCTAATCATCGCTTTAAACATGGGTACCCTACTCGCCTCTATGCTGATGATGGTAGGACCTTCGTATTTAATCACGAAAATATTGCCGGCGAAGATTATTAGGTATGAATAAAATTTGCCCCAAAAGCATATAACAAAATCCAGGAACTGGCTTCAAGCCAGCCCCTGGATAGGTTTTGGAGATAATTGGAACAAACGTGTTTTTACTTCTTAATCGCTGTGAACGATACTGTCTGTCCGTCTTTTTCCAAGCGGAAGAAGTAAATACCGGAAGGTAGTTCATCGAAGCGAACAGCTTCCCGTGTTTGTGTCAACTGTTGGGTAAATACCTGTACACCTTCTAAGTTAAACACTTGCAACCGGCAATCTTCAGCATGAACAATAAGCACTTCCTGATCAAAGGGATTAGGATACAAGTTGATGGCACTAAGAATACCTGTTTCAACTGCGGATTCACTTTCTTTCACAATCTCCCAAGTGAAAGATTCACTACCCATTTGCTCTGTTAAAATATAGAAAACGGAATTTTCTTCAGCTTCAAAACTGATCCTACCTACATTAAAGGTATGTCCTGCTGATCCGATATAAGAAGCATTCAAGTCGCAAGATATAAACACATGCGCATAATAGAAAGGTAAATAATAATCATCTTCGTAGTATTCCCAGTCTTGCAGGCGAATTTCGTAAACCCCCGCTTCAGCTACGGTCAGTTTGTACCAAGTACCCTCTGTTACAGAATATATGAAATCTTCCCATATGTCAAATTCAGCTGTTGCGTAATAATTATGTGCAGTCATTTCCTTGCCAATCTCTGCCTCAAGTCCGAAGCTACACATGCGCCCTTCGGGAGATACTTCTATGATATACCATTGTGCGGAAGTGATGCTGGTATAATAAAAGGGGTACATTACTTTCAGGTACCACACGTTATCAGTTTCGGCAGACAGCGTACCGGTTCCCATTATGGATGTCAGAGCCGTTTGTTCTCCACAAGCGGTATATACTTCTATTCCAAGGATGTTCAATTCTTTATCAGCATTACCTATTTCGTAGTATTTGCCTGCCTGTACTTCAACTTTATACCATTGATTTCGCCAAGAATCAGCAAAATCGGTTGTTATTGTGTCTCCCACGGATACTTCTTCGGCATATTCACACAATCTTCTATCGCCGGATTCCTGTACTGTAACAGACCAATTCAACGAATCTTGCAAGGCACTTACGTGCACAAGATAAGTTCCTGACGTAGCAGGCTTATAAAGCATTTTTTCGGAATCACCCTGTGCAAGCGACAGTATTTCATCACAAGAAGAATAAATGCTACCAGTCAGCCGTTTATTTGAATATGTAAAATCAAATTCATATATGCTATCTGTATTAAGCTGAATCGAATACCACAAACCTTCCTCTGCATAATCTTCTTTTATCTGTTGATTTACCAAAACATTATCGGGATACTGACAAGAACGATTATCGACTACTTTATTAACAGTACAATCAAAGGTCGGTTTTAAATATGTATTGGTGAAATTCAGGTAATATGTTCCATCATCTTGAGCTAAGAAAGTAAAGGACTTTGCATATCCCATTTTTATCCTATTGCCTTCGCATCCATCGTACACGTTTACCTGCTGATAATTTGTTTGCTGAAAATCAACCGAATACATAGTATTCTTTGCAACATCTAATTTATACCAATAATTTTCGCTCTCCCTGTGATCGACGGTAAATGCTGTCCCCAGGGTTATGGGCGTAGCAAAAGTGCACAAGCGGTTATCACCCTGAGTTTCATTAATTTTCCAAGTAAAATTGTGGTATAGGTCCCCATCTGCACTCCGGAAATAATACACGGTATCAACTGTCGGGGCAATCAAACCTTTAGTTTCCGCACCAATGGATCCGGTTTCTTGTTGATAAGGGATATCGCATACTTCACCTTTGTAGTAGTACAAACTTGTAGTTGCTTCCGAAGCATCCACCTCATATGCCTTACCGGCTTCAAGAGATATCTTGTACCACAGGTCAATATAACCAGGCGTATGATTAGTCTGTACATTAGCACCAAGGGTAATATTTTGTGCGTAAGCGCAAAGGCGATTATCGGCGGTACTCACTTCACTCACTTTCCATACAAGCTGACCAGAACTCGATGGTGAACGCTGAACTTTTAAATACAAAATACCATTACTTGCAGGTGCAAGCAAATGTTTGGATTTAGTCAAATTGCTCAAGTAACTCTGTGAATTACAGTCGTCATAAATCGTCATTATATCTGAACTCCAACTACTGTAATACGCTTGACTAAAATCTATTTCATAAAACTTACCGGCTACCACCTCTAATGTGTACCAATAAGTGCCGGCAGCAGCAATGGTAATTTCTTGGTCAAGTGTAACCGCATAAGCTGTTTGACAGGTACGGTTATCTGTAACTTCATTAAAGCTCCAACTAAAAGGATCTGATGAGTCATAATCTTCACGTTTCCACCTAATATAATAGCTTGTGTCATTTTCCGGAGCTAAGTAAAGAACAGGACAGTTACTTGCTTCTTCAATGGGTGATGTTGCGTCACAGGAAGTAAAAACAGCCACACCTATCGTCCACGAATAAGGGGCGTTACTACCATTCAACTCATAAACTTTTCCGGGTTCTACATCCACCTTGTACCAAAGTTGATCTCCAAAACTAAACGAAGTAATTACAGTTCCATTTACCGCAATTTCTTTGGCGGAAGCACAACTTGTATTGTTATCGTTTACGATCTTGTTGATAGTAAAGGCATTAAAGTTACTTTCTTCAGGGTATAAATTATATGTAAAGGAACGCAGATAATAATATCCTTCCGTTGGGGTGGAAAAATTAAGTGTGCCATAGGATGCTTGCGTCAAAGCTTCTTCATCACCACAATCGTCGTAAACGTAGAGTGTAGCACCATTTTGATTTTCGTTGAAAAAATCAATCAAATAGGTACTGTTTGCTTCCAAGTTTACCTTCCACCAGAATTCGTAATTAGTTTTGTGGTCGTAAGATACTTCCTGACCTACATCTATTGCAACAGCATTGGCACAAATGCGCGCATCAGTTATTTGACTTACAGTCATCGTTAACGGTTGTGCAGTTTGTCCCAAATTTTTTGAACGCTTTATATGAAGAGTTCCTGTTTTAGTTGCAGTCAGCCTGTGGAGAGTCATAGAGCTTACCAATATAGGTATCGTTTCAACAGGAGTATTCTCATTGGTGTCATACACATTGAGAGCACTATAATAAAAATCATTTTGCGTACCTGCAATTTCGTAGGTATTTCCGGCTTCAACGTCAAATTTAAAATAAAGACTTTCTCCGAATACATGTGAATATGATACCGGCTGACCCAATTCAATCGGCTTGGCAGTTTCATGAGAGGTATTGGTTTGCTCAGGGACTTCTTTTACCTTAAACGTAGGGTCTTCCATAATGTAGTTTAACCTAAAGTAACGGTAACCGGAAGTTGTTGCATGATATATGTCACCTACCAGCGCTACATAAGTACTTGCACCGCAGGACTCATAAATTGCCGCATTAGCTCCGGATGTTTCCGTTGTGTAGTATTTTCCGGCTTCAAATTCTGTTTTATACCAGCGAAAATCTTGACCGGTCGGTACATTCACTACACTGTCTAAAGTGACCACATAAGCGTTATCACACACACGATTGTCGGTCACATGAATAACGCTCCATTCAAAGCGATTCCCAACATACTCATTGTACCAACGCCTGATGTAATAAGTACCATTTTCTTCGGCTTTAAACATTATCGCCCTAAATCCCTCATAAGAATCGTTATACGTATAATTATGCCAAGCAAATTCCTGTTGGGCTGCACTTTCGCTTTGGAAAATATCTAAAGCATATGGAGGATGCGGAATCTCGTACCACTGCCCCCCGACAACATCAAGTTTGTACCATAATGTTTCAACAGATCCGGGAGTAAATTGGCTGATAATGGTATCACCCAAAGTAATTTGCTCCGCTTTGTCGTAAGTTGTGTTGGTCTGTGCCATACTTGGTCCTGCAACCAACAACATTAAACTACATAAAAAAGATAAATAAAATTTACGTTTCATAATGATGTTTTTAATAGGTTTAAATATCTGATTTAAAATATATTTTCGAGTATAATTACTTTGTACTTTTAAGTTGTGTTTATATAAAAACAAAATCCCTGTTATCTTTTCTATCTAAACTTTAAAATTAGTTTATTTTTGTAATTATTATTTCCCGTTCACGTTGCAAACAATATAAACTTTACAAAGTTAAAGCATGAACTCCGTAAAGATAGTTCAAAAGGTAAAAAAAACAATGCAAAAGGTAAAAATTTACACTATTTATCTATCTTTGTATCCATAAACGTTAAATGTTGTTATTAACTACCAGAACTCGAAATTCAGCAATATGTTCAAACTTATCCTTCTGCTCAACCCCATCTACGTTACCTTGTTTTGGATATTAGTGCTGAATACGAATAAAAAGCAGGGCAATGTTCCCAAATTATTCTTGGGTAGATTTATGACAGTGACATTTTTGCTGTATTTATCGCATTTTTTCTATTATCTACCTCTACCTGAAATTTACCATTACATTGATCCTTTTTATCAATTGCTTAATTTGTTAGTATATCCGATGTACTATATCTATATCAGGTTGCTCACAGTAGACGACCGTTTTAAAATAAAAAAACACAGCATCAATTTAGCATTTCCTATATTGATTTTTATCTTATATGGAGTAGGTACTTTGTTGATGACCAAAGAAGAACATATTGATTATCTTTATCGGCAACTTTATACAAACGAACCACTGACAGGAGTTTTTCTGTATCAGAAAACGATTTATCTACTATGTCGTATTGCTTTTATCTTACAAGGTGTAGTTTATATGTGGTTATCCTATCGTTTGGTTGTCAAGCACAAGGAGCACATATTAAACTATTATGCCAATACAGAGGATGACTCTTTAGATAAAATACACATTTTAAATATCACATTGTCCATCACCATTATCATGGGAATATTGATGTCAGTATTAGGAAAAGAAAGTTTTATGTCAGATGAAAAAGCATTGATTCTACCTTCAGTCATATTTTCGATTATGTTATTCTGGATTGGATGGTTGGGTAACAAGCAACGCGCATTGTTGATAAACGATATTTTGTTGGATGGCTCAGTAGATTACCCCCAAGTTACAGATGACATAGAACCAACGACTGTGCAATTAGCAGTAGTAAGAGAAAAAATAATTAAGTTATTTGAAGAAAAGAAAATTTACTTGAACAAAGACCTGACAATATGGGAGGTAGCAAGAATTATTGGTACAAACAGAACTTACATTTCATCAGTTATCAACAATGATTTCAAGCAAAATTTTTCTTGTTTCGTCAATTCTTATCGGGTAAAACATGCTCAAGCAATAATAAATCAAAACCCAAAAATTCAAAAGGAAGAATTAGCCGAGAGATCGGGTTTTGGTTCTGTAAGTTCCATGCATCGAGCATTTACACAATTTAAACTCGCGACCACGCACCACGGAACGCGGAACTTTTGACACCGAATATCGAAAGTAACGCAAAAGGTTATTGTTGTATATCTTTACAAAATCTCATTTTTTTCAATGTCTTTGAAATAGTTGTAGGTTCCAACTTTCAATTCGACACAAGCAGCTTCGTCGCACACGATAATAGCTTTAGGATGCAACTGTAAAGCGCTGATTGTCCACATCTGATTGATAGGCTCTTCTACAGCGTGTCGCAAAGCACGGGCTTTACCGTGTCCACTCACTATAATTACAACCTCCTTAGCATCGCAAATTGTAGCTACTCCCACAGTTAAAGCATTCTTCGGAACTTTATTGATATCATTGTCAAAAAAGCGGGAATTAGCTATGATGGTATCTTGCGTCAGGGTTTTCATTCTGGTACGGGAAGTCAGTGAAGATCCCGGTTCGTTAAAGGCAATATGTCCGTCAGCCCCTACTCCACCTAAGAAAAGATCGATGCCACCGTATGATTTGATACGATTTTCATAAGATTCACACTCAGCTTCCAAATCAGAAGCATTTCCATTCAGGATGTTGACACGCTCAGGTAAAACATCTACTTTACTGAAAAAATTCTTCCACATAAAAGTATAATAGCTTTGTTTGTGGTTTTGCGGAATACCCACATATTCGTCCATATTGAATGTTACCACATTTTTAAATGACACTTTTCCTGCCCTATACATATCAATCAGGTTTTTATAAGTGCCTAAAGGTGTTGATCCTGTCGGTAAGCCCAATACAAAACGACTGTCTATCGTTGAATTTGTTTTGTTGATTTTCTCGGCGATATAATTTGCCGTCCATTCCGAAATTTTTTCATAATCCTTCTGAATGATAAGTCTCATAGCTTCTAAAAATTAAATTGATTCTAAAAACAATCTCAAAAACATCGGACAAAAGTACATTATTTTGTGATTGAATACAAATAATATATGGATGATTTTATGAAAAATCAATTACAAAAACTTATATTTGCATCTTTATAACTCACATTCCGCGGAATCCATAACCCAATATGACCATCCAACAAATCACCACATTCAATCAAAAAACATATCAAGCTATAACAAATCTATTGCCTCAGCTTGACGATAGTATTACTCCTCCATCAAAAGATTTCCTGAAGAACATGCTTGCCTCGGGACATTCGCATTTATTCGTTGCAGTATCGGAAGATAATACCATTGTAGGGATGTTGACTTTAGTCGAATATGACGTACCGACCGGCAAAAAACTGTGGATAGAAGATGTAGTTGTTGACAGCCCTCAAAGAGGAAAAGGATTAGGGAAGCAATTACTTTTACATGCCATTCAATTTGCACAAACGCGAAATGCTAAAACCATCATGCTTACTTCCAGGCCACATAGAATTGCTGCCAACAAATTATACCAAAGCATAGGTTTTATACAGCGTGAAACAAACGTATATGCGTACAATTTAAAATAAACCAAATATCTCTTCTTTTTTTCTTAATTTCTATCTTTTTTAATTACATTTGCAGCTAAAATAATTTTTTTTAAAAACTTTTTGTACAATGGAAAAAATTCTAAAATATTTCAAGATTAAATCAACAGTTGTTGACATCAAACCTTTAAAAATCGGTCATATTAATGATTCTTTTATTGCTTCAGGTGAAAATCCGGAAGATGAATCATACTTTTTGCAAAAAATCAATCATCACATTTTCAAAGATGTTCAAGGCTTGCAAAACAATATCAAGATTGTGACTGATCACCTGAGAAAAAAATATAAAGATGCCGGTGTAACTAATATCGAACAAAAAGTTTTGCAGCTAATTGAAACCAAGGACAATAAACTCTTTTATCAAGATGATGAAGGTAATTACTGGAGAGTTTATGTCCACATCAAAAATACGCACAGCTATGAAGTTATTACACCTGAGCTTGCTTATGAGGCAGGCAAAGCTTATGGTAATTTTCATTGCATGATAGCAGATATACCTACTAATCAATTAGTTGACAGTATTCCTGATTTTCATAATGTTGAATTTAGAGTGCAACAATTGAAAGATGCGGTAAAAGACGATCTTGTTAAGAGAGTAGAAAAAACGAATTGGATGGTAGATGAGTTGATGAAAAGAGCGGATGAAATGTGTTTGCCTCAACAACTATTTAAAACCGGTAAGTTGCCGGGTAGAATTAATCATTGCGATACCAAAATCAACAACCTACTATTCAATGAGAAAGATGAGCCATGCTGTATCGTTGATTTGGATACCATGATGATCAGTACGGTATTGTCGGATTTTGGGGATTTTATGCGAACAGCAGCAAATACGGGTGCTGAGGACGATCCACAACTTGACAACATTGATGTCAATCTCGAAATTTATGAAGCTTATACCAAAGGATACCTTGAGAAGGCAACTTTTTTAACGGACATAGAAATTGAATATTTAGCTTTAGGTGCAAAAATGTTAACATACATGCAAACTGTACGCTTCTTTACCGATTATTTGAATGGTGATACTTACTATAAAATCAATCATCCGGAACATAATTGGCAAAGGACATTGGCACAGTTCCGTTTATTGGAACAACAGGAAAAGAAATTTAAACTGATGCAACAAATTGTAAAAAAATATTCGAAATAATCTTAATTTAATTTAGCTATGCAATTAGATTTAAGCTCAAAAATCACTTTAGAAAGAATTCCCGAACGTTATTATCAAGCTAGGAACGCTATTGAAAAAATCAGGCAAACACAATTTGAAAAAATTGACACGGAAATATTTGATTCTGAAGTGGCGGGTTCGGCCTACATAGCTGAGGAAATAGCTACTATTATTAGAAAAAAACAGGAACAAAATCAAACCTGTGTATTGGGGCTTTCAGGTGGCTCTTCTCCATTAGGGGTATATGCGAAACTTGTAAAAATGCATCTACAAGAAGGTTTAAGTTTTAAAAACGTAGTTGTTTTCAACATTACGGAATTTTATCCCCTAGCGCAGCATTATCAACATAATAACACCAAAATTATCAAAGAAAACTTGCTGAATAAGGTGGATTTTAATTTTGAGAATTTTTACACCTTGATTCCTGAAGATGATGAACAAAACGTCCATGCTTTTTGTCAGGCATATGACCAGTTGATTCTCGAACACGGCGGATTGGATTATGTACTTGTAAGTGTTGGCTTGGTGGGTAATTTGGCATACAATGAACCCGGCTCAAATATCGGTTCTAAAACCAGGTTGATGTTACTTGATGAACAGTCAAGAGCGGATTTAAAGCAATTTTACAATACTGTGGATGATATTCCTTCCTATGGCTTTACTATTGGCCTTTCTTCTTTGATGGAAGCTCGCAAGCTGACCCTATCAGCATGGGGAGAGCACAAAGCTGCTATTCTGAAAAAAGTTATTGAATTAAAAGCAGATGATAATATTCCGGCCTCTCTATTACAGCTACATAAAAATGCAAAAGTAGTGACAGACATTGATGCTGCCCAATATTTAACCCGTGTTAGTCAGCCTTGGTTGGTGGGTTCGTGCGATTGGACCAACAAACTCATTCGTCGTGCCATTGTTTGGTTGTGCGAAAAAACAGGCAAACCAATATTGAAATTAACCAATAAAGATTACAACCTGCATGGTCTAGATGAGTTATTGGTTAACTATGGTTCGGCATATGATGTAAACATTCAAATTTTTAACGATTTGCAACACACCATCACAGGATGGCCCGGCGGCAAGCCCAATGCTGATGACACCAATCGCCCCGAACGGGCTTTCCCTTATCCTAAACGGTCGTTGATTTTCAGTCCACACCCGGATGATGACGTAATTTCTATGGGAGGTACTTTTCAAAGATTAGTAGATCAGGGACATATAGTGCACATAGCTTATCAAACTTCCGGAAATATCGCTGTGGGAGACGAAGAAGCAATCAGATATATTTCTTTGATGAAAAGCATATCTAATAAATACTATGATCATGAAATCGAGATTGACGGAAAAATTGATGAAGTACTGGAAGCTTTATTAAATCAACAAGAAATGACACCGTCTATTTACAAAGATATTTTATTTATCAAAGGACAGATTAGGCGTGAGGAAGCTCGTTCAGCTTGTAGGTTTATCGGAGTGAAACCGGAAAATATACATTTTCTTAATTTACCTTTTTACGAAACAGGCAAGGTTAAGAAAAACGACCTCTCAGAAAAAGATGTACATATCGTAATGGACCTTATCCGCCAAATCAAGCCACATCAGATGTTTGTTGCCGGCGACCTGGCAGATCCCCATGGCACACACCGGGTTTGTCTGAATGCGATTTTAGCTGCTATTGATGAGTTAAATAAAGAGGGATTGATGGATGAATGTCGTGTGTGGATGTATCGCGGAGCTTGGGCTGAATGGGAAATCGACCACATCGAAATGGCAGTCCCCATGAGTCCTGAACAGCTTATAAATAAAAGAAAATCTATACTAAGACACCAATCGCAAATGGAAAGCGCGCCTTTTATGGGCAAGGACGAACGTCTTTTCTGGCAGCGCTCAGAAGATAGAAACAGGGCAACAGCAGCACTGTACCAACAGTTAGGATTGGCGTCTTACGAGGCTATTGAAGCGTTTGTGGAATACAAGTTTTAGGACCAAACTATTTTTCCAGTTTCGTGTGTTTGATAATCAATAAATGACGGGCTTTTTTATCTTCAAAAATAATAGGAGTAGAAGAGAGTTCTACTTGATAGAAATCGTTGTTTTTTGTCTGATGAATGGTTGTCATGTTCATCTCCACGTCTTTCTTAAACTCTGACAGTGAGTCTATCAGTGCAGAAACTTCTTCTGCTGATCGCAGGTCTAAAAGTTTTAATTTCAAAAATTCTTCCTTGGTATAACCATATAACTCTAAGGCAGCTTTGTTGACCTCTAAGACAAGAAGAGATTCCACATCAACAATCATCATGGGTTGTGGATTGTTTTCAAACAAATAGCGGTATTTTTCCTGACCTTTCAACATGGCTCTTTCTG
The DNA here is from genome assembly GCA_002070265.1 of Bacteroidetes bacterium ADurb.Bin174. Classification (GTDB taxonomy): domain Bacteria; phylum Bacteroidota; class Bacteroidia; order Bacteroidales; family Paludibacteraceae; genus Paludibacter. The sequence goes on along the minus strand of MWCX01000083.1, from coordinate 123,178 downwards.
CTCTTACACGTGCGATGTATAAAGCAACTTGATTGGAAAAAAGCTCTATAACTTCAGCATCCGAAAACACATCTCCCTTTTTGAAAATTAAAGTAAAAACTGCCATCAATTGTTCTTTGTGCATAACGGGAACTAAAACTATCTCCCCTACATTGAACGAATCTGTAATAATTTGGATGATGGTTGTCGAGAATATTCTATTTTTAAGCTCTTTGATGTTATTTAAGTATTGAATATTTCCATCTTTAAGCGTGGAACTGAATGTTAAATCTGCTTTCCATACTTTCTCCAAAAGGTTAAACCCCAAAATATTCATCGAGTTTTTGGCAAAATTACCCAAGCCGCTGAAACCTTTAGTAATGTATGTTCCCCCATCGTCTATAAATCGACTAAAAGCAACTACCTTAGCACCGGATATTTCCATCATGATATCCGTAATTTTAACAAAATCTATTTTTCCGCTTTGAACCTGAATAAAGCGAGTACTTTCTTCCAAAACCCTACGAAGTCGAATTCTTTTTTGTTGCAGTTTTTCCTGTGTTTTGGTTTTTTCCGTAATGTCATTAATCAGTATGTGTGCGGCTATTTGCCCCTTCCATCTAATGAGTGCCGACGTTGTTTCAACTACAATAAGTTCACCATTTTTCTTCACATGACGTGAAACATATTTTATCAGCTTTTTTTTATTGAGAATCTGTTTGACTCTTTCATGCAACAATTGAATATCTTCTTGAGGTCTTATTCCGGTAAAAGTAAGAGCTAAAAATTCTTTTCTTGAGTAACCGTAATGCTTTACAGCCGCGCCATTCACTTCAAGAAATTGCAAGTCTTCATTTACTATAAACATGGGTTCAGGATTCCTTTCGAAAAGCATGCGATATTTAGTTTCATTTTCCTTCAATGCTTGCTTCGACAAGGCAATTTTTTCTTCTTGCTCAATCTCTTTTAGTGCCCTTTTGACGATATTAGCCATGCAGGAAATTAATGTCGAATCTTTTAACAGGTAATCACGTGCACCCAGCTTCTTTATTTCCAATGTAACACGTTCATTAAGCTGTTCAGTTGAAATGATAAAAGGAGGTATTAATAGCTTTTTCGACTTTCTGCTGCGTATCCAATCGCAGGAATTGGCATCTGCTGATAATTTAAAACCGACAATCATCAAGTTAATGATTTGATTTTCTAAGACATTGTCAGCTTTTTGAAATGTATCTGCCCAAAAGGTCTCATAACCGGATTCTTCCAATTCAAGTTGAATCAATTGAGCAATGCTGATATCATCTTCAATGATTAAGATTTTTTTCATGATATGTGATTGTGTGGTAGATGTTTCTTAGAAACATTTGACTAATCCGAACTTTCTTTCTCTGAGAGTATAAATGAATAAACCGAACAAATATCCAAATTGGACAACTGCAAAAATAATCAAAAAATCGGATTATTATTGATTTCTCTCAACTTTATCAACTTTATGATGGTTAAAGTTCTTATTTCCTAGTACAATTACGTCACACATAATAACAGTAAACATTATTTTATTTTAAAAAAATTTATCTAATAATTCTGTTTTTATTATTCTTTCTTTAGTTAGCAAAGAAAAAAACTTAAGAATGACTTAATACACGTAAGGTGTAGTATTATAAGAGAGTGAAATAAAAATAGGAGAAAACCATTTTATTTTCTCCTATTTTGGCTCAAAAGTAAAAAACTTATTTTGTTGAAATTAACCAACTTTCTAAAAAAGCCTATTTATTTTTAAGGTAACAATATTATTTTTTTACAGAAGCAATGCTTCACAGTTTTATGGACGTATCATAATTTTTCTGCTATGATTGTCGAGTGATAGTATATATATACCGTGATTTAGGTACGGAGACACATAATCTCCTGCAATAACTTCTTGTTGTACAATCTGACCGGTAAGATTCATCAGACTCAATATTCCATGATAATTTGAGATTTTTACTCGATTATCCGAAATGGACATATTATAAGGATAATCAGAGTTAAGCGTTACATCATTTGTAATGACCGGATTATTCCATGCATACACCGTTATGGTTGAATTGTCATCGGTGGGATATGTTGCAGACCTTGGAACTTGAGCATTGTTCACATCTATTTCATAATAACCACCAGCAGCACTAAAATCAAATTTATTATATAGATAATATTCGCCTACACTCGAAACATTCTCAAAAACAAATGAAAAAACTCCGTCAAATTGTTTTGTTGCTTGAATAACATCTGTTGGGTTTTCACTCCAACCATTATAATCTCCATATATAAAAACATTTGCAGTACCTAAAGGGACATTTGCTGTGATATGAATATCTCCTTTCACATCCGGACCTTGATAAACAGCTTTCCATGAAGTAACCGTATGTGGACCGGGACCCTGTCCTGTAACTTCATTTCCAGTACCGTTTGGACCGTCCATACCTACATAGGCCCAACCCGGACCGGAAGCAAATTGAACCCATTGTGCTGCAGTAGCTCCCGGAATATTTATTGTAAATACATCTGTAGTTCCAACACGTTGCATTTCTACAAAATCCCCATCTCCCCAATTACCACCACCGGTAATATCACTAACAATATAACAATAATTAGTTTCTGTTGGTACATTAACCGTATAAGTGACTGAAGTGTTCGGATCATAAATATTTTTCCATGAAGCAATTGTATATGGACCACTCCCTTGTCCTGAAACTTCATTTCCTGTACCGTCTAAACCTACGTAAGCCCAACCCGGACCGGAAGCAAATTGAACCCAATCTGTTCCAGCAGCTCCTGGAATATCTATTGTAAACGCATCTGTAGTTCCAACACGTTGCATTTCCCTGAAATTATCCCAATCACCCTCTGGACCAATAATATAGCATTTATTGGTTTCCACCGGCACATTAACCGTATAAGTAAGCGACTTAACACTCGTGATGCTTAGCATCAATAAAAATAGAGTTAAAAATGTTAATTTTGTTTTCATAACTTTAAAATTTAATTGTTGTTTAACGTATTATTAATTAAAAAAAATTATTTTCTTTTTTGTAAAAGTTTTAATCAGATATCACTTAATCTCAAAAACCGATGTTCTGCTTGATTTATTCAGATAAAACACTTTGGATTTTACTTGTTTGAAATTGTTTATAGAAATTGGTTCGGTCCATAACAATGAATTTTGATCAGGCGTTGAACCATCGGTAGTGTACCGAATCTCTGATTGTTCTATGTTAGAATTCATGTATATCTTATCATCAATCATCTTTATGCCGGGTTGATCAATCCTGACATTTACTTGCTTTGAAATCAGATAAGGTAAATACTTGGTGTTGATTATTTTGTTAAATTTTGATACAGCACTGCAGTAGAGATTATCATCCGTTTCCCATGATGGAGACGCATTCCATGCGCGTTCTACCAAACCCAATAATTTAGGAAACAACAAATATTCCGTCATTTCAAAATTTCTGATCGTTTCGGCCCATAACTGACCTTGAATTCCCTTGATATTTTCTTTTACGGCAGCTTGATTTTTATCAAGTCCCTCATAGGGCAAGAAATCAAATGATGTGAACTGATTGACTGTTCCTCCCCATCTGTGCCCGGGTTCATTGTAATTGTCATTATAAGACAAGTCCAAATACAAATTGGTAACATTGGATAGAATGATATTATGTCCGGCACGAGCCAATTCCAGGGCAAGATTGTCCTCCATTTGCGGCGTAGTATACCAGCAGTTAACTTGTAATTTGTTGTTTTTAAATAAAGGATTAACCTTGTGTTCAGGGGTTAATGCTATTTCTTGCCAACCGGCCATTATTAAGCCTTTTGCCAATAAAAATGTATTTAATTTCTTATAAAAATAATCTGATAATTCCTTGGTGGATGCCATCCCGTTTTTTTGCATAAAATCTTGTGCAATCGGAGAATCTGTCCAGGCCCCACGAGGAACCTCATCTCCACCTATATGGAATACATCAAGCGGAGCGTCCGCATCTTGATAAATTGATATTACTTCATTAATTACTTTTTCCATGAAGCGATAAGTGGAAGGCAATGCCGCATTAAGTACATTGTCATTGTAATCTTGAGCCGATTTGTAAACCGAACGATCTTCAAAATCAGTCAACAAATATTCCTCTGCTTTTACACGATCAGTATCAATGAACTTATTGTACCTGACATTCATTGCCTTAATAGCTGCACGTGAATGCCCCGGCATATCGATTTCAGGGATAACCCTTACATGTCGTTGTTTCGCATATTGTAATATTTCAATAAAATCATTTCGGCTATAAAAGCCATTTCCGGCATTTTGCGTGTTATGAACATCCCATCCGCTGCCATAGGCAGGATATAAGCATGTCGATTCATCTGTGGTGTAGCCTCTTTTTGAAGCAATTTCGGTCAGTTCTTCCAATCCCGGAATTTTAAGTCTCCATCCCTCATCATCAGCTAAATGCAAATGCAATACATTTAATTTATAAGAAGAAATGGTATTGATAAGCTTCAACAGATTTTCCTTTGAAACAAAGTTTCTGGCCACGTCTATCATCAGACCTCTGTGCAAAAGATCCGGATAGTCTGAAATGCTCATATAAAGTAAATCTGGGGAGTGTTCCAACATGGTCAGCAAACTTTGTATTCCATTGAAAATAGCGTGTGCCGTTTGACCTTTGATTGTAATTAAAGAATCGCTGATAATTAAAAAATAATGCTCCTCGTTTACGTATGCTTCATCCGTGTTGTATAGTAATTTGATGGTCGTATGTCCATCTCCTGTTGAAGAAACTTTATGTTTTTTCTCAATCAGCGATTGTTTTAACAGATTAGATTCATTTATAAAATGTGAATCTGACAGTATATTAAAACTATTCTTTGTTTTACAAACGCCCTGTTTTACATCAACTTTTTTCAAGGAAGGAATTAAGTCAGAGCTGTTTAAAGCTATATTTGAATTTAATTTTTGATTGAAATCATAGATAATTGAATTGCTTGGACATATCTGATTATGAGTGTCATCAATAATCAAAGGTAAATCTACCACCAATGAATCCGATCCGTTTTTATCGTGATAAACAATAAATGGACTTTCAGGATAGAAAGAACAGGAATTCGGACCGTAAGGCACGGATAAAACAATTTTCAATGAATCTTGTTTTCCGATTAAATCGTCTTTCTTGAGTGGATTAATCTTATAATACGATCCACTAATTTGCTCAATGGACAATTCTTCCTGGTGAGATACTTCAAAATAATGTGGAAGTTGTGAAAAATAAATTGTCCAATTATTTTCTACCGGTTTATTGGTGTTGTTGATTACATAGAATGTTTCCAAGTAACCTTGCCCATTTGCCGATTCAATTTTCCACACCAACTGTAGGGCTTCCTCCTTGGTTGAACAAGAAGAAAAAAACAGGATTAAAATCAACGATAAAAAGTGTACTATCTTCCTTCTCATAGAAATAATTTTTATTGTACTCTTTGATATACTCGTACGTAATCGATCACATATCTTGCCGGAAAAATGGTATTATCTATCCCCTCATAACCTCCCCAATCACCGCCTACAGCCAGGTTGATTTTTAAATTAAAGGGCATGTAAAAGGGCCATGTTTCCGGGTTATTTTGATAATCATTTTCAAAAACGAAATACAAATCATCATCAATGAATCCGGCTATATAATCTTCTGTCCATTCCACTGCATACACATGGAATGCAGTTTCACAATCCGGTATAAACCTGCGTGCATTTTTACCGGTTCCAACAGCAGGCGTGTAAGCACCCGTGTGTATGGAAAAATGCACAACACCGGGATCATAACCCACATATTCCATAATATCTATTTCACCGTCATGAACCGATTGTATATTTCTTGGAAGCATCCAGAATGCAGGCCAGACTCCACGTCCATGCGGTAATTTTGCCCTCATTTCGAAACGACCGTATAACCAGTATTCATATGTGTTCATTCGAGCTGAAATGTATCTTTTCCCCAGATATCTCTTTTTAAGTCGAAAGGCTGAAATAATCAAAGAACCATCTTGGATTTTTGCAACAGTATCGGTACCAAGAACCCTGTCAACATAATATTGTTCTTCATTATTTCCCCAACCATGTCCACCAATCTCAAACAACCATTTATCACCCGGCAGTGCACAGCGTCCTGCTCCATCTCTAGGCTCGTTAAACTCTTCGCTCCACACTAATTGATAGGACGGCTCTTCAGATTGTAAGGTAAAGGAAAATGTACCGTCACTATTTTTGACTGCCTTAGTAGCTTCTTCCATACTCCAGTTATTGTGTGAACCTATCACATACACTTCATTCGTGCCATCAGGTACGGTAGCTGTTATTTTGATTTTTTTCTCCGGTAGTTGAATGTCATAAACTGCTTTCCATTGACCAACCGTATTCATAGGTTGCCATGAATGAGCAACTCCATATCCTTCATCATCAACCTCCTCATATTCCCATCCGGGACCGGAACAATATTGATATTCACCAGTGTAATTAGGTGCCGGTATTTCCAAAGTAAAAACATTGGTTGAATCAATGCGAGTCATTTTTCTAAAATTCTCCCAATCATCGAAGATTCCTACAATATAACATTGCTTTGTTTCCTCCGGGACGGTTACTCTAAATACCAATGCCAATCCTTTGATATTTAGTGTTGCAATCAGCATCAGTACAATTAAACTCAGTATTTTAAAATTTTCTTTGGTCATTCTAAAATCAATATTTTAGTTCTAAATTGATCAGCAATCAAAAAATAACATCCTTTATTTAGAGGCCTTGATAGAAAAGACCCTGTAACATCGTCAACTTGCAATAGTTCGCCCACACTTGAATAAACATGCAGCAATCCTGAAAAATCATTTAGTATTATTCGGTTATCCTGAACGGAGACTTTAGTATAATCCAAAGATTTGTTTCCGGCACTAACAATAGGTTCCTTCCAAGCCAACACCTGAATAAATGAGTTGTTGTCATCGGGGTATTGGACTGTTCGAACTTCTTTTTGCTCACCGTAATTATTCAATTCGTAATAATTTAAATCTTGTTTACAATACAATTGATAATGTATGATATCGGCAGGTTCATACAGAGACTTCCATTGACCAACCGTATTCATAGGTTGCCAATAATGAGCCACTCCATGACCATTTATATCCACTTCTTCATAATCCCATCCCGGTCCTGAACAATATTGAATTGCTCCCGGGTGATCGGTGATATTGGTGATAGTGATTTCAAAAATATTATTTCCGGCTGGAATCATTTGAATGAAGTTCACCCAATCATCATTGATGCCTACAATATAGCATTCTTTGGTACCGGCAGGCACTTCTGCTCTGAAGGTTATTGCATTCAAAACATGAATAAACATGAATAAGAATATGACACTTGTTCTGATTCTCATTGTTTTATTTGGTTATTCTGATTTCTTTCGTTTCTGATATACCCTTACATAATCAATCTCATAAATAGCGGGGAAAATGGTATCATCTATTCCCTCATATCCACCCCAACTACCACCAACGGCTATATTAATCTTTAAATTAAAAGGCACATTAAAGGGCCAGGTGTCTTTGATACCCTGATGATCGTTCATAAAGGTGAAATATCTCCTATCATCTACAAATCCCGCTATATAATCTTCCGTCCACTCTACTGCATACACATGAAATGCAGTTTCATAATCCGAAATTAAAATACTTGCACTTCTACCAGTTCCCACCGCAGGCGTATAAGCACCCGTATGTGCAGAAAAATGAACTATGCCCGGTTCATATCCAACATGTTCCATAATATCTATTTCACCGTCACTTACAGATTGCATATTTCTTGGAAGCATCCAGAAAGCAGGCCACGTACCCCTTCCGGAAGGCAACTTTGCTCTCATTTCAAAACGTCCATATGTCCAATATTCTTTTGTGTTCATTCGTGCTGATATATATTTTCTACCTTCATAGGGAGCGTTTAACTTTATAGCTGAAATAATAAGAACACCATCTTTTATTTTAGCTACCGTATCACTCCCTAACACACGATCCACATAGTATTGTTCTTCATTATTTCCCCAGCCATGTCCACCGATCTCAAACATCCACTTATCACCCGGTAGAGCACATCTTCCATTGGCATCTCTTCCTTCATCAAATTCCTCATTCCAAACCAATTGATATTCAAGTCCTTCCTCATCTTGACTTACAGTAGGTTTATGAGTAAAATAGGGCGGATCTTCCTGCATACAGGCAAAAAGCAAGAGAGTAGCGATAGAGAAAATCATGAATTGAATTATTGTTCTCATTGAAAAGAGAGTTTTAAATATTTTCATAATAAATTATCAAATAATTGTTTTAATCTTACATTTTATACAATTCAATTTGCTTGTTTTGGAACGAAATAATAATGCCAACTTACGATTTCATCAGGAAAAACCTCTTGCCAGAAAAGATGCAGTAAATTATCCGACAATTCAATAATTTCATATTCAGCACCTAATGCTGCAGGCGAAGCCGGATAACTGGGAAAAGCTCCTTCTGAAAAACTTAAAAACAGCTTATCTTTTTCATCCCTTCGAATGCTCCATTTTTGACCTTCCGGTTGTGTGTATTCAACGGTAGCACCTGTTTTACCCCCTTCAGGAAAATTTACGGGATCCAACACATGTAATGCGCTTGGATCAACATAGATAAACCCGTGTGCATCTAATTTGTATTCGTTATTTTCAGAGATGAAACTCAACTCATCATCATATATTTTATAACCTGCCAGTTCGTTCGGTACTAAAGCCCATACTCCTTCCCATGCACCTCCCGGGTCAGACCATACGCCGGTTAGATGACCCTCTTTCATATAATCCCATACCCACACCTTTTGACTGGTTTTACCGGTAAGCTTATATACAATTGGATCACTCTCCTGTACCGTAAAGTTAAAGAAAACGGAATCACTCAAGCCTCCGCTACCATAGGCCTGAATGATTCCTGTATACTCACCTGCCAGCATATATTGAATAGTTAGGTTTCTTTTACTGGAACGTAAATAAGTTCCGTTAGGTTGTTCTATGGTCCAGAATGGTGATAACTGCTCTCCACTGAAAGAAAAATGAATTGTACTAAGAGAGGTGGCATCAGAACTCACAGAATAGGTAAATTGATCTACCGAAGGTCTGTCGCCTATGGAAAATTTTTGTTCTTTGCACGATTGAACCAATGCAGCAGTACAAAGTAAAATTATTATTGGTAAGTTTATTCTTTTCATTTTAGAATATGTGTATATTTAAACATGTAATTTATTAATAAGGATTTTGTTTTAAAGTCCCTTTAGCCTGATCTATTTCTGATTGAGGAATCGGCAGGTGTTTTTTGTTTGGTGTATAACCCCTGTCACCCAATACTTCAACAGCTTTTTCATACCGCACCAAATCCCAAAACCTGTGTCCTTCACAAGCAAATTCCAAGCGATTTTCAATCAATAAATTATCTAATGTAGCCACCCGTTTTTTACTTGAAAATTCCGGGTCATTTATATCTTTCTGAAATGCTCTGGCTCTAACCTGATTTAAATACAAATCGGCTTCTTCCTGACTTCCACCGGTTCTTACGATAAGTTCAGAGGCAATTAAAAGTGTTTCCGCATATCTGAAAACACGATAATTATTTCGGAAATTTATATCTGCGTCACCTTGCTGACCTCCAACAAATTTGTCATTTCCATTTAGTCTGGGTAAATACTTCCTGTTAAAATAACCGGTATCATCATAACGAGGCACATAGCTGGCTTGAGGATATGTTTGTTTATATTTTACAAAATTCAGTATTCCTCCGTCTTTGCGTTGATCTGCATCATCGTACAAATCATATAAACTTCTTTCTACCGGTTCAAAACCATATCCGCCTCCGGCATAGTGAGGAGAATTAACCAATGCATTGATTCCTATCAAAGTAGGATATACTGATCCTCCTGCTTTTGTAGGATTTCCCCAACCTCTGTCACTGGGATGATCCGTATAATTAATTTCAAAAATAGATTCGGAACACCATTCTCCGATATCTTCCCAAAGATTAGAAAAATTGGGATATAAACTGTATAAATCGGATTGTATGATTTCCCTCATATCATTCAGAACTTCTTGATATAAAGTTTCATCTTTCTGATACATCACCAAATTGGCTTTAAGCATTTGTGCAGTTGCTTTAGTTATTCTGCCCTTTTGCGCATTGGGAACGGAAAAGGGTAATTTGTCATTTTGAATCGCAAAATTAAGATCGCTTAAAATACGCTTATAAACCTCGTCTGCAGAAAATTGCGGAACGTAAAAATCGTCTTCGGGATTCTTGTCGTAATAGGGGATATTTCCCCATAATTTCCATAACCAGAAATAATAGTATGCTCGTAAAGTATAAGCTTCAGCTAAGATTCTATTTTTTTGAAATGAACTGATATTTTTTACTTTATCTATATTATTAATCACGGTATTTGCTCGATAAACACCTGAATAAAAACTAACCCATAATGCTGAAAGGGTAAATTCAGAACTCGCCTGAAAAAACCGCATCTGAGAAAAGACAGGGATATCATTTACATGAGCACCACCCACACGTACGTCGTCTGACATTATATCCGACACAAATGGCAATGGTCCGTATTCCCCAAACACAAAGTCGGGCCATTGTAATACGGCATAAGCAGACATCAGGGCTTGTGTAATCTCATCTTCATTGCTATAATAAAATTCGGCAAGTTCCAGTGTTGTAGGAGTAACTTCTAAAAACTTATCAGAACAGCCTGAAAAATTTGAGACAGCTAAAATAATTGCTAAAATAATTCTTAGTTTTTTCATAATTTTTCTTCTTATAAAATGACATTAGCACCAACTGAAAATACCCTCGGCTGTGGATAAATTCCTCGATCGACACCCAAGGAAGTTCCTCCTGATGAAATTTCCGGGTCGAAACCATGATATTTGGTTATGGTTAATAGATTCTCAGCATTAATGTAAAGTCTAACTTTTTGCAATAATACCTTTTTTACTAAGTTTTCAGGAATTGAATATCCTATTTGTAAATTTCTGAACCTTAAAAATGATCCGTCATGAACGTAAAGGTCTGAAGATCGCCAGTTGTTATTCGACAAATCATTTGAAAGGCGTGGAATTCTGTTGGATGAACCGGGACCTGTCCAACGTTTCAGCATATAAGATGGCATATTTACCGGTGGGAGGTCTGTTCTGCGAGATACGTCAAATACATCATTCCCTAATGAAACGTGGAAAACTGCGGATAAATCGAAACCTTTCCATTCCATGTCCGCATTCAAGCCAAGTGTCCACGATGGCATTCCGTTTCCAATATTTACACGGTCAAATTCGTCAATAACACCATCTTTATTTGAATCTACAAAGCGAACATCGCCCGGCTTTGCACTTGGTTGCAACAATTCACCATTCTTGTTCACATAGTCTTGCACTTCCTGCTCCGTTTGAAAGATACCGTCTGTTTGCATTCCATAGAAGAAAGGGAAAGGTTGTCCGTTTTCAGCGCGGGTAAATGTTCCAACACCCCCCAAAGCTGTATCGTAATTAGCCCATCCTGTTTCGTTCCCTAACTTGATTAATGTGTTTTTGATATATGAAGCATTACCACCCACATTGAATCTAAATTGATCGAAACGGAATCTGTATTTTAAATCAAGTTCAACTCCTTGATTCTGCATGTCACCGACGTTTCCTGTCGGACGTGAATTTCCGATATATTGAGGAAGAGCCATAGTCATCAACATGCCATTTGTCCGCTTGTTAAACCAATCAAAAGTGAAACTTAAAGCGCCATTAAAGAAGTAAGTGTCAAAACCGATATTGGTTTGCTCTGACTCTTCCCACCTCAAAAAAGGGTTTGAATAAGCTGTGGGAGTAGATCCGGGAGCAATGACATTTAGTCCTTCCATTCCAAGTATGTAATTAACATTACCGGCGATGGTTGATGTATATCCGAATTCACCGATAGATTGATTCCCGTTTCTTCCCCAACTGGCACGCAACTTTACAGAACTAAGAAAGTCTATCTTATCTTTCATGAACTCTTCATTGGTAATGGTCCATCCTGCAGATATGGATGGAAAATTAGCCCACCGTCTTTTTCTACCGAAATTTGAAGAGCCGTCACGACGCAAAGTCGCCTCAACTATATACTTTTCGGCATAATTATATCCGATTTTTCCAAAATAAGATGCCAACCTATGAAAGGCACTTGGTGAACCCCAGGCTCCGCGTTCATTGGATGCTTTGTCTGTTGCATCTATATAAGGTTGTCTTGGATTTCTTATATCATAACTAACTCCTCCGACATAGTGACTATTGGATGATTGAGCAGACTGCCCCAATAAAAAATTAAACTGGTGATCATAGATGTTAAAATTGTAAGTCAATAGATTTTCCACAAGCCATGTAAAGCTTTTGTACATTGTTGACCATACAGAAGACTGATCAATGTAATTGGCAATACCTAAATAGTATGGCATGGTATATCCGTCATTACCCCAAAATCCCATATCGACTCCAAAAGAACTCTTGTATTTTAAATTCTTATAAAGCTCCAATTCCGCCCAAAAATTTCCCACATATTTATCCGAATTGTCCTTATCCCCGGGTAAATGCAACATAGCTACAGGGTTAGTAACCCCAAACTGACTATCAACTATTGTAAACGGCAAGCCATTAAAATCAGTCACAGCATTGGGAAATTGTTCAAAAACTTCATCAGGGTTTTTTGCATATACATCTATCAATGGCGACATCATTAATGCAGCACCCAACGGTGTTCCTCTTTCGCTATTTATACCGATTGATTTGGAGAAGATTCTTGAATAAGAAATATTGCTTCCAACTTTAAGATTTCTCAGAAGTATTCTTTCATCTACATCCCATACTATGTATTGATTATTAAAACGTGTGGTATAACGTTCATAATTAGACCTGTTAAGGTTACCTCCGACTATTCCTTCATGATATAAATAGCTTAATGATAGATAATAGCTTGACTGTGCGCTTCCACCGCTAAAATTTACTTGATGTTCTACTATAGGTGCGTTATAATTAAATACTGCATCCTGCCAATCTACACCATCTCCCAATAATTCCGGATTAGGGTATATAGGTGATTTCCCATCATTGAGTTGTATTTCGTTCATCAATATTGCATACTCTCTCCCATTAAGAACATCCCTCTTTCTCCAGGGATTTTGCCATCCAAATGAGGTTAAATACTCTAATTTAGGTTTGGTTTTATCTCCGAGTTTAGTTGTTACAAGTATTACTCCATTGGCTGCACGTGAACCGTAAATAGCAGCAGAAGCCGCATCTTTTAGAATTTCAACAGAATTAATATCCTGTGGGTTGAGATAATCAATTCCCCCTCCGATCGGCATACCATCGACTATGTACAAGGGCTCACTATTATTAATTGTTCCAATCCCACGGATTCGTACTTTGGAGCCTGCTCCCGGTTGACCTGAAGATTGCGTGATATTTACTCCTGAAACCATTCCTTTAAGGACATTGTCAATTCGGGTTGCACTAATCTTTTCCAAATCTTCTGTTTTTACACTGCTGATAGCTGCTGTTACAACGCTTTTTCTCTGCAAACCATAACCAACAACAATAACCTCATCCAATAACATTTTATCCTCCTGAAGTACAATCCGAAGGCTTATTCGCCCATTCACTTTAACTTCCTGCGTTTTATAGCCTATGTACGATACGGTCAATACTGCATCCGGAGAAGCAGTCAGAGAAAACCGTCCCGAGACATCTGTAATTGTTCCGGATGTTGTTCCGTTGATTACAATAGAAGCACCGATTATAGGTTCCCCATCGTAAGTTATTATTGTACCGGATATTTGTTGTAAATGTTGTGAAGATTTTTTTTGAACATCTTCTTTATTTTGTATAATAATGATGCGCGACCCGCTGATTGTATAAGTACAATTTGTTTCATTCAACAATAAATCCATCAATTGACCCACCGGAATTTCACCTGAAACAGACGGGATTGTTTTCTGTGTGTCAATGGTTTGAGAATCATAGGCAACAGAAAGTCCGGTTTGTTTCTCAATCTGATCAAAAGCAGATCTTAACGTGATTTTTTCACCTGAAAGCTTGACTTTCTGATGCTGGGCATAAGAGCCGAATGAAAGGAAAAATAAAGACAAAAAAAGCAAAATCCGAATAATTTTTTCCATGATTTATTAGCTTGATATTAAATTTATCTTTGATATCTCAAATGAATCTATAAATTCTTCAACCTGTTATAATAACGTAAGCTAAGGCATGTATTACACACAGTCTAAAAGAAATATTTCATGAAAAACTTTTATGCAATATCGTAAAGCTTACATATTCTTGCGCATAAAGTCCTCACATACAAAACTATAATAATTATTCTTCAAAGAGCACAAAAAACCCCATTTAACATAAAAGTTAAACAGGGTTTATATTATTAATCGGGCATTTCAATTATTATTTTTTATAAAAATATACCGTATTCTCGTGTATTTTGTAGCTTGATTGATGTATCAATAAGGTCAAAACATCCATGATATCACTCAAAGATTCATCAGGGTTGAATTTCACATAATAAGACTGATGATTGAGTTGTTCTCCATCGTAATTAACAACGACATTATATTTTCTTTCAATCACTTGGGCTATTTCATAAAAAGATGCTTCCTGGAAAATCAGATAGCCGTCTTCCCATGAAGCCAATTTTTCCGCATCAACATCAATAATGGAAATCTGGTCGTCATTGTGAGAATAGATAAGCTGATCATTAGGCTTTAAAACATACAAACGATTTTCGTCCGATTCTATTGATATCTGGATACTTCCTTCTATCAGCGATGCTTTGGTTTGCCTGTCGTTTGGATAAGACTGTACATGAAATTTCGTACCTAAAGCTGTGATATCAATGTGCTTGGTCTTTACAATGAATGGTTTTTGGGGATCTTGAGCAACATTGAAATTAGCTTCTCCCGAAAGAAAAACGGTACGGGTGTCTGATGTGAATTCCTTTGGATAAATCAGTGATGATCCGGCATTTACGGCTACTTGTGTTCCATCGGGTAATACCAATTTCTTGTGTTCTCCGTAAGAAACCGAAAGCTGTGTGTATTCGACAGGTGCCGGTACTACAAGTTTGTATGTAAGATAAACTGTCGAAACAATTATAAATGTAACCGCTGCGGCTGCATAAGGAATTATTTTTCGGAAGTTAAAAGATTTGCTTTTTACTTTTTCATCTTCTTTATCTGTGTTGATTTGCTCTTTAACTGCCGACCAATCTTCTAAAGTTTGCACATCAATAACGGAAGGGCTATTTTCCCACACCGCTGCCAACGCTTCATCTTTCTCAATACGATTATCATCCAAACGAAACCATTTTGCAAAAAGCGCTAAAGTATGCTTGGATACTTTGTTTTCGAAAAATTTTTGTACAATATTTTTTATCTGATTGCTATCCATATTGCCTGTCTGTATTTAGAAGTAAGCGAACAAGGATTTTACACACAAAAGAATATTCATAAAATAAATTAACATAAAAACAAAAGACATAATTGAATGACTTTACGAATGTCAGCCAAAGCTGCAGTCAAATGGTTCTCTACGGTACGCTTATTAATTTTTAATTTGGTTGCTATTTCCTGATTAGACATACCTTCCACACGACTCATCAGATATATTCTCTTTCGCTGTGGAGGCATTTGGCTTACCGCAACATCAATCAGTTCCTGCAATTGACGGGCAAATATAATGTCTTCACTGCTATCAAATTCGTGTGGTCGCGCCAACTGTTCAGCAACATATTTTTCATCCACAACAACATGGTCAAAGTAATTGCAAACGACATTCTTCGCCATTTTAAAGATGTATGAGCCAAAAGAATCTATTTTAGAAAATTTTTCTTTGTCTTTCCATATACTTAGAAAAACATCTTGAGCCATATCCCGTGCTAACTCAGCATCTTTAATAAATCCGGCAATGAAAAATACAAGTTTGGGGTGATAATGCAGAAAAAGCACTTCAAAAGCTTTCTGATCACCCCTGGAGAGAGCATTGATGTAAGTCTTTTCAATTGTGTTGTTCACTTCACATGTGAAAAAAGGCTATCATAAAAATCTTAGAGCCTCTCATGGGACTCGAACCCACGACCTAATCATTACGAATGATTTGCTCTACCAACTGAGCTAAAGAGGCAACGAACGGACTTGCAAATGTAAACACAAAATTAAATTTATACAAAGCGAATTGAAAAAAAGTTGCAGAATCAACTTTTTTTGATTTCATCGTTAAAATTAAAATAAATAAAATTTTCAAAAGAATTGTATTGTAAAATTAATTTAATTGCATTATATTAGCTGCCCTATAAATCCTTTTATATAAATCGTAAATGAGCTATCTAAATTTTGACAAGACATTATTGGTTAACTTAGAAAAATCTCTTACCAAAGAGATGATTCGTACCAACAGGGCGGGTGCTTATAACAGCACAACTCTAATAGATTGCAATACAAGGAAATACCACGGACAGTTAGTGGTTCCGCTGCCGGAAATTGACCAATCAAATCATGTTTTATTGTCTTCTTTAGACGAAACGGTTATTCAGCATGGTGCTGAATTTAATTTGGGTATTCATCAATACGAGGACAATCATTTCAGTCCGAACGGACATAAATACATTCGCCAGTTTGATTGTAATATTATCTCCCGCACGGTATACCGCGTAGGAGGCGTAATTTTATCGAAAGAAAGAATGTTGGTTTCGTTCGAACCGAGGGTTATCATTAAATATACTTTGTTAGATGCTCATTCGCCTACCCTATTGCGTTTTAGACCCTATTTAGCTTTTAGGAGTGTGAACGAACTGACACATGCCAATCCTCAGGCTGATACTTCATATGAAGAAGTGAAAAACGGTATCAGTATGAGGTTATATGCAGGTTATCCCCATCTGTTCATGCAATTTTCCAAAAAGAATAACTATGCGCATCAACCTGATTGGTATAAAAATATCATGTATTACAAGGAAAAAGAGCGGGGGTATGCTTATAAAGAAGATTTAATGGTTCCTGGCTTTTTTGAAATGCCGATTAAAAAAGGCGAATCCGTGATATTTTCTGCCGGTGTTACGGAAATCTCTCCGTTGAAACTTAAAAAACTATGGGAAACAGAACTGTTGAGGCGTAACGAACGTGCTGATATGTTTTCAACTTTAAAAAACTCAGCCGAGCAGTTCTACAAACGCATGGGAGAAAAAACTTATTTGTTGGCCGGTTATCCATGGTTTGGGGCACGTGCCAGGGATCAGTTTTTTTCCTTACCCGGCTGTACCCTCATCGTCAACCGCATGGATTATTTCGATGCCATCATGAAAACTTCCGTAGAAGAAATCAAAAAATTCTTAGCCGGCGATACTGATGACATTGGATTGGAAGAAATTGACCAGCCTGATGCGTTACTGTGGTTTATAGCTGCTGTTCAGCAATATGCTGCTCATGCTACCATTAAGGAGGCCGCCGAGCGTTTTGGAGAGGTCTGTACCGATATCATTGATTTCATCCGCAAGCAAAATCATCCAAACATCATTTTACACAACAATAACCTCCTGTATATCAACGGAACTGAAAGGGCACTTACCTGGATGAATGCAGTTGAAGATAATCTGCCTATCACGCCCCGAACAGGATACGTTGTGGAAATCAATGCACTTTGGTACAATGCTTTGAAGTTTGTTGCTGAATTAAAAAGGGCTTCGGGAAATGATCATTCGGCTGATTTAACGGATTATCAAGCTGAAATCTCACGCGAATCGTTTATTAGAACGTTCTGGAATGATACTTACTTGTATGATTTTGTAACTGAGCATTACAGCGACCCGGAAGTAAGACCGAATATGCTTTTTGCTATCGGCTTGCCTTTTTCTCCACTAGACAAGCAGCAGCAGAAATCGGTTTTAGATATTTGTACCCGTGAATTATTAACACCCAAGGGATTGAGAACTTTGAGTCCGAAAAGCGGTTTTTACCGTCCAATCTATATTGGGGGGATGTTGGAAAGAAACAGAAACTACCACAACGGTCCGGTATGGCCTCTTTTCTTCGGTGTTTTTGCCACTGCTTATATACGGATTTACAAGCAAAGTGCCAGGTCCTTTATAGAGAGATTGCTCATTGGCTATGAAGCAGAATTATCTGCCCTTTGCATAGGCACTATTCCCGAATTATTCGATGGCAATCCCCCTTATAAAGGGCATGGAGGAATGTCGTTTGCCATGAGTGTTTCACAAATTCTGAAAGTGCTTGAAATGATGAAAAAGATTGACACTAAGAATGATTAAATTAGTTCATTAAGAGTCCTAATATAACAACTTGAAAAACAAATTATAACCGTATGAAAGTATTAATGTTCGGATGGGAGTTTCCACCCCACATATCAGGTGGATTAGGTACGGCAAGTTACGGCTTGACAAAAGGTATGGCTGAACAAGGAGACCTTGATCTGACTTTCGTAATGCCCAAACCTTCCGGTGATGAAGATCAAAGTTTTTTAAAGATCATGGGTGCCAACCACATTCCTGTAGTCTGGAAAGAAAATTCCCGGGAGCACGTGGAATATCGTTTAGGTAATTTCATGCACCCTGATGAATACTTTTGGTTAAGAAACGGCATTAAATACGATTTTACACGCATCTATACCAATGATTTAGGATGTATTGATTTTTCAGGCAAATATCCCGCTAATTTAATGGAAGAAATATCCAACTACGAGGCTGTCGCAAGCGTACTAGCCCATCAAAAGGCATTTGACATCATCCATTCACACGATTGGTTGACCTATCCTGCCGGAATATTTGCCAAACAAATCAGCGGAAAACCATTGGTGATACATGTACATGCCACTGATTTTGACAGAAGTAGAGGCAAGGTGAATCCCACTGTCTATTCAATAGAAAAAAGAGGCATGGACGCTTGCGATCACATCATTACAGTAAGTAATCTAACTCGCAACACCGTAATCGAAAAATATCACCAGGATCCGAATAAAGTAACTACAGTACACAATGCCGTTGAACCTTTGGCAGATGTTGATTCTTATGTAAAATCAGAGAGAAAAGATAAAATTGTGACCTTCCTTGGTCGTATTACTATGCAAAAAGGACCGGAGTATTTCGTAGAAGCTGCTCATCGTGTACTACAGAAGACTGACAGTGTACGGTTTGTGATGGCCGGAAGCGGTGACATGATGAACGATATGATTCACTTGGCAGCACAAAGAGGCATAGCCGACCGATTTCACTTCCCGGGCTTTCTCAGAGGAAGAAAAGTGTATGAGATGCTGGCTGAAAGTGATGTTTATATTATGCCATCTGTTTCTGAACCTTTCGGAATCTCACCCTTGGAAGCAATGCAGGTAGGCACGCCTACTATCATCTCCAAGCAATCCGGCTGTGCAGAAATTCTCACACACACCATCAAAACTGACTATTGGGATATTGATGCGATGGCGGATGCCATTTATGGCATTGTCAAATATCCGGCTATGTATAAGAGCTTGAGGGAAAAAGGCATTGAAGAAGTCAACAACATCAAATGGTATGATGCAGGACTTAAAGTCAGAGCCATCTATAATAATTTATTAGGATGGCATTAAAAAGCCATATCATCAATTCTAAAACAAAAACAGACGAATAAATAAAAACTATAGTTATACAAATAGATATTAATAAGACAGGCATATGAAAAATATTTGTTTTTATTTTCAGATACACCAACCCATCAGGTTGAAAAAGTACGGTTTCTTCGAAATTGGGCGGGATCATTACTATTATGATGATTATCATACCGAGGAACAAATACGCATTTTATCGGAACAATCGTATTTACCAACCAACAAAGTCATTGGCGATATGATTCGTAGTTCGAACGGTAAGTTTAAATGTGCATTTTCTATTTCAGGCGTAGCCTTAGAACAATTTGAGCTGTATGCACCTGAAGTGATTGACAGCTTCCGGGAATTGGCAAAAACAGGCAGTGTGGAGTTTTTGGCAGAAACTTATGCGCATTCTTTATCCTCTGTTTACGATACAGATGAGTTTGAACTTCAAATTAAATTACATGCCGATAAAATCGAAAGTTTGTTTGGGAAACGTCCAACCGTTTTTAGAAACGCTGAGTTAATCTATTCGGATGAAATCGGTGAAAAAATTTTAAATGCCGGGTTCAAAACCGTTTTGATAGAAGAAGCCAAGCATGTGATGGGTTGGAAAAGTCCCAATTATATCTATACGCATGCCTACCTTAACAGACTCAAACTTTTGGTGCGCAACAGCAAGCTTTCAGAAGATATCTTCCTCAGATTTTCTAATCATACTTGGGAAAATTATCCTTTAACGGCAGAAAAATTTATTGGATGGATTGCGGCTGCACCGGAGAAAGAACGCATATTCAATATATGGATGGGCTATGAGGCATTCGGATACCAACATCGTCCCGAATCAGGCATTTATGACTTCTTAAAAGCAATTCCTTACCATGCCATGGAGCAGCAAATCGGTTTTGCCTTGCCAAGCGAATTAGCCAAGCAAAAAGAAGTTGCCGGTAGTTTGACCGCTCCATATACGACCAGTTGGTGGGGACATGAAAAGGACCTCGCACCATGGACCGGTAATGATTTGCAAAACGAAGCCTTGAGTAAACTTTATGAAGTTGGCGTACGCGTGCGTTTGTCCAAAGACAGACCTTTGTTGCATGACTGGTTACTATTACAGACCAATGACTACTTCCGCTACATGAGTCATAAAGAAGCTTTTGGAAGTAATTACGAATCGCCATATGAGGCATTTGTAAATTATATGAATATATTGGCTGACTTTCTTGATCGGGTTAAATCTCAGTATCCCACGTCTGTAGAGGACGAAGAACTCAATGCTTTATTACAAACCATCACGCAACAAGAGAAAGAAATTGCCGCGCGGGAACAAGAATTAAACAAACTAAAAAACAAATTATCCAAAACTTCAGGGAAATAAGTTAATGAAAAAGTACTTGGATGACAAAGTATTCCGTTTGGTATCGGACATAGCCGATGAAACCGGAAAGCCTTGCTATGTTATTGGAGGATATGTACGCGACCTGTTTTTAAAGAGGCCATCCAAAGATATAGATATAGTGGTGGTAGGCAGCGGCATTGAGCTTGCCGGAAAAGTGGCTGCAGAATTAGGCAAAAAAGCCAAACTGTCCGTTTTTAAAAATTTTGGAACGGCTCATATCAATTACAAAGACTACGAAATCGAATTTGTAGGTGCCAGAAAAGAATCTTATCGCCATGATTCGCGTAAGCCTATTGTAGAAGACGGAACCTTGGAAGACGACCAAAACAGACGAGATTTCACCATCAATGCACTTGCTCTCAGTCTGAATAAAGCTACTTACGGCGAATTGCTCGATCCTTTTAATGGAAGAAACGACTTAGAAAATTTGATTCTTCGTACACCTTTGAATCCGGATATTACCTTTTCTGATGATCCCTTGCGCATGATGAGGGGCATACGCTTCGCCGCACAATTGGGCTTCTACCTGGAAGCCGAAACTTTCGATGCCATCGTCAGAAACAAAGACCGTATCGCTATCATTTCAAAAGAAAGAATAGCTGATGAGTTGAACAAAATCATCCTTTCCCGCAAACCATCAATCGGATTTATCTTATTGGAAAAAACAGGATTGTTGGAACTAATCTTTCCCGAATTATATGCTTTAAAAGGTGCTGAAACCAAGGAGGGTGTCGGTCATAAGGACAATTTCTACCACACTTTGGCTGTGCTGGACACATTGAGTGAAAACACCGACAACTTATGGTTGCGATGGGCGGCATTATTACACGACATTGGAAAACCCCGTTCCAAGCGCTTTGATTATAAATTGGGATGGACTTTTCACAACCATGATTTTATCGGTCAGAAGATGATTCCGCACATCTTTCGAAAGATGAAATTACCGCAAAATGAAAAGATGCGCTATGTTCAGAAGTTAGTTGGATTGCATATGCGTCCCATGATACTGAGTGAAGATGAAGTAACGGATTCGGCTGTGCGACGACTACTGTTTGATGCAGGTGATGACATTGATGATTTGATGTTGTTATGTGAAGCCGATATTACCTCTAAAAATCAGGCAAAAATTAAACGTTACAAAGCTAATTTTCAATTAGTCAGACAAAAGCTCAAAGAGATAGAAGAAAAAGACAGAATCCGTAATTTTCAGCCTCCTATTGACGGCAAAGAAATTATGGAAACTTTCAATCTGCCTGCTTGCGCTTTGGTGGGTGATATTAAAACGAGTATCAAGGATGCTATTTTAGATGGCATCATCCCTAATGAATATGAAGCTGCAAAACAATATATGTTTAAAGTTGCCAAAGAATTACTGAAAGGCACAGCCTATTTACCAAAAGAAAATACTGAATAAATACAAAAGCTTAAGCATTCATATGCCGGCTTTTAACGCCTCATAAACTTGAGTATAAACAGGAGTAGGTATGTTGTGCTTCTTACCCAACTCAATTACTACGCCCACTAAATTCTCCAATTCTATAGGTTTTCCGGATAAATAATCACTGTTCATCGAAGAAGTTTTACCTGCAGGTAGACTGGCGTCGTAGTCCATCAACTCCTCTACTAAACCCTCTCTCAGTCCAGCTTTTTCTGCTATTGAGATAGCATATAATTCTTGCATGATAGCCAAATACATAGGACGTTTTTCAACATCATTAACCAAGCTGGCAAAATCAGTATTGTAGTAAGTTGTAAGTGCAGCCGTAGTAGAAATAAAGAAAAACTTACGCCATACAGCACGAATGGCATCTTCTTTTAGAACTGCTTCAATGCCTGCTTGTTGGAGTAAAGTTTCCATGAGCTTTAGTCTATCTGAAGTCTTCTTCTCATGTCCGAAATGCATAAAACGTACATTTCCGGAATCTTCAATAACGCCGGGTTCCGTAATTCTGGAAATGATATATACACAGCCATACCATACCTCATTTTGCGGATAAACAGCCCGAATTCTGGCAGTAATATCAACCCCGTTTAACAAAGGTAAGATGACAGTATGTCCCGCTATAATCGGTTGTATTTGTTGCAGCACCTCCTGCAAATCATAGCTTTTAGTCGCCATGATTACATAATCAGCTTTACCAATAGTATGCACATCATCTGTAGCTAAGGTCGGATGTGTAATAAAAGATTGATTTTCATCACTCACCTTCAAACCACGAGATTGAATGGCTTTTAAATGAGCACCGCGGGCAAAAAATACTACGGATATATCGGGTTGCTGTTCAGCATATTTAGAAAGTAAGCCGCCATAATAACCGCCTACTCCACCCAATCCCACAATAACTATTTTGGTTTTGGCTGTTTGAAGTTTATGCATCTTATAATTTATTTAAAACCTGCCTGATTTTTTCGTAGGTATTAATGGTATTGGGAACCAATGGCAGACGTAATACATTCTCTATCATTCCCATCACAGCCAGCATGCTTTTCACACCGGCGGGGTTGCCTTCCACAAACAATAACTCAATCAGTTCCGTAAAGCGGTGATGGATAATTCTGGCTTTTTCATAATCACCTTCCAAAGCCAACCTGACCATACGACTGAATTCTTTGGGGAATGCATTGCCGATGACAGAAATAACCCCGACTGCACCGAGAGTAATCAACGGAAAAGTGATGCCATCATCACCGGAAATAACCATAAAATCAGCCGGTTTGTTTTTGATGATATCATCAATTTGAGTAAAATTTCCGGAAGCTTCTTTAGTAGCCTGGATGTTGGGAAAATCATTAGCTAGTCGCAAGGTTGTTGCAGCCGACATATTGACGCCTGTCCTGCCCGGCACATTATACAAAATAACAGGAAGCGGTGATGCTTCCGCAATCGCTGCATAATGTCTGTAAAGCCCTTCTTGGGAAGGCTTGTTATAATAGGGAGTAACTGAAAGGATAGCATCAACTCCGTTAAGGTCGGTGTTCCGGATGATATCAACTACATGCTTGGTATTATTACCACCTATGCCATAGACAATAGGTAGACGTTTTTGGTTGATTTGGATGACAAATTTTCGAATTTCTTCTTTCTCCTGATCGGTCAAAGTGGGTGTCTCTGCAGTTGTTCCACACACTACCAGATAATCCGTACCATTTTTTATTTGATACTCAATCAATCTGGCCAACGTATCATAATTGATACTCTCATCCGCATTAAAGGGCGTAATCAAGGCAACACCCATTCCTTTCAATTTATAATTTATCATCGCGAATCATAAAATTTAACTGCAAAAATACATTTTTAATCATTTGAATGTATATTTTTCAGATAAAATATTATTTGGTCAAAAATAAAAGAAATGTCTAAATCACTTGTTTTCATATTATTTTTAACCAAATAGTCATCCATATCCATGGCAAAATCATAGAAATTCACTTCGGGTTTCTTGATACCGGCTTTACACTTTGCTCGTGCACACAAGATGATGTAATCCAAATAAATCAAATTGCCGGTGGACAGATCTATTAGTAAATCATATTCTTTACTCAACAATTCATTGAGGATTTGCTTTTTGGGCTTATTGAACAAACCGAAATTTTTGGGTAGTAAAATTTTATAATTGGGAGATACAGGAGTGATACTTTCTTTTTTATTCAGAAAGCCCCAGGTTGTCACTTTTTTCCCTTCTAAAGTCAAAAGCTGAATGATTCTGTGGATACGGGGATTTCCTTCGGACAAATCACTTTCAAAAATCAACAAAATAGTTTCAGCTTTCTGAAAAGTCATAAACTTTTTTTGCCTAGGTACCGTTCTGAAATATTTTTCAGCAAAACGTTTCAATATTTTATAGGACATTTTTTTACTCATATTCCCGATTTTTATAAGATTTCAAACACCCAGACCTGCAAGCATGCTACCACCACAATCAACACTTCGAAGAAAAGATATTCGAACTCACAAATTTATAAAAATTTTTACACATAAGTGTGGTGGACTCTACTTTCAATCTGAAAGGATAGGTAGTAAATCGGAATGTTGGTGGATATTAAGACATTAAGTTAAACATCAAGCATCTCTAAAAATTCATCTTCATTGAGAATAGGTATTCCTAAACTTTCTGCTTTCTTCAATTTTTCGGGTCCCATTTTTTCTCCGGCCAAAACAAAAGATGTTTTGGAAGAAATGGAGCTTACGTTTTTACCTCCGTGTTGCACAATCATTTGCTTGTATTCATCCCTGGAATAGTACTGAAAAGTACCGCTAATTATGATGCTTTTGTCTTTTAAAGTGTCAGATTGTGGCTTTAAATCCTTTTCTGAAACAGCCATTTGCAAACCGTAATCTTTCAAACGATTGATGAGTTCAATGTTTTTATCTTCTGCAAAGTATTGCACCACACTTTGTGCAATGCGCTCTCCTATTTCATCAATTTCAATCAGCATATCATAGGTGGCAGTTTTCAACTGTTCTATATCATGTAACACCTGCACCAACTTTTTAGCTACGGTTTCACCCACGAAACGAATTCCTAGAGCAAAAATCACACGATCGAACGGGATATCTTTAGATTTTTCTATGCTTTGCAGGATGTTTTGAGCCGACTTCTCGCCCAAACGTTCCAAGCCGGATAATTCATCCACTTTCAATGCATAAATATCAGCGACATCATGCAACAGACCTTCATCATATAAAAGATTGATGGTTTCAACGCCCAAACCCTCAATATTCATGGCTTTCCGACTGACAAAATGTTGAATTTTCCCTTTAATCTGAGGGGGACAAGCATTTTCATTGGGACAATAATGGGCTGCTTCTCCTTCATAACGAATCAATGGAGTATTGCATTCCGGACAGTTTTTGATGAATTGCACCTTATCCCCTATCAACACCCTTTGGTCAACAGCAACAGCAGTAATCTTCGGAATGATTTCACCGCCTTTTTCAACATAAACCATATCACCTATATGCAAATCCAATCCGGCAATGATATCCGCATTGTGCAAAGAAGCTCTTCTGACGGTCGTACCCGACAACGATACCGGATCTAAATTGGCAACCGGCGTAACAGCACCCGTTCTACCCACTTGGTAAGAAACCGAATTGAGACGTGTCAGCCCCGATTCTGCCTGATATTTATAGGCAATAGCCCAACGCGGAGATTTAGCGGTAGTACCTAAAGTTCTTTGCTGTGCATAATCATTCACCTTAATTACAATTCCATCGGTAGCAACGGGCAATTTTTTCCTTTCTTCCTCCCAGTAATGTATAAACTCAAAGACTTCTTCCAGGGACGAACAAACTTTAACCGCTTCTGAAATTTTAAAACCCCAAGTTTTGGCAGCACACAAACTGTCAAAATGAGATGCAAAAGGTAAATTTCCACCTAAAATATTGTATAAATAAGAATCTAATTTACGGGATGCAACAATAGATGAATTTTGAAGTTTTAAAGTCCCCGAACCTGCATTGCGCGGATTGGCAAACAAAACTTCCTCTTGTTCTTCCCTTTCTTTGTTCAGGGCATCAAACACTGTCCAAGGCATCAAAATCTCCCCACGAATTTCAAATCTTTCAGGATAATCACCCTGCAAGTACAAAGGAATACTGCGAATGGTTTTGACATTATCAGTCACATCATCACCTTGTTTGCCATCTCCTCTTGTTACCGCCCTCAACAATTTACCATTTTCGTAAATCAATGAAATAGAGGTACCATCGTATTTAAGCTCACAGACCAATTCCACATCCTCGTGTAACAATTTTTTTATACGATTGTAAAAATCCTGTACTTCTTCCTCAGAATAGGTGTTTTCCAATGATAACATCGGGTATTGATGTTCTACCTGCTGGAAGGTTGCATTGATATCACTACCCACTCGTTGCGTAGGCGACAAAGGATCAAAAAACTCAGGATGTTCAGTCTCCAATGCCTGTAATTCCTTAAGTTTCATATCAAACTCATAATCAGATATAGTAGGCGTATTCAGCACATAATAATTGTAATTGTGCTGATGTAATTCCTTACGCAGGGATTCTATTTGTTGAAGTTTCATCATAATAGTGCAAAGTTAACAGAAAGTTCTCAAACGGAGTTCAAAAATCTTCCTTCTTCTAAAGAAATTAACAATTAACTTTAAACATTCATAATTAAAACACTATCTTTGTAAGTTATTAATATTTCTGCATGCTTGACACAGTTATAAAAGGAATAATTATCGGGTTGTTTATTTCAGTTCCTATGGGTCCGATAGGGATGCTGATAGTACAGCGAACCCTGGATAGGGGCAGAAAATATGGCATTGCAACCGGTCTCGGTGCTACCTCGTCAGATTTGATTTATACGGTAGTTGGATTATTTTTCATTGGTTTTGTAGTTGATTTTATTGAAGAAAATAAAATAGTCTTACAAGTTATCGGAAGCATCGTGGTTTTTTTATTCGGAATATTTATCTACAAAAACAAACCACAGCATCAACTCCAGCATCAACTGCTTCCCAAACAACAAAATAGCGGTAATATCGTAACTGATTTTTTCAGTTCTTTGGTTCTCACCCTTAGCAATCCCTTTATTCTATTTGTATTGTTGGCATTATTTGCACGATTCAACTTTTTAGCAGAAAATACCACTCTTTTTCATAATATAGTTGGCATGCTTTCCATTTTGGCCGGTGCATTATCATGGTGGTTAGTATTGACTTTCCTGGTAAATAAATTCAGAAGCAAATTGAGTTATAGAAGTATCAATCTGATTAATCAAATTATTGGATTAATTATCATGCTTATAGGGGTTTTGGGCACTGTTTTTAGTTTGTTATCGTTCTTCTAAAAAAAGATACGTCTGATAGTTTGCAGCTTATGCGTATATTCAGCGGTAATGGATGATATAATTCCACGTTCATCAATCCGGTCAACTTTTACCCATCCCGATGCATGTATTACCTCAGTACTACTCTTCAATATCCCTACATGGGTAATTTTACCTTTTGCATCCCCAAAAAAAGCTAAATCACCGATGATTGCGTCAGCCAAACTTTCAACAGATATTCCGTGTTGCGCCTGCTGTGAAGCATCACGCGGCAAACTAAATCCGGCAATGGAATATACGATTTGCACCAAGCCGGAACAATCTATTCCTAATACCGATTTTCCTCCCCAGAGGTAAGGGGTATTGATATATGACATGGCCGTATTTATCAAAAATTCCTCATGGGTGCTTTTTTCGGCACGTTGATTAAGTGGATTTAATACACAATTAATATCCATCAATGTCCAGGTTTCATCGTGTAGTTTAAAAACATCAGCCTTCAAATTATACAATAAACTCCCTCCGGGAATGAGCATGGATTGATTCAGAACTTGATTGTAAATCAAAGCATATGGATAGCAAACTTTGGTAATTTTCATTTGTCTGCTTTCCAAAAAGGTTGATTCAGAAACGATTACAATCATTTTTCTGTCTACCCATCCTTGATATCCATCCTCGATATTTTCTACATACAACCATTTTTCCTGTTCTTCTATGATTTTAACGTACTCGCCCAAAAGCAATTGCGTAGTCATTTCGCTACGTTCGTTGCCAGCCGCCCTGACCGGTATCAATGGAAGTTTAACAAAGCCGTAATGCATATCTACTTATCAAATTATTATGTTAATATCAACGGAAATCACAAAAGTACTTAAATTTTAATATATTTGCATCTTCAATGTTTTATAGTTATAAGGTTTCCCCATTATAAGAGAAGTCCCTTAATCAACAAACAAAAAAGAGTAGATGAATCTGAATTCTTTTCAAAACAAGCTTCGCGATATTTTTAAAATCATATTGTTTTTGTGTACCATCGTGATTATAGTCCTTTTATTTCCGAATCGTGATAGGATGAAGTATCAATTTGAGGTCGGAAAACCCTGGTCGTACGATTTACTTATGGCTTCTTACGATTTTCCGATTTACAAAAGTGATGAGCAGATTCAACAAGAAAAAAGAGAAATTTTAAAAAATTATCTGCCCTTTTATAATTTAGACACTACCGTGTTCACCACTCAATATCAGTTATTGATAAATAATTATAAAGATGAACACGGGAAAAAGCCACCCCATCTAAAAAGTATTCATAAAAATCTGAAAGACATCTATGAAAAAGGAATTATTTCTGCCGAACAGTACCAAAAATTAAAAGAAAACAATATTGTTCATATCAATTGTATTCTGCCTGACAAACTCACCCACACAGTAAATTTAGAAGAGATTTACACGCCCAAGACAGCATATGAGAAATTGATACAAGTCGGTGAATTTCAATCCGGTCTGTATAACCTCAACCTGTATCTTACTGAAAACCTGCATTACGACAGCATTATTTCTGATTTATCACAGAAGGAATTATTAAAAAGTTTGTCTTTAACAGCCGGTGTCGTTCAAGCAGGAGAGCGAATTATCGATCGTGGTGAGATAGTGAATGAAGAGTTATTTCTGATTTTACAATCCATGAAAATCGAACATGATCAAAGAAGGGCTTCTTTTCAGCGTTCGACCCTCGTACTGATAGGAGAAATTGCAGTGATTACAGGATTAATCGTCATTTTTTTCCTATTTTTGAATCTCTTTAGGTCAAGAATTTTCAATAATTTAAAAAATTTGATTTTCATCAATTTGATGATGATCATCATAATCGCCCTATCTTCCATGGTCATTCAACTGACGACAGTCAGTTATTTTATCATACCCTTTGCGCTGCTGCCAATCATTATACGTGTTTTCTTCGACTCCAGAACTGCGTTGTTTGCACATATCATCACCGTATTGATCGTTTCTCTGATGGTAGATAATCCCTATCAATTTTTGTTGATACAAATTGTGGCAGGCATGGTTGCTGTTTCCGGTCTGAAAGAGATGACACAGCGATCTCAGTTGGCACAATCGGCACTGATTATTTTTATTACCTACAGTTTGACGTACTTAGCACTCGAATTTATCAGCGAAGGTGTATTCAATAGAATTTACTGGACACCACTGGTTTATTTTGCAATCAGCAGTACATTTTTACTTTTTGCATACCTGTTAATTTTTATCCTTGAAAAGATTTTCGGATTGATGTCTTCCGTTACATTGCTTGAGTTGAGTAATATCAACAGCAATCTGATGATACAGTTTGCAGAAAAAGCACCCGGAACTTTTCATCATACCTTGCAGGTATCGAACTTAGCCACCGAGGCAGCCAAAAAAATCGGAGCCAACAGTCTGTTAGTACGTACAGGTGCTTTGTATCATGACGTAGGAAAAATGGAAAATCCTGGCTTATTCATTGAAAATCAACATGGTGGTCAAAATCCTTTAGATGAATTAGATTTTACGGAAGCTGCACAAAAAATCATCAAACATGTACCGGACGGGATTAAGATTGCCAAGAAAGAACATCTTCCGGAGCAGATTATTCATTTTATAACCACCCATCACGGTCTCAGTAAAGCCAAGTATTTTTACAATGCATTTATCAATGCCAATCCCCGCATCAAACCAGATCCGTCTTTGTTCACATATCCCGGTCCCCTGCCGGACACGAAAGAAACAGCCATTTTGATGATGGCAGATGCAGTAGAAGCTCGTGCACGTAGTCTAAATGAATACAATGAAAAAAGTATCAGCGATTGTGTAGAAGATATGATTAACATGCAAATCGCTGAAGGTCAATTTAAAAACGCACCACTTAGCTTCAGGGATGTAGAAACCATCAAGGCTGTTTTCAAAGAAAAAATCACAAGCATGTATCACACAAGGATTGAGTATCCGAAAGTTAAGGAAGACATTGAGGAACAAAACCGCGAATAACAATATAAGCTTATAACCTTATTCGAACCTCGTGACCTCGCAATCCCGGACCACGGAACTCTCAAAGTTTATCAATCGCCTGCTGCAAGTCCGCTTTGATATCTTCTATGTTTTCAATACCTACCGACAGACGGATCAAGCCCGGTTCAACGCCGGCAGCAATTTGATCCTCCGAAGAAAGTTGTTCATGCGTTGTTGCAGCGGGATGGATAATCAAAGATTTAACATCTCCGAGATTAGCCACATGACTAAGCAGTTGTACCTTATTAATCAGCTTATTAGCGCGTTCAGGATCATCCTTTAGTTTAAATGTTAACACACCACCAAAACCTCTCTTCAAATACTTTTTAGCAATTTCATGATGCTTACTGCTCTTTAATCCCGGATAATTCACATATTCCACAGCCGGATGTTTTTCCAACCATTCAGCCAGTTGTTGGGTATTATAAACATGGCGTTCCATCCTGAGCGACAGGGTTTCCAAGCCTTGCAACATCAAAAACGAATTAAACGGACTGATGGCATTACCCCAATCACGCAATCCTTCAACGCGCGCGCGAACGTTGAAAGCGATATTTCCATGCGGACTCTCTGCCCCAAACAAGTCCCAGAACACCATACCATGATAACCTTCTGAAGGTTCTGTGAATAAAGGAAATTTGCCATTTCCCCAATTGAATTTTCCGCTATCTACAATGATGCCGCCTATGGAATTACCATGGCCACCTATCCATTTGGTTGCAGAAGCCACAACCACAGCAGCACCATGTTCAATGGGACGGAAAAGATAACCACCGGCACCAAAAGTATTATCCACAATCAAAGGGATATTATATCTATTCGCAACAGCAGCAATAGCATCAAAATCAGGAACATTTAAATTAGGGTTACCCATGGTTTCCAGGTAGATAGCCTTGGTATTATCATCAATCAGTTTTTCGTATTCAGCCGGATTATCATTGGGTGTAAACCGTACTTCAACCCCCAATCGTTTAAACTGTACCTTGAACTGATTATAAGTTCCACCGTACAAATAAGGAGTTGATACAAAATTATCACCGGCCTGTACGATATTGTTGATAGCAAGAAACTGAGCCGACTGTCCGGAGGATGTTGCCAAAGCTGACACACCACCTTCCAAAGCAGCTACCCGCTTCTCAAAGACGTCCGTGGTAGGGTTCATCAAACGTGTATAGATATTGCCGAACTTCCTCAATGCGAATAAATCTGCACCATGTTGTGCATCGTCAAAGAGATAGGAAGTAGTTTGATAGATAGGAACTGCCCTGGAATTGGTTGATTTATCAACCTCTTGTCCGGCATGAACTTGCAAAGTTTCGAATTTATAATTTGTTGACATGAAAATTTATTTTTTGAAGTTGTTTATAGTAGTTGGTAGTTAGTATTTTTTTTGGAAGTTAGGGAAGTCAAAGAAGTTAGAGAAGTTAACGGGTTCCGTGTTCCGAGTTTCGGGGTCGCGTGGTCTGGTTCGTTCATCGTTCTTCACTTTTCGTTCTTAGTTAATTCGTCTTTGCTCTTTTGTCCTTGCTCTTTGTTCTTAATTCAAGAATTAAACAGTTCCGTTGATAAATATCGTTCTCCGGTGTCTGGTAGGATTGCTACAATGGTTTTGCCTTTATTTTCAGGTCGTAATGCAAGTTGTACAGCCGCGTAAACTGCTGCTCCGGAGGAAATGCCCACCAACATGCCTTCTTGTTGTGCCAACTGGCGGGAAATCAGGATAGCCTGATCATTGGTGACCTGAAAAACCTCATCTACCACATTGGGATCATAGGTTTTGGGGATAAAGCCTGCGCCTATTCCTTGTATTTTATGTAAACCGGGTGCTCCGCCTGATAAGACAGGAGAATCTGCCGGCTCAACAGCTACAACCTGAATGTTTGGATTGTATTTTTTCAGTTTCGAACCCGTTCCGGAAATGGTGCCGCCTGTACCTACTCCGGCAATTAATATATCCACCTGTCCATCCGTATCTCTCCATATTTCTTCGGCAGTAGTTTCTGCATGAACTTTAGGATTGGCTTCATTTTCAAATTGCTGAGGCATAAAAGCACCGGTTTCAGCCACAATTTTTTCAGCTTGTGCAATGGCACCTTTCATGCCTTCCGCACCTGGCGTCAACACCAACTCGGCACCCAAAGCCTTCAACAAACTGCGTCTTTCCACACTTGAGTTATCCGGCATTACAATGGTCACCTTATAACCCCTGACGGCAGCTACCATAGCCAAACCGATTCCCGTACTACCACTGGTAGGTTCCACAATCTTACCTCCCGGTTTCAACAAGCCTTTTGCTTCCGCATCTTCCACCATAGACAAGGCAATACGGTCTTTGACACTACTTGCCGGATTGTAAGCTTCCAATTTAACAACAAGCCTGGCTTTGACACCCTGCTTTACTGCAAAATTGGACAGTTGTACCAAAGGTGTATTACCAATCAGTTCTGTTAAGTTTTTTGCAATTTTCGGCATTGTATTTATTTGAATTGAGGTTCAAAGATACATTTTTTAAATAACTTACGTACATTTTTACCTGATTGAGTAATACAAAAGTATTTTTGCAAGAAGTTCACATCCTAAAATCTCACTGCCACCATCGCCAGGAAGTTAATTCCGGCTTGGGGAAAGTGGCGCAATTCGCTGTTGCGACTGCCATCTTCCAACAAATAACTGTACCATACATATCCGTTGGAAACGTACTGCGCATTTAGTAAATTGTTGATTTGCACCCCAAAATCTATGGAATGGATGTATGGCAAAGGCAGACTGTAAGAAGCATATACATTATTAACAAAATAAGATGGTATGGAACGCTTTTCATCGGAAGTATTGTCCAAATACTGCTTGCTCACATATTGTGAAACCAAAGACAGCTCAAATCCTTTGTGATGGAAACTGAACATATTATTTCCCACTACATTGGGCGACATGGCAATATTGGTCGTGCCTAAATCAAGATTTTCAATTCTTACCCAATTCATATCCGTAGCATTGTCGTACACATCAATGTCTTGCTCAGTGAAATTCAGAATTTTATGTTGACTCAAGGCTAAATTTGCACTCCATTTCAACCAATCGGTAATTTTTGCAGCAGCCATCAATTCTATTCCCCTTCTGTAGCTATCAGGGATATTGGTAGTCAAAGCCGCACCAATCTCACTGATTTTACCGGTTAATATCAACTGATTTTTATACTGCATATTGAATACATTCAGACCTACGGAAAAAGAAGCATGTTGATATTTATACCCCAATTCTGTATCGTACAGGGTTTCATGGGTGGGCTTTTCATTCGGACCGGCTTCCGTATAGTTTTTACGGTTGGGTTCTCTGTTGGCTACTGAAAAAGATGTGTAAAGAGCGTGATGCTTGTCAACTGTATAGTTCAGCCCCACTTTGGGATTCAAGAAATGAAAATCATGTACTTGGGTAAGGTCTGTCAATTTGTTTTGCGATTTATCGTACTTATCCCCCACTCCTTCCAAGGCGTAATGTATATAACGATATTGTATGTCCGCATTCAAATACAAACCACGCAAAATCTCAAATGTACTTTTTGCGTAGATATTGGCATCGTCTTTTAACACCGTATTATAGTACCAATTCTTATTGGGATCCAAATTATCGGCGTATCTCATCCAAATCACTTTACCAAAATGACTACCCGTATATCTGTTCATTCCACCGCCTACAACGGCATTTATCCTGTTTTGATTGTAGTTTAAAGACCAGACCATGCCACCAAAATGATTGTCTAACCATTTCTGACGAATTAAATCTACCCTGGTCAGGGTTCCACTTTCTGTAACAACAGGAGCAATTGAATATTCATTCAGTTTTGCCCTTACTTTATAATCCTCATAATACCCTTTTCCTCTTGTATAATGCGCTGATACATTCAAGTTCAACTCGGAATTAAATTGATGCAAACCATGCAATTGGTAATGCGTTTGTACATAATTATCAGTCTGATTGTCATAAAACTGCCTGTTACCATCTGCATCAACATACTCACCCAACTCATTATACCTG
Source organism: Bacteroidetes bacterium ADurb.Bin174 (assembly GCA_002070265.1). GTDB lineage: Bacteria > Bacteroidota > Bacteroidia > Bacteroidales > Paludibacteraceae > Paludibacter. Next base: position 88,190 of record MWCX01000083.1, on the reverse strand, counting down.
CGATTGACCAACATGGAGTCCGGATTTACACCATTCCAGGATTGGTTAGTCCGTTGGTTTCCACCAAAGGCGACAAACTTTACAGATGATTTCTCGGCATAATATCCTGCAGAGAAGAAATAAGATTTCATATTTACCCCGGATCTTTCGATGTAGCCATCCGACAACACCTGTGACAAACGCGCATCTGCTGCCCATCGCTCATTCATCAATCCCGTACCGGCTTTCAAAGTACTTTTCCAGGTATTGAATGAGCCGTAAGTATTGGCTATTTCAGCATACGGATCAATTCTTAGTTTTTCCGTTTGCATATTGATACTGGCTCCAAAAGCACCGGCACCTTGTGCAGAAGTTCCCACCCCACGCTGTATTTGCACAGAAGAAAGTGAAGAAGCAAAATCAGGCATATTCACAAAATACACATCATGTGATTCAGCATCATTCAGGGGAATGCCATTCACCATCACATTCACCCTGTTGGCATCCGTACCCCTGATGCGATAACCGGTATTGCCCAAGCCGGTCCCGGATTCGGAAGTAGCCACGAAAGAAGGTGTCAGATCAAGCAGAAAAGGTAATTCCTGTCCGATATTTCTCCTTTCAATTTCTTCTGAAGAGACATCGATATAACTAACAGCCGATTTTTCATTGGCACGAGTAGCGGAAGAAATTACCACTTCGTCCAAATAAACATGCATGGAATCTTTTTTCGATTCCGTTTCAGCATACAAGCCACAATAAAGTAGCAGTGCGGCAACTGCAATTGCATTTCTTCTCATAACAAATTAATTAAATTGTTGATTAATAATTTATTCTGAGAGTCCAAAAAATAACGGAGATTTACTTTTTCCCTCGACGGCATTATCCGTCCAGGTTCAAAGGGTATGATCTCAGCCCGTGTTATTAAGGCACCCCCAAGTTTGGTGATTATTTTTTTCGCCAAACTTGCTGCAAAGATAGAAAATTTATTTTGAATGGGGAACTTTTTTGTTCCGGGATCACGTGTTCCGTGGTGCGGGGTAACGAGGTCGCAGGTTCACGGGATGTAACCAACCTTGCTTGGTGAGCAAAAAAACAAGCAATTCACATTTTTTTTAATCAACCTGTTTGTTTTTTCAAAAAACACCTTTATCTTTGCAGTTCGAATCATTCAAAAAAATGATGAATAACATTTTTATACATACCCTACTACTCAACATTATTATTATTCTTTTACGTAAAAAGTAAGAGTGAGTTTGGTATGTATTTATTATAAGAAAACTGAAAAGCCTTTCTCACTCAAATGGGAAAGGCTTTTTTAAAACAAAAAATTATGGAAAAACTCTTTATTTTTGATACTACTTTACGTGATGGCGAACAGGTTCCGGGTTGTCAGTTGAATACAGTTGAAAAGATTCAAGTGGCCAAAGCGCTGGAACTGCTTGGCGTAGATGTTATAGAAGCAGGTTTCCCGATTTCAAGTCCAGGTGATTTTAAATCAGTAGAAGAAATCTCAAAAGCCGTTACATGGCCGGTGATTTGTGCGCTTACTCGTGGCGTAGAGAAAGATATCGAAGTAGCTGCGGAAGCTCTGCAATATGCTAAGCGTAAACGCATCCACACCGGATTGGGAACTTCAGAACAGCATATCCGATATAAATTTAATTCCACGCAGGAAAAAATTCTTGAACGTGCTATTTTGGCTACAAAATATGCTAAAAAATTCGTGGAAGACGTGGAATTTTATTGTGAAGATGCCGGACGTACGGATAATGAATATTTGGCTCGTGTGGTGGAAGCGGTGATTAAAGCAGGTGCTACCGTGGTGAATATCCCTGATACAACAGGTTATTGCCTTCCTTGGCAGTACGGCGAAAAAATCAAATATCTTTTTGAAAATGTATCAAATATCCATAAAGCAGTTATTTCCACGCATTGCCACAACGACCTTGGTATGGCTACCGCCAACACCATGGCAGGCGTACTGAACGGTGCTCGTCAAGTGGAAGTGACCATCAACGGCATCGGCGAGAGAGCAGGAAATACTTCCCTGGAAGAAATCGCGATGATACTAAAATCTCACAAAGGACTGGGAATTGACACCAATATCAATACACAGAAAATCTACCCGACAAGTCGCTTGGTTTCAAGCTTGATGAATATGCCTGTACAACCGAATAAGGCAGTTGTTGGACGCAATGCGTTTGCACACTCGTCGGGTATTCATCAGGACGGTGTGCTGAAAAACCGGGAAAGCTACGAAATTATGGATCCGACCGATGTGGGTATCGATAAAAATTCAATCGTGCTGACAGCCCGAAGCGGTCGTGCTGCATTGAAACATCGTTTGAGTATACTTGGTATTGAAGTAGATAATGGAAAATTGGATGAAATTTACGAAAAATTCCTTAAATTAGCGGATAAAAAGAAAGACATCAACGACGACGACGTGCTAATGCTTGCCGGAATGGAGCGGACTGCCAACCAACGTATTAAAGTGGATTATCTGCAAGTTACATCGGGAATTGGTGTGAAATCGGTTGCAAGTGTTGGACTTCTGATTGCCGGTGAAAAATTTGAAGCTGCAGCGAGCGGAAACGGTCCGGTAGATGCTGCCATCAAAGCCATGAAGCAAATCATCAAACGAAATATGACCTTGCAGGAATTTACCATTCAAGCCATCAGCCGCGGAAGCGACGATGTGGGTAAAGTGCATATGCAAGTGGAACACGATGGTAGTGTGTACTACGGTTTCGGTGCCAATACCGATATTGTGGCAGCCTCACTCGAAGCGTATGTGGATGCAATCAATAAGTTTGTGAAGTAAGAACAGCCCCCTAAATCCCCTAAAAAGCCCCCTAAATCCCCCGAAGGGGGACTTTTGTGGGGGTAGAGTAATTAATTTTACTAATTTATAAATCTGATATTGAAATCGAATTACAAAGCATTAGAGTATATTTGTAAAAAAACTTCCATTATAATGAAAACTATTTTCCAATACGATGGAAACTTTATAAACAAATTTATAAAATCATAATTGAAAAAATATGACTGCAAACAAACAACAAATCTCCCCTTTGGGGGGCAGGGGGGCTAGGAGGACCACCCTTTTCGACAAGATATGGGATGCACATGTAGTTTCAATCATAGAAAACGGACCCACGCAACTCTACATTGACCGCCATTTCTGTCATGAAGTAACCAGTCCGCAAGCTTTTAATGGCTTACGGGCACGTGGCTTAAAGGTTTTTCGTCCGGAGCTGACCACCATGACGGCTGACCACAACATACCAACCATTGATCAGGATAAACCGGTAAAAGATCCGATTTCTCGTCACCAATTGGAAACTTTTGCAAAAAATGCAAAAGAGTTTAATATGCCGATTTATTATCCTTTGGGACACATCAAAAACGGTATTGTGCATGTGATCGGTCCGGAAAACGGATTTACCCAACCAGGCATGACCATCGTTTGTGGTGATAGTCACACCTCTACCCACGGTGCTTTCGGAACAATTGCTTTCGGTATCGGCACCAGTGAAGTGGAAATGGTGCTTGCTACGCAGTGCATTTTGCAAACCCGACCCAAAACCATGCGAATTACTTTTAACGGCAAGCTTAAACCGGGCGTAACTTCGAAAGACTTGGCTCTTTATATGATTTCCAAACTAACCACAGGCGGTGCTACGGGTTATTTTGTCGAATATGCGGGAGAAGCCATCCGCAATATGACGATGGAAGAACGAATGACGGTTTGTAACCTTTCCATTGAAATGGGTGCTCGCGGTGGTTTGATTGCACCGGACGAGACTACATTTAATTATGTAAAAGGACGTGAATTTGCTCCGAAAGGCGAAGAGTGGGATGAAAAACTGGCTTATTGGAAAACGTTGAAATCGGATGATGATGCTGTTTTTGACATGGAACTGACTTTTGATGCATCCGAAATTGAGCCGATGATTACATACGGCACCAATCCGGGTATGGGAATGCGTATCAGCGACAGCATCCCGACATTGGATGAAGTGGATGAAGCCGGACGTATTTCTTTCCAAAAATCCTTGGATTATATGGGCTTTGCACCGGGTGAAAAACTGCTTGGCAAGTCGATTGACTATGTATTTCTTGGCAGTTGCACTAACGGACGCATCGAAGATTTTCGCCTGTTTGCCAACTACGTGAAAGGCAAGAAAAAAGCTAAAAATGTTACGGCTTGGCTTGTCCCTGGCAGTTGGAAAGTTCGCAAGCAGATTGAAGAAGAAGGCTTGGACAAAATTTTAGAAGATGCCGGATTTGCCATTCGCCAGCCGGGTTGCTCGGCTTGTCTGGCAATGAATGATGATAAAGTACCTGCAGGAAAGTATGCTGTATCCACCTCCAACCGAAACTTTGAAGGACGTCAAGGTCCCGGCACACGTACCATTTTAGCAGGTCCGTTAATAGCAGCTGCAGCCGCAGTAAGTGGTAAGATAATAATGCCATAATAATACAGAACACTAATGTCACAAATTGTAAGTGTAAATGAATCTGAACACAAATTTCACAAATTTCGCAAATGGACAAAAATTGATTTTTAACAGAAAAGAATTATTTTAAAAATTTGTGCCAATTCGTGTAATTTGTGTCCCAAAAACAAAACAACAACTATGAGTAATAATTTTGAAGATATTGTTTCAAAAGATTTGGTCGATATTATTTTGTCGAACTTTTACAGAGTTCACAATGAGTTAGGATATGGTTTTTTAGAAAATGTTTATAAAAATGCACTCTATTTTGCTTTGAAAGATGAAGGTTTGAAATGTGAAACAGAAAAGCAGATTAAAGTTTATTTTGACGGACGGGTCGTAGGCACTTATTATGCAGACATTTTAGTGGAAGATTGTATTATTTTAGAACTTAAAACAGGTAAAGAGTTAAATCCGGCACACGAAGCTCAGCTAATTAACTATCTGAAAGCTAAGGATATAGAAATCGGTTATTTGCTGAACTTTGGGACATCTGCTAAATTTAGCCGAAAAATCTTTACGAATGATAGAAAGTAAATGAACTTGAACACAAATTTCACAAATTACACAAATTGATTTTTAACGGAAACGGCTTATTTTAAAAATTTGTGTCAATTCGTGTAATTAGCGTAATTTGTGTCCCAAAAACTAACAATAATGGAAAAATTTAAAACATTGATTTCATCGGTAGTGCCTCTTCCTATTGAGAATGTGGATACAGATCAAATTATTCCGGCTCGTTTTCTGAAAGCCATTGATAAAGAAGGTTTCGGAGATAATCTATTTGCCGATTGGCGTTATCAAAAGGATGGTACACCCAAATCCGACTTTGTGTTAAACAATCCAACTTACACAGGCAGCATCTTAGTAGCAGGGAAAAACTTCGGTTCCGGTTCAAGTCGTGAGCATGCCGCCTGGGCACTTGGCGGTTACGGATTTAAGGTAGTGGTTTCCAGCTTCTTTGCCGATATCTTTAAAAACAATGCCCTGAACAATGGGATTCTTCCCGTTGTTGTGAGTCCGGAATTTTTGAATGATATTTTCAAAGCTGTAAAGAAAAACCCCAAAACAACATTGACCGTCAATCTTCAAGACCAAGTCATTACCAATAATGCCAACAAAGTCGCTGAAACTTTCGAAATCAATGCTTACAAAAAAGAGTGTTTGCTGAACGGTTTGGATGATATTGATTATTTATTAAGTAAAAAAGAGTTGATTGAAGAGTTTGAGAGGAAAAGAAGCCCCCTAAATCCCCCAAGGGGGACTTTGGGTGAGTGCTAAACAAAAAGTTTCCAATTAACAGTAAACTGAACCATCATTTGACAATAAATTTTTATTTACAAATAAATATTGAGATCATTCGTTTGAAATTTTGGATTTACCTGTGATTTGGAACATTTTTTAATGATTTTTGCCTGTGATTTGAAACATTTTTTAATGATTTTTGCCTGTGATTTGAAACATTTTAGTACATTTGCAACTGATAATCAATAAAATGTATGATATACCGAAATTTAATCACAAAATTAGAAGATTGGGCTAAAAATCCGAAGCGAAAGCCATTGGTTTTAAGGGGTGCAAGGCAGGTTGGAAAAACAACATTGGTTAATGAATTTGCAAAGCAATTTGACCACTTCATCAGCTTAAATCTTGAAAAAAAATACGAAGTAGGAATTTTTGAGGAGAGCAATGATGTTCGAGAAGTAATTTCAAAAGTATTTCTGTTCAAAAATATACAGCAAAATCAAAAGCCAACGCTTATTTTCATTGATGAAATACAAAATTCACCCAAAGCAGTAGCTATGTTGCGGTATTTTTACGAAGAATTTCCGCAGTTTCACATAATTGCTGCCGGTTCACTTTTGGAAACATTAATGGACATACATATCTCCTTTCCAGTGGGCAGAGTACAATATATGACATTACGACCTTGCTCATTCAGTGAGTTTTTAGGAGCAATGGGAAAAACTGAGTTAAAAAAGGCTACTGAAAATCTTGAAGTTCCATCGGGAATGAATGAGTTAATGAGCGATATGTTCAAAATATATTCATTGATAGGAGGAATGCCTGAAGTTGTCAGTAACTTTGCTGAACATCAAGATATTGTACGACTTACAGACATTTACAATTCGCTACTGGTTGGCTACAAAGATGATGTGGAAAAATACGCTCGAACAGAAACTCAGAAAAATATTATCAGGCTGATTTTATCAGTTGGTTGGACACAGGCAGCACAACAAATTTCACTTGGTAATTTTGCACAATCTGCTTACAGAGCGCGTGAAGTGGGCGAAGCTTTCAGAACATTAGAAAAAACGCACGTTATAGAACTGAGTTATCCCACCACAAGTGCTGTTTTGCCGATACTGCCTGAAACGAAACGAAAACCAAAATTATTTTGGTTTGACAGCGGCTTAGTAAACTTTGTAGCGGGCGTACAACAAGAAATACTTGACGTTGCTGACTTACAAGATGCTTGGCGAGGTAATTTAGCAGAACAGATTGTAGCACAAGAACTTATTTCATCAACAAGCAATGTAGCTGCAAAAAGAAATTTCTGGGTACGAGGCACTCAAAGTTCATCTGCCGAAGTCGATTTTGTGAAAAACATTAACGGCAAATTAATACCTATTGAAGTAAAATCGGGACATAATGCACATTTGCGCTCACTTCATCAATTTATGAACGCATCAAATCAAGATATAGCTGTACGAATTTGGAACAATCCATTATCAATAGACGAAGTAAAAACACTAGAAGGTAAAATTTTCAAACTCTACAACGTGCCTTTTTATTATGTGGAACACTTAGATAAATTACTGGAAAACAAATAGATAATTGCATATGAATAAAACATTCGTATGATTTGGTAAAAGCGAAACTGCCCAAAAGCACCAAATTCTCCAAAGTAAAATAACAATAACAATTATAGAAAATGAAAAATCTTGACAATATAAATTTCAAAGAAGAACCTACCCCAAAGTCCCCCTTGGGGGATTTAGGGGGCTTCGTCGAAATCATGGATACTACCCTGCGCGACGGGGAACAGACCTCTGGAGTATCATTTGTAACGGCTGAAAAACTGAGCATAGCCAAGCTTCTGTTGGAAGAATTGCGGGTGGATAGAATCGAAATTGCCTCTGCACGTGTTTCGGATGGTGAATATGCTTCTGTCAAAAGGATTGCGCAATGGGCAAAAGATAATGGACATATTGACAAAGTGGAAGTATTGGGTTTTGTAGATGGTAGGACTTCTTTGGAATGGGCACAGAACGCGGGTTGCAAGGTAGTGAATCTTTTGTGTAAGGGTTCTGAGAATCATTGTAAACATCAATTAAGAAAAACTCCCGACCAACACTTGGCCGACATCAGGCAAGTCCTGGCATATGCACGTGAGATGGGTATTACCGTCAATATTTATCTTGAAGACTGGTCGAACGGCATGCGCGACTCCGAAGATTATGTGTTTTATATGGTGGATAATCTGAAAGATGAATCCATTGCACGTTTCATGTTACCTGATACTTTGGGCATATTAAATCCCTCGGAAACATTCAAATTCTGCATAAAGATGGTGGGTCGTTATCCTGATTTACATTTCGATTTTCATGCGCATAACGATTATGATTTAGCGGTTTCCAATATATTTGAAGCTGTAAAAGCAGGCGTGAAAGGCGTACATGTAACCATCAATGGTTTGGGCGAGCGTGCAGGCAATGCTCCTCTATCCAGTACCATTGCGGTACTACATGATCAATCGAAAAAAAGAACCAATATAGACGAGAGTAAAATCAACGATGTAAGTAAACTGGTGGAATCCTATTCGGGAATACGCATTCCTGCCAACAAGCCTGTTATCGGCGACAATGTTTTTACGCAGGTAGCAGGAATTCATGCTGATGGCGATAACAAACGCAATCTGTATTACAATGATTTATTACCTGAACGTTTCGGTCGGGAAAGGGTTTATGCCTTAGGTAAAACATCCGGAAAAGCCAATATCATTCAAAACTTACGGATGTTGGGCATTGAACTGGACGACGAAATGATGGCACTGGTTACTCAACGTGTCATTGAATTGGGTGATAAAAAGGAAGTGGTTACCATTGAAGAATTGCCCTTTATCGTATCCGACATTATCAAAAACTCAACGAGGGATGACAGTCCTGTGAAAGTACTGGATTACAGCACAGCTATCAGTAAAGGCTTACGTCCGATGGCAATCGTTAAGATGGAAATCTACGGAGAAGTTTATCAACAATCGGCTGCAGGTGAAGGACAATATCATGCTATTTCAAAAGCCATGTATAAAATCTACAAAAAATTAAATAAGCCCACACCGGAACTATTGGATTATGAGGTCTATATTCCACCCGGCGGACAAACAAATGCTATGGTACAAACCATCATCACTTGGAAATTCAATGATAAAACATTCAGAACAAGAGGATTATCAACTGACCAAACTGTATCTGCCATCAAAGCAACGGAGAAAATGCTGAATATTATTGAAGGGGAGAACGGCAAGAACAACTAAGAACGAAAAACTATAAACTAAGAACTAAAAACTAAAAATGAAAAGTGAAGAACAAAGAGCAAAGAATAAAGAATAAAGACAAAGAACGAATAACAAAGAACGAATCAGACCACGTGACCCCAGACCCCGGAACACGCTAACTTCCCTAACTTCTTTAACTTCAATAACTTCAAAAAAAAACTACCAACTACTAACTACCAACTACTTAACTTCTAAAAGTTACATCATTAAAAATAACAAAACAAAAAAATATGAATCAACAACTCAAAATCGCAGTATTAGCCGGTGACGGTATAGGTCCTGAAATCACCAGGCAGGCCTTAGAAGTGACTAAAGCCATTTGTAAAAAATTCGGGCACAATTTACAATATGAGGAAGGCATCACAGGTGCATGGGCTATTGATGCAGTTGGGGATCCGTATCCCAAAGAAACTCATGAGTTGTGCATGCGCTCTGATGCCGTACTTTTCGGTGCAATCGGTGATCCTAAGTACGACAATGACCCTACGGCTAAAGTGCGTCCGGAACAGGGTTTATTAAGGATGAGAAAATCCTTGGGCTTGTATGCCAATATTCGTCCGGTTACAACTTTCCCTTCTTTATTGCATAAATCTCCCTTACGTGCCGACTTGGTTGCGGGAGCAGACTTTATATGCATTCGTGAACTTACGGGAGGGTTGTATTTCGGTCGTCCGCAGGGACGCTCCGAAGATGGCAACACCGCATACGACACTTGCATTTACACTCGTGAAGAGATAGAAAGAATCATACATTTGGCTTATAAATTTGCCGGACAACGTAAAAAGAAGGTAACCTTGATTGATAAAGCGAACATATTGGCATCAAGCAGACTATGGCGAGAAATTACGCAAGAAATTGCTCTTCAGTATCCGGATATCGAAACCGAATATATGTTTGTGGACAATGCAGCCATGCGCATCATCCAATGGCCTAAAAGTTTTGATGTATTGGTGACTGAAAATCTTTTCGGTGATATTTTGACGGATGAAGCTTCTGTAATCACCGGTTCTCTGGGTATGTTACCTTCCGCATCCATTGGTATTCACACTTCCGTTTTTGAACCCATACACGGCTCCTATCCGCAGGCAGCAGGGAAAAACATAGCTAACCCGTTAGCTGCCATTCTTTCTGCAGCCTTGATGTTCGAATATGCATTTGAGATGATGGAAGAAGGTGCGTTGATTCGTGAAGCAGTAGAAGCTTCTTTGACTGAAAAAATTGTTACGGAAGACATTGCCGGTAAAGGAAAAGCTTATTCTACATCAAAAGTCGGTGAATGGATTGTTGCTTATATTAATAAGAAATAGTACATTTGTAGCAAATTCTAATAAACAATCTCCATGGCTTCACCAAACTCATCATTCAAAGTATTTTCAGGTACAAACAGTCGATATCTTGCAGAAAAAATATGTCAAAATCTAAACTCTCCGCTCGGAAATATGATCATCGAACATTTCGCCGACGGAGAGTTTGCCGTTTCATACGAAGAGTCCATTCGCGGTCAATCCCTCTACCTTATTCAATCCACTTTTCCCAATTCGGATAATCTGATGGAATTATTGCTGATGATAGATGCAGCAAAAAGGGCTTCTGCTTATAAAATCATCGCCGTAATCCCTTATTTCGGTTGGGCAAGACAGGATAGAAAAGACAAACCGAGGGTGTCCCTTGGTGCTAAGTTGATTGCCGACTTACTGAGTGTTGCCGGCATTGACAGAATAATTACCATGGACTTACATGCTGATCAAATTCAAGGTTTTTTCGATGTACCGGTTGACCACCTCTATGCCTCCAGCATTTTTATCCCGTACATTCAATCTTTAAACCTAAAAGAACTGGTCATTGCCTCTCCGGATGTCGGAGGATCGAAACGGGCAAATACTTTCTCAAAACATCTTGGAGTGCCTATGGTGCTGTGTCATAAAGCACGCGAAAAAGCCAATGTGGTAGGTGAAATGCGCATCATCGGAGATGTAGAGGGAAAAGATGTTGTCATTGTAGATGATATGATAGATACAGGTAACACATTGTGCATGGCTGCCGATTTAATGATGAAAGACGGAGCCAATTCAGTACGTGCCATTGTTTCTCATGGTGTGATGTCAGGCAAGGCTTCGGAAAGAATCTTACAATCTGCTTTGCAGGAAATAGCATTTACTGACTCCATTCCTTTTGATGTCAACAGATGCCCCAAAGTTAAAATTCTCAGTTGTGCCGAAATGTTTGCCGACACCATAGAAAGAGTACAATCCCACCGTTCAATCTCCGAACAATATGTCATCAAACGATGAATGGAAAATAAATCTTTACTACTTTACAAACCAAACATTTAACGTAATATGGAATATCCAACCCTACAAGATCGATTGATTATGCCCGAATACGGGCGCAATATTCAACGCATGGTTCAACATGCCGTTACGATAGAAGATCGTGATGAGCGTACCCGTTGTGTGAATACGATTGTCAACATTATGGGTAATTTTTTCCCCTACTTGAGAGATATCAGTGATTTTAAACATAAACTATGGGACCACGTAGCAATCATGTCTGATTTTAAATTAGACATAGACTATCCTTACGAAATCGTAAAAGAAGAAAATCTGAATGCTCCCCCTGAAAGAATACCGTATAAAACCAACAAAATGCGCTATCAGCATTATGGAATTACCCTGGAGAAAATGATTGAAAAGGTGGCTGATTACGAAGAAGGAGATGAACGGAATGAGTTGATACGCCTGATCGCCAATCAAATGAAAAAGTGCTTTCTGACCTGGAACAAAGAAGTTGTAGATAATAAAAAAATCTTCGAAGATTTAAAAGAACTATCCAACGGTAAATTAGACTATACGGATGATTCTTTCAAGTTGGTAGAATCAAGAGACGTACTCCATAATAACAATAAAAAGAACAGATCCAAAAAGAAATAATATGGCGTCATTTGTTATCAAAGGAAAACAGAAATTAGCCGGCGAAATCATTCCTCAAGGAGCTAAAAATGAGGCTCTGCAAGTTATCTGTGCCGTCCTTTTAACAGATGAAAAAGTTACCATTCACAATATTCCCGATATTATTGATGTCAATAATCTGATAGATTTGTTGGCTAATATGGGCGTTACAGTGCAGCAAATCAACAGACACAGCTATTCTTTCCAGGCTGATCAAGTCAATTTAGATTACCTGCACACACCGGAGTTTTATGCTAAAAGCGCATCTTTGCGTGGTTCTGTAATGATAATCGGACCCCTGACAGCAAGATTTGGCAAAGCTTTGATACCCAAGCCGGGTGGCGATAAAATCGGCAGAAGAAGGTTGGATACGCACTTTATTGGTATTCAAAAGTTAGGTGCTGAGTTCGAATATGATCCGGAACGTAAAGTTTATGAAGTCAAAGCTGACAAGCTGACCGGAACTTACATGCACTTAGATGAAGCCTCGGTAACGGGTACAGCCAACATCCTTATGACGGCAGTGCTTGCTGAAGGAACTACCACCATCTATAACGCTGCTTGCGAACCTTACTTACAACAACTATCCAAAATGTTAAATCGTATGGGCGCCAATATCACAGGCGTTGCCTCTAATCTTCTTACCATAAAAGGCGTGAAAAAACTGCATGGCTGCGAACACACCATCTTACCGGATATGATTGAGGTTGGCAGTTTTATCGGATTGGCGGCAATGACCGGGTCGGCCATCACCATCAAAAATGTGGCTTATGATCAATTGGGAATTATTCCCGATAGCTTCAGAAAACTTGGTATCCAAATAGAAAGACGGGGTAATGATATTTTCGTTCCCGAACAGCCATCTTATACCATTGAATCTTTCATCGATGGGTCTATCATGACTTTGGCTGATGCACCCTGGCCAGGGTTGACACCCGACTTGCTGAGTGTATTTTTGGTAGTAGCTACAAAAGCTAAAGGCACCGTTTTAATACATCAAAAAATGTTTGAAAGCCGACTGTTTTTCGTCGATAAACTCATAGACATGGGAGCACAGATTATTTTATGCGATCCCCATCGGGCTACCGTTATCGGACAAGGTGAAAACTTGAATCTGCGGGCTGCTAAAATGACTTCTCCGGACATTCGCGCCGGTATTGCTTTGTTGATTGCTGCTTTATCAGCCGAAGGAACCAGCATCATTAACAATATTGATCAAATCGACAGAGGCTACCAGGATATTGACATCAGATTAAGAGCATTAGGCGCTCATATAGAGCGTGTTTAAACCACCTGAAATGAATATCGAAAAGCAAATAGGCTTTAAAGCAATCGGTATTTATATTTTTATCATCCTGATGATTGCTTTAGCATTGCTTTACGGCAATAAGCTCAAACAACAGATACATCATTTGCAGGAAAGCATTACAACTCAACAGGATGCATTGATGCTAACCCATGAATTGGTGTCAGAAACCGGTCATTTGCTGCTGCAAACCGCTCCCTATCTCAACACACAGGATTCAACACTCATTACCCACTTTGAGCAGGAAGTACATAAAATCGATGATTTAATCAAAGTGCTGATTGAAAAGAATGATACCAGCGCCCATGAATTGAAGCAACTCAGCTTGTTGCTGCACAAGCAATCGAACAATATGCGCAGTCTGCAAGCAAATTTGTCGAAGGAAAATCCTTTAGACTATTTTCACTCTTTTCAAGAACAACTGCAAAATTTAGAACCGGAATTTAAAGAGAGTACTCATGTGGAGCAAGACACCGTCATCAAAACCGGCGGTCACAAAAAGTTTTTTCAAAGGCTTAGAGAAGCTTTTAAAGCAAAAACCGACACCACGCTTATCATTTACAGTTCAAAAACCGACACCTTGCAAGTTCTGCGTCCGGATTCTACAAACATCTTGTCTAAGGTGGATTCGATTGCACAAATTGCCGGTCAGCAATACGAGCAAAACATTCATAACATCAGGTTTCAAATCGATCAATTCATCCAGGCAGATCGCGAAATATCCGCTGAAATATCAAATTTATTGATTCAAATTTACAATCAAACGCTGACATCCATTCAAAACACCATCAATCAAAGTGAAATCATCATCGTCAAAAATTATATGATGTTGGTTTCCGGAGGAATTACAGTACTGGTATTGATTCTAATTTTAATCATTCTGATTATTTTCGATGTAAACAAGGGCAAACGAGCCAAAGAAAAATTGAGACAAGTCATGGACACCCGTCATCAACTCCTATTGGCTGTGTCTCATGACATTAAAACACCTTTGAATACCATCAACGGTTATTTGGAATTAGAACAAACCGACGCACAGCAACACCTTGAAGTTTCACATCTCAAGTCTATGCAAAATGCTGTGGGTCACATACATGCTCTATTGGAAAATTTATTGCATTTTTCAAGTCTGGAACAAGGCAGTCTGAAGCTTTCTATGTCCACCCTCAACACCAAGCACCTGGCTAACGAATTGCAAGCCTGGTTTACGCCCCTTGCCCTTCAGAAAAAATTAGATTTACAGTTCGATAATGTAGAGGATTGCACGATTCAAACTGATGTACTGAAACTCAAACAAATTTGTACAAATATCATCTCCAACGCCATCAAATATACCATAAAAGGATGGGTACGGGTTGTGATGGAAGTTAAAAACTCCATTTTTATTTTAAAAGTAAGCGATAGCGGAGTAGGAATTCCTGCCGACAAAATAAAAACCATTTATCAAGCTTTTGTTCGTATTGAAGCAAACAACACCCTTTCTGAGGGAAGTGGCGTAGGTATGTATGTCGTAAAAGGTTTGGTTGACTTGTTGCAAGGTGAGATTACCATTGATTCGCAAATCCAAAAGGGTACTACTGTGCAGATTGAAATACCTGTCAAGCAAGTGAACAGGCAACTTCCTCAAGGAAAGAAAAAGGTCGTGGTCTTTGAAGACAACGAACCCATGAAAAAAGTCGTGGAAGAAATGATTAAAAAATTGGGACACCAGGTTGTGAGCCAAGACTACAACCTCATCATCACGGATATGGAAATGAACAAGCTTTCCGGAACTGAGATTCTCTCATCGCACACCAACATGCCGGTGATATTGATGTCCGGTCATACAGATTTTACCACTGAACAAGCCTTGCAACTCGGTTTTGCAGGTTTTCTCCCAAAACCTTTTAATATAGATGACTTGCGACAGCTTATCGGTGAAGAGAAAACGCAGGAAGAAGACAGTTTTTGGGTGGAAGAAGACGAAGAAATCATGGAAGTATTTCGCCAAAATGCCATAAAAAATCAGCAAAAATTAAAACAAATGTTGGAGTTGAGAAATTTCAAAGAAGCTCAAGCGATTTGTCACCAAATGCTGCCGATGTTTGCACAATTGGGTTATCCGATAGAGGCTTTAAAGCGCATGGATTTAAGTCGCGGTAAAATATACGAGAAATGGACGAAAGATGTGCAAGCCATTATCGACATCAAAGTTTAATGCCGTAAAGGTGCATCTTGTTGTAGAGCGTTTTTCTATCTATTTTTAACAGCTTGGCAGCTAAAGTTTTATTCCCTTTTACTTGCTGTAAAGCCTTTTGTATCCGCTCCGCTTCATTCTCGGGATACAGGGCTAAATCAGATGAATCACTTTGCTCAAACTGAATCATACTCATATCATCAGCAAGAATCACATCTTCATTGGCAAACAGGACTATACGGCGCACCGTATTCCGCAATTCCCTGAGATTTCCCCTCCATGAATGCCTTTCCAATACTTGCATGGCTTCGGGCGTAAATCCACGTATATTCTTATCCATCTCATGATTAGCCTGCTTTAAAAAGGCATTGGCAAAAACGGGGATATCCTCTACCCTTTCCCGTAATGGCGGAACGAAGATAGACAGTTCATTCAGGCGATAGTACAAATCTTCCCTGAACCGACCTTCTTCAATGGCTTGCTCTAAATTTTCATTGGTAGCAGCGAGAATACGCACATCCACAGAAATATCTTTAGTTGATCCGATCGGTCTGACCTTTTGCTCCTGCAAAGTCCGTAACAACTGCGCCTGAGCTTCATAAGACAAATTACCGATTTCATCCAAAAAGACAGTTCCGCCGGAAGCAGTTACAAACACACCTTCTTTGTCCTGTATGGCAGAAGTAAACGAACCTTTCAAATGACCGAAAAACTCGCTCGGAGCCAACTCTTTGGATAAACTACCACAATCAACGGCTATAAAAGGCTTAGCAGAACGTTTACTGTTTTGGTGAATCATCCTGGCAATATATTCCTTGCCGGTACCGCTTTCACCTAAGATCAAAATAGACAGCCGGGTTGGAGCCACTTTTAACACCTGATGATACACTTGTTTAGAAACAGCACTCGTCCCCATAATCATGGTATCACTGAGAACTAACTGTCGTACTGCCTGTTTAGCTTCCGGTTCTTTGGCCAAAGCCTGATCTATTTTTTCTTTTAATACAGAAGGAACAAGGGGCTTTTCCAAATAATCAAAAGCTCCCAATTTCATAGCTAACACGGCACTTTGGATGCCTCCGTAGCCCGTCATAACAATTACAGGAATATCTGTTTTCTGACTGCGTATCCATTGCAGCAGCATGATACCATCTCCATCAGGAAGCTGTAAGTCGGTGAGGACTATGTGGATAATTTTCTCCTTCAACACAGTGTATGCAGCCTGAATACCGGAACAATACGACACTTCGAAACCGTTTCGTTGAAACCATTTCTGCAGCATCAATCCAAATGCCGTATCATCTTCTACTATCAGGATGTGTTTTTGCATATGAGGACAAAGATAGTGATATTTATCAGGAATAAACAACAGGAACAAAGCTGATTTTACAAATAAAAAAAATCCCCCACAACAATTTGTGAGGGATTTTGCGTCGTCAGAAACTTTCTACATAGTTAAGGCTTAAGCTCGGATTTAGTCAGAAATTGCAAAATTATCTCTTACGAACAACTAAATATTTTGTAATGCTCCAAAACTGTGTTGGATTAAATATCTCAATGTTAATGAGGTTATCATCACCTTTTACCAATTGATAGCTATCTTCCGGATGTGAAGAAAGGATTTGGACGCTTTTGGAACCGGTCGGGATAGACTTCAATTCCCTCAAATCTGCTTTCGTAAACATACTCTTATCGAAAGATTTATCCAAAATGGTTTTGGGTTTAAATAAACCATGGGAGTTAACTATGCTATTAGCTTTCAGATTAGTAAGTTTATCAATCACATACCAAACTTCGTTCATACCAGTTTCTTGTGATTTTAATAAATCTTGCTGTTGAGCTGATAATTCACTCATTTGGTCCAAATCAGTTTGTGCTTGTTTCAAGTCGGTTGTGAGTCCTTCAATTTGAATATTCTTTTTAGCTATAACTTGCTGTAGGGAATCAGCAAGATCAGTACGTTCAGCAAGTTCTTTTTCCAATCTTTCGATGGTAGCTTTCAAAGCCGTACTTTCTTTTTTCGAAAGGCGTTGTAATTGATTAATTTTATTTTTGTTGTCCTCCAAGATATTCTTCAACTGTTCAAACTGGCTAACGATAAGTGCCTTACCTTTTTTGTCCGACTGTTCAACATCGCCTACATCAAGCATAATCCGACCTTCCACTTCTCTAATCTTTGCAAAACCGTTTTCCACTTCATTGAGTATGTCTAAAGCAGCGTTATATTCAGACTCCAAATTCTGATGTTCATATGCTATAGAATCTCTTTCATTCAATAAAGCCTTGTATTTACCTGTTTTTTCAACACAAGACGGGGTACTTAAAATAATTGCTACAACAGCAGCAATAGAAAAAAATGTTGTTCTCATAATAATGCCTTTTATAGTTTGAGTTTTTTTAATAGTCAACATCAATACCAAAAAAGTAATACTCTATATATCAACAACATATATAAAATACAAAGTGTGGAAAATAGTGGAAAGCTGTGGAAATAATACACAAAAATGTAGAGTTCCGGGTTCCGTGGTACGGGGTCCGAGTATGAAGAAATAATCTACTTCAAGAAGATAAAATCACAGATTTTATCTGTTCCGCAAACTTCTCCGCTTGCTCCATGGTAGCAGCTTCAGAATAAATGCGAATAATAGGTTCCGTATTGGATTTTCTCAAATGCACCCATCCATCAGGAAAGTCTATTTTAACCCCATCAATATCAGTAATTTCAAACCGACTATATTGTAACTTTACTTTTTCGAGCAAGGCATCAACATCCAAGTCGGGTGTCAATTCGATTTTATTTTTGGAAATAAAATAATTGGGATAAGTTTTTCTTAATTCCGAAACCTTCTTGCCGGACTTTGCCAATAGAGAAAGGAATAAAGCAATTCCCACCAAGGCATCCCGACCATAATGAGCAGCAGGATATATCACACCTCCATTACCTTCACCACCTATCACAGCCTGTGTTTCTTTCATTTTCTCTACCACATTGATTTCACCTACGGCAGCAGGTGTATATTTCATACCGTAACGTGCCGTAACATCCCGCAATGCACGTGTTGAACTAAGATTTGAAACCGTATTGCCGGGAGTATGCTGCAGCACATAATCAGCCACAGCTACCAAAGTATATTCTTCCCCAAACATAGAACCATCCTCAGCGATAATTGCCAAACGGTCCACATCCGGATCAACAACAAAACCGACATCCACCTGACCATTTTTTATCACCTTGGAAATTTCAGTCAGATGCTCGGGCAACGGCTCCGGATTGTGCGGGAAATGACCGGTCGGATCGCAATAAAGTTTTTCAACCCGTTTCACCCCCAAAGCCTCTAACAAGGCAGGGATTGCAATACCCCCTACCGAATTGACACAGTCGATGGCAACCGTAAAACCAGCCTTACGAATTGCTTCCACATCCACTAAATCAAGCGCCAACACATCGGCAACATGTTGGTCTGTATAGCTATCATCGGTAGTCAACTTACCCAAAGAATCCACATCAGCAAAAACGAAGTCTTCATCAGCAGCTTTTTGCAAGACGTCCGCACCCATCGCTGCATTTAAAAACTCACCTTTTTCATTCAGTAATTTCAGGGCGTTCCATTGTTTGGGATTGTGACTTGCCGTGAGGATGATACCACCGGCAGCCTTTTCCTTTACAACAGCCACTTCTGTAGTCGGCGTAGTGGCTAAGCCTATATCCACTACATCCATGCCCATCCCCAACAGGGTACCTACAACAATTTGCCTCACCATCTCACCGGAAATGCGGGCATCGCGACCAATAACTATCGTATTGGACTCTACCGTTTTATTTTCTTGGATATGACAGGCGTATGCCGCAGTAAAACGCACGATGTCGAGAGGGTTTAAGCCCTCTCCTACCCGACCGCCAATGGTCCCTCTGATTCCTGAAATTGATTTGATTAGTGACATAATTAATTCCTTAATACTCTAATGGTTAAATCATACCCTACCGGAGTGGCAGGTCTGCTGAAGTTTTGAAATCCTATTTTAGAAGGCACGATTAATTGCGCTTCAGCATTATTATATTTCATGTATCCAACGGCTTCATGCCAGGCAACACAAGCCTGCGAATGATCGCCAAAAGTAAATTCTTTCGGATGTGGTAACTGAACTGTACTTTGCGTTGAAATCGTATCCGGCTTCACTCCCAGTCCGTATTGTTCGTATTTAGTCACTATTTGTTCGCGATACTCAATACTATCGCTGCTTAAATAATCACCTTTGTTGATCAACCGAAAATATAAACCGGTCTTGCTTTTATAATATACTTTATCGGGCCAGGGAAACTCGGTGGGCATCACTTTTACAACTTGAATTTGTTGGCGATTGATAAAATCATCTATCAATTCCCGCTCTGCTTCTAATTCTTCTGCATAAGTGAGAGCATCATCTTTACAAGCAAAAAAGAAAGCAGTACTTACTGCAAACAATAATATAATGATGAAATGACGTTTCATAAGAGTTTATAATGTTTGTAAAATTAGCGGATATTGGCGACACTCATGATATCGGCGAAAACCCCGGCAGCTGTAACGCTGGCACCGGCACCATACCCTTTAATAATCATGGGATAATCATAATAGCGTTCTGTCTTTATCATGATGATATTATTGCTCCCTTCCAATTCATAGAAAGGATGATGCATATCCACTTCTTGCAAACCGACTGAACATTCACCATTTTCCATTGTAGCAACGAAGCGACAACGTTTATTATCAGCCTCTAAACGTTTGCGTGTCAGTTCAAATTCAGCATCCAATTCATGAATAGAATTCCAAAAATCATCCAAGGTACCTTCAAAATATTTCTGAGGCACAAATAGGTTCTTTTTAACATCTTCTTGTTCAACCTTATAACCGGCTTCACGGGTTAAGATAACCAGCTTCCTGATTACATCCATTCCACTTAAATCTATCCGGGGATCAGGCTCGGAATAACGTGCTTCTTTAGCCATTACGATAGCTTTGCTCAAGGGAATATCGGCACTGATGGTATTGAAAATAAAGTTCAACGTACCGGACAAGACTGCCTCTAATTTCAGGATTTTATCACCTGAGTTCACCAAATTATTCATGGTGTTGATAACGGGCAAACCTGCTCCCACATTCGTTTCAAATAAAAACTTAATACCTCTTTTCCGGGCAATATCTTTCAATTCAATATAAGTATCATAATCACCTGAAGCAGTGATTTTATTGGCAGCCACCACAGAAATATTATGTAGCAAAAGCTCCTTGTACAGACCGGCAATTTTCCGACTGGCAGTACAATCAACAAACACAGCATTGAAAATATTCATTTCCAATACACCTTTCAAAATCACTTCAGGAGTGGAGTCAACACCTTCAGTAGCCAACAATTCCCGGTAATTTCTCAAGGTAATACCATCCCGGTTGAAGAGAACCTTAAACTCATCAGCAACACCTACCACCTTAATTTTGATATTGTTTTGTTTCTGTAGTTTAGGCTGTTGCAGCATAATTTGATCCAACAAACCGCCACCAACCGTCCCTATTCCAATCAAAAAGATGTTCAACTCCTGGAACTCGGATAAGAAAAACACTTCATGCAAAACATTCAATGTTTTTCTTAGCACGGCTGATTCTATAACAAAAGAGATATTCGTTTCCGATCCTCCTTGCGCAATAGCAATTACATTGATGCCACTACGCCCCAATGCACCAAAGAGTTTCCCTGAGATGCCGGGAATACGTTTCATATTATCGCCTACCACAGCAATCGTAGCCAGGTTTTTCTCTGCACACACCGAATTGATTTCACCAACAGCAAGTTCATGCTCAAATTCCTCAGAAATTACTTTGACAGCCAAATCAGCTTCATCATTGGTGACGCCCACGGATATAGTATTTTCAGATGCTGCTTGAGAAATAAAGAAAGTCGATATACCCACATTCGCCAAAGCACCAAAGACCCTTTTGCTGATTCCAATCACACCCACCATGCCCAATCCTACCATGGTTACGAGTGCAGTGTCATTGATGGAAGATATTCCTTTCACCGGCTCGGTGCTCATAGTTTTATCCCGGGAAATGTATGTTCCCTGAGCATGCAGATTGAAAGTGTTCTTGATATATATCGGAATATTCTGATGATAAGCAGGATAGATGGTCGGAGGATAAATCACTTTAGCCCCGAAATTACACAACTCCATTGCTTCCACATAGCTCAGTTTTTCTATCACGTAAGACTTGCTGATTACGCGAGGATCGGCAGTCATAAAACCATCCACATCCGTCCAGATCTCCAGCACATCAGCCTGTAAAGCAGCAGCTATAAGCGATGCTGTATAATCAGAACCACCGCGACCTAAATTGGTTATTAATCCCGTATCCTTGTCGGAGGCTATAAATCCCGGACATAAAGTTACAGCAGGTAATTTAGGAAAGTGCTTTTTAATCAGTTTAGTAGAAAGATCGATATCCGGACTATGCTTGTCAAAGCTTCCGATGGTCTTGATAAAGTCAGGAGCATAGGCATACACAGCCTTGTCGATTACCTGACACAAAATGCGCGATGAGATTCTTTCCCCATAGCTCACAATCAAGTCTTTGGTTTGCTGCGATAAATTCTTTTCCTCCGAAAGATTTTGGTACAAAGTCCATAACTCATCTAATAAAGCCTGGATTTCAGTTTGGGTAGATATTAATTTAGACTGTGGAACAACAGCCTGTATGATGTCCATATGTCTCTTGCGGAGTGCCTCAAAAACAGCTTGAATATCTTTCCCCTGATGTGCGTCTTCAGTCATGGAAATCAAGGTGTCTGTGGTTGTATTTGTAGCCGACACAACAACCACAACCGGTTCATTCACACTTTCCACAATCCGTTTAACCTGTAAAATACCTTCTATGGAACCTACGGATGTTCCACCAAATTTCATTACCTTCATAGCTTAATCTGCATTTTTGAGTTTGCAAAATTAGCGAATTTTTCTCAATAATGCAGGACTTTGCCGGTTTAAAAATAATTCAGTTGTATTTTCAGGAAAATAATGCTACTTTTGCAGCGCATTTTTCAAGAACCAATGAAGGAAATGAATAGGTCCGGTAGCTCAGTTGGATAGAGCAACAGCCTTCTAAGCTGTGGGCCGTGGGTTCGAATCCCGCCCGGATCACGGAAAAAATGATTTAGTTGGCTTATTTTATTTATATTAATTAATGAATATCCCGACCTAAAGGGACACCTTATCAACCTTGTACTTCTTCCTTAATTTTTGAAGTTCTGCTTTCAACGACTTTTCAATTTTTGCATAATTCTTATCACCGTACAAATTCTTCATTTCAGAGGGGTCATTTTCTAAATCATACAACTCCCACTCCTCACCTCCGGGTACATCTTTGCCATAAAACCGAATCAGTTTATAGCGAGTGTTTCTTACACCTTCGTTCCTGCGCACATTGTGAACACCGGGGTATTCGTAATAATGATAATACAATGATTTACGCCAGTTAGCGGGTGTTTTTCCTTTGAGAAGCGGAACTAAACTTTTCCCCTGCATGTCTTTAGGAATTTCAGCATCGGCCAATTCAAGAAATGTTTCAGCAAAATCAATGTTCTGAACCAAATCGGTATTTACCGTTCCCGGTTTAATATGTCCGGGCCAGCGTGCTAACAAAGGTGTTCGAAAGGACTCTTCGTACATAAAGCGTTTGTCGAACCAACCGTGTTCGCCCATATAAAATCCTTGATCGGACGCGTACATCACAATCGTATTTTTATCAAGTCCATTTTCTTCCAGATAATCCAGCACGCGTCCAACGTTTTCATCTATAGCCCAAATACATTGTAAAAAATCTTGTATATAAGCCTGATACTTCCAACGCACCAACTCCTTTCCGGCAGGTTTGTTTTTTTCGAACCACTCTTTTCGATTATCATACATTCCAGCCGGACCACCAAATTTATCACCTAATTTTAAATCTCTATTCAATGTCATGGTTTCATCTATTGACATATCCTGTTTTTGTGCAGCTGTAGTACGTGTAGCATAATCATCAAAAAGATTTGCCGGCTCGGGAAAATCAACACCTTCATATTTATTCCTGTGACGTTCGGCAGGTATCCATGTGCGATGTGGCGCTTTATGATGTATCATCAACATAAATGGTTTGTTTTTGTCGCGCTTGTTTTCCAACCAATCCAGTGACTTGTCGGTGATAATATCAGTAACATAACCATTTACTTTATGTGTTCCTGTATCGGTAATAAATACAGGATTATAATAATCACCCTGACCGGGTAATACTTCCCAGTAATCAAAGCCCTGCATTTTACCATCAAGATGGATTTTTCCAATCATTGCCGTCTGATATCCACTTTGTTGTAAAATCTTTTGAAACTGTTGCTGGTCGTGATTAAAAGGGACCTGATTGTTGATTTTACCATTCATGTGGCTATGCAGTCCGGTTAATAAAGTTGCACGGCTTGGAGCCGAAATAGAGTTGCCCACATAACAACGGTCGAAACGAATTCCTTCATTGGCTATCCTGTCAATATTGGGCGTAGGATTAAGGTGCGCAAATCTATCGCCATATGCTCCTATGGTCTGATAAGAATGATCGTCCGAAAAAATCCAGATAATATTGGGACGTTTTTGTTCAGCATTAATGCTATTACAACTACTAACTAACAACAAAACGCCTGCTTTACAAAGTGATTTATATAACATAATCGAATATAATTTATATTATTTAAAACTGATTTTTAATAAAACTACCAATTAACAGTTTCTAAGAATCTTTTATATTGAATATATTGCGGTCCCACACCACCTGTATAAGGATATTGATCTAATTTTCTCCCTTCTCCAGTTACACGCGGATCTCCTGTAGCTCTTAACTCATTATCAAGTTGCTCGGATAGTTCTTTGAAAATCTTAGTATAAGCTGGATCATAGGCCAGATTATGAATTTGCCAGGGATCCTTTTCCATATCAAAAAGTTCGTATTCAGGTCGTTTAGCAAAGGACAAATTATACAAATATGTGTGTTTTTCATCCTTATCCTTGTGTTTTATCATATAATATTTTGTAGGCCCGTTGTCGCAATCGGCATACCATGTCTCACTCCGAAACGCATTTTTATAATCACCTGTACCTGCAGGCCATTTTTCGGGGTAGAAATTACGGATAAGCAGATATTTATCGGTGCGTAATGCACGACATGGATAACCACTGGAATCAGGTGCAG
This sequence comes from Bacteroidetes bacterium ADurb.Bin174, assembly GCA_002070265.1. GTDB lineage: Bacteria > Bacteroidota > Bacteroidia > Bacteroidales > Paludibacteraceae > Paludibacter. The sequence goes on along the minus strand of MWCX01000083.1, from coordinate 63,476 downwards.
GCTGACTGGGAACATGGCGTTCTTTGCCAAAAAGGATAAAATCGCGCGATGCTTGTATACGTCCGTCCTTTCCAGCTGTAAGTTGCGGATAAAGGCTTCGCCCGGTCATTATTTCGGGAGCTTTTAACCCGGCAGCTTCAAGAAAAGTAGGAGCCAAATCGGTCAGACTTACAAAGTCACTCACAGTATGACCGCCTTCAAAATGCCCCTGCCAGTAAATTGCGAGGGGTACCCGAGCTCCATTATCATAAATATTGCTTTTGCTTCGGGGAAAAGGCATCCCGTGATCGCTGGTTATGACTATTATTGTATTTTCAAGTTCACCTTGTTTACGAATTAATTCAATCAGTTCTCCGGTTTCGCGGTCGAAACGTTGAACCTCGAAATAATAGTCAGCTATATCTCCTCTTATTACCTCATTATCCGGTAAAAAAGCAGGCACTTCAATTTTATCGAGCGGTATGCCATTCTCGACACCAGAATTCAATTTATATTCACGATGTGGGTCTCGTGAACCGAACCAAAAACAGAAGGGTTTGTCCTTGGGACGCGCTGCAAGAAAAGATTCAAAATCTTTAAACTGTTTTCCAGCAGGATTTTGCTGCTCCCGTCCTTTTTGAATAGGTCCATAACCTTTTCGGGTATAACCCACAAAGTAACCGGCATCCTCCAACATTTTCGTGTACACAATATCTTCTTCATGGATGAATCCATACAGATTTGCGCCTTCCTGCAACCTCCAGTGATATTGACCTGTTAAAAGAGCTGCACGCGACGGACTGGATGATGGAGCTGAGACATAAGCATGCTGGAATAGCACGCCTTGCTTCGCTAATTTATCGAATACAGGTGTTTTCACCACTTTATCGCCATAGACTCCTGCATGTACGCCCCAGTCGTCGGCTATTGACAATAAAATATTGGGCTGCTTTTGCGAATATGTCTGATTACTGACCAGCATCGCAAGAGGCATAGCTAAATAGAATGTTTTATTAATTTGTAGTTTCATATTCTTTTAAAATCTACTTTGAATCATAACTTTAGCATATCAGAAAAATCATGGAAATATGCCCCAGAAGTGTGTAATTTCTATCTTTTTATTGCTTACAAATTTATTCATAATTATTGATTTCATAATAAATAGCGGGCAATAAAGTAGCGGCATAGCTGAAGCAATACTGTCTGTAGTAACAGGAAGCACATAAACGAAAGATCGCGTTTGAAATAAGTGTAATCAGAAGAATTATTTTTTAGTTTTTCACTTCAGTTGAATACTTAGCTCTGCAGCTTCCAATAATGGTGATGTGAATTTCATTTTTACCTCTCCTGCTTCACCGGTTGCCTGGACATATGCCAATATTCTTCCGTTAAAAACCCTGTGTTTGTTGTCTGTGTAATCACTCATATCACTGTTATTGCTTGCTTCCAGACCAAGCAACCTTCCGGGACCAGCTATCAGACAAGTCACTTCATTGTCTGCTAAAAATACCGGTATCTCCTGCTCATCAACCACCTGTACAACGACATGAGCAATGCCATCTTTTTTACAGATATCATGCTCCACAAGTTTTGCTGTAAGAGCATATGGACGACCTGAAGATCTAATCGCATCCCTTACCACTTCTTTGCCATCTGCATTCATTCCTATCACCTCCAATTTCCCGGCCTGATAAGGAATGTCCCAATAGGAAATGCCTGTTTTATCATCATAATCCTTTACTTCTCCGATTTGTTGTCCATTCAGCAACAACTTAGCTTTGGCAGTATTACTATAACAAACAACCCTGATTGATTGACCATCAGAGTAATTCCACAAAGGCCAGGCATCCATTGATGGACGTTCTTCTTTCTTTTTATTCTTATTGCTATCTTCTAATTGTGACCATACATCAAGCATATTAGAACCACTTCCGGAACCCGGAGTAGGATAAGTGCCCAGATAAACCATGGGGTCATTGCTCCAAAGCGACTGGCGAAAATAACCTCTGGGTTTGATAAAACCGCCAAAATCAAGCAGTCCGGAATAAAACCCTCTTGAAGGCCATCGTCCCGATTCACCAAGATAATCTATTCCTGTCCATAAAAACTGTCCGAAAATATATTCTTTATCCTGAACATGTTTCCAGGCATTTAAGTCGTGGCGGTTTTCGCTTCCATAGATTACACGATCCGGATATTTTTTATGATCAATCTCATACCGACTTTCGGTATAATTATATCCGGCAATATCCAGTGTTTCGGGATATTCCGTTTCATTCGACATAGTCACACCAGCTAAACCGGCAGTTACAGGGCGAGAAGGATCGCATTCCCGAACAATTGCGGCTAATCGTTTTGCAATAGCACCCAATCGCATAGCATCAGGGGCATTTTTTTTATACCCTCCGAAAATTGGCTGAGTAAATCCGGTTTCACTTCCGCCGTCAAGCACCGGATGTGAATATGGATCATTAGGATAATCAACTTCATTTCCTATACTCCAGGCGAAAATAGCAATATGATTGCGGTCACGTAATACCATGTCCTTCAAATCCCTTTCTCCCCATTCTTCAAAGAAATCATAGCTGCCCTGAAAACCAGGTGTACCGTGATTCCATCCTGTGAGCCATTTACGTTTTGGGAATTCCCACTCATCAAATGCCTCATTCATCAGCAACATACCTAATTCATCACATAACTCATACAAATGAGCTGCTTGAGGATTATGACTGGTGCGGACTGCATTTACCCCAAGTTTTTTCAGGGTCAGTAATCTTCTTTTCCAAACATCTTTATACGATTCAGCACCCAAGACACCTGAATCATGATGCAAACAAACACCTTTCACCTTCATCCACACACCATTCAGTGCAAAGCCTTTATTTGGATCGAAAGTATAAGTGCGAAAACCTGTTTTAAGAGATGATTCATCTATTACTTTACCGTTTTCAAGCACTGTAGTTTTCAGAGTGTACAGTACCGGTTTATCTAAATCCCAAAGTTCAGGATTGCGAACTTTAAAATCATAAGTAATTTTACCATTCTGATTAGCTGCTACCGTAAGTTTTTTGCTGGCTTTTGCTACCACATGACCTTCAGGTGCAATCAACTCATTGGATATGACAAGTTTTGAATTTACATCTGAGTTGTTATTAATTTCAACTTCCACCGCTAAAAGGCCTTGTTTGGGGGTAATATTTTTCGGATAGGCAAATACACCCCATTGAGCAATGTGCACCTGATTGGCATAAACCAACCATACATCACGATAAATACCTGATCCTGTGTACCAACGCGAATCGGCCGATTGACTATGATCAACCCGTACAGCAATTACATTTTCTTTTCCATATTCAACATAAGGCGTGGCGTCATACATAAATGAAATGTAGCCATTTGGTCTTTTCCCCAATAGCCGGCCATTGAAATACACTTCACTGCGATTGTAAACTCCTTCGAAATAAAGATACACCTTTTCACCTTGTCTGGATGCTGGAATATTGATGCTTTTTCGGTACCAGCCCACACCCCCGGGCAAATAACCCATGCAACTGGCCAATGTTGTGCTCAATTGCTCTTTCACACTCCAGTCGTGGGGAATTTGTACTGTTTTCCACTTTTTGTCATCAAATTTTACCTGTTGATAATTATCACTATCAGACAAAATAAACTTCCAGTCTTTGTTAATCTTTTCCGGCTTTCCAAATGACACTTGTGCTGTTACATGAATAACCATGGTACATGCTGCCAGAAATAACGCAATTCTCTTCATAAATCTTACTTTTATAACTAAATGATTAATTTATAATTATCTTTACCAACTCGTATTATATGTATTCAACTTAAAACTGTACCAAAAGGCCCCTAAAAAGGAAACACATAAAGCTTCTGCGCACTATAAAGAAAGTAAGAACTGAAGATACAATGAACAACGTAATTTTCTTCATGTTCATACAAATTAAATTTGTTAGTGGGCAGCAATTGAAAGTAAAAACACAAAAATAAACTCGTTTCTTAAGTGAAAAGTAATGCACATTATGCAAAAGCAGGGTATTGATTATTCAATATCCTGCTTTTATTGCTATATTTTTATTCTTTAATTATCTTTTCTATTACTCCATGTTGAGTCAGTTCAACGATCAGAAGTCCCGGATCCAGTTCATTGATTTCAATTTGTTCACCTATACCCTTTTTCAACAATCTACCTGTACTATCAAAAATATTGTATTGAACAGGACTGACTCCATCAATAGCTTTCACAAAAAGAACATCCTTTGCCGGATTAGGATAAATCCTGAATGTACCTGGATGTATTTCATCCAATTTCGATATGCCACTTTTCGCTTTATTAACTGTAGCAATAGCTGAATAGAAATGACTCACACCCACTTGATTGACAGCTTTTACACGATAGTAATGATATCCTTTATCTCTGGGAACAAGATCAATAAAACTAGTGTCTTTTACATTGCTTCCAATCAATTGGTAATTTGATTCATCCCAGGGAGTTGGACAATAATACACATTAAAATTAGCGTTGTGGGTCGAATCAGAGGGTGTCCATGTAAGTTTCACAGCTCCATTATCCTCTTCTGTAGCGCTGACTAGATAAGGTGGCCACGGACGGTTGGCAACCGGGATTGCAACGACCTCAGTTGCCTGTTCACTTTCGCCCATTCCGTTATAAGCTACAACGGTTATATAGTATGTCGTATTGTTATTTAGTCGCCGTAACAAATAACCCGTCACATTTTTTGCATCAATAACTTCTGAATAAATACCAGGTGCCGTACCGTATTTAACTTTGTAGCCATTGGCAAATGGCACGCTTTCCCAATGAATACTAACTCGTTGATTATCTTCATGAATATGATTGATTCTGGGCTGTTCCGGGATGGCAATTTTCGCTGTCACCTCATTTGAGTTGGCGCTTAAACCCTGGTCATTGGAAGCAACCACTACGAAATAATATAAAATGTCAGTTTGTAAATCAACAATTTCTGCGCTGTTATCAGTTACTTCTACCGAATCGTTATATATTCCTGATGTTGTACCGTACTTAACAATATAACTTGTTGCTATTTCGCGTTTCCACCACCTCAGTAAAACTGATCCCTGGTTATTTTGCACTTGATAAATCCGCGTTGGAAGTGGTACAGGGATGTCTGTTTGCTCTTTCAGCCATTCAATCCGCATCACCGAATAGGGAGGCACAATCACCGAATCTCCGGCCACACTTTCTGTCGAAATAGTAGTAACCGCATTCTGTGGATTATTATCTGAAAAATAATGGATGTCCACTTGCTTTCGAAGGGTGTCCCCATCAATTACAATGTTCAGTTTGTGATTATGTTCAGTTTTATTACTAATTAACATATAATCACGATCATTCATCCCTTTGTACGATGTAGCATAAATTGCCGAAGTGGAACCACCTCCCCGTCGCAAAACTGTTTCTTTGTTATTATGTGTGGTCTTCCAGACAAACGTACTGTTCTTGAATACTTTATTCACTAAATAATGAGCGTAACCTTCATTGCTAATTAAATAACCGGTATTTAACAAATCAGTATTTATTGGTGTTTGATTTTCATAAGCAGCCATTATTTCAGCCTGAAATTTATTCATTGGCTGCACTGCACTGGCGATATGATGCTTGCCAATCATCCATGCCTGAGGCTGTTGCGATAATCTCATAAAATATTCAGCCACATATATTGCAGAATAATTGGTGCTGTTAAGCTTGTCGTTCCACACTCCGAACTCAGTGAGTAAAAGTTGCGAGTTAGTCCAGCTCTGATTTGTCATCGCTGAAAAATAGCTGTTATTCGTATGTGTTTCGAGTGCATTATTAGCAGTTAACATACTCTCGTAGAAATTGGCATCCTTACGATGGGTTGGATAAGCATGGATAGACACCTGATTCCAATACCTTGAATTTTTATTTTGATAGGCTTTTATTTGAGATGCAAAGCTATTAGTATTAAATGACCATCCGTAACTTAACGCTAAGTTCGCATCGGGAAATACTGATTTAATAGAATCAGCAATTTCTCTCATTTTAGCAGTATAATCTTCTCCATCATTCCAGAAATACCTGCGTGGTGGAGTAAAAAAGTTCGGCTCATTACAAAATTGCCATGAATCAACAATGATATTGTTATTTTTACAAAAACGGGCAAATTGCGCCGCTTTTTGAGCTGACTCGTAAAATCCGTTCCAGGTTACAACAGTTCGGGTACCCATCTCTCCACACATGGTATAATAATCAATAAAACGATGTACACCTTTTCCTTCCATCCATTTATATAAATTTGGTATGGAGTTAAAATCATCTAGCGATCCATCATCACCTCCGGTTTCCGGACCGCTAGAAGTGCCTTCAAACCATTGCAATTCGTACTGGCCGGTATGAATATCGAAATAATCACCAGAAGTACCCGAAAAATAACGTAAAAAACCAGGGTTCATTTTTCGGACAGCTTCTTTGAATTCCGGATGGGTATAAGTCCATGGTCCATCGACAATACGCATATTAAAACCAGCAAAACCTTCATTTAAAGGTATCCCTGAGTTGATGTCAATGGCGACAACAAGCTTTCCAGTATTTGCTTTCGAAGGAAATTGTGTGACCGCCTGCTCAACCATTTCAGTTAATTGCAGAATACTCGCCTCAGACACCTGAGCATTGTTTAGCGAATCAGTTGCATTTAGTAACAACATTAACAATTCATCGTAAACAGCTTTAGTATACTCTCCAACCTGCTCTCCAATTTTTGCTGATATCAATAAGCTTTCTCCCTGTACAATATGCTTTAACAAATTGCCTCTACCCGCCGGAATTAACCAACCATGTACTTTAACGTCATCAACCGTCCAAAATTCCACATTTGCGGGCGATCCTGTGCGATTTACACTCAGGGTAAAAAATTGCCTGGAAGCAAATACATGATTATCCTGAAAAACAGTTGTTTTAAAAGCAGCAGCAGACACTTGGTCACCATAAACTGCCCTGCCGGTGTAAGTGGAAAAATCTTCTCTTCCAATTTCAATTCCGGCATTCGCACGAGACAGGTCTCTGTAGGCAGCCATTCTGTTAACACGCGATTCACCCGCAACACCACTTCCGGCATGTACTATCTCAAAATGGTTCAAAACTACTTCATAACCCGGATTAGGTTCTATATCAAACATCAACCCAAGGTTTTTGAAACCGATGGTATTAGAATTTGAGTTCATTCGTATCCAATATTTTCCAAGATCAGTCAGACCTTCTGTTGCAGCATTGGCCGACATGGATGAAGCCTGAATGTTATTTTCTCCACTTACTGCAGGTAATTTGCTTCCACCCTCAAATGCATAATGAACAAGAAATACGGGTAAATCAAGTGGTTTATAATAAGTCGCTGTTACCTCAACTTCATCAATATACCAATCAAATACATCATTAGATGTAGATGCTCCTCGTGCCGCTAAATAAACAGATACAAAATCATCTCCAGAAACAGCGGGAAACCCTGGATCAGTAATAAATACATCCGATTTATAACTGACATAAAAGACCCTGTTTTCAGTAGATTGGGTCGGATCTGATGAAACCGGCTTAGTCCCATTTAAGGCACATCCAATTCGGTATAAATAGGTTTGCGATTGTGACGGTATACCTGCTTTCGAACTCCTTTGTGTTACTTTAATCTCATTTATTTGTAATCTGTAACCCGCACGAGGCTTTATGTTGGCTTGTAAAAATGCTGTTTGGTAATTAGTTGAGTTATTGTCTCTAACTGTTGCTGAAAGAGATCTGACACCCAAATCATCAACGATGCCATTGTTTTGAAGTTTTGTTCCACCCACGACTGCATCATCAGCATGAACAGCCTGAGGATCAGAAACTAAAGCGCTCATGTCGCTATCAAAGGAATACACTATTGTAACAGTGTTTTGTGCATTTAACTGTATAAAAGCAAGTACAACCAAAAAACACAGAAAACGAATCGAACGAAAATTCATGTTGAATTAAATTACAATTTTTCAAAAATTTTTCTTCCAAAATTACCCGAAGTGACGTGTAGTCATCGTGTAATCATAGCAAGGTAAGATATATTCAATATTTTATTCCATCAAATTATACTACAAATAGTAGTAACAGCGTTATTTTCAGTATTTTACAAAAATTAGTTTAGCTGTAAACGAACCAAATAAAAGAAAGAATAAAAAAATTTTTTATAAAAAACTAAATTGTGATTGTTTTTGAAAAATACTGGTCATTATGTTGGAAAGAAATGATAAAGTAGCCCATTTTAATATCTTCAGGAATAGTAATTCTGATTTCATCTCCCAACTGAGTAATTGAATTATTCAGTTGCTGTCCTATTATATTCAGTAACCTGATTGATTTAAGTTCTTTGTTATCAGCACATAATATAAATTGATTTCTTGAACTACCCCTTGTGAGTTTGAACATATCATCATCCTTAACGTTCTTTACCGATGAAGTATTACAATCAAGAGGTATAGTGTCGACCGAGTGTGGATTTGTAAATGGTCTCCACAATTGCATGTTTGACTGTTTAAATAATCGGTAAGGCAATATACGTGCATTCACCAGGCAAGCATTGTAATCATTAAGACTAGCTTTACTGTAAGCCGGATCATTTGCTTTGATTGCTTCGCAAGCAGCAATAATACGCGCAGTAGCAGGCCTCAAATAGGTGTCAAGTCCTTCCATCGCGCTAGTCACACTTTGTGTTCCCTTGCGCATTTCATCAAGCATAAACGGAATTGCTTCACAGTTGTATCCTCTGATAATCAGTGCTGAGGCAACCATTGACTTTACTTCAACTGCTTCAGAAGTAGAATTTAACATGGCAACCAGCTTTTGATACGGAAAATTTGCTGCTGTATTATTTCTTCTGTTCACTTGTGCAATCCCCAACGCAGCCCAATAACGTACAACTGCATCAACATCATTAAGTCGAAGAGTGAGTTCTTCAATTTCATCTTCGGTAGCAGCACTTGCAATTTCAGCAGTTTCAATTACTCTATCAGTGTTTTGATTGGTGCGTCTCACGTACTCGTAAAAAGGCTCAGTTTGCTCCTGTCTTCGCAAGGATTTAGGATATAAACCAAGGTCCCTAATTCCTCTTAATTCAGAGCTAAGTTGCGATTTCAAGCTATCCAATACATCCTTATAGTCAGGATTTTTAGCTAAATTATTCATTTCCTGAGGATCTGTTTCAAGGTCATATAACTCGAAAGGCTCTTCCTGTTCCCAGAAACTTTTTGGAACTCCACTTAATTCATTATCGAAAAACATGCGCTCCCACTCTACAAAACCTTCCATACCCCACTGAAAACCATTACGCATCCCTTTTCTCCAAAGGGTATTATAGTTCCATATCAATTTATATTTATGATTGATAATAGATCGGGAAGGAATATACGATTCTCCTTGATTGCACCTGAAGTTAATAATGCTCTCTCTGGGTTGTGCAGCATATTCACCCAAAAAAGGTTTGCCATGAAAATGATTTTTAGGTGCGATACCTGCTAAACTCAATAATGTGGGACCCAAATCGACAAACCCAACAATTCGATTCGACTTATATCCATCCTCAACCTCAGGTTTCAGATGTGCCCATTTGGGAGGAAAATAAATTATCAGCGGAACCCGCACTCCATCTTCTCTCAAAAATCCTTTAGAACCGGGAGTACACCCACCATGATCTGAACTAAAAAAAACAATGGTATTCTGATCCAATCCTGCATCACGCAATGCCTTCAAATGACCTGCCACCCAATTATCCATTTCACTTACTTTGTCAAGATGCCAGGCACGGTCATCGCGCAATGAGTCACCATCAGGCAAATAAGCCGGAAGCGGAGTCAGCGAAGGCAAAATTTTTCTGTTGGTTCGTTCAGAAATCGGATTGTCAGTGATACATGACATGTGTGTACCGCCATGATTAAAAACAGCAAAAAAAGGAGTTTCAGCCGTAGAGCGGTTTTTATAATGAGCTGAAGAACTTGATGCATTCCATATTACACCGTTAGCAACCGTTGAATTATAATCAGTTTTACTATTATTTGTACAATAATACCCGGCCTGTTTTAAGTACTGTGGGAAATAAAACGACGAAGGCACAGCTCTCTTCTGACGATGCCAATCAGAGGCAGTAGAAAAAGAATACATTCCGGTAATAAGTGTGGAACGTGCAGGAGAAGATTGAGGACCACAGGAATATGCCCTTGTAAACAACACACCGTTTTGTGCCAAACTATCAAGTTGTGGTGTTTCTACCTGATTATTTCCGGTAATACCTAAGTTATAGTAACTCGTATCTTCAATCCATAACCAAAGAAAATTGGGTTTGTCGGCTGCAGCACTCAGTGATGTTGTAACACATGAAAGCAACGAAAGTCCTCCGGCAACAGAAATCAAACGATTGTGATTCATAAAACAGTCAGAATATGAAAGTTTTTACATAAAAAACTTACTAATATAACTCATCGCTCAGTACAGCAGCCATCGGGATGAATTTGATAAGTTTGCCAACCAAAGCACTTACCTTACTAAAACTTTTCTTGAGAAAGTTTCACTTTTTACTATATACATCCCTTCCAATAAATTAACACTAACATTATTTGTGTTTAAAAATTGACCAACTTTAGCACCGATGCTGTTGAAAATCTCAATATTCTGTAATTTATCAGAAGTAATTGTTAACAGTCCATTGTTAATTCTAATAAACAAATCCGAATTGTTCACGTTATTAACGCTTGATGTTTTGCGAATCACAGATTTTACTCCCAGACTATTTGTAATAATTTTTGGAGCATCATCTTCCATCTCAAAATAAATACTCACTGCTGCATCCGGATTGATTGTTACTCCTTCTAAACTAGTTACGTTTTCGTCTAATGAAGTATTTAAATCGAAATTTTTCACTACATTCATTACTGAACCAGAGATTGTAGGAGCACTAAGTACATTGTAATACAAGTCGCTGTCAACAGATCCGGTTCGTACATTACCAAGTGATATTGTGTTTACAATATTAAATCCGGGAGCTGCATTTCTAAGCACAATACCGGGAGCTGTTCCTGTAGTGTCAGGTTTCATTGAAATAAATGGATGAATCTTATCCAAATCACCATTTATATATTTATTATTTAAAAAATTACATTCGATCATTGCAAATGAACTTAACGAACCACCGACAGTAACTAATTGACCGGTTTTCAGATCTCTGTCGGTTCCAGTAGCATTACTACCTCTATTGAGAACATCAAAAGAATTATTGTAGAATGTGCAATTTGTCAAACTAAGTTTACCTGAAACTACTTTGATAAGACCATCGTGAGTGTTATTATCAAAAGAACCACATTCTTCAAAAAAACAGTTTTCTAAAGCCACCTCAATAGGTTCAACAGTGACTTGAATAATTGCACCTGCTCTCGCAAAAATATTTTTAAAATTACAATCTTTAAATGAAATTTTTATACCTGCCTGATTGGCATTGACAACACCACCACCATTAGTGTTCATAAAACCCATAGTTTCAAATGACATTTTTTCTAAAGTCAGTTCGAGATTAGCGGCACTAGCGTCATTAAACTGAAACAACCTGCCAGGATTTTTAGTGCTGTTAATGGTGAAATCCGTCATATCGGAACGTTTAACAATTGTTTTATCTGCACCTGCACCACGGATAGTGATTTTTTTACCTCCGACTTTTGCGGTTTCATCACCACCCTTCATGTTTGAAGTTTCCACATAAGTACCCTCGGCTACATTAATGATAATGTCAGTAGCTGTCTCTGTTTTTGCAGCATCCCAGGCTGCACCAATGCTTGTGTAAGTTTTATCGGCTCCAACTTCAAGCGTTGTTTGTGCTTGAGCAAGTTGAAAGCCGCAGAAAATCAAAGCAAAAAATAATGTAATCTTTTTCATTTTGTGTTTTTTTTAAAAGTTAGTGACTTATTTTCGCAAATATATTACGTTTGTTAACTAGCTTGCGGATAGATTTTATTCATTCATAGGGTTGAAATTATTCATAAACCTTAAAACAAATCATCGCCTTTGATATCTAATTCCTAATTATTTCTATTCCCTTATTTTTATGCATAAAAAGCTTCAGTAGTTCATTACATGCAAACATTTCTTTGTTTTTTGAACCAAGGTTTTGCTGGTACAAATTTTCAATGTCTGTTAAAATGAGACTTTGTTTGTCATCATCTAAAGTAATGAGAAGTTGAAGTGTTATACGTAACAATTCAGGATTTGTCTCATTTAATAAGGTTCGAATTAATGATACGTTTTCCGAATTTTGTTTAAACAATAATACTGCTAAGTAAATTCGGGTCGGTTCAAAGGTTTCATTTTCTAAAAATTTCTGAATATAGTTCTCTTTTACTTTTGATTTTTGACTAAATAAGCCCACAGCAGCCCAATATCGAATATATTTATTTTGATCAGTCATTAAGCTCAACTGTTTTTTCAGAACTTTCTTACCATTTCCAATCAGCATAGCAGTATTCACAATTTTGGAAATAGGATATTCCTTTGTGTCGGCTGCCAATTGTATCGGCATTTTTTCTTCGGTTATAAAACTGAATTCAGGTATAAAATGAGCATCTCTAACCTGTATAAGTTCATTTACAAGAGCATTTCTGAGTTCTTTTGCTTTTTCATTCAGATTTTTATCGTGTATCAGATTTTTAGTTTCCCACTGGTCATTTTTCAAATCAAAAAGATATTCACTTTCACGGGGTTCAAGCATCTTGCGCTGAACTTCATTTAATAATCCTGCTTTGTAATCAGCCCGAATTTGTTTTTGTAAATCGCTCACATCATAATACATATTCCAACGTACAAATGGCTGAAATGGCATAAACACCCTGGTGTACAGATAGCGACCATCCGATACCGAACGGGACAATTCAGAACTTTCGTCTGTTCGATCCAATGCAGGGAAAACATATTTTTTATGAGAAACTTTATCAACCCCTGCAAATACATTCCCCTTCATATATTGCGGAGTTTTTACACCACAAAGTTTAAGAACTGTAGGAGCAAAATCGTCGAAACTTACCAACTCGTCAGTTACAACTCCGCTTCCCCAGGGCGATAAATGCCTGTACATAGGCGGAAACCATGCCACAAAAGCCACTCTATAACCGGTTCCCAGAGCACTTCCTTTACTACGGGTAATGCCTTCACCATGGTCACTAAAGCAAAAAATAATAGTACTGTCCTTCAACCCATCCTTTTCCAACCTATCCAGCCACTGTCCAAATTCTTTGTCCATCAACGAGATGGAATTATAAACGCGAGACATATTTTTATTCATTTCCGGAGAAGAACGATAGAAATCAGGCTTAATGTAGTTGTCTAAAACAACTTTTTCTGACTCATTCAGCTTTGAAAGTACATTTTCTTCATACGTTTCCCAACTGTTAGTCATCGTTTTGGATTGATGACTTGCAGTACTGTTATATACAGCAAAAAAAGGTTGACCCGGTTTACGATTCCACCAGCCGGCTTTATTCGACGATTCGTTCCAGGCTTCAGCAATAAATGCTTTGGCGTTGGCAATGTTATAATCAGTTTTTGAATTATTGGTGGTGTAATATCCGGCCTGACGCAGATAATATGGGAACCCTTTAATATTTTCAGGTATTTCGTAATTACTTCGGTGATTTCCGGTACCCACGCCCGCCGGACGAATACCAGTAATAAGACAAAAACGGCTTGGAGATGAAACTGCACCTGTAGAAAATGCAGCATTGAATCGTACACCATCCTTTGCCAATGCATCAATATTCGGTGTATGTGCTTGCTCATTTCCATAACATCCGATAAACTGAGGCGATGTGTCTTCGTACGTTAGCCAAAGGATATTAGGACGGTCTTGAGCTGACACAACTAACGACATCGAAAATGCAGTAAGCGTAATAGCAGATTTCGTATTTATGTAAAAAATTTTAGTTTTCATTTTGGTTTTTGTTATTAAAATTAAAATTTGGATTCTCTGTTCTCTGACGATCAAGTGCTTTCCGTAGCCGGCCGGCTATTTTTGGATATTGCTTAATCACATTTGCACTTTCAGAAGGATCGTGATAAATATTATATAATTCCTCATAAGTTTGAGAAGGGTTACTCACCTGTAAACGAACTATTTTCCATCCATCTTTTCGTAAAATGGATTGTTTACCCCCTTGCTCGTAAAATTCATAATAAATATAATCGTACTTTTTTTGTTTTTTACTATTTTGCAATAATTCAGGTAAGTACGAAATACCATCAATTCCTTTTGGTAACTCAACTCCAACAATATCACATACGGTTGGTAGAAAATCCCAAAATGTAGAAACATGATAGCTATAGAAAGGAGTTTTAATTTGTGCCGGCCATGACACAATAAATGGTGTACGAACACCACCTTCGTACAAATCTCGTTTATAACCACGAAAAGGACCATTGCTGTCAAAAAATTCCGGGTCATTTCCGCCAACACTATGAACTCCATTATCTGATGAAAAAATCAAAATGGTATTTTCCAGAATTCCTTTTTCCTTTAACAATGTCACTATCTGTCCCACATTTTTATCTACTTCCGAAACCATGGCAGCATAGGCCGCTTTAGGTTGTAATTGTGTTTTATAACCTTTTTTCGAGTTGTTGATGTGTGGTTTTTCGGGAAACTGTTTATCGTATTGCCCTAAATCCGGAATATCCAAATCGGCATGAGGAGGAGTAACCGCAAAATAACCAAAAAACGGCTTGTCTGCATTTTTTTCGATATATTCCAATCCTTTTTGGATAATCAAATAATGGCTGTAAACTCCGTTTGTTGGTACTTTTTTATCGTTTTCATAAAGAAATTCGGGATAATAACGATGTGCTGCACCCTGACTCAGATAACCAAAAAAATCATCGAAACCCTGATTACATGGACTACCCTGTGTTTGCGGTCCACCCAACCCCCATTTGCCAACACAAAAAGTAGCATAACCTTTTTGCTGAAGAATTTCTGCAATAGTTACTTCACTCTCCGGCAAAGATAAATCAAACTGACCCAATGCAGATTCTTCGCCTTTATTTCCTCTAATGGCGCTATGTCCGGTATGTTTTCCTGTAAGCAATGAACAGCGTGATGGAGCACTCACAGTGGAACCACTATAATGCTGCATAAACTGAATTCCCGATTTGGCTAATGCATCAATATTGGGAGTTTTAATTTTGGTTTGACCATAACAACCTGCATCACCCACACCCATATCGTCAGCCAATATAAAGATAATATTGGGTTTTTCAACTTGCGCAGAGCTTACCTGAAAGGACAGCGACATGAAGGAAGTAAGAATAAACGGAGTGGCTTTAAATTTATACATTTGTTTTCAACGAATTGTTTAATTTCTATGTTGTTTGATGTAAGCGGTAGGACTAATCCCCATTTCTTTTTTAAAGACATTGCTGAAATATTTGGGATCACTAAATCCAAGATCGTAAGCAATTTCCGAAATATTTAATCTTTTTTCTAAAAGCAATCTACAAGCCGTTTTGATTCTGATTTTTCGAATGAGTTCATTAGGTGAAATTCCAATAAGCACCTGAAGTTTTCGATACAATGTAGATTGACTCATATTAATTGCCTTGTAAAGGTCATTGGTTGAAAAACCGGCATTGAATATATTGTTCTCAATTATTTCCACGACCTTTTCAAGAAAATCCTTATCAGTATTATTGTATGTAAATTTCTCTACATTCACATTTCCTTTTTCATCGGCAAATGATTTGGCTAATAACTTACGGTTACGAACCAGACTTTTAATATTAGCAATCAATGCCGACATTTCGAATGGTTTTGTGATATACGCATCAGCACCGGCATTGTATCCCTCAATTTTATGTTCAACATCATGTTTAGCCGATAGCACTAAAATTGGAATATGTGAAAACTCTACCCGATTTTTCATTTCGCACGAAAATTCAATACCATCCATTTCAGGCATAATTACGTCAGTAACAACAACATCTACCTCAGTATGCTCTAATAATTCGAGTGCTATTATACCATTTGTAGCTTTATAAACTATAAACTCCTCATCAAGTGCATCAGAAATTGAGTTTAGTAATTCCATATTATCTTCAACTATCAATACCTTCATTTGTCGTTCAGATACTGACACATTACCTGATTCATTTATCAAGGAATTAAAATTTGAATTTGCCTGTTTTTCAGCTTGATACATCTGTTCTTCTTCGTAAACTTCCTTGTCAATCGGTAATGAAACAGTAAATGTGCTTCCTATACCTTCCTGCGATTCAACAGTTATTTCACCTTTATGAAATTGAACTAAATCGTGTGTTAATGACAAACCAATACCAATACTTTTTATCTTAAAATCGCTTAAACTCCCTTCGTAAAAGCGTTTAAACAAATTTTGTTTCACATCATCAGTCATACCATAACCGGTATCTGAAATTGTTACTGTAAGATGATTTCCATTATATCGTTTTTCCACATCTACTTTTACATGTACACTACCATTTGGTTTATTGTATTTAAATGCATTAGAAAGTAAATTAAAAATAATTTTATCTAATTTATCTGCATCAACATAAGCTTCCAGTTCATCAATTGTCGATTCAAAATGCAATGAAATATTGTTATCGGAATATAAAGGTTTAAAATGTACATCGCATAATTCCCGAACAAAAGAAACAATTTCAACTTTTGATATTTTAAGTTTTAAATTACCGGTTTCAACTTTACGAAATTCAACAATTTGTTCCAGTAACCTTACTAACCTATCCATATTTGCATTTAAAGTAAATACAAATTTCGACTCATTGGGATAGCGCTTAGCGAAACCATCAAGCGTACATTTCATTATTGTAATAGGGGTAAAAAACTCATGCGAAATGTTGGTGAAAAATTTTAACTTAGCTTGTGTAACTTCCTCTGATTTTTCACGTTCTATCTGTTCGATAGCCAACATTCGTTTTAAACGCATTCTGTTTGAAAGAATACGTAATGTGAAGTAAAAAATGATAATAAATAGTAAAAAATAAATGAAATAAGCAATTGAACTATCCCATGGTGCAGGTTTTATTTTCACAATAAAACTCGTTGGTTGATCACACCATTGACCCAGAGAATTACATGATTTAACCTTAAAGTTATATTCTCCTTTTGAAAGATTATTGTAATTCACAAATCTTTTTTTAGAGTCAACATAAACCCATTCATCATCAACACCTTCCATTTTATATGCATATTTCAATGCAGGTATATTTTCGTAAAGCAATGCTGAGAATTCAATGATTATATTATTCTGCTTATGTGATAATTCAATTTCATTAGTATAAGGAATATCTGTTTCAGTTATATTTACCTTCTTATCGTCAGGGATAACATCAAAAGAAGTATTATTGATATTTAATCCGCAAATAACCGGTTGAGGTGAAAATGATTTTTGCTGTTCCTGTTCAGGTGTAAATAAAATAAATCCATTGTTACCTCCAAAAAAAAGTTCATTGTTTTTATTTTTATAAACAGCATTAGGATTATATGAATTTATTTTAACTCCTTCTTTACCTGAAAAGATACAGATTTTTTGATTTTTAGCATGGTCTTCATTATAATTAACCAAACCATTTCCTGTAGCCAACCAAAGATTGCCCCAGTTATCTTCTTCCATACTATAAATGGCATCATCTGGCAGGAGATTCATGTTATCAATAATATTAAAGCGATTTTCCATTGTATCTAACAAACTTAGTCCACCACCTTTGGTACCCACCCATATACGATTTCTAAAATCCTGAAGTAAACACAACACTTCATTGTTATTCAACCTTTTATTTGAATGCGAATACTCATCAATAATTACTTTATTATCATCCTTGAAACGGATTGCAAAAAGACCTTCATTATGAGTACCTACCCAGAGTGTGCCAACATTGTCTACAATTAAAGCATTGATTTCCTTCTCGTTAAATTTCTGTTGTATCATTCCCATATTTACAAACAGATATTCATTCACACCATTCCAGCGAGCTGTAAATAAGCCTCTGGTTGTCGCCAGCCAAATAGTGCCATTTACTTCCACCATATCCTTTATGCCCTGATTTCTCATATCAATATCGGGTATGTACAGGTGCGAAATAGAGCTTATTTTTCCATCAATAAATCGAACACTATATAATCCATCATAACGTGAACCAAGCCAAAGTTCGTTAGTGAGTTTTGTTTTGTGAAAAGAATAAAATGAATTTGCTTTTTCAGAGATTTTTCGAAGGATCGGATGGTTATTATGTAAAGTAATTTTTCTTTCATTTCTATCGAAGAGTGCCAACCCCAACGATTTAATTCCCAACCAGACGGTACCAGTTTCATCTTCAAAAATTCCACTTATGGAAGGGAACAAATTATCTGATTCAAATAAATTTGTTAAATTAAATTGTTCAAATTGTGCATTGTTTGAACTAAGTGCGTTCAATCCAACCCCAAAAACCGAATACCAAATTAATCCACTTCTGTCGGCAAACATTGAATGAATTTCATCCCCTGAAATTTTAATCGAGTTTGTATTGTTTAACTGTACCAGATTTTCGTATTGATAAGTTTGCTTCAGTATTTGAAGACCGTTTGCAGTTGCAAAAAGTATATTGCCTTTGTTTTTATCCTGACATACACCATAGACAACCGGCAATACCGTACTATTTTCATATTTTTGAGGAAAAAATGTAGTGATCCTATGAATAGATGGTTGATGAGGGTTTTCAATTCGAATTACACCATTTCTATCCCATGTGCTTAACCAAATTGAATGTCTATCATCTTCAAATATATTATTTATAACTAAAGACGATTTGTCTTGTAAATAAGAATAATCTACAAACAGGTTTGTATTTAAATTATACACTTCACAACCTGTCTCCCATGCTCCAATCCATAAAAAGTTTTTTGAATCAATAAACAATGTTTTAATATAGTTACTCCTGAGCTTTATTCCTTTTGCATCTGCTATTAAAGGTCGAAACACATTTTTCTCTTGATCGTATATATAGATTCCGTTTGAAGTTCCAAGGTAAGTTGTATTATTATCTGAAATAACGATTGAATTTATCAAAACTCCATTTAAAATACTATCGTTAAATTGAATAACTTTTCCGGTTCGAAGATCTATCTTATTTAGTCCTATACGGGTTCCCACCCAAAGTTGATTGTCCTTATCCTCAGCAATACAATTTATATTGTTATTTGTAAAATAACTGGGATTCAAATAATTAGACTTATACGATTTAAAAACATAACCATCATAGCGACTCAAGCCATTGCGGGTACCAAACCACATAAAGCCTTTCGAATCCTGCAACATACAGGTAATTTCATTTGAAGCTAATCCATCAACTACACTCAGGGGACGTGGAAACTCAATTTGATATTGTCCGTTGTATGATGATGCTACTACTAGAGTAGTTGACATAAAAACGAAAGAACAGATTATATGTCTTAATGAAGTCATCAATTCGTTATTTGCAAAAGGATACTGTCCCGAAAAATTCATTATACATTTAACAAATAAAATGTAAACTCAAATATACAACTATTTATATAAGCCAGAAAAAGGATTGCCAGACAACAATCCTTTTTATATCATTAATATTACAATTACGTTTTTACCATTCTTCAAATCTCAAATCATTTTCCGGGTCATTCCTTAATTTCAGATATTCATCAACTTTATAAGTTTTTGAGTTTTTAAAATATGTATATATAAAATGGTATTCTCCTGTTAACGCATTGTACGACGATCCCAAGTCAATCACAGTCACTGCGGCATTTGCACTTGATGTAGTAAGCGTAACTGCTTTGTCAGCCCCAAATACAACTTTGAGTTTTTCAGATGCGTTAAAGCCCATACCAGCCATATCGCAATCTGTTAACGAAAGTGTTGAAAACACACGTGTTTTATTTTTACTCCAATCAGCCACATAATATTTTTGGGTGGTGCCAGCTATTGTATCCTGTAATACTAGGTCATATTCACTTTGAGAGCCGCGAACATAGTATGTTCCTGAATTTTCGCTAATGTATTTAACTACCAAAACAGTATAGTTTTTAGTCGATAAAATTGAATCGACAGAAGTATCAAGCAGTCGCACTGGTATGGCATATGTTTTATTCAATGCTAAAGGGTCAGCACCCATTTTTGCTTTATCAATACTGATCGTAAAGTCACCCATAAACTTTCCTTTTGGTATGACAATTTTATTTTCGGCAACACTAAAGCTATACCAATCGGCAGGCATAAGAGTAAATACACTCGCACCTTCAACACTTGTCAATAAGTCGGGTGCAATTTCGAAAGTACTCCATTGATCAGTTTTGTTCTCACGCACACCGGACAAAATTACTCCAAGTTTAAAATTCAACTTATCTGAAGATTCACGTGCAACTAAAGTTCGTAAAGGCTTTTGAGTACCAAAATACACGGCTGAATATTTATAGTCATATATATACCCTTCGTATGGTTCACAACCAACAAATATTAATACAGCCGTTACAATCAGGACAAATTTTGTTATTGTTATAATGTTCTTGTTCATATCCTTTATAGTATTATAATGTAATTACCAACCCTTATTTTGTTTCAAATTTGGATTTTTTGCTATTTCACTGTAAGGTATTGGAAGATAATAATATTTTTGCTCATTTAATTTACGAGATTCAACAATTTTTCCTGCTTCATTCGGATTTGTACCTGAATAAATAAAACCTGTAGTTGTTTTAGTGATTTCTACACCTTTAATATCTTCATTTAATGGCAACAACTGACGGCGAAGGTCAAAAAAACGCTGATTTTCAAAAGCAAGTTCAACACGTCGTTCGTTCATAATCAACCTACGGAACAAATCCTTATTTGCAGCCATTTCGTCTAAGTAAGTAGTTGATGTAATACCATTTTTACTTCGAATATCTTTAATTATATCATAAGCTGACTTTGTACTTCCGGCAATAAGACCTTTAGGACCCGCTGCTTCATTCAAAGCTTCAGCTAAGTTTAAATACACTTCAGCACGTCTTAACAAAGGAAATTGATGATAATCGTTTACCGCTCCCTGGGTTGCCGGATTATATAACATATCTTTCTTAGGTGACATGAATTTTCGTAAATAATAACCGGTTACTGAATTATTATAATCATAACCTCCTACATCTCGCCCTTTTACGCCCGTACTTGTCGTAAAAATTTCCAGCTCACGATCGGCATTAAACACTTTTCCATTATAAAAGAATGTGAGTTCAAAACGACTGTCTCTATTCAAATACGGATTTTGCGGATCGTATCCCGAACGTGTATCAGAAATAGGGAAACCACTTGTAGTATGATAAGCATCTACTAAATTCTGCGAGGGATTTGTACGTCCGTTACCAAAAAACAAGGGTGGAAAGTTTGCTCTTTCGAGTGAATTATTATTGTACCATTTACGAAAAATAAACTCAGCATTTGTAACTGCCTGAACACCATCACCTACATAAGCAGCCTCTGTTAACGCAGAATAAGCACCAAGAGAGCCGACATTTATGGTTCTTTCAGCAAATTTTACGGCACGAATCCACTTTTTATCAATGGAGTCGGTTGATATTGAATACGAACCAGAAGGTTGATAAGCTGGTGATGCTCCAAAAAGTGCAACTTTCGATTGCAATGCTAAAGCAGCTTTTCCACTTGCACGTCCTTCTTGTTTTATACCCAATTCTTCATCAGTACCGGTATAATCTAAAGGCAAATACTTAAATGCTGAATCGCAATCGGCAATTATTTGTATTACGCACTCTTCGTAAGAATTACGTTTTACAGTCAGTGAATTGGCATGATCAGTATCGGTAAGATTCTTTAACACAATAGGATAACCCAACGCTTCACCATCTTCGGATATACCACCAAAGCGTTGGAGTAATTCCATACCCCACCATGCTCTTAAGAAATAAGCTTCACCAAGCGAACGGTCCCTGATTTTCTGATTTCTTATACTATCAGGCAGATTAAAAATTACTGTACCTCCGAGACCTTTTTCAATAAACAAATGGATATTACGAAATTGCGTATAAGCTGTTCCCCAAACATTGAACGGGTTGTTCTGTGCCGAAATATTACCCATAACATATTTTGACATGTCAGAACCTTTGTCGTTACAATAAGCATTGTCGGTAGCTACATCTAAGAAATCTCCTCCAAAACTATTTGGCGTTTGAGGTATATTAGCATAGGCATTATTCAAAACACCCAAAGCATAATCAGGCAATTTCCAAGTAATTTCATCACCATAACTATTATCAAGCTTCGTATCAAGCATATTGTCGCACGAAGAAAACATAGTTGTAAGTGCTACTATCAACGACAAATATAGTATTTTTTTCATATCTGTGAATTTAATCTGTTACTGTTAATTATGATTTTTAGAACGACACCGATACACCAGCCGTTAGATTCTTTAACAAAGGATAATTATTTACTCCAGCATTCAAGACTTCCACATCCAGATCGTTGTTAGCCGAGATCTGGAAGATATTTGTTCCTCGTGCATATACTTTCACCTTTTTCATAAAATTGATATTTACCGGTTTAAAAGTATAACTTAATTCTATGTTTTTTAATCTAAAAAAGTCAGCTGCCTGTATCCAGAATGTTGAATTACGGAAGTTGTTAGAGCCGGAAGTAGTTGTTAACCGAGGATAAGTACCTGTTGGATTTTCAGTTGGATGATAACTATCCAGGGCTTTTATTGAATATTTATCTTCAGCACGCATCCAGTAGTAACTGTTGTTGAGCCAGTTGCTAAAACCAAGTTGTGAAGTACCTAATGCATAAATTCCAAAACCTCTATACTCAAGGTTTAAATCTAAAGATAATTGGGTACGAGGAAAACTGTTGCCAATCATTTGACGGTCATTTTCATCTATCATAGCATCGAGATAAATATCAGCATATGCAATATCTCCAACCTGATAAGTTCCCAGGTATTGATAGGGATGTGAGCTTATTTCCATATCTTTCCCAAACAATCCCATGGCAACGTATCCAAACATGGCATCCGAAGGTTTGCCTGTTAAATTCAGATTTGTATAAACGCCATTTGATTCATCGGTAACAAGAACCTTGTTTTTGGAATACATCAGGTTAATACCTGCCTGATAATTCAATTCTCCTGCTTTGTTAGCATATTTTACTTCGAGTTCGAAGCCTCTGTTAGCTACCTTACCAAAGTTTCGTGTAGGATAGAAACCACCAAAAGATGCAGGATACAAGGAATTTACTTTAGAAATAATATCGTAACGCAACTCATTAAAATAATTAGCTTCAATCCAGAGCTTATTATTAAATAATAATGTTTCCATACCAATGTTTACTTCACGCGACTTTTCCCATTTTAAATCAGGATTTCCCATTTGGGAGAAATTGGTGCGCATAGGTTGAAGGGAATTATTGATACGTACTGTACCATTATTATTCCAACGATCACGATACAAATCATATGCTGTTTGACCATCGTAAGCTAATACACCAGCAGTAGCTTTTAGCTTCAGATAATCAATTATTTCAATCGAATTTAAAAAGTTTTCTTCTGATACAATCCAACCCAATCCACCTGTAAGTGAGGTGGTAAACTGATTATCCCCTTTAAATTTATTGCTACCCATATACCCCAGATTTACTTCAACCAGATATTTTTTACTATTTACCCAGTTCACCCGAAGTACATTATTAATAAACTTCATATCCTGATTTATCCCTGTGGCTTCAGCTAAATAATAATTATATATATAATCGGCTGTCAGTAAATTATTTTCATTCAGACTGCCGGCATAATTTAACTCGCCCTGGATTCCGGTTGTACGATAAGTATTACTTCCATTTAAAGTAAGGTCATCATCACGAAATGATTTTCGGCGCATGGTAAAAATCACCGAATCTCTTCCATCGGGTGTTTGTATCCAACGTTGCGAGTATAATGCCGGACCTGCACTCAGTCCCTCAGAACCATAAAAATAATTATCAAACGTTATTTGTGCCTTTCCTGTCAATCCTTTGAGTAAGGCATTAAAGTCAAACGAAAGACCAAAGTTCAACTGCCCGTTTACGTTCTGATCTTTTTGATAACCACCGTATAATAATGAAGCACAAAGATTTTCAACACTATACAGTCCGGTACCCATATTTGGAAATCCTACCGAGTCAGGTAGGATATACTCCTCTGAAATAATAAACGGATATTCGTTGGGGCGATGCGAACTTAATGCGGCAAATGTTTGTGCATGATCCAGCGCACTACGCTTGGTAATATCAAAAGTACCACCAATACCAATAAATGCTGAAATAAAATCATTCACTCTCATGTCCAGATTACCACGAGCTGTAAAGCGATTACGCTGTGGAATTTCACCTACACTTTGCAATCCACTATTTCCGTTGTATCCGATAATAAGAGCGTAACGGGCCGATTCATTACCTCCACCGAATTCCACATTTGCCTTACGGTATTCTGTATTTTTACGCAGGAAATAATTGTAAAAATCTACATTTGGATATCGCAAATCATTTACCCCGCTACTATTTCTGTAGCCTTCAAGTGCAGTTGCCGAATACAAAGGTTCCAAACCATCATTTATTCTGGCCTGATTATATAATCGAGCATAATCATACGAATTGAGGTACGAAGGCATTTTTTCAGGCAAACCAACTCCGTATTCGGCACTTGTTTTAATGACACGTTGATTTTTTATACCTCTTTTGGTTTTAATAACCAAAACACCATTAGCAGCACGCGGACCATAAAATATTTTAGCAGAAGCATCTTTCAACACTTCAACGGTAGCAATTTCTTCAGGATTAAGCATGTTAATATTACGCTCAACATCATCCACAATAGTTATTATGCCGTTTCCGTCTTCTCTGTGCAAACCGCGAATATACAAATTGGCTGCATTATTAGCTAAACCGCCCACAGTCAGCATTACATTGAGACCATTTAATTTACCTTGTAAGGTATTACTTAACAACATATCAGGATATGATTCGAGATCGGCACCTGATATTTTCGAAGTTGCATTTACACTATATCGTTTTTCTTTCGACAAATTTAATGTAGTGTCGTTACCAAGCTGAGCAGTAGCATTAAAACCTAAAACCCAGTAAAGTGAGAGAAGCAAGATTATATGTTTATGATTTTTTTTCATTTTCTTCATTGTTCTATTAAAAATTTTCAAATTGATTCATTTTCAAATTTTCAAACTATATTATTACCAACCAGGATTTTGTTTGAGATTTGGATAACGATTCACTTCATCGAAACCAAGTGGATACCAATAATGCTTTTTCTCGAATACACGTACCTCCTCCACTATATCAATCAATTTATAGGTAAATACATTATCGGGATTTGGAGCCAAAGGCGTTGCACTGCTGGCTGTCACTAATGCTCCTTTAATAGGGTTTGGTTTGCTGAATAAATCTTCAGCTATCATCCAGCGACGAATATCCCACCAACGATTATTTTCAAACAATAACTCTACAGCCCGTTCATTACGAATCTTTTCACGAAACTTCACAGGATCAGCTACAATTTCGGCCCGTACATCAATCATTCCTACCCTATTTCTAACTTTATTGATAGCATCTTCGGCGGAATAAGTATAACCGGCAGGCTTTGCAGTAGCACCATAAGCTTCGAACATAGCTTCAGCATAATCAAGCCATACCTGTGTGGTACGAATATGAATACAATTATAATAATATAGCGCATATCCATCATTAACGCTACGGTCAAGCTTCAGACTCTCAGGCCATTGCCATTTTTTTACCATATAACGAGTACGTACCATTTCAACAGGTTTTACTGCAGGCACTACATCTATGCCACCCTCCCATGTACAATTATAATTTGGAGACCCATCAGCAAATGTACCATATTGTTCGCCGGGATAAATGACAAATGCATCAAAACGTGGGTCGCGATTGATATATGGTTTAACAGGATCGAAAGTAGGATCGTCGCTTATCCAACCGCTTTCGGTAAGTGTGGCTGAATAGCCATTGATTGTTTCGAATTTATCAACCATATTTTGCGATACACTTACCTGAGCCTGCCCATAATTTCCAGGACGTTTTGAAGTACGGATATTTTGCCAATGAATTGGCAAATCGGCCGGAGAGTTTCTATTTTGTCCGTTAGAATTGACATACCACAACGATTCATCACTAACAAAATTCGGAAAATGATAAAAGATATTTTTATAAGATTCTTTAGGCATCATTTTGTGTTTAGGTACCACATTTTCGATATAATCAAGGCATTCTTTAGCATATTGAGCAGCTTTTTTTGCACGTTCGATATTGTACCCATTGTTTTCAACTTTATCAATGGGATTATTCATAAGCGGACTTGCAGCATACAATTCAGCCATTGATTTTAGTGCATAAGCAGCTGCCTTTGTAGGACGGCCCATTTCCTGGCTTGGCCATGCATCAGGTAAGAGTTTAATAGCCTCGTCCAATTGCTCAATTATCCAATCGCTTGATTCGCCATAATTTAAACGTGTCATATTCGGATTATCGTCCGAAGCAAAAACTTTATCAAGCAAAGGCATTCCTCCTACCCTACGGATAATTTCAAAATAAAACCACCCACGGAAAAAGTATGCCTGACCTAACAATTGATTTTTCTGATCAGTAGTAAGATTGTCCATTCTCGGTACTCTCTCTATTACACGATTAACTATTCGAAGAGCAAAGAATGCATTTGGAATAGCACTTCCTTCTTTAGATCCAATACCTGCATCTTCCCAACCCACTTCTGCAATTGACTTCTCATTTAACCATTCACCTTTGTTGAGTTTGTTTGCCATTGAAGTTGAAGTGTATGAATTAGCTCCTTCGTCGGAAAGCTGACCTATATGCGCACGTCCTAATTGCTGACTCTTCCAATATGAATAATCCACCACACATTGGTAACATTTATCCAAATACCCTCTGACTGACATAAAATTATTAAATACTTCAGCCTCAGTAGTACCTGCATCGGGTGCTTTATCTAAATACGATTCACAGGCACTAAGTGCAAAAATGCACATCGAAATCAATATTAATTTATAATGTTTCATCTTGATTTTTTTTATTATGAATTAAAATGATATACGCATACCAATGTTGTATCGACGAACAAGGGGATACAGAGATGCAGAATTCCCTTCAGGGTCAATTTGTTTATTGAACTTGGTAATTGTAAACAAATTATTGGCATTAGCATACAATTGCAAATTACGTATTCCTGACTTTTTCAGTATTTTAGCTTTAAAATCGTATGAAAGTTCTAAGTTTTTCAGGCGCACATACGATGCATCCTGGAAACTATATGTTGTACCACCTGTCATGCTATAGTTTCGGGTATTTTGTTCGCTGTGCAAAGCCGGCTTAATGGCAGTTGTAGCAGTTGCAGGTGTCCATCGACCTATTACATCCGGATTGGAAACATAATTCCCTTCATTCCCTTTTGCCAGGTCCCATAACACACTCCCATCCACATCTTTGTAAACGTCAATTACACCGTAAAACATCGCATTTACCTGAAATTGTTTGTAACGAAAACCAATACTTCCACCATAAGTCTTCTGGGGATAGTTGTTATAAAGCATAGGAATTCTGTCTTGTGAATCAATTTTCCCATCGCAGTTGTAATCCAGATACATTAAATCACCAGGCACTAATTTGTTTTGTGTAGCAGCATCATTAGCTTGTGAATAATTATAAATATCGTCAAGCGATTGATAGTAACCATTGAATTGTAATCTGGTGATATGTCCAATAGGCTTGCCAGCTTGCTTTAAATACTCATCCATAAGCGGAGCATCATCTCTGAATACAATTCTGTTTTCATTAACCGCAAAATTCGCTTTTATCCAGTAGTTAAAATCTTTACTGATTTTATCGTCCCACCCCAATTCAATTTCAATACCCCTACTCTTGGTTTTTCCAATATTTGCTTTTGCAGCCCTTATTCCAAAATAGGCTGGTAAGCTTACATCCATCAAAATACCTTCACGATTCTCACTATACATATCCACAGTAGCAGTGAGTTTGTTTAATAGCATTACATCTATACCCAAATTTTGTTTATAAGCCGTTTCCCAGGTTGCATTCACGTTGGCTGCAGCCCCCTCGGTATATAATGGTCCGAAGTTTATTTTTTCATTTTCGCCAAGTGTTATATTTCCACCACTATCATAGGACTGAATATAAGCATAATCGATTCCGGGTATACGATCGTAACCAACAGTACCATAAGAATAACGAACTTTAAGATTATCTAAAGTTTTGCCCGTAATTTTTTTCACAACCGGTTCTTCAGAGATGCGCCATCCAACTGAATAAGAGGGAAAAAATTTAAAACGTTTTCCGGGAGCAAATTTTTGTGAACCGGAGTAATTTCCATTAAATTCAGCCAAATAACGCTCCTTCCAGTTATAAGTGATACGACCAACATAAGATAAATCGTTTTCTTTGAATTGCATATTAGTCGAGCTTCCCGGTTTAAGTCCTTCAACTTCATTAGCATTAACAAGGGCTAGTGCAGTCAGATTATGATTGTTAAACGATTGATTGTAATTAAAACCAGCTTCATAATAAATTCGCTTTCCAAAACCACCGTTCATTGTGTTGTCATACGAAGCACTGGGAGAATCGCCCTGGAAGTCATTATCCACCCAGCGAACTTCCTGTTTGAGAGCATAGATATTGTTATCTAAAGGCTTCGTATAATCATACTCACGATAATAAGCAATATAACTTTTTTCGCCGAAGTTTCCTCCCTGATAACGTTGAATGTCAGAACGGGTGTCCGACGAAGCATTAAAACCAAACTTAGCATTAAAACTTAAACCTTTGGTAATAAAATCCAGATCTTGCTTTAAATTAGCATCAATAAAATTTTGATAATACTTGTATATACGTTGTCCCCTGTCAAATTGCATGATTAAGTTACCACCACCAGCCGATCCCACACCATAATTTCCATCTTCATAGATAATTGGAAAAGAATTACGGGGTGAATTATACAGGGCTTGAAAAAACTGAGGCTGCCCAAAATTTTTATCATCATCCTGATTACTCGCATCGTTGATACGATAGCCTGGTTGACTACGATAACCCTGTTTACCTGATAAGTTAACAGAAAAAACTGTTGATTTGGTAAGTTGGAAATCAAAATTTGAACGCCAATTGTAACGTTGGTATTTAAAAACAGGATCAAACAATTCGTTTTTTTGTGTTTTAAATATGTCTCCATCGTTCAAATAACCAATAGAAGCAAAATACCTCATAAAATCGCTACCGCCACTGATATTAATGTTGTACTGTTGCTGATAACCCACAGTTTTCACTATTTCGTTCCACCAGTCAATCTCAGGAAAATATGAATTATATGGTCCTGTAATACCTTGAGCATAGGCATTTTCCCATGCAGCAATTGTAGATTCAGGAATCAAGTTATCATATTTCAAATCATTGATAAGTGCTTCGTTCCACATACGCATTGAAGTCACATTATCGGCATATTCAGGATTGTTGAGTGGTTGTTTAAAACCAAAATTAGTGGTAACTGAAATTTTTGGTTTAGTGTTCGAACCGCGCTTGGTGGTAACAAGTATTACACCATTTGCACCTTTCACTCCATATACAGCAGTGGCCGAAGCATCTTTCAATACGGAAATTCCATCAATTTCGTTAGGATCAATATCGTTCATGTCGCGCTCAATACCATCAACCATAACCAAAGGTTTTGACGATTGCCAACTACCTTTGCCACGAATTAGAATATTGGCTTCATCGGATCCGGGCTTAGAATCAACATTGATAGCCACAACACCCGGTAACAAACCTTGTAATGCTTCAGATACGGTTGTAACACTACCTACTTTAAGTAGGTCCTCGCCTTTGGTTGCCGATATAGAACCAACGGAAGTTACTTTCTTCTGTACACCATAACCTACTACCACTACTTCTTCGAGCGTAAGATTATCTTCACTCATTAAAATTCGGATAAGGTTTGCTGATGAATTTAACAGAATCTCTACTGATGCATAACCAATATAGGTCAAGATCAATTCCTGATTTACCGCAGCTTTAATTGTGAATCGCCCATCAATATCGGTAACAGTACCGATACTCGTACCTTTCACCACAACACTTACGCCGATAAGAGGTTCGTTAGTTTTTGAGTCAAGCACCTGTCCATTCCATTCCTGTTGCTGTGCAAAAAGAGCAGAAGAGAGCATAAAAAATAGACTCAAAAATGCATAAGTTAATTTATTTTTCATTCTTTGCAGAAATTTTTGGGGTTATTATAATTTAATTCTTGAAATTCCAGTTTTCATTCATTGTATGTTCCTTTTCCATTAGGACAATGAGTTCTTTTACTTTTTCAGGAAATTGACTGGCAACATTAGCAATTTCAGCAGCATCATGTTTGATATTGTACAACTCCAATGTTGTTTCCTGAGGTTTATTAACATTTAGCTTAATTAGCTTCCAGTCGCCTTTAATTATTGCCTGTTTTCCCCCTTGCTCGTGAAACTCGAAATAAAAACTATCATGTTTTTTTTGTTTTCCTTTGCCTGTTAATGTGGGCAGGAAAGATTTTCCATCAATGTCCGATGGAACCTTAACGCCAATTAATTCGGCCATTGTAGGTAAAAAATCCCAAAAAGCAGAAGGATGATAAGAAATACTAGCTTTTGGAATTACCTCAGGCCACTGTACAATAAACGGAGTTCTGATTCCACCTTCATACAAATCACGTTTACTGCCTCTAAATGGTCCATTACTATCAAAGAAATCCGGATCCATTCCACCCTCTTTGTGGATGCCATTATCAGAAGAAAAAAATATGATTGTATTTTCATATATACCTTTTTTCTTCAGCAAATCAACCAAACGCTGCACATCTCTGTCTAAGCGCGAAACCATTGCGGCATAAGTTGCACGTGGCTGATCCTGTGAACCATAACTACCACCTCTATTTACAAAAGGTGTTTCGGGGAATTTTCCATCGTAACCCATCATTTCACCTTCAGGAACAATAAGTTCAGCATGAGGTATTGTGGGAGTCAGATACATAAAAAATGGTTTATCACCTTTCTTATCAATATACTCAAACGCTTTCTCCATGATTAAATCGTGTGAATACACTTTTTTGTTTAGTGGAATTTTTGTATCATTTTCAAACAAATGAATGGGATAATACGAATGAGCATCTCCCTGTCCCAAGTATCCAAAGAAATAGTCGAAACCTTGGTTTTGCGGGCGTCCTTCGGATTCCGGTCCACCAAGTCCCCATTTACCAAAACAGGCTGTCTGATAATTTTTCTGCTTAAAAATCTCAGCTACAGTGACTTCACTTGCAGCAAGGGGCAAATCATATTTAAAACCATCAGTATGTTTGTAACCCTTATTTCCTCTGATATAAGCATTCCCTGTATGTTTGCCTGTTAAAAGCGAACAACGGGAAGGCGCACTAACAGTCGAGCCTGAGTAGTGTTGTATAAAACGCATTCCATTTTCAGCCAACTTATCAATGCCAGGAGTTTTAATAATTTTTTGTCCGTAACATCCCAAGTCTCCAATTCCCAAATCATCGGCTAAAATATAGATAACATTTGGAGTTGACTCAGCTTTTTGCTGAACATCTTTGCTTCCAAATACAGAAGCAGGTTGTAACAGTAAACAGGCATTCAGAATTGCACCTGTTGTTATAATGTGTGTTTGCATTATGCAATAGATAAGAATGTTATGATATTAGTTCATGCAAAGATTATAAATAATACTCTAAATTAAAGTATAATTTTTATGCAATTATGGGTAAGGTTTTATGCAACCTATTTTCGGGTCGGCATTTGAGCATCCATTTTTTCTCTCCAGCTTTCCAGTGTTTTCTTTAATTTTTCTGCGATTTTTGGTTTTGCTTCATATAAATTTTCAGTCTCCGAAACATCATTCTTCAAGTTATATAATTCGTAAGAATCCGATTCCATAATATGTATCAGCTTCCAATCGCCCATACGCACTGCACTGTACGGCGTTGCCCCCTGATTATGATAGTGCGGATAATGCCAAAAAATGGACTTCCGTTTTAATTTTGCATCCTGCGACACAAATAATGATTTTAAACTTACACCATCAAATCCTTTTTTAATCTTTTTATCCACTTGAAGGTCTGCCAAATCAATTAATGTAGGTAAAAAATCGATAGATATTGCCGGCGTTTGTGAAATATACTTTATTGGATTGTCTCCCGCATTCTTAATGATGAGAGGAACTCTTACACCTCCTTCGTAAATAGTACCCTTGCCCAAACGCAAAGGACTATTATTGGTTACTTTATTTTTTTCCCTGCCAATTAAGCCTCCATTGTCAGAAGTGAAAACAATTATGGTGTTTTCGTATAATCCTTCGCTTTTAAGCGTTGCGATTATTTTTCCAACCGCATCATCCACATGTTCCACCATAGCTGCATAAACCGGATTCTTTTGAAATTTTGCAGAATCGACAATTGCCTGATATTTATCAATCTTATCCTGCTTTGCCTGTAAAGGTGTATGAACATTGTAGAACCACAAATTCAGAAAAAAAGGTTTTGATTTAGCATGCTGAATATAATCACAGGCTTCTTTGGCAAGTCGTTCAGTGAGATATTCACCCTCAGGGCCATCTTTCATGCGGGGATTACCGTAAGGGGAAAAATATCCATTTGTTCCCTCTTTTTTATTAAGGTTTGGCGACCCTTTGGACCATCCCCCAATATTAATATCGAAACCCTGATTCTCAGGCCAGTATTTTTCCATTTGGCCTAAATGCCACTTGCCAATATGAGCTGTAGAATATCCGGCAAATTTAAAAATTTCCGCCATTGTTACCTCTTCCAAAGATAAAAACATGGTCCAGTCCGGTATTTGCAATTTGGCATCAGGCTTTTTGTGTCCTTCAATCCAGTCCGTCAAATGCAGTTTTGCAGGATACTTACCTGTCATAATTGCTGCCCGTGTAGGCGACGACACAGTACAGGCTGAATAACCATTGGTAAATTTAACTGCATCATTGGCAAGATTATCAATATTGGGTGTTTGATGATAATCGCTGCCATAACAGCCAAGATCTTTCCAACCCATATCGTCAACAAGAATAAAAACTACATTGGGCTTTCGTTGTGATTGAGCTGTAAGGGCAAAGGCAGATAATGCCATTACCGATAATGATAAAAGTTTTTGCATACTGTTCTATTTAATTCTTTTTGGTAATTCAACTTGTTTTCCACCATCCACATAAAACATAGGAAGTGGTTTGGTTTCTTTCATCCATTTATTTAAGTCGCGTAGCATCGCATTGGCAATTTTTAAACTTCTTGTATCAGGATTTTCGAGCAGATTAGTTGTTTCACCCATATCATCCGTCAGATTATATAACTCATGCGTATTGTACTCATAACAATAACGATATTTATAGCGTTGATCGCCAATACGTTTATTGATAACCGATGCAGGAATTCCTCTTATATCCATATAGCCGGGAAAATGCCAGAAAAGCAATTCCCGTTTTAATTGATCTTTTTCTCCTGAAAGAATTGGATACAATGACTCCCCATCCAACACATGTTCCTTGTGAGTATATTCTATTCCGGCAATATCAAGAAATGTAGGTAAATAATCAATCACATGCACAGGCTCTTTGGTGATCGAAGCACTTTTTATTAATGCCGGATAACGTACCATCATGGGTACACGTATTCCTCCTTCATATAATGTACCTTTGGATTCCCGCAAGGGAGCATTGGAGTGATTTCCACCACTCACACCACCATTGTCCGACATGAAAACAACCACCGTGTTTTCGCGTTTAGAATCCGATTTGTCACCATCTCCGTTGGGATCGTCAAGTGCTGCAAGTATACGACCTACCGTTTGATCAAGCTGCTCGGTAAGTGCTGCGTATTTGAAATTCTCATGTCGAGAGTCCATGTTGGTGCGATTACGATACTTCTCGTACAAATCTTCCCGACTTACTATAGCCGAATGGATAGCATGAAAAGCCACCCACATACAAAATGGTTTATCGGCCGGTGCATTTGCAATTTCATCAATTACCACATCGGCAATAGCGTCCGTAAAATGTTTGCGGGTTCCGGCCATTTGTAACGGATTATTTCCGTTAGCCACAGGAAGTAAATTTTTACGGATATATTCTTCTGTATATGGCTCAGCAAATTTATTAAACTTCGGGTTGTCAAAAATCCACTTTCCCTCCTCAGTGCGAAATGCATAATAATTTGATTTTTCAGCATTGGTGTCTTTTATGGTTTTACCGCAACCAAAATCATGTGTAAAGCCATTATCCTCAGCTTCATTCATTTTAAAACCATGAACTTTGCCAAATACATATGTTTCATATCCTGCTTCGCGCAATAATTTTGCAAAAGTAACTGTACCCGGTTTAATCGACTCCTTCTCTTGAGCAGCCGGAATAATTTTAGCTTCTGATTGTTTAATTCCGGGTTGATCCTTTGTAGCATAACGGTCTAACCCCCAAACATTATATACATGCGTTCGATTGGCATATTGTCCGGTAAGCAACGCAGCACGCGTTGGAGCACTGTTTTGTTGTGTGTAAGCATTTGTAAACACCATACTTTCGGATGCCAATTTATCGATATTGGGTGTTTGATGGTTTTTTGAGCCATTGCCTAATGTTGCTATTTCTGACGAAATATCATTCCATCCCAAGTCATCGGCAGTAAGAATAATAATATTGGGTTGTTTATTTTGAGCGGTAAGTTGCGATAATAGCGCTGCAACTGCAAAAGTTCCAAAAGTTTTAATCGAATTCATATTAGGAATTTTAATTATTTGTTGATAAACGTAATCGTATAGCCAAAAGCGTAGTTTTTGTTTTTATAACGATATTTTTCCAAAGGTAATGCACCCCATGATGTTGTTCCACCCAAACCTTGCTGAAATAGATCGATGTGCGCAAACACTTCCTTGCGAGGATAAAGATCGTTTGTGTGAGTTTGCTTTTTAGATAACCCTATATCAAAATCTTCGTAGAGATAATTCAAAACTGTGATATTAATGGGTTGTAAGCCTTCAAACTTTAATCCCTTGCCATCATTATCGGTCAGTGTAAACCAACGAACTTCCTGTTTGTTTCCATTTTCTTGCGGACGAATATAAGGTGTGTATTGATCTTTAACCTTACTTTTATAAATACCGATATTACTTCCATAGCATCTATCCACATAATTTTCAGCAGGTCCGCGACCATAATACTCCAGGTTTTCGAATTGCTTTTCTAATACAACTATATTTCCAAAACGGGGAATATACTCAATATCTTCATTCTGAGTAGAATACAATGTTTCAACTTTAATTTTATCATCACCGGAAATCGTGTATTTCTGTACTAAATCTGCTGAAACATCCGCTAATCGATAGGTATATTTCAAAATGATTGCGTTTGCATTTTTCTCAACTTCAGCATTTATCAATTTCCGATTTAATCCTGCTGATTTCCAAACATTATTTTTTATGTGTAATTGTGCACCAAAATCGTTATCGGTAAATGCACGTCCAAAATTAGGCTCAATATTATTATTCACATAAACAATATCATTGTGTTTCAGACTTTGCAAACCCGATTTCTGTTTGGCATGATCCTTTTTATTAAAAACAAAAACAGATTTTGGGGTAAAAATAATGTATTGATTCTCATTCTCTTCGAGAACCGGAGCTGAAGATTCGGTTGTCACTTTGTCGAAATAGCTGGAATTAAGCATAAATTGTTCATTTGCAACTGCATGTCCGACAGGTAAGACACCATCTGTTTTTTTAGTATAAGCATATACATTCAATAGATATTCTTCACCTTTTTCTGTTTTTATTTCAGGGAGTTGAAGTTGAATTTCTTTGGTATTTAATGGCAGCACATCAGCATCAAAGTTCGATTTAAAAATACTAATACCATTTTTTAAGACTTCATATTCAAATCTGAATTCCTTAAGGTTAGTAAATGCAAATTCATTTTTCAATAATATTTTTCCTTGCTGTACATCTTTATCTTGAAACTGAATTGATTGATATACTTTTTTCACTTCTGCAATTTGAGGACTTCCTGTACGATCAGGCCAAACAATACCATTTAAACAAAAATTCTCCTGATGTGGATAGTGTTTTGCATTAAAATCACCACCATAAGCATAATACGGATTACCATTTTCATCTTTGGTAGCAATTCCCTGATCCACCCAATCCCATATAAATCCACCCTGAAGTGCAGGATAAGTGCGAATTGTATCCCAATACTCCCGGATATTTCCCGTGCTATTGCCCATAGCATGCGAATACTCGCACAAAATAAGCGGACGATAAATATCTTTTTTCTTTGCATAATTGGCTATGTGAAAAATACTTGCATACATAGGGCACACAATATCAGTAGCTTTTTCTTCTTTAGCCTGTTCATACTGCACGGGACGAGTAGAATCACGTTCTTTAATCCATGCATAGGTTTTTTTGAACACATCACCATTACTTGCTTCGTTGCCGAGCGACCAAATAATAACCGAAGGATGATTTTTATCACGTTCAACCAAACTGATGGTTCTATCTAAATGTGCTGCATCCCAGGTAGGATCAAAAGCCATGTTTTGTCTTCCGTATCCCATACCATGCGATTCAATATTCGCTTCGTCAATTAAATAAATACCATATTTATTACATAAGCGGTACCATAATTCCGATTGTGGATAATGACTGGTGCGTACAGCATTGATATTATTCTTTTTCATCATTTCAATATCCTTCATCATTGTTGCCTTGTCAACCACATGTCCGTTTATCGGATGATGTTCATGTAAATTTACGCCTTTGAGGTAAACGTACTGTCCGTTTACCAATAAATTTCCATTTTTAATCTCAACACTTCTAAAACCCAAATCGTGCGATACACATTCGATAATATTGTTGTTTTTATCGTATAGCGTTATCAACAACTTGTATAAATTTGGTTTCTCAGCACTCCACAAACGTGGCGACTTAACAGATTCAGAAAATTGAATACTACTTTGTGTTCCGGCAACTGCATTCAGATTTTTGGTTGATTTTAAAATTGTTTTTTGAAATGCATCAAGCACTTCTATTTCAACAGTAACAGTTTGAATATTTTTTACTTTATTTTCAATTTCAACTTTTAAATCTAAAGTTGCATTTTTGAAATTTTTATCTAAAAGTGTTTTTGCAAAAAAATCCTTAACTCTTAGACTATCAGTAGAAAACAAAAACACTCCTCTGTCGAAACCTGATAAACGCCAAAAATCCTGATCCTCAAGATAGGATCCATCACTCCAGCGATAACCTTCGATGGCAATTTTATTTTTCCCCTGCTGTACGTATTTTGTAATATCAAAAACAACCGAGTTTTTTGTACCTTCGCTGTAACCTACTTTTTGTCCATTAACCCAAATATACATCGCTGCTAAACCCGACTCGAAATGCAGGTAAACATTTCTCTTTAACCAGCTTTCCGGCAATTGAAAATAGCGTACATAACTTCCTACCGGATTATCGTAATGCGGTATAAAAGGCGGATTAACCGGAAACGGATATACGATATTGCTATAAATAGGTGTTCCAAAACCATTTAACTCCCAGTTAGCAGGCACGTTGATAGATTTCCATAAACTTATATCATAATCCATTTTGTAAAAATCGACAGGTCTGTCGGCTGGTTTAGGAACCCAATTAAAACTCCAAATACCGTTTAGCGACATATACCAGGACGATAAAGTATGTTTATCTAAAACAGCCGATTCTTTATCGGCATACGGCACAAAGAAGGTTGTGGCATTTTCTCTGTTCTGTTGAAAAACGGCCTGATTTTCCCAATCGTTTTGGGATGTAAGCAGCATGCTTGTGGTGCAGGCAAGGAGGCAAAAAACTTTCTTCATTCTAATAAATTTTTATGAAACAATATTTTTATTTGTACTTATTTTGTTGTTAAAAGCCTATACAATAAATACATCTCACTTCCCTATTGTCAACTTTAATCTAACTCGTTTTATACTAAGACATATTTTGTTTGATTTTAGCTCCAGAAATATTAAAAGACATATTCAATCCTGTTTTTTTGAATAAAACCTTATTTTCATCACCATTTCTCATACAGGGTGTTTCATTTCGATTTTTTCTTTACAAAAATAAAATAAAAAATAGTTAATTCATTATCAGTATTTATTCGTTTTAGTAGTATATTTTATTCATTGCATAATCCTTATGTTTTCAATATGATTTACAGCATCTAATGACCAACTGACGAGGTATTCTTAGAAATATCCAACAATTATTGACAAAAAAGAGTCAGCTAAATCATTACAATCATTAGCTTTCCGGTTAATTTTATTTTTATAACTTTGTCCATAATTTGTATAAAATATAACACCATGAAACTTCGTACACTTACTTCTCTTTTACCAATGACAACTGCATTGTTTTCATACGGTCAGGATGTCGTGCAACCCAATGTGCTTTTTATATTTGTTGATGATTTTGCTTGTGATGCCATTGGTGCTTATGGAAACAAGATTGTCCAAACTCCGAATATCGACCAGATAGCCGCAAATGGTGTTGTGTTTAACAATGCATATAACATCGGCGGATGGAATGGAGCAATCAGTGTGGCCAGTCGTTCGCAATTACTTACAGGAAGGTATTTGTGGAATGCCAAAAACGCAGAAGATAATAAGTATAAGAAAGAATATGAAAGTGAGATGTTTCTTCCTCAGGTAATGAGTAATGCAGGTTATCAAACTTTCATGACGGGGAAATGGCATGTGGGACATGTAAGTCCCGAACAGGTATTCGACAAGGTGGTATTAACACGAAAAGGAGGTATGCCTCCGGATACTCCGGCATCTTATAATCGGCCCAAGGACGAAAATGACCAAAACTGGTTGCCATGGGATACACTCCAAATGGGTTTTTGGACAGGAGGTAAACATTGGAGCGAAGCCCAGGCAGATGTCATGATTGACTATATTAAAGAAAATGCCGGTTCAAGTCGTCCCTCTTTTATGTATTGTGCCTTCAACGCTCCACATGATCCGCGGCAGTCACCACAGGAATATGTTGAACAATATTCAATCGAATCTATACCTTTGCCCGGGAACTTTCTGCCAGAACATCCTTTTAATAAAGAAATGGGCACAGGTAGGGGCATGCGGGATGAAAAACTGGCACCATTCCCCCGTACTTCTTATGCCGTGAAAAAACATATTCAGGAGTACTATGGGATTATTTCACACCTCGATGAGCAAATCGGACGCATATTGAAAGCGCTTAAAGAATCGGGGATGGATAAAAACACCCTGATTGTATTTGCATCCGACAATGGTTTGGCGGTGGGTCAGCATGGTTTTCTCGGCAAACAGAATCTGTACGACCACAGTGCGAAGGTTCCCCTGATTTTTTCAGGTTCAGGTATACCCAAAGGACAGGTTCGTGACCAGTTAGTATATATGCAAGATTTAGTACCAACGATTTATGAGAGCATTGGGTTAAATAAAAATTATCAAATTGATTTTATCCCGTTGAATAATATAATCAGGAAGAAAGAAAATGGCAGATCACATCTTTACGGAGCTTATCTGAAAACTCAGCGGATGATACGGAATAAACGGTATAAATTGTACCTTATTCCGGAAGCCAAACAGGTTTACCTTTTTGATTTGTTGAAAGATCCTCTGGAGAAAAATAATTTGTACGGGACAAAAAAGCACCGGAAGGTTGCTGAAAAGATGTATCAACTCTTTTTGCGTGAAGCTGCCACACAGAACGATCCACTCAAGTTAGAAGCAAAAAATCTCGATGAATTTACCCGTGAGATATAAAATGGCCGTGCAAACACGACTGATGTGAAATTACAAGAAACCCACCTCAGGTAGATTTTTAGATTTGATATTGGCACATTAAAAAAAATGTCTATCTTTGCACCGCTTTACAGCAAGGGACCAAGGAGAGATGGCAGAGTGGTCGATTGCGGCGGTCTTGAAAACCGTTGAGCTGCGAGGCTCCGGGGGTTCGAATCCCTCTCTCTCCGCTGGAAGGCAAAGCCAAGAGCAGCCAAAAAGTAGACAAACCCTACAAGTTCAATGACTTGTAGGGTTTTTTGCTTCTATACAGTCCGGTGAAAAAGACAGGAAAATGCCAAAAAGGGACATACTTTGCGCTCTAAATCGTACCCCTTTTGGAATTTTTTAAAAAGGGGTACGAATTGTCCAAAATTGGCAGTCTGTTGTCTGGATTTGGCAGCATTGCACAATACTCAAATTGAGATAGTTAAACTAAGTTTGTAACATTAAAATTTGAGTTATGAGAAGTACATTTAGAGTGCTCTTTTTTCTGAAAAGAGACAAGACAAAAGCAAATGGCCATACCCCTATTTTCTGTCGAATAACTATCGACAAGCAAGAAGCACGGTTTGGCATTAAAAAAGATGTTGATCCTGCAATTTGGGAAGTGAAGGCAGGGAGAGCAGTTGGACGAACAAGCGAGGTCGTTGAAATCAATTCTATCATTGACAAAACCAAATCCGCTTTATTTAATGTATATAATGAACTTTTGCTGAGTGATGCGAACGTTACTGCAGAAAAAGTGAAGAATTACTTTCTTGGCGGAACAACAAACGCTCACAATCTACTTGAACAATTTACCCGTCACAATGAAGATGTTGAGCGACTCATTGGCATTAGTAAGTCGAAAGCGACTTATCAGAAGTATGAAGTTACAAGAAAACATCTCTGCAATTTTATCAAAGAGAGGTATAATCTGAGTGATATTTCTTTCAAGGAAATCAATCACCAGTTTATCACTGATTTTGAGGTTTATCTGTTAACCACTTGCGGTTGTAATGCAAATACCACTGCCAAGTTTATGCAGTTTTTCAAACGTATCGTTATTATCGCTAAATACAATGGCTGGATTAAAGCCGATCCCTTTGCCAATTACAGAATCCGTATTAAGAAAGTCGACAGAGGTTATCTGACACAAGAAGAAGTCGAATCCATTATAGAGAAAAGGTTTCCTACAAAACGGTTAGAACAGGTGCGTGATATCTTTGTCTTTTCCTGTTTTTGCGGATTAGCCTATATAGATGTAAAGAAATTGCGCAAAGAAAATATCCGCACTTCTTTTGATGGCAATCTGTGGATCATTGGCAAAAGAGAAAAAACAGATGTAACGTTTTCAATCCCATTACTTGATATTCCCAAAAGAATATTGGAGAAATACGAAGGCACTTTGCCGGATAATCGAATACTTCCTGTTCCAAGTAATCAAAAGATGAACGCTTACCTGAAAGAAATCGGTGCATTATGTGGGATTGATAAGGAAATTTCGTTCCACCTTGCCCGTCATACGTTTGCAACTCTGACACTTAGCAAGGGAGTATCTATTGAGAGTGTGAGTAAAATGTTAGGGCATACCAATATCCGAACAACGCAAATCTATGCAAGGATAACTGATTCAAAAATAAGCCACGACATGAATGCTTTTGCCGGAAAAGTTAAAAGCATGGGAGAAAAATTAGCCGTTAATCAATAAATCACAATATCATGGAACTACAAATTATTCAAAACAAGATTTACGATATCAGGGGTGTACGGGTTATGTTGGATTACGACCTCGCCAAGTTGTATGAAGTTGAAACAAGAGCTTTGAAACAAGCTGTCAAACGTAATACTGATCGGTTTCCCGCTCCTGACTTTATGTTTGAACTAACACGGGAAGAAAGCGATGAAGCTATCAGATTAGGGGTGTCACAAAATGTGATACCCCCCGGATACAACGTTGGTTCTTCCTTTATAATGGCATTCCCTGAACTCGGAGTGGCCATGCTTTCGTCCGTACTGAAAAGCAAGAAAGCTATTCAGGTCAATATTTCAATTATGAGAGCCTTTGTAGTGTTACGTCAATATGCACTGAGTTATGCAGAATTAAATCGTAAATTGGAAGATTTTATGATTGAAACCAATATGCAGTTCAGCGATATTTATCAAGCGTTAACGGAATTGGCTTCCCAAAAAGAGCAAGAAAATAAGCCCCGTAAACGTATCGGGTTTAATGTTCAACAAGATGAAGAATTATAAAATATGGAACGAGGATATATCAAAATAAAAGAAAACAATGAGAATCAACTGATTGTTGAAGCAAAACTCGTAAATTGCACCCTGTGGATAACGAAACATGAGATTGCCGCCCTGTTTAATGTATTTGTCAATACGATTGGCAACAATCTTCGGAGCATATTCAAATCAGGATTACTCCATAAAGAGGATGTTACTCGAATACACAAATACGAGAATAATGGTCGCCAATGCGAAATGACAGAATACAATCTGGAAGCATTGATTTTTGTCAGCTATCGCATTGCGTCGTTTGAAGCACAAGCGTTCAGGGAATGGGTAATGAAAGCATTAACCGAATATACCCGAACAAAATCAAGAAAAGAAGCCGGTGTTTTGATTGTGTACAATCTATCGTCAAAACTTCCTGCGATAACATTAAATTAGTTCAAACTCTTAAATATAAATGTAGTTATGAAAAATGTAATCTATCTATTAGTTGCGGTTTTCTTTGCCTCCTGTGGTGGCTCAAATACAAATAGTGTTTATGAGAAAACCATTCGTGAGCATATCTTAAAAAGAAATCCTAATTCATACGGAGATCTTAATTTTAAGGTTGTGGAATTAACGGAACAAGGTACAGTTACCGTTGCCGACAGTATTGATTATCTTACCGATGAGTTTAGGAAAGATAAAGACCTTATTATTAAACGTGTCGAACTGGCGAAGAAAATGAGTGAAGACCTATTGGCTAAAGCGAAAAAGCAGAGCGATATTGATAAGTATAATGCTGATATTGCCACGATAAATGCTCGTGTTGATTCGCTTAAAAACCTTGTTCCTGACAACTTAAAAGGATACGACAGTCGTAATGCGAATGAAGAATTAGCTAAAATCGTGAGATGCAAGTATTCTGTTCAAGTTGCTGGAAATACCGTTGAAGAAACATTTGATTTTTACATCTCTCCCGACGGTAACAAATGCTACGGTAAGAAAGGGATATAATCATTACCTACATAACGATTGAGCCTGTGTCTGAAATGATGCAGGCTTTTTTATATCTATAACTTTCCTTTCTGTGGGGAAAGTATGCTTTTATAGCAAATGCATAGTATCCGACCATTTTCTTTTTACTACACTTCTCTTCGATATAATTTCTTCCTCATTAGCGAGTATCTAAGGCGGGTACTTCTTGACCTCATATTCAGGATACAAAGGTATTTCGGCAAATCCTGTCGCCAAATTGGTTTGTCGGAAAAATCTTCCTCTTTCCCTGCGGGCGAGCGTATTTATTCCACAAAAATTTGTCTTCGGCGGATTTAGCCGACCTTTTAAGTATCCCGAAACATTAGGTCAGTACACCGGCTCCGATACGGCATCAAAAAAAAAGTCAGAAATTATGAGAAGTATAGTAAAAAATAGGAAACAAGGTAGTAACCTTCCAATTAGCATCAAATTGGTGGTAAAAATCGTTGCGGTGGTTTTGGGTTGCTCCCTGTGGGGAACAGGGTTTGTTTGGGCTTTAGTGGGCTTGTATCTCTTTCTTCCTGTTATTCGG
The DNA here is from genome assembly GCA_002070265.1 of Bacteroidetes bacterium ADurb.Bin174. Lineage (GTDB taxonomy): Bacteria > Bacteroidota > Bacteroidia > Bacteroidales > Paludibacteraceae > Paludibacter. Next base: position 19,704 of record MWCX01000083.1, on the reverse strand, counting down.
GGTATCCTCTCCTTCTTCGTGGGTTTAGGTGCTATCATCCTGTTTATTCTCATTCTTTTCTCGTTTTTATAATCCCTTAAAATTTAGAGTTATGAGTAAAGTATTCTTATTAGGAGCAAACAAGGAGATAGACAGAGCTAAACAAGTGGTAGAGGTAAATCAGATTATCCAAATGGAGGGTTACAGCTACGACAGGTATGTAGTGTATGACATTCGCAAAAACGATTGGGGAATGGCTTACAAGCTGATTAACCTACGGACAAAGGAGTTTTATACTGCCGATATTATCCGACCATTGAACGAAAAGTTCGGTATCGGTTACTATTACGACAGCGAGAACCCTCAATTTTTGGATAGTTTCGAGGTGGCTATACTTCTTCAGGAAGCACAAGAGCAGAAAAAGGCAGAGGAGGAAAAAGTCGAACAGGAGAAAATCAGAGTTGAGCAAGTTAAGGAAATCGGGCGGATACGTTTTACCGAGATATTTCCTGAAGATGCACAGGCGGTTATCGTGGCACGTTTAAGAGAAAATGAGAGCGACAGCTATACTGACTACTACTCATATAATACACAACGTACCGTTATTTTAGGCTTTTCCAAACACAAACGGGATTTGTTTTCCGAAATGCGTAAACACGCATCCAACTTTGAAGAAACCGCCTATTTAGCCGAGTTTAACGAGGATTACGAACACCGTGAGAAGTATTCAATGGGTGATGGTTACTACTTAGGCGAAAGTAAGTACAGCGGTTGGATAATCGAAAAGGTGCCGGTATATAACCGTGAACGCACGATTGAGGATTTTTCCTATACCGCAGGGAGCGAAGACAATATACATATCAGTAACTCCGGCACGACACAAAAGAATAGTAATCGCACAACAGAAAATAATAGTGGTTGCACATTGGTCGAGTATTCAGCCAAAGCGATAGCGGTATTCGGAGAAACAAGAGCCATCAAAGAAGAGCTTAAAGCAATGGGCGGACGCTTCAACAGCCGATTAACATTCAACGGTCAGAAGTTGGCAGGTTGGATATTTCCGAAGTCGCAGGAGCAACGTTTAGCCTATTATTTCGGATTAGATTAAGTATTCACACGGGGCAGAAATGCCCCACAAAACACCCAAAGACATGAAAGCATCAAATCATTTCAAAAACACCATTAAGACATATTTAGACCAACGGGCAGAAACGGATGTGTTATTCTCATTCCAGTATTCCAAACCCGAAAAGAACATTGACGATTGTGTTACTTACATTCTCAATGAAGTTAAGAAAAGCGGTTGCAACGGCTTTGCTGATGATGAAATCTACTCAATGGCGGTGCATTATTACGATGAAGACAATATTGAGGTGGGCAAGCCGATGAACGCCCATGTAGTGGTAAATCACGTTGTAGAACTGACCGAAGAAGAAAAGGAACAGGCTCGTAAAGATGCCATACAAAAGGTACAGGACGAAGCGTACAGGAAGATGATACAGCCAGTCAAGAAAGCCAAGAAGGCGGTATTAAACCCCCAACCCAGTTTATTTGATTTCTAAAACATTACTCCCATGAAAGCGAAGAACAAATTCCAACAGCAAATAGTAGAAGCGAGTAAAACCCTGCCTGCCATTACCAAAACACAGGCGCAATGGGGGTACGATAACGCTATCGAACATATCGGGCGAAGAACGGACAAAGGTATTATCACTTGCACCAAGTGCGGTCATTCGTGGCAGGGAACAAATTATTTGATTGATACCCTAACAGATTGCATTTGCCCGAACTGTAAAGCAAAACTAACAGTAAAGACCACCAAGCAACGAGTATTCAACGGAAGCTATTATATGACAGTTATAACCACTCACAAGGGGTATCAAGTGTTGCGTACTGTGATGATTAAAAGCGTTGGTAAAGTCGGTAAGCCGTGCGAATACACGCATTCGGAAGTGATGCAACGTTGGATTGCACCCAATGGTAAACATTGCACCTTTGCCAAACTTCGCCAAACAATGGGGACAATGTATTACGACTCGTGGATATTCCATACCGATATGGAGCTACGACAGGAAAACGATGTGTACAACCGTATTTTTACTGGAGAAGTCTATCCAAGACTAAAGCTAATAGCCGAAATCAAACGGACAGGCTTTAAGAACTCTTTTTACGGACAAAAGCCGTTGGATATGTTCCGCACTCTATTGACGGACAGCAGAGCCGAAACATTGCTTAAAACAGGCTACACTAACCTATTTGAGCGCATTATGGATATAGGTTGGAAGAAGATAGATAACTATTGGCAATCCATCCGCATTTGTATCCGCAACGGCTACAAAATCGAAGATGCAACCCTTTGGTGCGACTACATCGACAATCTTCGCTTCTTCGGGAAAGACCTATACAACGCCAAGTATGTTTGTCCGACAAACTTACACGCAGAACACGACCGCTATATGCGGAAGAAAGCGAAAGCCGATGCACAGGCAGAATTAGAAAAGCAGTTGGAGAAAGAAGCCGAATACAGGGAAGCTAAATCCAAATTCTTTGGACTGGTGTTTTCGGATGGACTTATCAGCGTTCGGGTACTCGAAAGCGTTGCCGACATTGTTTTGGAGGGAAAACTGATGCACCATTGCGTAGGTAGTTACCATTCTAAGACCGACAGCCTTATTCTATCCGCTTGCATCGACGGACAACGGATTGAAACCATAGAGGTATCGCTCTCTCAACTAAAAGTCATTCAAAGCAGGGGCATTTGCAACAAGAATACCGAACATCACAGCCGAATTATCAATCTTGTAGAGAGCAACATCCCACTTATAGAAGAACGATTAGTAGCATAAATAATCGGGCGGAGTAATCTGCCCACAACACCCAAATAGATATGAAAACAAATTCAATCAACAACAACGGTTGCTCCGTATGCGAGCAAGGCAAAGAGAACTACACCACCTTTATTGCAGGAGCGTTTAGAGGAACGGAATACTACCAGTACGACTACCGACACACGGACAGAGAACTATTCTCTACGGTTGCCAAGTCTTTGGAACAATGCCGTAAAGAGCGGGACGAGTGGCTTTCAAAGAAACAAGAGTAACACAGACGGGCGATTTTTTCGCCCGTTACTTTTTCCATGACTTACTAAACGAACGGGGAGAAAAAGTAACAAAAAGCCTCAGTCTAATGGCATTTAGAGAATAAATGCTATCTTTTCTTCGGTATCTCTTTATATGTCGATTCCTTTATTTTGTGAAAATGATTCCATATCTTTTTGGCTTGATTAGCTATTGCTTCATCTTTATTAATCTCTTTCATTATATGATTAGCCTTGTTCAAATAACTGATAAAATTTCCCCAATCTACCTGAGTCGATCGACTATATCCGGATGGTGCGTTAGTGTCCGGTAACCATTTCAATCGTCTTTTTGCTCCAATATGTGTAAATCTTTTATATAAACGCGTTTCAAACAATGAATCAGATGGTATATGAGCTGCTTTTGCAAAATGAGCACCTCTTCTGAACGACCGTTTCATTGTTCTGTAAAACTTAGAAAATCCAGCTGTTTTCACTCTTACCTTTGAACCGTCATATTGAAATCCTAAATATTCCAACTGTTTATTTGTATTTACTGACCCATTTTCAACAATACCACCTTTGAACTCCGAATCATGGTTTAACTCGTAACGATAAATCTTAGTTTTTTCTGACTGTATTTCAAGGCTCGCTTTAACTTCTATTTCTTGTTGAATTAATCTGTAAAAATAATCCTCATCTGTTCTATCACATACAATAATTAAATCATCGCTATAACGCTGATAATAAGCTTTTCTTTTAGAGGAAATAATTTCAGCATGAACTCTCTCGTCAAAATCCAACATGTAAATATTCGCAAGCGTTGCGCTAATAGGAGTTCCCTGTGGAATCCCTTTCTTCTCTTCTTTATCTTGAGATTTTCGGATAGAACTTTTATATGGTTTGTCAACCCGTATCAAATCTGTAGCTTCCTCAAAGAATTCATCTTTTTCACAAAAGGCAACAACATTTTCTTGACGCATATTGTAAATCTTTCCAACACGCTTTCGTTTGAGTTCCTTTTGGCTTATATCATTAGGCTTAAAACGCTCTATTATTAATTTGTGCTGGAATCTTTTAAATAGTTCATTCTCATTGACATACTTGCTATCTACAAGACTTTTATAAATAGTGTAATGATCATCAGGTAAATTCTCACGGTTTAATATCCGCTTCCATTGCCGATGTAACAACCGATGATTTAAGTTGTCAAAGAAAGATGTAACATCAGCAACTATCACTGATAGTTTTCGATCTTTATTCCTTTCGATAAACTCAAATGCTTCAAATGCAAATTCTATATTGCATTTGTTGCCACTTTCTCCATCTCCAATAGGGATTTTTCTATAAGCGACAGCAACCGAGCCATAAGGTTTCTCTTCTAAATACTTTTCGTATGCAATTGTTAGTAAATGGTTGTAATAACTATAAATAATAGAGTCTAAATGCGATGGGAAATAAATATGCCGCTCTTTCTTGCTGCCAACTGTGCGCTGACGTTTACCACTTTTATTTTTAAGAGCATCCTTTTGAGGTCTGTATTTTCGTTGGCTAAGAGTTCTATGCAACAAGGGTACAAATTTGTGCTCAGCTATTTTTTCCGGATTCATAACATACCTTCTTACCCAAGCTATATCTTTATTACTTGTTAATGGTTTCCCAATATGAGGGTATTTCTTGAATTTTAGCCATTCATCACGCATAATCAGAATAGAATATTGAAGAAAAGATTGAGATTAGTCGTGGCTTGCCTGTTGGTAGATACAATCCTGAAGTTGCTTCCTGCTTTAGCATTGGACAACGCCACTCATTGATAGAATTGAATTCGTATCTTTGCTAACACCATTAAATATGACAGTATTAACATCAATAGAACTTAAGATGGTTCCTTTCACAATCTTAACAATGAAACTGCTGATAACATTGTTAGAGGTTTGCGAAATTGGAATTTCTCTTCACACGTCAGCCAAAGCCTGCGTGTGGGACACTAATGTGCACTTTACATAAAACGTACCTACCGGTCTTATCCCAATCTCAATCTTTTGCATTTTAAATAACATAAACTGTACCATTACATTGAATCGGACAATTTGACGCGTTCTAAAGTTATATCGACACTTAAAGCGTCAATATGTCGCTATATGAAATTAACTGCTTAGAATAGGTGGACATTGTAAGTCTATCAAGTAAAAGGAATCACTCAATTTCGACTATTCACTCCAAAGATGATCGATTTTCAATTTAACCCCAAAATTACCATACTCGGATAGAGTAACAATTGCTCCATATTTCAATCAGACAACCACACCACCCAATCGGATTCAAGAAGCGTTTCCCTTTCCTTATCTCATAATGCAGGTGGCAACCTGTTGACACTCCCGTGTTACCTACGCAAGCAATCTGAGTCGCTATATTTACCGCATCTCCATTATTGACTAACGTATTACTTAGGTGTGCGTAGAATGAGCGAAAACCACCGGCGTGTTTAATCTCGATGTAGTTTCCATACCCTGAACAATAACCCTTACGAAAGACTATTCCGTTTCCGGTGGCATATACGGGAGTACCTTTCGTTCCCGGAATATCAATTCCTGTATGGAATCTCCGCTTCTTATAAACAGGATGATAACGCATACCGAAGCCCGATGAAATACGCTGAGGGTTCTTTATTGGAAAAATTACAGGATAGTCAGTCAGTTCTTCGATAGTCATTTGCATTGAATCGGCTATCCGCCAGAACTCTTTTACCGAATAAGCCGGTTCCGTACATTTTTCTATATCTGATTTTCGGTTTGGTTGCCCCCAAGCAGTTATATGAAATAAGGCAATGAGGAGCGTTATTATATATTTCATAATCAATCTATAAATACAGCAAGTACCCGAATTGCTCCGGGTACTTTACCTGTTCAACTTACCTTATTCCTTGTCTTCAGTTTCTTCTTCGTCACCTTTGTCATTCTGCCAACTGAATGTCTTTTGAACCACCTGCCCGAAGTTATCTTCAATATATACGTCGATTACCTGCTGGTCGGTTGAGTGCGAAGTATAGTAAAGTCGGAACGTGGTTTTATCCAATGGGTATAAATCATTGGGCAGGAACACCGTACCGTCGTCCATTCGCAGCTCGCCAACACCATCCGGCTGAAAGTACCTGATAAAGAACTTCGTCTGTTGGTAGTCGCCCTCTTTTATCAGTTGGCATCGGATTTCCGCACTTTCGCCCTGAACGATCTTTTTCTGGACGGGCATAGTAACAAGATCAAATGAATAAACCTGCTGAACATCCAAATCGTCACTACAGGCACAGACTATTGCCGATAGCAATAGCGTGTATAAAAAGTATGCTAATGTCTTTTTCATTGTGATTTCATATTTAGTTGATTATAAACTTTAGTCCCACTCCGAACTGGGTATGGAAATGTCCAGTCGATGTTCCCCACAGTACCCGCTCACGGGCAGTCAAAAGAAAGACTACACGGTCGCTCAGGTAGGTTTCCATTTCCAAGGTAATCGCACCACCATAAATGAAGCTATCTTTATTCCGAAGCGTGGAGCCATCAAAGAGTGTTTTCTCTCCCCAGTTGCTTGTCTCGTATCCGGCAAGTGCTGATCCGCCCAGAGAGAAAAGGACTACTTTATTTCGGTCGGAGAGGAATTTCAGGTAATAACCGCCCTCTGCCGTAAACTGGCTGACAGGTATTCTGTCCTCTTTATAGGGGTAGTATTTATTCAGGAACTCCGCTCCGAACACCCATTTATTAGCGTTTTTGGTATAGGTAGCCATTTGCAGCCCGAAGTAATACCCCAATTCGTTCTTTTTATCCGACGAATGAAAACCGTCCACCATTCCGCCTGTAACCTGTATGCCTTGCATACCCGGCAAACAACGCTGTGCGTATGTTTGGTCGGCAAAGACTAAGCACAAAACAAACGTTACGATAATAGATAGCCGCCCCATCTTACTTCACTTTGAGTCCGTTGATTACTTTGGCTCTCACGAGGTCGGCATTTTCAACCACAAACGACTGACGCCGTCCGCCCTCTTTTTCGTTCAATTCAATAATGAGTTGCTTATCGTCAGGAATCGTGAATTTAGGTAAAGTAAATACGACACGCTCCGTTCTCTTACCTCCTATCAATGTCAGGTTGTTGTGTGCCCGAAGTGGCATAATTACCTGTTCCTGAATGGCAGTACGCTTCGCCACTTTCTTATCAACGATCTTGAAAGTAATGTAATCCACATCGAACGGCACATTGGAAGAGTTTTTAAGTTGTATATGGAAATAAAGCAAGCCATTGTGCGTGTAAATACCTTTGAGCGTGTACTGAATGCCAAAGCGTTTAGAGCCGATATGCTTTATTTCTCTTTTATCGTTTTTGTATATGGATTTCATTATCAGCTTAACCAATAACGGCGATTCGCTGCCCAGTTCCCTCATATAAATCTCCATTGCATTGTTCGGTCTGTTTACGGCTTCCCCGTCGTGGATGAAGTCGGTCATCTCAACAGATAGTTTTACAGGCTCATCCGCATATTTTACATTAAACGTATAATATGCACCGTCTTCGGTAATAACCGCCAGATTACTTTCACGAGAGAAGTCCTGCAGAGCAGCTTTTACACGCAATACGTTCTCTGCCCCGTCCGCTTTGGCGGCTAACAGGTCAGCAGAACCTAAGTCCACATAGCGAATGGCAGACGGGAAAATGATATGTACCGTTTTACTGAAAGTAACTTCCAGTGCATACGGCGGAATCATCCGGTTAAAGGTCAGTGGTCTGGTCAGACCTTCAAAATAATCGCCCGTAGAGGGGTTGGTTTGTGTTACTGTAGTCTTTTCTTCAACTACTTCCTGTGCGTTGGCGGTAAAAACACATACAGATACCGCAATCATTAATAGAAATCGTTTCATACGAAAATTGTTTTAATTGTTAATTATTTATTACTATTCATTCTTTGGATTGTCCGTTTCTCACGACTCGGCATAATCAAAATAAATTTTGCTTCTGCTCTCGCTGCTTGAAACGGTGGATTTTTTAGTGGGGGTCGCAGACCCTTTTGTTATCGTTTTATTTATGCCTTTGGTAACAATAAGACCTTATAACCGGCTTTCAGGGTAACTTTTACCTCACGCATCTTCTTACTGAAGAATTGCGATGTTCCTTGAATCAGGCTTCGTCCTAAATCGGCGGCAAGTTGCGAACCGGCATCATCCGTAATGGTAATGCTGCTGCCCATCGACGTACCCATATTGGCGGCAATCTCTTTCATAGCCGTTATTTCGTCCGAGTTCGGAACAGAAATCCCCTGCATACCGTCCATATCGTACACTTCCATTTCAACAGGAATCACGTTATCCGCATATTGGATTGAAGTAATGGTAATGTGCAGGCGTTCCCCGCCAATCTTGGCACTTCCGGTAAGAATGGTATTGGCAGGAATCAATATATTTCCGGTTCGCATAGGTTCTAACAATCGCAGTTGCAGCTCCTTCCCGTTGGAAATCGTTACCGTCTGATACACCGAAGCCCTGATACTGTTTTTATCCGTAACCGCTTCATTCCCGGCAACCGTGATAAATCCCATATTGCGAGGTTTACCGTATTGCTCCATAAACTCATCATTCTCCATCGGAGCAGCTAACAGAGAAACCACACTTTGATGCACCTGCGAAACAGGCTTCGGAATAACTTTCTCACGAACATCGGCTACGGGTGTCGATTGTGGCTGTTCCTGCGTGTTAGGCATATACTTGGCTGCAATGGCATAAGACTTTTCGATCAGTTCCAGTTGCTTATCCGTTTCCGATTTATCCGCCAGTTGCTTTTCTAATTCCTGAATGCGGGATTCCATTTCTGTCTGTGCCTGGTCTTCCGCTTTGGGTGCCGGTTGTTCGTACCAGTCATTCAACTGACGGTTTACATCCTGATAGGCTTGTGCCGACGATTGGATTTCAGCCTGTGGACTGCGATTATTAGTCGGCACTTCCTGATTGTCGGACGGAATAGATGTGTTTACCTCCTGTACTTTTCTATCCTCTTCCTCTCCAAGCATAAAAGCAAAATCCTGCAAACTACGCATTTTTTCGTTTTGCTTGTTCCGCATAGCTTCCTGTTCATAAGCCGTCCGTTTATCCCCTACAATATCTTCATCTTTAGGTATGGGCAGTTCCGAGTTGAAGCCATCGGGTTGCTGTTCATCTTTATCTCCCGAAGGCGCAAAGATTAACCACATCGCCCCAATGAACAGCAGGACAAACAAGGGATAGACAAGCATCTTTTTCCGCTTCTGAATCTCCTGTGGAGTAAGCTCTTTTTTCGGCTTACTCTCTTTCTTTTTTTCGGCAACGTCCGTTTTCGGTTCGTTAGCCTCATTGGTATTACTCATAATCAAATCTGTTTATTTGGTTTATACTATCCGCTTTTTGCGTTTGCTCCAGTTCCAAGCGTTTGATATGTTCTATTTGCATTCCCTGACCACTCTTTTTACCCATATTGTAAATGGAAGAAACCGTCATATAGATTGAACCCGCACCAAAGACAAAGAGCATTACAAGGATTACGATTACCCGTGCGTCGGGACTTAGCGGCCCGATAATGCTGCGAAGTCTGTCTTCCAGCCATTCACTTACACGATTGATGATTTTTCTTATCATGGCTTATCGCTCTAAGGTTCGTAAATCCCTGTTTTCAATTATTTCAAAGCGTTCCATGATAAAGCCGTGCGGATTGTTATCGCTCCGGACAGAGTTTCTAAGATCGCATCGTGTTACCAAACTTCGTTCGGTAACGTTGCTTGCCCTGATTATCATCTGCTTTGCATACACAGTAGTTTTATAAGGATAGGCATCGAAATTGCAGGCAACGGAATCAATCTGAATAATCTGATTGATATTCCCCGACACAATGCGGTTGTAATAACCTTTCTCCTGCATATCCTGATAATAGCGGAAAGCACTTTTGTCCACCAGAAAGAGTGCCCTGTTGATGTTTGATTCAATGGCGCTTTTGTCGGGAGACAATGTAAAAAACAGTTCGTGAAACCGTTTTATATGTTCACGGGCTTCCACAGGACGGTTTTGTGATAAGTCCTGCGAAAGAGCCAACATTAGTGACTTCCCTTCATCCAATACATAGATTTTCTGCCGTTGTGCTTCAGCAAAGCTGAATGAGTTCCAGACTGCATATCCGGTAATCCCGGCACACAATATGACAAAGACAATGGCGATAATCCTTATTTGCTTGAAACTTGTTTCAATATTCTTTAAACTTTTGAACTCCATTACTTTTTTGTTTAATTGTTAATTGCTTGCGGTGGTTCGCCGCTTACTTACCAAGCAAGCGACCACCGACATTACCTGCTACAGATCCGGCAACACCTCCGGCAATTCCGCCAGCTTTACTTGCTGTTTTATTTACCGCTCCGGTGTATCCGCCCATTCCTCCGGCTTGTATTACCCAACCCGCTACTGTCGGAATCGTGAAATATCCGATGATTCCGATTATCAGAAACACGATATACACTCCGTTTGAACCGTCGGGTATATAATTCGGATCTTGCAGTAGAGCGACATCCTGTTCAAGCATCAAAGTCTGTATGCGAGCCAGTACGGAAGAAAAAATATCAGAAATAGGCAGCCATAGATAGACACTTATGTAGCGTGCAAGCCACTGGGTCAGCGTTGCCTGAAACCCATCATAAATGGAAAAGGCAAACGCAATAGGCCCCAGTATGGCCAACACGACAAGGAAAAATGTTCGTATTGTATCTATGACTAATGCGGAAGCATTGAACAGTAGTTCAAAAAAATCTCTGACAACTTCCCGAAACCAAGCTTTGATATCATACCAAAGTCGTTCGCCCCACATACAAACTATTTCGGGCGTATCAGTAATACCGAGGTCTTTCATTTTCTGGTCATACACTTCGTCATCAACGAGCCATGCTTTACCCTCACGTACACGTGCTTCATATTCCAACTGGTCTTTTTGCTGCTGATAGGCTTGCATATCCATTGTTTGCGACTCCAAAATAGTATGAGTACCCTTCACTATCGGACTCATCACCGCATTGATAGTTCCTAATACTATAGTCGGGAAAAACATAATACACAAGCCAATGGCAAAAGGTCTTAGTAAGGGGAACACGTCGATAGGTTCCGCACGGCTCAATGCTTGCCACACTCTGTACGCCACATAAAACAAAGCCCCCAGTCCGGCTAATCCCTTTGCAACCCCAATCATGTTGCCGCAAAGAGGTATCATATCTTGGTACAGATTCGCAAGAATCTGATGTAGATTATCAAAATTCATAACTGATTGTTTTTAATTTTGATTACCAATATCTTTCGGCAGGACTACCATAAAGAGATAATACTCTGTCTGTATCGCCTTTATCTTTAGCGCGGATAAACGATACAGATATACTCTTTTGGGTATAATACTTCGTCAGGTTACGATAGTCTAACATCTTGTTGTAAATCTGGTCTATCGCATCCATACGTTCTTTGTCAGATAAGGAAAGCCCATTGCTTCCAGTAACGACGTTTTTCAAATCTGATACCAATGCCCCGCCTTCCTCCAGCAGTTTAGCATAGCCGGTTGAGATTGCCGCCAGCTCATTTACAGTAAAATTGGGATCACCCACCATTTTATTAAATCCGGTCACATACATATCGGTAATTTCGCTGACCATTTCTATAGTCTTTTTTACCTTTCGAGCATCCTTGACCAAATCATGAACAGACTTCAGGGCATCGTAATACTCCTTACCTTGCTTGTAGATTTTGATACTCTCATTCAGATTGTTTATCATATTGGACGCAGTCGAAGTTCCCTGCACCGCACTGATGATATTCTGCACCAGATTGGTGGGATCGGCAACAACCCATTGTGCTTTTGCCTGAAACGAGAACATGGACAAAGCCACCGTCAGGCATAGAATTATTCGTTTCATACGTTTTACTTTTATTTGATTATTGATTGTGTGTACCTTAATCGTACACTCTTTTGTATTCGCCTTCGGTAGTGAGCAGGAGCATATCCCGCTCACTATCGTAGGCAATGTGTATCATACCGTAGAAATTGAAAAAGGTATATCCCCAACATTGTTTGAGTGGGACGGTAAACGCCGTATCTTGTTTGTAAATAAACTGCAACCGAAATCGACTACCGTCGTGGTATATTTTAATGCTTGGGGAACCACAAAGGCTTTCCCATATTCCGCAGATATTTCTAAGCGGAAAAGAGGTCTGAAATTGCGATACCGTAGCCGGCATATATCTTTTTCTTTTCATAGCGACTACTGTCGTTTGCTCTCGGCAATCTGTTTTATTGCCAATTCCATATTGCCGTCCAGTTTTTCGGCAAGCTGCATCACTTCCAGTTTCTCGGATTCTTCCGTCGTGTACGTGTAATATTCCTCCAAACTAACTTCTGTTGCATAAACAGCCGACTGCACACCACCCAAACCGAACCAGACTTCTTTGTATTTACGACTGGGAACATTGGACATATTGATAGAGAGTACCTGTGACTTTTCCTTTTCGGTTAGTCCAAGCAACGCCTGAATACTGTCGAATTTATTCATGTATTTGCGTTGGTCTAACAGGATTTTACAATCGGAGTTGTTGATAATACTCTCTTTCACAATGGGAGAAGCGATAATATCGTCCACCTCTTGGGTAACTACAATGGCTTCGCCAAAGAACTTACGAACAGTCTTAAAGAGGTACTTAATGTACTCTGCCATCCCTTCTTTCGCTATCGCTTTCCATGCTTCTTCAATCAATATCATCTTGCGGATACCCTGTAAACGGCGCATCTTGTTGATGAACACTTCCATAATGATGATTGTAACCACCGGGAAGAGGATTTTATGGTCTTTTATCGCATCAATTTCAAAGACAATGAAGCGTTTAGACAATAAATCCAGTTGCTTGTCAGAGTTTAACAGGAAGTCGTATTCGCCACCTTTGTAGTACGGTTCAAGTACATTCAGGAAATTGGCAATGTCAAAATCCTTTTCCCTAACTTTCTTTTCTTCCAGTGTTTTCCGGTAATCATCACGGACGAACTCATAGAATGAATTGAAAGAGGGAACCAACTTCTTTTCGCTTTTCAGTTTATCAATGTACTGGCTGACCGCATTAGAAAGGGCAACTTCCTCTGCCCGTGAAGGTGGTTCGTTATCCCTTTTCCACAGAGTAAGGATTAGCGTTTTTATACTCTCACGCTTCTCAATGTCGAAGACATTATCGTCTGTGTAGAATGGATTAAAGGCTATCGGATTTTCTTCGGTATAAGTGAAATACACCCCGTCCTGACCGTTCGTTTTCCGGTTTATCAGGTTACACAAGCCTTGATAGCTATTTCCGGTATCCACTAAAACGATGTGCGTACCCTGTTCGTAGTACTGGCGGCACATGTGGTTGGTGAAAAAGGATTTGCCGCTTCCACTTGGCCCAAGAATGAATTTGTTACGGTTGGTAATAATTCCTTTTTTCATAGGCAGGTCGGAAATATCGACATGAAGCGGTTTCCCACTCACACGGTCTGCCATTTTTATACCGAACGGACTGGGTGAACTTTGGTAATTCGTTTCTTCCGTAAAGAAACAAAGAGCCGGTTCGATGAATGTATAAAACGATTCTTCCGCAGGAAAATCCCCTCCATTGCCCGGCATTCCTGCCCAGTACAAAGTAGCGGCATCCACTGTATTGTGGCGTGGTTTGCACTCCATAAGAGCCAAATGGCTACCCACGTCATTGCGGATATGTTTCAGTTCCTCTACATCATCACTCCATGCCATTACGTTAAAGTGTGCCCGGATTGAAGTCAGTCCAAAGCTATGTGCTTCGTTCAAATACTGATCGATCCACTCCTTGTTTATTTGGTTTCCCCTTGAATAGCGGGATAGCGACTGCATATTCCTTGCACTCTTTTCAAACTTCCGCAGGTTTTCCGCACTATCTTCGATGAACAGATATTGGTTGTAGATATGGTCGCATGAAAGAAGCAACCCAACAGGAGAAGCGAAAGACAAACGGCAATCGCTCCGGTCGGTCGATAGTTTCTCGTAACGCATATCCGTTCCGATACGTCCGGGCAGATCTTCCGCATCCGAAAGCGTATGCAGGCAAACGTGTTTACTTCCCACCCGAAGACCGTCGGCTCCTAGTTCCAAGTCTTCCAGACAAGTTGTGTCATCGAGCGACAGGGAAAAATACTTTTCAATAAGTCCCGGCTTATCGCCTGTTCCTGTAATTTCGTCCGAATTGATACGGGTAAGACGGATAAATCCGCTATCGTTCATAATCCGCTCAAACTGTCCGACGGCTTCCAAGAACTTCACACTTGTATCCTTATTGACTTCTTTGGGAATGATGTTCCCACGGCAAAGCGATGAGAAATTGCTCTGCATTCTCATTCGCTCTTTAGTCGTTTTAGTCAGGAACAGAAAACACGAATGATTCAGAAACGGTCGCTCGTTGAAGTGCTTTTCAAAACTGCGGGATAAGAAACTCATATCGTCCTTGTCGGTTGCAGGTTTGTAGGTTTCACGAACGAACCAATCCTGTTTGTGTATGACACTGTATTCCGGCAGAACTTTTACCGCTTTCGCCCAAGACGAGTGTATCGCTTCGTATTCGGTAGCGGTGACGGTAAACAGTTCGGGCAGTTCTACACGGTAGGCAACCGTTATGTCTGCATCTTTGGAGATGATGCAATCGTGTTCGACAGCCAGTAGCGGGAACTTGCTTTCGATAGTCGCCGCTTTCATGATATTACGCATACGCTACCTCCTTTCTTTTCCTTTTGAACAGGCGGTGCGGAGTTTTCCTGTTTATCAAATAGCGGGGATGTTGTTTGACAGCCATGATTTTCATTAAACCATGTTCCCCATATTTTTCGTTCAGGTTAAAGGTCAGCCATACCAGTACCGATGCAGCGATTACACCGAAGCCTATGCAAATCCATTGGTCTATACCAATCATATACATGATGACAAACACCACAAAGACGGCAAGTAAGCCTCCGGCAAATATGAACAGGTATTGCGATTTCAAACCCTTGAACTCCACACTCTTGCCTATTCCTTTATTGATATTGAACTCCATAACTTTTTCTGTATGGAGGTGATTAAAGGAAGAAGGAGCGCAGAATGGTAGCGGCAACAATCAGGAAGATACAAGCACCGAACCAGCTTGCAGCAGTTTTACTCGTATCGGGATCGCCGGAACTAAATTTTCCGTACACTTTTACGCCCCCAATCAAACCAACGACAGCACCAATAGCGTAGATCAATTTCGTACCGGGGTCAAAATAGCTGGTTACCATATTGGTAGCTTCTGTAATACCACCGATTCCATTACCTTGTGCGAATGCACTTGAAACAGCAGCCAAGACAAAGGCTGCCGACATAAGTATTTTTTTCTTTGTCATCTTGAGAAATTGTTAAAATGGCAAGCGGGTTGGATAGTCCCGCTTACCGGGTTGAAAAATCTTGTTACTATGAACTTTTTAGTGGTGGTCGTTAGACCTTTTGTTAGTAGCTTGCGCACGTTAACCATAATCTCTTTCTTTCATTTCTTTTTACTTTACATGATTACTACTATCGCTTTATGCGAAATCTCTAATACTAAAACTTTCGGGAGCCTTCTTTCCGCTTCCGGTTGTCCCGGCTTCCTTATCCTTTCGTTCATAGAAAGCCGAAAGGCTCTCCGTCATAAGGTCGGTAACGATTCGCTTTGCATCGGGTTTACCTGAAACCACCTGTTCAAACATATCGGTCTGCCGCATCTCCAACAGGGTATCGCCTGCCTTTTGCTTTTGCTCGTCCGTAGCTTCATCCTTACGGTTTACCGTGCGAATCATATTTCCCAAATCCTCGAACTGAACTCCCGAAGCGAGTGCGGCTTGTGCAGTTCCTTCGACTTCTTCTTCCTCGTCTTCCGGCTCTTCTTCATTAGCTTCCGCCGGTTCATATTCAAGTGGATAATCTATATCCATTGGCTCGTTATCTTCATCGGGCGGAGTATCGGAAAAGGCTTCATCCAGTTCTTCCGGCGGCACTTCAGCCGAAGGCTTTACCTCGTTAGGCGGAGCAAATGTATCAGGATTTTCTACTTGATTTTCGGATTTTGGAGAGGTGGTAGCAAGTGGCTTCGGTATGGCAGCAAGTGGCTTCGATGCACTCAAATCAAACCTGCTTTTACCGACGATATCCGCTTTCAATTTGCCTGTTTCTTGGATTGAAGAGCCTTTGCCTACTATATCCTTTTTTCTTCTTTTGCCTGCCCGTAGATAGAGGAGATAAACTCCGACAAAGAGGGCATACAGGATAACTACGGTTATGAATATCTTTTCCATAATTACCTTCTTGGAATTAGATAGTCATCGTCGATATTCTTATAATGCTCTGAAATTTCATTATGAAAGGTTTCGAAATGATGTTTCAGTACATTGTCTAAATAGCTGAATATGGTAATTTCATCGTCGCCTATATATTCTACAATTTGCGAAATGCGTGTATGGTATTTTTTGCGAATACCAACTACTTTCCCATTTCTCGGCTCCTTTGTATTAGCTATAAATTGTCTTTTATAGTCTGCCATGGATTTTTCAAGGGAAATATCATTGTTTGGTATGAGTATCATTTTTACTTCCGGTTCTTCAATCGGGATCGGTCTCTCACTCTCATTTTGCTTCACTTGTTTTCTATGCTTGATTGCTTTGGGTATCATTACTACTGCAAATACAATCAGGCAACACACGATAATTCCTATCATTATCGTGGTGTCATTATAATAAATTGGATTGAGTATCATACGCTTGTTTTTTAAGGTGTTAAATAATCATCGTCTTCTTTGTCTTTATTATAGATTTCTTTTATCTCATCCTGATACATATCGAAATGGTGAGATAGAACATTGTCAATATAGCTGAATATGGAAACATCCTTTTTATCCAAAGCTTTCACTACCTTAGCTATTCGTTTGTGGTATTTTTCGCGGATACTGACCAGTTTCCCACTCCGTGTGGGTATGTCGGCATCTGTAAGGAACAGACTTTCATAATCGGGCAACTTATTTCGTTTACGCTTGGATTCCTCACGTGGAGTTTCTGCCTGAACAACCATAGGTGTTTCGGGTTCCTCGGGTTCTGATTCTGGCTTCTTCTCTTTGTCGGGAGGCAAAAGAGGTCTGGGTATGGAACTCGGATTGTTCCGTCTTTCTTTATTCTTGAATGAGGATATGACAAAACTGGCATCAATCTCACTCAGGTTCACTTCTTCTTTCTTCTTCGCCATAGTCTGATTATTTTAGAGTGTCCAACATTTCTTCTATCAGTGCATCGAGGTTACTGCCTTTTATTAATGATTTATCTGCAGGAAACAGTGTAGAGCGGAACAAGGCTTTATGGCTTACCGACTGTTCCCGGCGGAATCGCTTACTGTCGGGCATAAATGTTTTGAAAAGTGGAAAGCCCAGTTTGTCAATCACGTCTTCATAAACCTCATACAGTTCCGTCTTTTCCCGTCCATCGACAAGATTCCACAATAGATACATTCCCTTGATTTTTGCTCTTCCGGGTGAAATCAATGCATCATTGACCGTAATCACATATTGCAGGGTACTTTCCAACACCAATCGGTCAGCGCTGATCGGAGCAATAATGTAATCCATGAGTGAAAGAGTCTGGACTACTGCCGGATTGTTAATTGTTCCCGGTAGGTCGAAGAATACGAAGTCGGGCTTCAGCTCTTCGATTACGTCTTGTGCATCTTCGATTGCGTTTTCAGGGCTGCTCTCGATAACTTCATAAGCCTTTTTACCCAATGCAGAAAACTGTTCGTAAGCCATGAGCTTGTAATGTTCGTCTTCCATCGACATTTTTATATCACGCTCCCGCATCTCCGCGATCGAGTGTTGCGGGAAGTCGCAGTCTATTACGGCTACATTGTAGCCTTTCACATAGTGTAGGTACGAAGCTACCAACACGGTCAGGGTTGTTTTTCCGGCTCCGCCCTTTTGGGTACTGAAAGCCACGTTCAAAGTTTTCTTTTCCATTCTTTTCTTGTTTTAAAAATTCGACATTGATTTATCGTTTAATTGTTTGATTTACTAATCAATTACTTATTTGCTTAATCTGCCAATCGGTTGATGTATTAATTGATTGTTCGCTGTATTGCTAAATCAATCAATCGCTTTATCAATTTATCAATCGACTGTTCCGTTGAGTGATTGCCCACTCGTTTGTTTAGCTGATTGCCCGAACGACTGATTTTCTAATCAGGTAATTATTCGATTGAGCAATTAAAGAATCAATTTGTCGGCAAATAAACACCTAAAATCTCTCCCACACACCACTTTTTCATGAGGTGGCAGCAAGTGGCGTCGGTATGGCAGCAAGTGGCTTCGATGCTTAGAATACAATACGTTACTTTGTCCTGTAACTTTGCAGCATGAAACGTCGGGAGGTGTCCGACCGCCATTTTTGCTCGCTGCCCTCGCTTTCATATCTGTCCCGGTTCAGGACAGATTTTATTTGCGCCATAGCAAATAGCAAGCTGTATTTTTTGCTGCACAGAAACCGTTTTGCTGCAAAAAATGCTTGCCCCACAAGGGGGATGCAAACCCTCCGAAGTCGGGTTGCTGATAGAATCATTTCGAGCAATGATTGACTGGCGGCGGATGCCGAAACGACGGATTGTACCACTAAAAAAATCCGACGTATGAATGAAAATGCTAAGAACTCCCCGAAACGGGGAAAAGGGGGACGTTCCCCCAAGAATGATCCGGCAGCTTACCGTTATTCGGTAAACTTCACGGCTGTTGAACACGCCCGGTTTCTCACTATGTTTGAGCAATCAGGGTTACAATCTATGGCACGTTTTATCGCTGCCCGTGTATTCGGGGAGGAGTTTCGTGTGGTTAAAGTCGACCGTTCCGCTATGGAATACGTTACCAAACTCACCTCTCTTTATGCACAATTCCGCTCCGTTGGCGTGAATTACAACCAAGTCGTAAAGGAATTGCACAGCAATTTTTCGGAGAAAAAAGCATTGGCTTTGCTCTATAAATTGGAGAAAGCTACCGTTGATTTGGTCGAAATCGGAAAGAAAATTCAGGAGTTATCGGAAGATTTTAAGGCTAATTATTTAGGAAAATAACAACGGAATGGTTGCAAAAATAAACATTGGAAGTAACCTGTATGGCGCATTGGCATACAATCAGGAGAAGGTCGACGAGGGTTTGGGGAAGATATTGGGAAGCAATCTTGTCTTTGAACCTACCGACGGACAGTTATATGTTACGGAGTGTATGAATGATTTTATGCAGTTTGTCCCGGCTCACTTTCGAACTGAAAAGCCCGTATTTCATGTATCTATCAATCCACACCCCGATGACCGGCTGACCGATGAGCAATTGACTGACATCGGACGGGAATACATGGATCGTTTGGGATATGGGAATCAGCCATATCTCATTTTCAAACACGAGG
Organism: Bacteroidetes bacterium ADurb.Bin174; assembly: GCA_002070265.1. GTDB lineage: Bacteria > Bacteroidota > Bacteroidia > Bacteroidales > Paludibacteraceae > Paludibacter. Next base: position 143 of record MWCX01000083.1, on the reverse strand, counting down.
ACATTGGTCGTGAACATCTGCATATCGTGTCGCTCCGAGTGGATAGCCAGGGTAAGAAGATTGACAGCTACAAAGAGCATGAGCGAAGCAAGGAGATAACCGAACATTTGGAACGCAAATACAACCTCAATCCCGCAGAGGGG
>MWCX01000082.1 GCA_002070265.1 Bacteroidetes bacterium ADurb.Bin174 | reverse complement strand
TCAAGATATTATAAACAATTATGTCAAAGAACGTTAACTATTATAAATATATTTGTTTAGCCAAATGGCTATATCTACGGGGGCGGCGACGATTTCCAAAATGGCATGGAAATGATCGGGCATGACGACATATTCGTGTAATGCAATATTTGTAAATCGCACGGGCATTTTTAACCATTCGTTTTCGACCATCCGTCCGGCATCATTTAAAATCATTTTTCCATTTTCGATTCTACCGAATAAACATAAACGGTTCTGCGTGCAAATGGTTATGTAATACAATCCTGGCTGCGAATAATCATATTCTTTTAAACGAATACTACGACGATGATGTTTGTTAGGGTTATAGGTCATTTCATTTCATTGCTTTACAAATTGTTTAAACTGTTTTTATCACCGTATAGGGAGGGATAGCTCCACTGCCTAACTCGACCATTTTCGTGACCTCACGAAAATGATCATCTACGCTGATATTCTGCGACTTACAAGAATCCACGGCGCGGTTTATTGCTACCAAAAAATTTTCCCAACGAGCATAACCAAGCAGTTCCTGCAATTCACGGGCAAACCAAACTTCGATCTGTTCACTCTCATCATCGTTATGAATGAAGCGAACAACCGTATCGAAAATTGATTTTAATTGATGTATGCGTTGTATATCCATAATTATAATTTAAAACTTTTTTAAATTGCTTTTTATTTCTCCATCAAAAAAAAGATACAGTCTTTTGCACAATCGTAGTATATAACAACCCTTGTTGTCCTATTTTACTTTGAGGCGACCATACCTTTTATTATTTGGCAGTGTCTCATAAGTGCCCAACTGCTGCACTTCAACTTCGCTCAGTAAGCACGTTGTTTTCGATGGTTGCTGAGCCTTTCGAAGTATGGGCTCAGTCACGTACTGCGATTGGTCTTTTAGTTATCAATAAAGTTTGCCTTCACATCATCATAATTTTCTTTTTTTAATTTTCCTACTCGTATGGCTTTTCGGTTTCGCCCTGTTTGTTAAAACAGATACGTATCACCCGTTATAATGAATTCGAATGCCCCATACGGGCACCTTTTGTGGTTACCTGTTTTCATTTGGGACGACCACAAGGGTCGCCCTTACTTATATACTTATTATTGGGATGGTCATTCATTCTCCTCATAATAATAAGAATAATCAATGCCTTTCATAAACATTTCGCGGCTGTTGATCTCATCGGTAAGAGCATTTTTTAGTAAAACATTTAATGTTTCACTGTTGGAAGCACTTTTTTCCATGGCTTTCATATAATCGTTCTTGTTGATTTTGCTCCAGTCCACACAAAGTTTTAAGCTCTGTCTCAACATCATATCCAACCAAATACGGGTACTCCTACCGTTACCCTCCATAAACGGATGGGCAATGTTCATTTCGACGTATTTTTCTACAATTTCTTCAAACGTGTTTTGAGGCATTTGCTCAATTTGCTTCAACGTACTATCTAAAAACTGAGCTGAAGCAAACTGAAACCCTCCTTTTGAGATATTTTTCCGTCTAATTTGCCCTGCAAAATCATAAAGTCCGCCGAAAAGATAAGCGTGAATCTGCTGTAATCCTTTTATAGTACCAACTTCGATGCTATCAATCAACGAACTTTCAAACAAAGCATAAGCCTTTATTTTACTTTTTCCGTCAATGGTTTCATCACTGTAAGTAAACCATTCTATAAATCGATTAGCCTTAGTGGATGGAAATTGCTTACCAAGAGCAATAATTCCGTCGTAATCGAGTGTATCGGTTAAATATCGTTTTCCGTCCTTTGCCTCAAGCTTCAGTTGGTTAGTGGCACTAACCAACTCGTTTCCCTCTCTTTTTAATTTGGCTTTCAGGTATTTCCAATAATTTCTTGTCTTGTTGTAATCGTCTTGGTCGGTTAGCACAGCCACAATATCCAACACGGAAAACCACCATTTGTTATTTTCCTCGTCCCAAACGGCACGTACTTCGCGATTATTAAAAAAACGGATGGATATTTTGGTATTAGTCATGATTTTTTATTGTTGGGGCAACCCTCGTGGTTGCCCATTATTTCTATTGAAGGGGGGGGGCGTACGGGCAACCCTCGTAGGCGACCAAATCATATATTAGTGGCGACCACAAGGGTCGCCACTACTGCAAATACACCAAATCTTTAAATTCGCTGTATATATCAATTGTTTCTTTGGTTACGATATCCAAAGGCATGATGTTATCAACTTTGATAGGCAATTTGAAGATCAAATACTCAATCAGGGAGCGCATGGCCAGGAAACCCTGACTTTTGGGGTTTTGACCGATTAATGCACTAATACTTCCCTTTTTTAAGGCTGCAATATTGGGAATCGTCAAGTCAACTCCTATCAATTTTATATTTTTAATATTTCTGCTGCTTAAATAATTTGCCATAATATGACCCCGGGAATTTAAGACTACAATGCCGCCGACATTCCCATTTTCGTTGAAAAAAGCATCAAAGATATCGTTGTTTTGCTCCGGTTCCGTTGCATTAAACGGGATGCGATGAATTTTTCTTTTTATTCCACATTCATCCAGATAAGCATTAAAACCGTTTTTACGAAGTATGGTCGAATTGGCACTTTCGTTTCCTATACGCATGGCTTGCAAAATACCGATTTCTCTGTTGTCATGCATAACGGCATTCATAATTTTACCCATAAGATAGCCGCAAGTATAGTGGTCTGATGAAAAGCAGGCAACAGGCGATGTGTTTTCAACATTAGAATCGACAAAAACATAGGGAATTTCTTTTTCGTCAAGCTGATGGCAAAAATCCTGAGTCTCTTTCTGAAAGATAGAACCGATTATGACTGCATTGCATTTTGTTTTTAATACCTTATCATAAATTCTTTTGCAATCATACACATCATATTGATCATAAGTGATTTTTTTAAAACTCAAACGAATGTTTTCAAACTCATCCAAGGTGCGAAGAATACCGGTATATATACTATCCCAATATTCGCCGGCAGAAAATTTAGGTGATACAAACAAAATATGACACATCTTTTTAAGCGAAATACTGGACATGTGGATGTTGGGGCGGTAATTGACTTCTTTCAGCACCTTTTCCACAGCTTCACGACTTTTTGCAGATACATTTCCCCGGTTGTGAACCACCCTATCCACCGTTCCGGCAGATACGCCCGCCAATCTTGCTATATCCTTTATTCTTATTCTTTTCTGCTGCATGATAATGAGTATTCAAATATTTCCCACAAAAGTACAAACTAATTTTAAATTTTAAATAAATTCTCAACTCAATTAATGGTTTTAAAAATCAGCAAATTAAGTCTGCACAATAACACATTAACAATATTTAAGTATTTATTATGTACAAATGAAAATATAAATTGTATTTTTGTCACTTCAAAACTGTGCACGTACACAGTTTTTATTTGTGACTATACTTGCTTTAGTTTATTGTACCATTGTAGCTTTTAGAATTACACAATATTTTTTCAAGTTTCATATTTATTATACGCAAGTACAAATTTCTATTAAATAAATTTATAAATCTGACTTTATGAGAACATTTAAAAACTTACTTAATGTTTTTATTTTCGTCTTGACTGCATTTTCAGCACAAACCGCTTTTGCCGGCAGTGCGGCTGACATGGAAATGCAGCAGGCTGAAAGGACTATTAGAGGTGCAGTTGTAGCAGAAGACGGTGAAGCCCTTATTGGTGTGTCCATAAGGGTGCCTGGTTCTACAACTACCGGTACCATTACAAACTACGACGGGGAATACACGATTCAAGTCCCGGGCGGGGCACGTAGTCTTCAATTCACGTATGTGGGAATGAAGTCCCTTACGGTGGACATTGACAACCGCACGTCTATCAACGTTACTATGGAATATGAGGCCATCGGGCTGAATGAAGTGGTAGCGATTGGTTACGGAACTGCCCAAAGAAAAGACTTGACAGGCTCAGTAGCTTCTGTTAGTGCGGAAACTCTTGCCAGAATCCCCGTAGCATCGCCCACGGAAGCACTCACAGGAAAAATGGCGGGTGTACAGGTTACCGTTACTGAAGGTTCACCTGACGCAGAGATGAAAATCCGTGTTCGCGGTGGAGGATCTATTACTCAAAGCAACGAACCGCTCTTTATCGTGGACGGATTCCCGGTAGCATCTATTTCAGATATACCCACCACTGATATAGAATCGATAGACGTGCTGAAAGATGCATCCTCAACTGCTATTTATGGTTCACGAGGTGCCAACGGAGTAGTTATCGTAACTACCAAAACCGGTAAAACCGGACGGGTAACCGTAAACTACAACGCTTATGCAGGGCTGAAAAAAATAGCCAAAACCCTTGATGTGCTTGAGCCATATGATTACGTAAAATGGCAATATGAGCTTGCGGCACTGAAAGGCACCAACGAAATGAAAAAATACACCTCATTTTTTGGAAATTATCAAGACCTGGATTTATATCAGAATGTTCCTGCCAATGATTGGCAGAATCTAACATTTGGACGTACAGGAAACACGTTTAACCACAACTTAAGTGTTACAGGCGGATCTGACAAAATCCGTTATTCATTCAGTTATACGCACATGAACGACAAAGCGATCATGCAGCAGTCATCTTTCAAAAGAGACAACCTGAGCTTAAAATTGAATAATAAAATCACAGACAGGCTTACTTTGGATTTATCTGCCCGTCTGTCAAATACAGGTATTACAGGAGGAGGTGCCAACGATACCAAAAGTACTTACGACTCCGACCGAAGACTGAAATATTCGGTTATCTACACCCCTATTCCTATTAGTAATTTGGATGAAACGGCAGGAAGTGACGATGACGATTTAGGAAACTTATACAATCCGCTTGAGTCTATAGATGACAATGCCCGTGAACAGAACCGGAAAAACTGGAATCTGGGAAGTGCACTGACATGGGAAGCCATTAAAAATCTGAAATTGAGAGTAGAAGCAGGATTGGATGATAAAACTTATCAGGATAAGAGATATTGGGGATTAACCACCTATTATATTAAAAACGTTCCTGCATCGGCCAATCAAAACAAGCCGGCCATCCAATTGCTCAACAGAACCGGAAATGCATTGCGGAGCAGTAATACAATAAGTTACAATTTTAAAGAAATTTTGCCTAAAGCACATGGAGTAGATGTGATGGCAGGCCACGAATACATCATTGAAAAAACAAATACATTGACTAATGTAGTTCATGGATTTCCTGAATCATTCACTGCAAAGGATGCCTGGAAACTTTCTACGCAAGGAGTTCCTTTTTCAACGGATAATTTTATCAATGAAGATGACAAGTTGCTATCTTTCTTTGGAAGAGCAAACTATGACTATGAGAGCAAGTATTTGCTGAGCCTGACGTTCAGAGCCGACGCGTCTTCTCGTTTCAGCGAAGAAAACCGCTGGGGATATTTCCCGTCGGCTGCAGTTGCCTGGCGTATTTCTTCAGAACCGTTTATGGCAAACACACGCACCTGGCTGGATGACTTGAAGCTGAGATTTAGCTATGGGACAGCCGGAAACAACAATATCCCTACCGGACAGATGGCTCAAAATTACGCATCAAGCTCCACATCATGGATTAACGGATATTCCAGTTACTGGGCGCCTTCTAAAACAATGGCAAATCCCGATTTGAAATGGGAAACAACAGTAACACGAAATGCAGGGCTGGATATCACTACATTCAACAGCCGCTTGAGCGGTACTATCGAAGTATATTTGAATACAACGCGTGATTTGTTAATTCGGTTCCCGGTATCAGGAACGGGCTATGATTACCAGTACCGGAATATGGGAAATACGGAAAACAGAGGTATTGAATTTACTGCGAACTACGTTGCAGTGGACAAGAAAAACTTCGGACTTTCGATGAATGCCAATATTGGATTCAATAAAACCAAAATTACCAGTCTGGGAATGATGGAAGACTTTGGAGCCGAAACATACTGGGCATCAACAGAAATTGGTTATGACTACTGGGTTTCTGTAGGTGGAGCAGTAGGTCAGATGATTGGTTATCGCTCCGATGGCAGATATGAAGTGGATGATTTCGAAAGCGTAGATGCCAATGGAAACTGGAAATTAAAAGAAGGAGTGGCCGATGCTTCGGCGGTGGTTGGAACAATCCGCCCCGGTACTATGAAGTTGAAAGATCTTGTAGGAGATGACAACTTGATAACGACCGATGACCGCGAAATAATTGGCGATGCCAATCCACTGCACACCGGAGGATTTAATTTAAATGCCCGCCTGTATGGATTTGACTTTGGAGCAAGCTTCAACTGGTCTGTAGGAAATGACATTTACAATGCTAATAAAATTGAGTTTACCCAAACAAGTAAATATCAATTTAGAAATATGATAACAACCATGGCTGATGGTCAGCGCTGGACAAACCTGCGTCCTGACGGAACAATTTCTAACGATCCGGCAGAACTTGCAGCCATGAACGCAAACACCACGCTTTGGTCACCACTTACACAAAGAATGGTGTTTAGTGACTGGGCGGTGGAAAAAGCTTCTTTCTTACGTCTGAACACACTGACACTTGGATATAGTCTTCCGGAATCAGCCGTGAATGCCATTCGTGCTCAAAGTCTGCGCTTTTATGTTACCGGATACAATGTATTTGTATTTACAAACTACTCAGGTTATGACCCGGAGGTATCTACGATGAGAAATACCAACCTGACACCGGGAGTTGATTATTCGGCATACCCAAGAAGCCGTCAAATTGTATTTGGATTAAACATTGGTTTCTAACTTTATAAAATATCATCAAATGAAAAAATTAATATATTTAATAACAATAGTTTCAATGTTGGGTGGATTTGTTGCCTGCGATATGGAGGCACCTACCCAATCAACGATGGATGAGTCTGTCATATTTTCCACCTATGCTTTGGCAGAACCCTCTGTGATGGGAATTCACCAGTCGTTTGGAGAAACCAACTCTTATAGAGGCCGTTATATCCCTTATTATGGAATAAACACGGATATTGAATGGATAAACAATATGCCGCTTACAGGCGCGGGAATTTCAGATGACGGAAAGTACTCTCTTACCGGCTATGATGCAAGACCCACAAATACCCAGATGAATACGCTGAACAATGCCTGGGCAAAATTCTATGAAGGAATCGAGAGAGCCAACATGATCATCAGAGGATTACGTACTTACGGAAATACTGACAACAACCCTGCAATGGCACAGTTACTGGGAGAAACGCTTACGCTACGTGCCGTTATTTATCTGGATTTGATAAAAGGATGGGGCGATGTTCCGGCTCGCTTTGAACCGATTTCCACAGAAACTCTTTACTTGCCGCGTGCTGATAGAGACGTGATTTACAAGCAAATTCTTGCTGACCTGGAAGAAGCCGAAAAACTTGTTGCTTGGCCCAATGCA
>MWCX01000081.1 GCA_002070265.1 Bacteroidetes bacterium ADurb.Bin174 | reverse complement strand
TCTCCACATCAGCAATTTCATAATAATAAGTATCCGGATCAAACTCCTGTAAGGCATTACCGTCTATAAAAATTGACATAAGTTTATTTGCATCACTCTTTGTTATACACGATGACTGCGGCACTGAATACGTGCTTAACTGCCACATGTCGGTACGAAAAGGAGAAGCAGGGATATCTTCCGAATTATATAAATTACAAATCGGATTCCTTGCCCAGGCATATCTTACAGCCGCAGGATGAGAGACAGTATTGTTATATACAACGACAGTGCTGTCGTTGATAATTTCTGCAGTAGCTTCTTTAAATTGCTTATCAGAAGCACTAACCACAAAACCTTTCAGTACGGTCTCATCTGTCTTGATTTTCAATCCATTTCCTACATGTCTAAAATAAAGATAAACAGAATCATTACTGATTTTAAATCTGTTGAACATGGGTCCTTCAGCCAATATGTCGAAATCATAGGTATCTCTAAGTGCAATTTTTGCCAAACGTAATCCTACAGGTTTTTTATTGCGAGGATGCATTCGTACATTAGGGTCACTATTCAACGCCTCTTCATTCGTATCGATGATTACTGCCATCCCGATATTTTTAACAGATTTATCATAAAGCAACATCAACTGTTCATCGCGTAAATCAGCCCAGGTAGCTTCTTCATAGACTGCCTCTGCTGCAGTATTAAACATTTGCACATAATAAAAAGGTAAATCTCCCTGATTCCATAAGGCGCGCCAATCATCTATCAACATTTTCATCATGTAGCGATATTCCAATGGTCTTTTTGTGTTGCTTTCTCCCTGATACCATATGAAACCTTTAACAGGAAATCCTTTCAATGGATTGATTTGCCCATTAAAATTAACGGAATGACTATTATTGTAACTACCGGCTGTCAAAAAATCATTCCTACCCTGAATTATACAATACTCCGGTTCAGCCAATTTCCAGGGACTGATCCATGTTTCTATTTCCGTACCACCTCTGTAGGCTTGCATGATTCCGATGGGTATTCCGGTTTTTTCATGGATTTCACGTGCAAACACATAAGCTACAGCCGAAACATTATCTGCTACCTTACTGCTGTTACATACAAACCAGGGAGAAGATGATCCGCTTACCCTGTCAGATGGTTCATTCTGAAGATTGTAAGCTGCCCGGAAAGAACGAATCTGAGAATAATTGTCAGCTTCACTGATGTATGTATCCGCCTCTAATAAATGATTGACCTTTTTCTCCATATTCGACTGTCCTCCGGCAAACCATACATCACCAATTAAAATATTTTCGAGTTCCTGCAGGGTTTCAGGATATCCTTTTATACTGAATTTTAATTGACAGGGTTCAGTAGAAACTGCCTGAGCAGGCAATTCAACTTCCCACTTATTATCTGCATTCACTTCAACCAAATCTGTATATACCGAATCTGAGCGTACCAATTCAACAAGGACCGTATCTCCCTGAGCAGCCCACCCATGCAATTTCAAAGGAATATCACGCTGAAGTACCATATCGGAACTGATAAAACGTGGTAACTCCAGATAATGATTTTCCATATCATTTCCTGTAATGGCATCCCAACTGGTAGCTATTCGCACAGCATCTATTGTAAAAACACCTGAATTATTGCGGGCCTGCATGGCAAAGACATTGGCAGACACATCATTCCCTGCATCAGACAATGGTCCCACAACCGGAAGTCCGGGTGTTGAAGCTTCTAAATCCGGATCAATGAATAAACTAACCTGATCATTTGCACTACCGGAAACAAAATCATATTGAACAACCACCAGATAAGTAGTACCAAACTGGTAAGGTGTACCTGAAGTGTAGGTTACCGTACCGGTAGTGGTTTTGACCAGTCCAAACTGAAATCCCTCTCCGTCAGCTTTTAAATAGACCCTGCCTCTAAAGGCATTTTGGCTAAAGAAACCTGCAAAAAACTCCCCACTCCTTGCAGAGCTCACATTAATTAAAAATGAATAATAATACGAGCCGGTTAATGTTCCGGTAAAATTTTTCTGAACCCGGTCGCTTAATGGGGAAAAATGAGCAGCCAATCCAACATCCGACCCAGGGTAACCCGTATAGCTTAAACCCTGTTCTGAGACCGTCACTCTGTTGGTTTCTGCCTTTCCTTGTACCCAGTCGCCCTGGCCTGCCAAATCTGTCCCGGAAACATATTCAAAGTTTTCTTCCAACAGAAGTGCTGAGGATTGAGCAAATAAATATGTCCCTGATAAGTAGAACAATAGTACCAATAAACCTGTTTTTAAATACATAAACATTCGTTTTTTAGAATACTTTTCAAGTTGCCAAATCATATTTTTTCAATCCTCAACTCTCCGTCAGTAAGTTTGACCTTCAGAATAGTTTCATCCACATTATTTTTCCATTTTCCACAGATAAGATACTGATGGACTTTACTTAACCAATATTTTCTCTATACTTGTTTCCCCATTTGGAGATTGCACCTTCATTACATATATTCCGGGATTGGCAATATGTATGTCTGCCTGATTTTTAACCTGAACGCTCTTTACAACAGAACCGGTTAAATCATACAGAGTAAGCAATGCAGCAGGAGCAGTAATTTGAATTCCACCATGGATGTAATTCCAATTAACCGATGACTGATTTTTATTTACACTGATTCCCACACTCATATCTGTTTCATAAGTTTTTACACTAAAATTATCTACCCAGAAATTAAAAGTGGTTTTGCCTGAATACTTATGCGTAAAGCCAAAACAACTCATATCTGAACTCGTGTGGGTGTTGTCAACAACAGACCCTGCCAACACATATCCCGTATTTGTAAGCGGTTCCGAAAAAGATCCTCCGGAAGCGGGTCCATCAATCCTATCGTATAATTTCCAGGTATTTGATGAAGGAAGATATACCAATTTAACACTCATATACACTCTATTATCTGTCAGAGTTTGCCCATGTTGTAATATCGTTATATTATCTCCATTGGTGAGTCCGTTACTAAATTTAACCAGACGATAATCTATAGGGGAAGCTCCACCATTAATAATTGCATAACCATTGGCAACAGATAAATCAGAGGAACTGGCAACCAATACTACTCCAATTCCCCTGCTAGAAGCATCATCAATACCGGTTAGACGACCATTATAGTTTTGTCGTATATTAAATCTCCAAACCAGGGAATCCGCTTCAATACTATTCAATTTTGAATTGAACGGGGAATTGTAATCAGCTAAACCGGCCATCACTTGTGACCGCGCATTTTCATCACTCACATTGGGTAATCTTAATAAGTCACCGTCTTGTATAATCGGCACAGCCGTGCCGGTAACTGTCGTTGTGTACGTTACTTCTGGACTACCTCCGGGAGAAATATCAACCCTGTTGAAGTTATCCGAAAATACCGTAGTTTCAATAACCGACCCTGCTGCCACTACACCAGTAATAATTCCGAATGCCATTAGCAAGGCAAACATTGTTTTGTTACGTAAATTTGTTTTCATAATTATAATTTTTAAAGTGAATAAATTTTTAGTGAATTATTATTTTTTTTATTTGATTCGTTTGATTTACATTAAAAGATAATACATAAACACCTTTATTAACCGGAATTTTCACAGATTGCCCGGCTTGCAGGTTTCCGTTTTGCAACACACGTCCCGAAAAATCGGCTATATTAAATTGAGCGGGGAAACAATCTTTATTTTGAATGTTTATTACCTCACCTTCTTTTCGTATTAAAAAAAAATTCTTTTCCTCTTCCGTATTTGTACCCGACGTTCCACCATATGCATGCTGTATAACTTTGTCAGCATATCGCTCGCCCAAAATTAGGTTACTTGGAGCATCAAGATGCACTCCGTCTGACAGTAATTCGGTTCCCTCTGTCGAAACATAATCAGAATTAGGAATATAAGTCGCTACTGTATGTACCACTTGCGCATTAAACTCCTCAAAATCAGGTCTTCTTGACAACTCTCCGGTAACAAATAAGATATCCGCATCATCAAGGTCTGTCCTGAAATTTTGAACCATCTTGGCAAGATTTATTTTGTAACTTGCGAAATTATCTGTAAGTCCCGCGGAATTATCTGCCGACCCCTGATGCCATATAATCGCCTTGATTTTACCAAATTTTTGCGCTTCTTTAGCACGTTTTATTGTTGCATCGTAATTCGACTTTCCGGGTTGATACCATGAAGTTATTGAAGAACCTCCTTGTGCGTTTACTACAAAACAAACCGGCTTTTTAAGATAATCCCGTAAGGTTAATGCGCATTTATATGCGGGTGACAATCCTTGTACACTAAGGTCTTTACGAATATTGGAATACTTGTTCATCGGGTTGGATGAAATTTCCACTTCACCTGCCGGAGTGAGTAAAAATACGCTATCCATTGGATCTGATAAATCAGCATATGGCGCTCTGCCTGCCATATTCGACTGCCCAATGGCAAGGACAATATCCAACTCGGGCAATTTCTCAAAAATTACCTGATAGGTTTTGTGTTCCTGTCCATTTGCCGAAGTTACCTGAATTACTGCTGTACGGTCGGATTCATTATCCGATAATTCAACTGCCTGATCAACTGATGCGGATGCTTCCGGATCAAAAGTCTGAACTTCAACAACAGGTGGAGAAGAAACATTGTATGGGAGATATGCTTTATATGAACATTCATCTTTATCAAAAAACTCTAAATCCTTTCCATCAACTGAAATAGAATTTAGTCTGGCATCAGTGGGTGGAGGTAACAATTCAAACACTACCTTATATGTCAGCACATCAGCTCCTTTTTGTATATTGATTCTCGCTGTGCGTTGTTTTTCTGTTCCATCGAGTGACGCCGCTTGCTCAACACTAATTGTCGTATCTTCATATTTCGCTACTCCCGAAACCGTTGGTATCTCAGTCGCATCCCAAGGCAACCAATAAACATATTTGTATTGTGTTTCACTGAAAGTGGCAAGTGGAACTCCATCAATACTGATTTCGGATGCTCTCAAGTTTTCAACATCTTTCTCCTCAACAACAAGTTCCGGTGCAAATCCACTTGTGTGTTCTTTGGAATGAAAATCAACTATTACCGCTGAACCACCTTTCTTCACCACATATTTCTCCCTCATACGAATGGAGATAAACTGCTTACCTTCAGCCAATGAATCGGCAAGGTATTTCATAAGATTTTCTCCGGAAAATTCTATGTATTGCGGCTCAAAAGCCTGCCCGGCAGGTACCGCATATGAACTCAAAAGAGGAGTATTAATGTACGGTCCCATCTTTTCGAGATGATTTAGAAATGTAACGTCATCTTCCGCCCAGGTATTCAGTGCAACCGGATATAAATCAAACTGATGCGCATTATCCCCTCCCGCAGAGAAACCATCCGTGTAAAGCCGTAATTTAACCGACTGTACAAAGGGTGACAAAGAGGAAATATCAAACTTCAGAAAACTAATGCGACGATATTGCGAACCGGCAGTTGAATGATACGTTTTTAAAAACGGTTCCATCCCACGAATGGTGTTGTCTTTATACACATAAACATCATCCACAGGAATTAATCTCTGTTCAACAGTCTGTGCCGAAAGAAACCCGGAAACTGCCAAAAGCAAGAATGAAATATATGTGAAGAATTTTTTCATGATAATTTAAAAAAATGTGCTAATATGCCAATGGATCAATTCAAAAGGTAATGGTGCTTATTTAACAATTTAGAAACTTAAAGATTATTATCATTTTATTGATACATTAATCACATCAGCACATTATAATTTTATCGGATTATAATTTTAGCAGATGCTTGTTGATTACCTTTTAAATTCAGGATATAAATACCTGTATTTAATTTGGAAGCATCAATTTTGCCTGAATCACTTTGCAGCGAACCTGATAAAACGGCTTGACCGGCTAAGTTTGTTAACACATAAGAACTGTAATCAAATTCGGAAGCTGATACTTCAATTATTTTGTTGTCAACGTGATAAGAGAAGTTTTTCGCAGATACATTTTTTAGACTATTGGACGCAGGCAACACGTCTTCCCAGGTTAATCCTACACGAATGCCATCAATTTGATAAACCGGTGCATTTCCCATAACTGAAGGACGGAGATATATGCCTCTTGCTCCACCAATCACTTTACCCGATGAGGCATAACGATAAATATCTTTTTGGCTGGCATCCTGATGAATGAGATCCGGTGTTTCAGGCTCTCCGACTGCAGGATCAGGATTAATATAAAGAGACATAATATCGTCATAATTTCCTTCTTCTTCAGCAGCAGAAGAACCATTCAAAATACCTACATAGTATTTTATCACTAAAAGATGTGTAGTATTAGCCGGCAAGAAAGGTCCGGTTGCTGAATTAACCCAAGTAGTTGTTCCACCACTTAACTTGTTGATGCCCAAGCTTACTTCTTCACCTGCATATACGGGATCCACCGCGGCATAGATACGACCTCCCCAATTGGTACTGGTTGCTGAGGGCTCCATTTTTATTCCTAAAAAATAATCCCCTCCTGTAACTGTCTCATCACCGGAAAACTTAACCAAAAATGATATGTACACTGTTGAGTCGTTATTTACATTCTCTGAAAAAAGTTTAAAAGGGCCTTGTCCATCATCTCCATTATATCTGACTGAATTGCCAATTCCAGAACCAATGTATCCATCATAGGTTAAAGGACCCTCTACAATGTCAAAACAATTAATTCCGGATTTACTGTTGTTTTGTGTTGACCAACCGGTAACACCATCATAGTTATCTGAACTTTCAATAGCATCCAAAATCAAAGGACGGCCGGCGTCATAATCAAAATATTCTTCTAAAAGCAACTGAGCCTGAAGTGTTCCGGCAGCAGCAAAAAGGCATACCATCATTAATGTAGTAAAAAGTTTCTTTTTCATAATAATACATTTTAAAAACCAAACATAAAAAATCAATTATCAAAAATATTCAGTGTAGGCTTACGACCTATTACCTTTAATTATATCCTTCATTTTGAGGAAAATTTTCCTTTCCCATAATATCAATCTGTGCCTGAGGAATAGGAAGACGAACATGATGTGGTTGTACATTTTCTCTTATCAGCGTATCATTCATCAACACAACTCCTTTTTTTTCAATATATTCTCCGCCGTACTTTCGGATATTTTCTATCAACAATCCATTCCTCTTCAAAAAGAACCATCGGTCACCTTCCAGAGCCAGTTCACGAGCATGTTCATCAGCAATCATATCCCATGTAATCGTTCCGGTAAATTTTGCATTTCCTGCACGTTCCCAGGTTTTATTATAATAGTATGATAAACTGTCAGTTTTTCCCAAATGATAATAAGCTTCTGCACCCATTAAATATGTTTCCGCCAATCTGTATATGATAATATCTTTGAATGACTGCGTTTCATCAGGTCTCAGACGGGTGTAAGAATCATTATATTTTGTACATGCAGGATGAAGATTTAAATATTGAGCTTGATTAACAGGAACTAACGGATCGCCCAATTTTTTACCTCGTGGCAATCCTGCCGGGTTATTATAATGCCATGTATGTTTATAAAAGACCTGATATCTCCTGTCTTTAGCCTGATCATACATTTTCAACAAATGATCGTTAGGGAATAACCGTCCCCAAGGATAAGCACCGGATTCAAAATCCATTAACATACCTTGTTCCTGATGATAATTAGGCGTAAAATGCAAAGGCATACGATGACCGGATGTTGTACCAGTATTTGGATTAATATACCATCCACCAATCCCTTTACTCCACTGCGATACCAAAATCGCTTCACTATGATTTAAATCTGCACTTCCAAAAATCTCCTCCAGACTTACCAAGTTATAAAATCCACTTTGGTCAATTATATTCACTTGATTTCCAACTTCCTGCCAGTCTTTCAACCAGGCTGCTACTTTGGCTTTGATATGTCTGGCAGCACCTTGAGTAAATCTGCCGGGCTGAGAGGTTTCCCATGAAAGATGATCAATGGCATAATTTAAATCCTCATTAATCAACGCAAAAACATCATCGGGATCAGCAGGAGTGTAAACGATTGAGTCATTGACATTCTCCGGAGTAGTCACACGTGTATTCAGATAAATCCGGTCAAATTTCCGAATCAGCCAAAAATATGCATGAGCCCGGAAGACACGAGCTTCTGCAAGAGCCTGTATGGCAACAGGGTCTGTCATGTCAACCCGCTGTGATGCATCGATAACCAAATTGGCATATCCAACAATAGCATACATATGTCGCCATAATCTACCCACATTTCCGGTAGATCCTTGTAGATTTGCCAATCTTCCAAACTGTGGAACTCCATTTCCGGCACGTGGCACAGAAATATCATCACCCATCAACATATTCGTCCACAGTGTAGTTTCCGTATCACTATTATTTCTAAAAATTTCCCGGTCTTTATTATACATTGCCAACACTGCACTAGCCATCCCGGATGGTGTAGAAACAATATAGTCACTGGTAATTTGCGTGTACACTTTTTCTTGTAAAAAATCTTCACATGATATGAATAAAAGTGTAAAAAAGAATATCGTAGTATAAATATATTTTTTCATGATTAAATTGTTAGTTTAATACTATTAAAATGACACATTCAAGCCGACAAGTAAAGTTTTAGGTTCCGGATAGCTTCCGGCAGATAGTTCAGGGCTGTAGGATAAAAAGTTGGTATGAGTCCACAAGTTTGTCGCTGTTGCATACACTCTTAACTTACTCATATGAATATCTTTCAATAATTTCGAAGGAAAATCATAAGCAAGAGATATATTCCTTAGGCGTACATAAGAAGCATCCTGATAAGCCAAAGAAGAAAAATAAGTGATGGTAGCATCACGTGGTCGGGGTGCTGTGTTGGATGGATTTTCCAACGTCCAGTAATCTACTTTAATTCCATTCAGCCTGCCATGTAAATCACCCCCGGAATTAGAATCATACAAATAAGCATTTGATTTAATGACACCTTGTACCGTATAAAAATCAAAACTAAATTCAATGCCTTTCCATGCAACAGACGAACCCAATGAACCTGTCCACTTTGGACTCCTGTTTATGATAATTCTATCATCCGGAGTAATCAGCCCATCTTTATCCACATCCTTTACTTTGATATCTCCGGGTTGCGGCAAATAATTAGGTCCGAAATCAGGTATTTCATCATCCAACTGCCAAATACCTTCAAATTGATAATCATAATAAGCATCTACATTATATCCTATAAACCACTTGTTGGCAATATCATCTACCGGCTTTCCATTCTCATCCAATTCTCCATTAAGAGCCAAAATTTCATTGTGGTTTGTCGCGAAGTTAGCAAATAATGTCCAGGTGAAATTTTTGGACTTCACAGGAATGGCATTTACTGAAAACTCTATCCCTCTGTTCATTACAGAACCAATATTAGTTAATTGTGAAGTATAACCGGTAATTTCATTAATGGATTGTTTCATCAACAAATCCCGTGTTACTGAATGATAAAATTCTAAAGTTCCACTAATTCTATCACGTAAAAATCCAAAATCAATTCCACTGTTCAATGAACCGGTAGTTTCCCATTTTAAATTAGGATTTGGTAGTTGTGAGCCGGGCAAATATCCAACAAGCGGTTCCCCTGTACCATATTGCATAAAATATGAATCTACCAATCCTTGTGATTGATAAGGGCTAACAGCCTGATTACCAACCTCACCATAACTTAATCGTAATTTTAAATTTGACAGCCAATGTTGATCATATAAAAACTCTTCTTCCGAAATTCTCCATGCAAAAGAACCGGCAGGGAAAAATCCCCATTTGTTCTGAGCACCAAAAACAGAAGACCCATCAATACGCATTGAAGCAGAAAATAGGTAGCGATCCATCATATTATAACGTAAACGTCCCATATACGATAATAGGTTACGCGGTGTTATGGAACGTACAACAGGATCTGTTTTAGAGGCTGCACCTATATTATTGTATCCCAAATCATCAGTTGCAAAGCCATAACCAACCATAGAAGTATTTTTACTGAGTTGTGCATTGGCACTCTGCACCAAAGTGACATCAAATCTATGCTGCTCATTGATATCGCGATCATAAGTCAGAATATTTTCAATCAAATAATCTGTATAATTTCCGAGTTCAATGCTTGCCTTGCCTTCGGTATTACTTCCTTGTTCATGCAAAGAATTCAAATAAACACCTCTTTCTGAATCTCTTGTATTCATGCTGGCATTTAACTTATACTTCAGACCTTTGAAAATTTCCCAATCAAGATTAAGATTTAACAAAAAGCGATTTAATTTTCTTTCATTCAGCATGTTTTGATTATTCCAAACGGGATTCCATTTTGAATCTGCCAATATGCTTTGCAGCACGCCATTTTCATCATAAGGTAATAAAAGAGGAGATTGTGTTATAAACTTATCGAAACTATCATCCTCATTCGTTTGGAAAGAATATGTGTAATTTGTATTTAAACTTAAAGAAAAAGTTTTTGAAAATTTGTGGTCTGCATTAAATCTAAAGTTGGCTCTTCGAAACGAAGCCGGAGCGATCATCCCTTTTTGATCAAAAAACCCTATAGAAGAAGCAATGCGCGTGTTTTTTCCACCGGAACGCACACTTAAGTCATATTTCTGTTGTATAGCCGGTTTTATCATTTCCGACTCCCATTCTGTGTAATTTCTATCAACTAAATTTTGATACATATTACCAAACAAAGAAGCATCATCTAAATATACTCCTTCCGGAAACGATCTGTTAGCTTCTCTTTTTAATTGCACCCATTCATCACCATCATAAAATTCAAAATTTCTTTTCACCCGTTGCGTACCAACATAGGCAGAAAAATCTACTACAGTTTTATTTTCTTCTCCTCTTTTTGTCGTTACTAAAATGACTCCATTTGATGCCCTGGCACCGTATATTGATTGAGAAGAGGCATCTTTTAGCACCTCGACAGATAAAATATCCTGAGAGTTGAAATCATCAATATTATTTACGGGTACACCATCTACGATGAACAAAGGTGCATTGCCTCCGGTCAGCGACCGCTTCCCGCGTATCAAAATATCAGAAGTTCCACCAGGACGAGCGGAAGTTTGTGTTACTACCACACCTGCAGCCTGACCTCTCAACATTTCGGCAACGCTTGTTGTGGGAGTTGCATTCATATCCTCTGCTTTCACTGAAACCACAGAACCGGTAAGGTCACTTTTTCTCTGTGTTCCATAACCGACAACAACAAGCTCTTCCAATGTTTTAACATCTTCATGCATGATAATATTAATCACACTTTGGTTATCAACTTGTTTTGCTATCGTTTCATATCCAATAAAGCTAAACTCCAACACATCACTGTTTGAAACAACTTCAATGGAATATTGTCCATCGATGTTGGTAATGGTTCCTTTTGTAGTACCTTTTAACACTACCCCAACACCCGTCATTGCTTCTCCTGAAACATCCTTTACAACACCGGTGACAATTCTTGTTTGAGCAGAAATAGTCAACACCAAACAAAAAACTGAAAAAACAAATAACACGATACGCTGAAACGGTATCGATTTTTCTGCAATATTAGCTTCATTAAAAACTTTCATGGCATTTATTGAATTTCATATTTGAGTCCACTCCGAAAAATTGGAGCATTTAATTTATATCCATCAAGAAAATAAGGGTTTATAAAAAGTTCATTCACATATTTTTAGACCTAAGTCATCATAAACATAAAGAAATTCTGTTAAGTACAAATATACAACGAAGATATTGCCGACTATAACAATAGTATTCAAATTAATGGTAAATTTGTTCAGAACTGTATTTACATCCATTATAAGCCGGTTATTTTTTATTATCATTGTACTGATTTTCAAATTTACAAGAAATCGTCATGAAAAAACAGACAATATTTTTTATATGTATTGTGCACACATTCATTATGTCTGCTGCAAACGGTGTCCATAATTCTTACTTTGAACACTTGACAGTGAACGACGGTCTTTCTCACTATTCCGTAAATGCCCTGTATCAAGACGAACATGGTCTGATTTGGATTGGAACACGAGATGGATTAAATCGTTACGATGGGAATGAAATTACTGTTTATAAACAAGTAACGAATGACACTACTGCTTTGTTTGGAAACAACATACGTTCGATATGTGGAGATAAAAACGGACATCTTTTTATGCTCTGCAAATCCGGATTGGTGATTTTTGATTTAAAATCCGAGACATTCAAAACCATTCGCAGAAAACATGTTTCTACCATTTCCTACGGGAAGGAAAATTTATGGTTTGCCTCTTCCGACACAATTTTTTCCTATCAACCCTCAGACATCAATCAATTAAAAACTCACTTACATTTATCAGATAAAACTGTTTCTGTAACCGCTATTTTAGAATCAAGCAACAAATTACTTTATGTTGCAACCAACACAAACGGTATTATCGTGTACGACAGAAATCTTAAAATTGCAAAGAGATGGAATATAAACGCTGTAGTACATTTGTATGAAGACAGCAAAAAGAATGTTTGGGTTTGTACACGTTTTAATGGACTGTACAAGATCGACTTTGAAAATAATCTCACCCATTATCAACATAACCCTGACGATCCCAAAAGCATTCCTGATAATTTTGTACGGACAATTTGTGAAGATGACTTTGGAAATTATTGGATAGGTCTATTTACCGGACTGTGTAAATTAAATACCGATAAAGAGAATGAAAAGTTTTCCTTATACAGGTATGAGCGTCATGTATCGCATGGTATCAGCAATCACTCTGTATGGGCTATTATCAATGACAATCAAGGAACCATTTGGATAGGAACTTATTTCGGTGGTATTGATTTATTTAATCCGAGATACTCTATTTTTAAGTTTTATGGAGGAAACAGCAATAGTGCCGGTTCTCTGAGTAACCCGGTTGTTGGAAGAATGATTGGTGATCCTTTGGGTAATTTATGGATTGGTACTGATGGAGGCGGACTTAACTACTTTGATAGAAATACCAATAAATTCCATTCTTATAAAGTTAATGAGAAACAAAACAGCATATCGTCCAATACGATTAAATCTCTTTGGTTGGATAAAAAAAGAAATAATCTATGGATAGGAACACATATGGGGGGACTGAACAAGCTTAACCTGCAAACTAAGAAATTTACCGTTTTTAAACATAATTCTAAAAACCCCAAAAGTATTCCTGACAACCATGTCAGACAAATCACACATCATAATGACACCCTATACATTGCCACTCAAAATTCGATCGGAGTTTTTGACTTGCGTACAGAAACTTGTTCCACAATGAAGTTTGAAGAAGTAGATTTGTCAAAACGAGAAATTCCGGATTTATTTCTCGACTCTAAAAAAAGGATGTGGTTTGCTTTTTCAAACAAGATTTTTATGTGGAACATAAAAACACACAAATTTACTGAATTTGAATTGCAAAATAATGCGCTGTTTTTTTATGAAGATAGTCAAAATAAGATTTGGTCAGGTACCGACGGAGGTGGTGTTTTTATGTTCGACGAAAACACGCAACAATTCGAGCCATGTGAGGAATTTAACAAACATCTGCCTTCGAAATACGTCATTGATCTTAAAGAGTCACACGGTGGATATTTTTATATTTCCACAAATGCCGGACTACTGGTAACAGATACGGAATTAAAAAAATCCCAGGTACTTAATAGTGCCAATGGATTTCCTCTTGATGCCCTAAACGAAAACAGCCTGTATATAACTGAAAAAAATGAAGTTTTCGTAGGAGGAATCAATGGAATGGTATCATTCAATGAAAAAGACCTTAACATGCCCCGGGTCGATTACGATGTTAATATTACCGGGATTCGCGTCAACAATAAAAAAGTAATTCCGGGAGACGGCTCCATTATTGAACAATCATTGCCCTACATTGATGAAATCGTACTTAAACCTCAATACTCGGTTATAACTATCCTGTTTTCGACAACCAATTACATCAATGTTCTCAAAACTGATGTTCAATACCAATTGGAGGGTTTCGACAAAGATTGGATTGATGCCAATTATCAGCAAAGCGTAACCTACACCAATCTAAATGCAGGTATTTACACACTTAAATTTAGAGGTAAAAACAAAACAGAAGCCGGATTGTTTCCTGAAACTTCAATAAACATCAGAGTCTTACCTCCTTTTTATAAAACAACATTAGCCTATATCATATATGCTATTGTGATATTAGTCATTACCATCACCATCATTCGTTTTTATATTGCTAAAATCCAATTGAGCACCTCGCTTGAATATGAAAAGAAAGAAAAAGAATACGTTGAAGAGTTGAATCAATCCAAGTTACGTTTTTTCACAAATATTTCCCATGAATTCAGGACTCCTCTGACCCTTATTATCAACCAAATTGACATCATCTTACAAATGGGTAATATTCCGCAAGCCATCTATGGAAAACTCCTAAACGTAATGCGGAACGTCAACAGAATGAAAAAACTGATTAATGAACTAATTGATTTTAGAAAATACGAACAGGGATTTTTACAGTTAAAAGTTTCAGAAAACGATCTAATTCCATTTTTGAATGAGATATATCTTTCATTCAAAGAACTCGCTCAATCCAGAAGTATTAACTACTCTTTTGAGTATAAAGACCCTGACATTAAACTTTGGTTCGATAGTAATCAAATGGAAAAAGTTTTTTATAATCTTCTATCCAATGCATTTAATTACACCAAAACAAATGGTGTTATTTCCGTAAGGGTTGAAGACCTGGATAATCACATAGTGATTTCTGTTATTGATAATGGAGTGGGAATCGACAAAAAAGAACAAGAACAGATTTTTGATAGATTCTATCAGGCTGAAAACAATTCTTATAATCAAACAAAGCAATATGGTTCAGGTATAGGTTTGGCACTTGCCAGAGGAATAGTTAAATTACATCACGGAGATATTGGGGTTATCAGTAAACCAAATAGCGGCAGTAAATTTTGGGTGAAATTACCGGTTGGAGACAGTCACTTTACGCAAGAACAAAAAACAATTGCGAAAGATAGAGATCGATTATGTATTTCAGAGTTAGCAGTACCTGACCAGGGATTCATCAATGAAATTATTTCTTCTCAGGAGGATGCTGAAACACGCAGTTCAACTATACTTATCATTGAGGACAATGAAGAACTTTTGGGTATGCTGGAAAGTATTTTTAGTCCAATTTATAAGGTAATAACAGCAACTAACGGTAAAGAGGGATTTGAAAAGGCAGTAAAATATCGTCCTGATCTCATTTTAAGTGATGTGATGATGCCGGTGATGTCGGGGGTCGAAATGTGCTCGAAACTAAAAACTAACTTTGACACATCGCACATTCCGATTGTGCTATTAACGGCTCAGACGGCTGCTGATTATATGATTCAGGGGTTTTTAACCGGGGCGGATGATTATATCGTCAAGCCTTTCAATCAAAAATTACTCGTTACACGATGTAATAACTTAATCAACACCAGACGACAGTTGCAGAAAAAATATGCTGTGCAACCTGATTTGAGTCCACACATGGTCGCAACGAATGCAATAGATCAACAACTACTTGAAAAAGCGACTGAAATCGTAGAGAAAAATATTGACAACGCTGACTTTGATGTCAATGTATTTGCAACTGAATTATGTTTAAGTCGTACAAATCTATACTATAAGCTAAAGGGAATCACAGGACAAACACCCAATGAGTTTATCATGAATATCAAGCTTAAAAAAAGCATTTATCATTTGGTCAATTCTCATGATATGGACATTAATGATATTGCTTTTCAGTCAGGCTTTAGTTCTTCAAGTTATTACATTAAAAAATTCCGTAAATTATATGGGCTTACGCCAGCACAATACAGAAAACAAAATATGGAAAAAGAATAAAATATGAGTCTGCCTCATCTTGAGGTTGCAAGCTGTGACTTCTAAACCTGCCATTCATCAGAATTTTCTTCAAAACATGAAATCAGGTAGAAATCATTTGCTCTGCTGTTTTTCTACGCTGCCTGATCCTTTGAAATACCGCTGCATTATTTCTTTTTTCTTCTTCAATATCATAATCAGCTTGCAGTCCTAACCAAAATTGAGGTGTATTGCCAAAATAGGAACTGAATCTCATTGCAGTATCAGCAGTAATTCGTCTTTTACCTTTGAGGATTTGCGAAATACGTGTTTGAGGAATATCTGTGTCCTTGGCTAATCGATATGCCGTTATTTCAAGAGGAATTAAAAATTCTTCCAATAATATTTCCCCAGGATGTATGTTTCTTAAAGTGCTCATAATCGGATTTTTCGTTCTACCCCCTCCATATCTTTTCAGTTTCTTTTGATCCAAACGAAATTATCATAGTATTGTTTTACGTTAGTAACGACAAAGGTAAGTATTTTTTTATAAACAAACAAAATATTTTTATTCCAATATCACAACTGTAATCCCCACACCACCCAATTGTATATGTTCGTCGTGATACGACTGAACACCAGGCACTGTACCAAGATATTGCCGAATCATTTGTCGCAATGCGCCGGTGCCCGTGCCATGTAAAATCCTGACTGATTTGACGCCTACCATCATGGCATCATCAATGAAATACATCACTGCCTGCAGGGCCTCATCACCGCGCATGCCACGCACATCAATCTCTGACTTAAAGTTGAGTTTGCGATGACGAACATCTTCTATTACATTCCCCGACTTTTGGGTTTGGTGATTGACCTTGGCTGTCTTTCGACCAGCAATGAATTCCAACTCTGTCAATTTAACGGTTGATTTTAACTGTCCGAAAGCGACTGTTGCTAATTTATTCTTTATCTCCAACACCGTCCCCGCGGTTTGCTGCCCTTTCAAACGCACCTGTGAACCTACTTCTATTTGGAGCTCTTCAGCTTTATCAGCCGGCAAGCCCGCAGTTTTTTTAGAATTTTTCTTTGATACAGATGCGTGGGCAGAAGATATTCTTCCTTTTTTTATCGGCTTGATTTCACTATGCAATTGCTCCTGAACATTTTCCTTGAATTGTCGCAATTCCTCTCTGATAGATTTTGTTTTTTCTTTGTCGGCCTGTACTTCCCGAATCTGCCGGATGGTTTGTTCAATTTTGGCGTTGGCATCAGCCAAAAGTTGTTGGGCTTCCTGCCTGGCTTGTTGGATGATTTCTTTTTTCTGTTTGTTAAGTTCTTCGATTTGCTTTTCGTAAGTTGACAAAGTTTCTTCTAACTTTTTCTCCTTCTGCCTAATCTCCTTCCGCTTTTTCTCCCAATATCTTTTATCCCTGACAATATCTTGCAGGTGCTTATCATAATCCAAATGTTCCACTCCAACCTTCCCGGCAGCATCTGCAATCAAATCTTCGGGCAAGCCAATTTTACGCGCAATTTCAACGGCAAAGGAAGAACCCGGATTGCCAATTGCCAACTGAAATAAGGGTTGCATATGATGCCTGTCGTACAACATCGCCGCATTTACAATACCCTGAGCATCTTCGGCATAATGCTTCAGATTGGTATAATGGGTGGTAATTACCCCAAAAGCCAGGTTGTTGTTAAAACGTTCTAAAGTCGCTTCCGCCAATGCTCCACCAATCATAGGCTCGGTGCCTGTTCCAAATTCATCTATCAACAAAAGCGTTTGAGCCTGACTGTTGCGTATGAAGTATTTCATATTCAGCAAATGCGAGCTGTAGGTAGATAGGTCATTTTCAATGGATTGTTCATCACCTATGTCTATAAATATCCTTTTAAAGATGCTGCAACGACTGCTTTCATGGAGCGGTATCAATAATCCGCATTGTAACATGTATTGAAGCAGGGCAACTGTTTTCAGACAAACGGATTTTCCACCGGCATTGGGTCCTGAAATCAATAAAATGCGTTGTTGGTCATTCAAGACTATATCCAATGGCACAACTTTTTTCTGTTGTTTTTGAAAAGAAAGGTATAAAAGCGGATGTATTGCTTTATTCCATTCAATGATGCAACTATTGTCCACATTGGGTTTGATAGCATTGATCTGTATGGCAAACAGGGATTTCGCGCGCAAAAAATCTATCTTTCCTAAAAAATATTGAGACTGAAGGATGTCATCAAAATAAGGACGAAGAAAATTGGTCAACTCAATCAAAATACGCCTGATCTCCCTGCGTTCCTCACCCTCTAACTCACGGATGCGGTTGTTCGCCTCCACCACCTGCGCCGGCTCTACATACACCGTTTTACCTGTTGCCGACTCATCATGGACGATGCCCGAAATCTTTCTCTTATAACCGGGAGAGACAGGAATCACCAAACGACCGTCCCGCATAGTGGGTTGCACATCCTTTTCCACAAAACCATCAGTTTGTGCCTGCCGCAATATCGTCTGTAAAATACGTGAAACCGAGCTCTGTACATTGTGCATTTCCTTTCGGATGCGTCCCAAATCCGAAGAGGCATTATCCTTTATTTCCCCAAACTTATCTAAAACACTGTCTATTTTCCTGATAATCTCCGGAAATAATTGTACACCTTGGATCAATTCAAACAGATGAGGATATCTTTCTTGCTCCTGTGAGCTGATAAAGTGTACTAATTTCCGTACTGCCTCCAACGCCCTTTTAAGCTCAAAGACTTCATTTTCATCTAAATACAAACCTTCCAAACCCACTTTTGCCAAGCCATGCCTGACATCAAAAAAATCACCTATGGGCAAATCTTCTACAGATTCCTGCA
This sequence comes from Bacteroidetes bacterium ADurb.Bin174, assembly GCA_002070265.1. GTDB lineage: Bacteria > Bacteroidota > Bacteroidia > Bacteroidales > Paludibacteraceae > Paludibacter. The sequence goes on along the minus strand of MWCX01000081.1, from coordinate 107,124 downwards.
TCAAACACAACAATTCATTCGTCTGATTCAATTGTTTCTCAATCAGACCATGATCAGTTGAAAAACAGATACCATCCACCTTTTCCTTACCCAAAGAAGAAATACACTTTTCTTTGAGCATTTTCCTGATGGAAATAAATTCTATTTTATGTTCGAAATCTGAAGGATAAAGCATGATGATGAAATAAGAACAAAGACAAAAGAACAAAGAGCAAAGACAAAAGACAAAAGACAAATTAACCAAGAACGAAGAACGATGAACTAAAAACTGAACTCGCGACCACGTAACTCAGAACTCAGAACTCGTAACTCAGAACTCGTAACTCAGAACTCGTAACTCAGAACTCATTTAACTTCCCTAACTTCCTTAACTTCTATAACTTCTATAACTTCTTCAATTTAACTTCCCAAAACAATCAACCCCCAAATTTACAAGATAATTTTCAATTACAAGCAGAATTAAAGTATTGATGCAACGCAACCAACGCTATGAGATAGCTCAGCGAAGCTAGTATCAATACGGTAAATGAACCGGATTCGACTGCCAGGATGAGGGCAAGCGGAGTTGCAAGAAAGATTAAAAGGTAAAATTTTACGATTTGCAGATAAAGATGCGACAAAATTTGTACTTTTGATGGCTGTCTCAAAACCAATATTCAACTAAAAAATAAGGTGTACTGAGACAAAGTACTTTCAAAAACATGAAAAAAAAACAAAATTACTGGATTTTTATTCCTTTATTGATAGGCACGGTATTGCTATTTCTACTTGATTTATCAATTGGAAGCTTTAAAATTCCATGGCGGGAATTAATGGCTACCCTCATCGGCAATCCGACTGACCCCATTCATGCTGAAATCATTTTCAATTTCAGAATGCCGAAAGCCATCGCAGCTATTTTGGCAGGAGCTGCCTTGTCGGTTGCAGGCTTGCTGATGCAAACACTCTTTCGCAATCCATTAGCCGACCCCTATATTTTGGGAGTAAGTTCAGGTGCCAGTCTCGGCGTAGCCATCACCATGATGAGTGCTTCATTTTTACCTGCCTTCTGGACTAACAGCAGTTGGGGACTCGTCCTTTCGGCAGTTTTTGGCGCTGCATTCGTATTGCTGTTGGTGATAGGTGTTTCATACAAACTACAAAGTGCTGCTTCACTGCTGATCGTGGGTATCATGTTTGGGACCATTGCCAGTTCCATCGTCAGCATTTTGCAGTACTTTTCCAATCCCGACGCCATCAAGTTATTTATATTGTGGACTTTTGGAAGTTTGAGTGCAGTCACCCGAGAAAACTTACAAATTCTCATTCCAATTGTTTTAATCGGACTTGCCTTAGCGGTGTTTTTACATAAAAATGCAGACGGATTGCTTTTGGGAGAAAACTACGCAAAAGCTTTGGGAGTCAACATAAAAAGCACAAGGATATTAATTGTCATCGCTACAGGAATATTAGCAGGAAGTATTACCGCCTTCACCGGTCCCATAGCCTTTGTAGGCATTGCGGTTCCACATATTGCCCGGGGAATTTTTAAAAGCTCTATTCACAAAACACTGATCCCGGCATCCGTCCTGATAGGCTCCACTTTGATATTGATATGCGACATCATCTCACAAATACCCATTTATACCCTACCCATCAACACCATCAGTGCATTGTTTGGTGCACCGATAATTATTTGGATAATATTGAGGAGAAGGTGATTTTTGAACTAAGAACGAAAAACGAAGAATGATGAACGAAGAGATGAGGAAGTTAAGAGTTAAAGAAGTTAACGCGTTCCATGTTCCGAGATCGCGAGTTCAGTTTTTAGTTCATCGTTTTTAGTTCTTAGTTAATTCGTCCTTGCTCTTTGTTCTTAGTTTATAGTTCTTAGTTCTTCGTTCATCAAACTGCTTTCGGCATCACCAACCACAAAATGATATAAAGTAAAGTTCCGGGAAAACCGGCCGACAAGATGGATAAAAGTACATAACCAACCCTGGCTAATGTAATATCAATGCCTAAATGTTCTGCAAGACCGGCACATACTCCGGCTATCATTCGATCGTTTGATCTGCGTAATTTCTTTTTCATAAAAAATATTTTTTAAGTGTTTTATAGACTTATGTTTTAATTATCAATTTGAAGTTAGTAGTTAGTTTGGAAGTTAGAGAAGTTAGAGAAGTTAAAGAAGTTAAAGAAGTTAGAGAAGTTAAAATATTAAACCACAAAAGGCACAAAAGAAATTTTACCACTCACTAATCACCAATCACTAAAAGTTTCAACAATTCGTCTTTTGTCTTTGTTCCTTGCTCTTTATTCTTTGTTTTTAGTTCATCGTTTTTCGTTCTTAGTTCTTAGTTCTTAGTTTTTCATTGTCTTTGTTCTTTGTTCTCAATTAAACAATTGCACAAAAGTAAGGAGAATTTCTGAGATAAATAAAATATTTTTTTAACTTTGCAGCCGCAAACGAATTACGCATTACTGACTCCGTAGCTCAGTTGGTAGAGCAACAGACTCTTAATCTGTGGGTCCTGGGTTCGAGCCCCAGCGGGGTCACTTACCTCCAAATTCGAAATTCCTTCCTATCTTTACACACATTAGTCACCTAATTTGTTTAAATATTATCTACTCTATGAAACTATTTGTTTTGAACCTTTGTTTGTTTGTTGCTTTTCTAAGCTTCGCATCACTTCCTGAAGATTATTATGCTACACTCAATGGAAAACAAGCGGCAGCATTAAAAACAGAACTTCACTACATCATCATGCAAGACACTACCCGATATTTGGCATACGGGTCCGGAATTAATCACACCTGGAACGGATTTTATATAACTGACAGAGATACAACTAATAATCTTATTTTGGACATGTATTCTGATGCATTACGTTACTTTCCATCTAACTATATCGAATTAAAATATCCCGGTTTTGGAAAATCATTACATATAGAACACAGTTTACCAAAATCATGGTGGGGCGGTCATGAATGGGCAGCGTATAAAGATTTGAATCATTTATATCCATCAGATGGCAGTACCAACACATCAAAAAGCAACAACCCCTTAGGAGTAGTTACCGGCAAAATAAAAAAAAACAATGGAGTAAGTAAAATTGGAACCGCAACCTATGATGGTTACTCAGGAAATGTTTTTGAACCGGCTGACGAATATAAAGGGGATTTTGCCAGAACGTATTTTTATATGGCAACGGCTTATGAGCACTACAAAAACATTTGGGATACATCCAATCCTAAAAACATGATGCAGAACAACACCTATCCGGTTTTCAAACAATGGGCAATAAATTTACTTTTAGAATGGCACAGACAAGACCCTGTAAGCACGAAAGAAATTATACGCAACGAAAAAGTATATTCAATCCAGGGCAACAGAAATCCTTTTATTGATTATCCGGAATTAGCCGAATACATTTGGGGAAATAATATTAATGATACATGGTATATCAAAACCCTTGATGATATTCCGACTAATGATAAATCTGATTTCAAATTAAATTTAAGTGATTCCAGCTTCATAATTACCTCAGAGATACAAACTCCAATTACTTACACAGATTACACATCAACCGGGCAATTAGAAGCCCAAGAACAAACATTCACAAATACGGGTAAAAACTTTTTCAAAAAATTAAAAAGGATTATTTGTTGGTGGAAGGCACGATAAACAAGCCAATAATAACCTTTGTATATCATATATTTTGTGTAACTCCATGCATTCGAAATAGGTTTTTCTAAATCAAAAATTAAAGATTGAAGATGTATCATCTGTAATTATTGATTAATTACTACTTTTTTTATAGCAGTCAAAGCCATAGGTAATTTATTGAATGGGCGATATTTTCATCTAATCATTTTTCATCTTTCTAAAACTTATTGAATTAGTTTTCCTATCTTTGTAAAACAGATTTACACTTCACTTAATATACTAAGTGTACAAAGTGAGTAAGGTTGTAAATTCGAATATCATACATTTTTACGAATATATGCGGCTTATTATCAATAATTTAAAACGTTCGAGCCCCAGCGGGGTCACTCCATGAGACAAGACGAGCAAGTGCAATTAGAAAAAATTATTGCTGAGCGCACCAGTGAACTGCAAAAAACACATGAAGAAACGCTCAAGCTACTGCATTTTCTCCAAATAGAAAATGAAAAAAGAAAACAAAGTGAGATTGCACTGAAAAAAGCTGTGTCCGACTTGCGGGAAAGCGAGCAAAAGTTTAAAACCATCCTTAATTTCTCCCCGAGCGGCATATTATTGATTGATCTGAAAGGCAAGATCAAAGAGATTTCTGAAATTGGTATTGAGCTCCTTGGTGCAAGCTCAAGACAAGAAATTACAGGGAAGCATTTTTTGCACTTTTTCTCAAAAAACTCAAAACAAATCATCAAAAACATCATCAGCCTTACAATTTCAGAGGGACTCACACAAGAAAACGAACTTATCCTCGTAAAGCTTGATGGCAAACAGATGTTGGGGAGTGTCAGCACAGCCCTGATACAAGACTCCGACGGTAAACCCTCATCCTATGTGGTAGTCTTCAATGATATTTCACAGCGCAAAAAACAACAGCTCAATCAAATCCATGCTGATCGTATGGCGAATCTCGGACAAATGGCCTCCGGAATGTCGCATGAAATCAATCAACCATTGAATATCATCTCCATGATTATGGATAAAATGCTTTACGACGCTAAAAAAGGAAACACCGTCAATATTGCATATATCAATGAACGAGCTGATAAAATTTTTGAAAATCTCACAAGAATCCGTAATATTATTGACCACATCAGGGTCTTTTCCCGCAATCAATTTGATTATATTCCCACGGCATTCAGCATCAACAAAGGCATTGAAAATGCACTCTCCATGTTTCAGGAACAGTTTAAACATATGGGCATTGCAATGTATGTCTCACTGTCAAAACAACTTCCCAACCTAAATGGAAATATTTATCAATTCGAACAAGTGATTATGAATATGCTAAGCAATGCCAAAGATGCTGTTTTAGACAGGAAGGCATTGGAGAGTGAGGATTTTATTCCGAAAATCAATATCAAGACCTATAAGAAAAGAAATAGGGTACATGTAGAGATCATCGACAATGGAGTTGGAATAGAAGAAGATAAAATAAATGAAATCATGATTCCCTTTTTCTCCACCAAAGAGGAAGGAAAAGGAACGGGACTCGGCTTGTCCATCTCCTATCAAATCGTAAAAGATATGGGTGGAAAAATTCATGTAGAAAGCAGCACAATGTCTTATACCAAATTCAGTTTAATATTTATCACAAACGACAATGGAAACGGCAGATAAAATCAAAATTCTGATATTAGACGATGAACAGCAATTCACAAAAGAACTAAGTGGCTTTTTTGAAGACGACTATATTACTTATGAAGCTAATAATGTTGGAGATGGCAGGCGCATCTTAAAAGAAAAAGACATTGATTTACTGATTTTAGACGTTAGATTACCCGGTATCAGTGGTTTAGAAATTTTGCAAGAAGTTAAAGAACAATTTTCCAATATTGAAGTCATCGTAATCTCAGCCCATGGTGATATGGATACTGTTATCAAGGCATTACGTTTAGGAGCTTTTGATTATCTGCGGAAACCATTCAGATTTATTGATTTACAAGTTGCCATCGAACGTTCTCAGAAATTCCTTGAGATGCGAAGGAAACTCAAGCAAATGGAGGAGAGAAATTCACTTATATCCAAAGCCTTGGAGGAAAAAATCGACCGTCATTTTATAGGTGTCAGTAAAGAAATACTGCAAGTTTACGAACAAGCCAAGACCGTAGCAAAATATCAGGATGCCAATGTATTAATTACGGGAGAAAGCGGCACCGGAAAAGAAAATATCGCCCGAATCATTCATTTTTCAAGTACGAGAAACGAACGTATATTTTGTGCGGTTAACAGTAGCGCCATTACCGAGACTTTACTTGAAAGCGAATTTTTCGGTCATAAAAAAGGATCGTTTACAGGAGCAGTCAATGACAAAGTAGGATTTTTTGAAGCATGTGATGGTGGCACTTTATTTTTAGATGAAATCGCCGACATGCCCATCAACTTACAAGCAAAAATCTTGAGAGCAACAGAAGAAAAAGTGATTACCCGTGTTGGTGATACCATTCCTATCAAAACAGATTTCAGGATTATCTCTGCTACCAATCACGACATTGACGAAATGGTTGAAGGAAAAAAATTCAGACTGGACTTATTACATAGACTGAATACCCTTCATATTCACATTCCTCCTCTGCGTGAACGTAAGGCTGATATCAAACCGCTGTTGGAATTCTATGTCAATCTCTTTTCAACGAACTTCAATAAGCCGAAAATTACAATTTCTGAAGAAGTAATCGAAGCCCTGGAAAAGTATGAATTCCCCGGAAACGTCAGGGAACTTAAAAATATGGCTGAAAGGGCTGTCATTTTATGCCAAGGCAATCAACTAAAAGCCAGCGATTTCCCTATTAAACAAACTAAAATAAAAAAAGATGCTAAAACTGCCACCCAAGATTTAAAATCAAATGAGATAAGAATAATCTTAGAAGCCCTGCGTGCTCACGATTATAACCAAACAGCCGCTGCCCAAGCTATTGGCATATCCCGCGATGCACTGATAAGAAGGATGAAAAAATATAATATTGCTACTCACAGACAAAAATAATCTTGAATAACTGTGCGGAATCGCACAATTCTTTACTTTTTCGCACAATTTAGCACACAAAAATCAAACAACAAAAGACCTTGCAGGGTGTATTCAACTTGAATACACCCCTTTTTATTTGCCTAATTATGAATTAATTATAAAAATCAACCTCTAAAGCGATGTGCACTTTTTTTCTGTTCTTCCTGTGGCACGCGCTATGCAAATGGGACAACCAGTTCGGAAACAACATTTAATTACAACATTCAATATAATAATCATGAGTCTCAGATCAAGAATTCTTGAATACATCAATCAACACACGGGAGGTGTGAAGATTTCAGATATGGAAAAACCATTGGGAGAGAATAGAATGAAAATTGGATTTGTTACAAAAATTTTACTCGATGAAGGAAAAATTGAAAGAAAAAACAACCATTATTTTCCGGTATCAGATTCTGACCAAGATCAATCGGTCTTCATCCGCAGAGATTATTTTTGAATCATTGTTGCATTGATTATTAGAGACATGAGATATATCTTATTAAATATACTATTGTTTATGTGCTTTGTACCAACAATATTATCACAAACCAAATATACCATCAATGGCGTGGTCACGGATGTGACAAACGGAGAAACTTTACCGGGTGCTACCATCACCGTTGAAGAGTTGCCCGGAGTTGGTACAGCAAGCAATGCTTACGGATATTTTGCCCTCACCCTACCCGAAGGCAGTTACACTTTAAAAATACAATACATAGGATATCAAACCATCAACTTTCCGGTGAATATCAATCAAAACCTGTATTGGAATTTCAAAATAGAAAGCATCGCTACATCCATACAAGAAATAGAAGTTACTACCTATCACCCGGACAATAGAATTCATACCAACAATATCGGTGTAGAAAAAATTCAAATCAGCGAGATTAAAAATATACCTGTCTTTTTTGGAGAGCGAGACATACTGAAAACCATCACTTTAAAGCCGGGCATAACCTCAGTAAGAGATGGTCAGAGTGGTATACACGTCAGAGGCGGTAATAATTCTCAAAACCTTGTATTGTTGGATGAAACAACGGTATATTATCCCTACCATTTATTAGGATTCTTCTCAACCTTTAACAGTGAGGCAATTAAAGATATTACCATCTATAAAGGCACTGCACCAACTTCCTATGGCGGTAGAATTTCATCTGTTATGGATATCAGGATGAAAGATGGGAACAATCAATCTTTTGAAGTCAACGGAAGTCTTGGGTTAATTGCATCCAATCTCTCTGTTGAAGGTCCGATTGTAAAAGAAAGAGGTTCATTCCTCGTTGCCGGAAGAAGAACTTACGTCGACATGTTATTGAAGATGACCAAAGACCCTGAACTTAGCAACAAAACACTGAATTTCTACGATTTGAATGCAAAGGTCAATTTTACAATCAATCGTAAAAACCGCATTTTCCTATCTGCCTACACCGGTCGTGATGCTCTTAGAATACCCAACCACGTAGGTGTTTCTTGGGGTAATCAAATCGTATCCTTTAAGTGGAATCACATCTGGCATGATAAAGTGTTCAGCAACACTTCAGTTCATTACAGTGACTTTGATTATATGGTCGATTTTGAGTTTGAACCATCCACTTTCAGTCTGTATTCCGAATTAAAAGATCTTTGCTTTAAACACGAATTTCAATTCTTCCTTGGAAAAAACAACAGACTTAACTTAGGTTTCGACCTAAAATCATACAACATAACACCCGGCCAATTGATAGCCGAAGAAGACGCTATAATACATCCGGTTAAAATCAAAGATAAAACTGCCCGAGAACGATCTGTTTATTTTAGTAATGAAATTAAGACTTCATCCAACTGGATTATTAATTTCGGTATTAGGTTTAATTTCTTTTCAGTGTATGGGATAGGTACATATTATATTTATACCGATGGCTTAGTGACTGATTCTTTGAAACACATCGCGAAATCGCCGGTTAAAACTTATTTTAACCCTGAAAGAAGAGTCAATATTACACATGTCATAGATAACAAACAATCAGTCAAAATGGCTTATTCCAACCATTCGCAGAATATTCACAAAATTTCATCTTCAGATGCCTCTTTACCTATTGATATTTGGTTGATGTCAAGCACCAACGTAAAACCGGAAATTAGCGACCAATTTACTGCTGGTTATTTTAGAAATTTCCATCAAAACATGTATCAGTTTTCAGCCGAAACCTATTTCAAGTGGATGCATGATGCCATCGATTTGAGGACCGGTGGAAACATTAAAGCCAACGAACATATTGAAGGTGAATTACTTTTCGGACATGGAAGGTCGTACGGATTGGAACTGTTGTTGAAAAAGACCACAGGGAAACTGCACGGATGGCTTGGATATAATCTATCCAGAACTGAATTAAGCATCATAGGTATCAATGAAGGAGCCTGGTATCCGGCAAGGCAAGATATGACGAATGACATCTCTGTTGTTGGTTTGTACGATTTCTCGGACAAATGGACTTTATCAGCAACTTGGGTGTATCAAACCGGAAATGCTGTTACATTCCCAAGCGGTAAATATGAAATCAACGGTGAGGTACGCTACAATTATGATAAAAGAAATGCGAACCGTATGCCGGACTACCATAGATTGGATGTAGGATTAACCTGGAATTTGAACACGAAAGGACGATACAAAAGCAGTTTGAATTTTTCTGTTTACAATGCCTATGCGCGTAAAAATGCATTTTCAATCGATTTCAAACAAGATCCGGCTAATCCGGATCAGACGATAGCGGTCATGACTTATTTATTCACGATTATACCTTCAATAACTTATAATTTTCACTTTTAAAATTTACAGTTATGAAAACAATACGCACCATTCAAAAAATATTTTTGCCAATATTGATATTGACATACGTAGTGACTTCATGTACGGAAACCATTGAATTTGAATTCAATCCGGTAGTAAAACCTGAAATCGTCGTTGAAGGCCATGTCCCGGCATTGGGATATGCAGAAGTGATTCTATCAAAAACAACTGAAATAAACAGCAACTATCCTCAGGACAATCTGATTAAAAATGCTTTGGTGGCAATAGAAGACAACTCGGGCATTTCTGAGACCCTTGCAGAAGTTTCTCCGGGACATTACCGTTCGAATAAAATTCAAGGAATACCGGGCTTAACTTACAAATTAACAATTCAAACTAAAGAATCCCAAACCGTTATCAACTCAATGGATGTGATGCCTGAACCCGTATCCATCAACAGACTGCGAGCCAGAAGGTCAATATTGCCCGAGGTAGAAGGTGTAAAAATGCCCGATTGGGAAGTCATAGTCGAGTATACAGATCCGGCTAATGAAGTCAATTATTATCGCTTTGTAGAGTATGTAAACGGAAAAGTCATTGCGTCATATGTTGAAGACGACAAACTGAACAATGGTAAAGACAATAAAAGTTTCTTGACCAACTTCGACAGGCAGCTTGCTCCGGGTGACACATTGACCATTGAAATGCAATCGATTTCAGAAGCTGTATATAATTATTTCTACTCTTTCAGCTACTTGAATCAACTTGTACAGGGCACCGTCAAAACAAATCCCATTACGAATATTGATGGTGCTGAATTGGGTTATTTCAGTGCATATGCCGCCACCAAAAAGAGCATTGTAATAGAGTAACAAACCTCTTTCACTACTATAATTAACAGAAACCGCTCCCCTACTTTCTCTAATGCTCCTTGCTTGATTTCTTAAAAAAAGCATAAAATAATAGTTGCTTAGTAAAAAAGAATTAATTTTGCCCTTTCTTATTAATTATAGCTGCTTTATGTGGACGTATTTACCTCAAATTATTGGAACAGTTGTAACAATTGCTATCATTGCAGTGTTAAAAGTTCTCATCAAACGAATTATTAAAAAATACACAACATCCAACAATCAAAGAACAGAAGTTAGGGTCAATCAGGTAGTCAGAATTTTTAATATATTCTTTAATCTATCCGCAATTGTCATTCTGATTATTGTATGGGGAGTTGACACCCGCAACTTGATTCTTGTCTTATCATCCGTCTTGGCAGTCATAGGTGTGGCATTATTTGCACAATGGTCAATGTTGAGCAACATCACGGCAGGTGTTCTTATCTTTTTCTCAGCTCCTTACAAAATCGGTGATTACATCAGCATTATTGACAAAGATATGCCGATTGAAGCTATGGTAGAGGGCGTTTATACGTTTTACACTCACCTCAGGACAAAAGATGGTATTATGCATGTCTTTCCAAATTCTTTATTGCTGCAAAAGGCGGTAACCATCTTGAAAGAAGACGATTTTCAAAATTCAGAGTTTTGATAGTTGATATTTCATAAGTGTCCAACTGCTGCGTTACTTCCAATTGGAAAAATCCAATTTGCTTCAGTGGTACATTAACAGACTTATTTTTGTATAATCAAGATTAATACATTACTTTTGGTCGACCAAAATTATTAAAAGAATTCATGAGCAAAAAGATTGTAACTTTTGGGGAAATTATGTTGCGTTTGGCCACACCGGGCTATGAACGTTTTAGTCAAGCTACTCAATTTACAGCTACTTTTGGAGGCGGTGAATCCAACGTTGCCGTATCCCTTGCCAACTACGGATTAAATGCTGAATTTATAACCCGTCTTCCCAACAATGACATTGCAGATTCATGTATCATGAATTTACGCAAACACAATGTTTGTACAAAGAACATCATCAGAGGCGGTGAGCGCATGGGAATTTATTTTTTAGAGACGGGTGCAGTTGCCCGTGCCAGTAAAGTTGTGTATGACCGTGCACACTCCTCCATTGCAGAGATTCAACCGGGCATGATTAACTGGAGAGAAATTTTCAAAGATGCAGATTGGTTTCACTGGACGGGTATTACCCCTGCCATTTCTCAAGGGGCTGCCGATACGTGCTTAGAAGCAATTAAAATAGCCAATGAAATGGGTGTAACTGTTTCCACAGATTTAAATTTTAGAAAAAATTTGTGGAAATACGGAAAATCCGCTTCAGAGATAATGCCCAAATTAGTAGCCGGATGTGACGTAATTTTGGGTAATGAAGAAGATGCCGAAAAAGTATTCGGCATCAAACCGGAAGGTTTTGAGGTAGCCCACACCGGTGGCGAAGTTAATGCCGCTGAATTTGAGTCGGTTTGTAAACAATTGATGGCTAAATTTCCCCGTGCAAAAAAAGTAATTATCACATTGAGAGGTTCCATCAATGCCAATCATAATACCTGGAGAGGATGTTTATATTCCAACGGATCATTAAAAATTTCAAAAGCTTACGACATCACGCACATTGTGGACAGAGTCGGAGGCGGAGATTCTTTTATGGGTGGATTAATTTACGGTTTACTTACTTTCACCGGTGATGATCAAAAAGCATTGGAATTTGCGGTAGCCGCTTCTTGTTTAAAACACACCATATACGGAGATTATAACTTGGTAACTGTCACCGAAGTTGAAGCCCTGATGGGTGGAGATGGTAGCGGAAGAGTGCAACGATAAATTGTAAATTTTAAAAGCCATATGCGTTTTTCAAAAATACATGTACTTTCAGTCATGAAAGAAACCGGAATAGTTCCGGTATTTTATCACAAAGATATTGCAGTCGCAAAAAAAGTATTAAAAGCTTGTTATGCAGGTGGTATTCGTGCTTTTGAATTCACCAACCGAGGTGATTTTGCACACGAAGTATTTGGGGAATTGGTAAAATATGCTGCCATTGAATGTCCCGAAATGATCATGGGTATCGGTTCTGTTGTAGATGCTCCTACTGCATCCATGTATATCCAATTGGGAGCTAATTTTATTGTGAGTCCTCTTTTCAATCCTGATGTAGCCAAAGTCGCCAACAGAAGGTTGGTTCCTTATGCTCCGGGTTGCGGGTCTGTTTCAGAAGTAGGATTTGCCCAAGAAATGGGTTGTGATTTATGCAAGGTATTTCCGGGCGATGTGCTTGGTCCTGCCTTTATCAAAGGATTAAAAGCACCTATGCCCTGGTCTAATCTCATGGTTACCGGAGGTGTAAAACCTGAAGAAAGTAATCTAAAAGCCTGGTTTGATGCAGGCGTAACCTGTGTTGGCATGGGTTCCAACTTATTTCCTGCTGAACTGATAAAATCTGAAAACTGGGATGGCATCACAAAACTTTGTGCTGATACAATTGCAATTATTCAAAAAGTAAAAAAATAATTTATTCACACATTATTCACAAACAAATTAATTAACATGAGTAAGACACAAACCGTGACACAAAAAATGTCACAACACAGATGGACCATTGTGGCATTACTATTTTTTGCCACAACTATCAATTATTTAGACAGACAAGTATTATCACTTACCTGGGATGAATTTATCAAACCGGAATTTCACTGGGATGAATCTCACTATGGGACCATTACTTCGTTCTTTTCTATTTTTTATGCAATCTCCATGCTTTTCGCCGGACGTTTTGTTGAGTGGATGGGAACCAAAAAAGGTTATCTTTGGTCCATTGGAGTCTGGAGTGTAGGAGCTTGTTTACATGCTGTTTGCGGTGTTGTAACCGAAGCACATGTCGGCTTGCACAGTGCGGCTGAACTGGCTGCTGCTACAGGTGATGTAGCCGTTGTAATTGCTACCTTCAGTATGTACAGCTTCTTGGTGGCGCGAGGTATTCTTGCTCTTGGAGAAGCAGGTAACTTCCCGGCTGCCATCAAGGCTACAGCAGAATACTTTCCTAAAAAAGACCGTGCTTATGCAACCTCTATTTTCAATGCAGGAGCATCCATAGGAGCTTTGTTTGCTCCCTTGACCATTCCACCATTGGCTAAAGCATTCGGATGGGAGATGGCATTTATCATTATCGGTGCATTAGGCTTCATCTGGATGGGCTTTTGGGTTTTTCTCTATGACGCTCCAAGAAAAAGTAAGTTTGTCAACCCCCAGGAACTTGAATACATCGAACAAGATAAACAGAAAGAAATAGCCGACCAAAAGAAAAAAGAAAAAGATCCTAAAGAGGAAAAAGTTCCTTTTTTAAAAATACTCTCTTTTAAGCAAACTTGGGCTTTTGTAGCCGGAAAATTCATGACTGACGGAGTTTGGTGGTTCTTCTTGTTCTGGACTCCTTCTTATCTCTACACTCAATTTGATATCAAAATGTCAGAAGGACTCGGCATGGCATTGATTTTTACTCTTTACGCCATCGTAACGGTACTTTCAATCTTAGGTGGAAAACTACCTACGGTCTTTATCAATCGCAGCGGACAAAATCCTTATGCAGCACGCATGAAAGCCATGTTGATTTTTGCTTTCTTCCCGTTGGTTGTATTGCTTGCACAACCACTCGGTATGCATTTTTCCGGATTGGGTCAGCATGCTGCCTGGATTCCCGTATTGTTAATCTCAATAGGATGTTCTGCACACCAGGCTTGGAGTGCCAATCTTTTCTCAACCATTGGTGATATGTTCCCCCATGGTGCCATTGCAACCGTAACCGGAATTGGAGGCATGGCCGGAGGCGTTGGCTCGATGATTTTACAAAAAAGTGCCGGTAACTTGTTCGTTTATGCCGGAGAAACAAACATGACGTTCTTAGGATTTGTAGGGAAACCCGCAGGTTATTTTGCAATATTCTGTATTTGTGCGGTGGCTTACCTGGTTGGTTGGATTATTATGAAGGCTTTGGTGCCGAAATATAAAGTGATTACTTTGGATTAACATCCTCTTCATTTTTTTGTCTTGATACAAAAAAACGAAGCAAAAAAAAATCAAGACTACGCCTGCTTCGCTCAAAAAACTTACGCTCGATTGACTAAATCGTTCAAACTCGCTGCTGCGCAGCTCAAACAAGAACGATTCTTTACGTCAATCTCACTTGTTTTTTGGCTCACCAGGCAAGGTCAGTTGTGTTGTGCAACGTAGCACCGGAATTCGCGTAATTCTGCGAGAAACCTGCCTCGTGAACTCGGAACTCGTGAACATAAGTTTTTATTCTTGAATCACAAATCAATATACGGATATTCTGTCCTGAATTTTTGCTTTTTATCGGCTAACTTTTTCAAAAAAGCCTGATGTTCGGATGAGTCCGGATGAATACCCCGATGTCCTTCTTGTAAACGTATTTCTTCTATGCGCTCAGCTATTTTCATGGTTTCTTCATGCATACAAAAGGTCTGAAACCGCTGCCAAATATGATGAATAGCAACAGGTGAAGGATGAATCATATCTTCTGCATAAAACCTGTAATCCCGCAATTCATCCAACTGTATTTCATAAGCCGGAAAATAATGTACAAACTCAAACTTTTTGCATAACTCGTCAATAGCTAAATGCAAAATTCCTTTACTGATGGTGTTTTCATGGGGACCATCTTTCCAATGCCTAACCGGACTAACCGTACAAACAACTTGCATTTTAGGATTGATTACCCCAATATTTTGAAATAAAGTAGCATAAGCAGCGACAATTTCCTGAACCGTTAACCTGCGGCGATTGAATTTTGCAGCCGGTAATTTATGGCAATTAGCGACTAGCCCACCTGTTTCTTTCAAGTCATATACCCATGCAGTCCCAAAGGTTAGCAACAGAAAGTCAGTTTTTAACAAATGTACGTGTCCGATATCAATATTGGTATTTATCTTCTCCAGGCATACATCAGGATCAGTTGCAGAAAACAAAGTACTGTGTGCAAAACTTCCCCATAGCAAACCGTTAAAAAATAAATCTTTCTGTATAAATCGTCTGTTTTCAATGAGATACTCCAAACCCATTTTTACTGAAACCGGATTAAACAACACTCCAAAAGGATTCATCTCTACAGAAAAACCGGCATTTCTAAGCTTACTGCCGATGTATTCGGAAAAACAAGAACCCATCAACAGGATGTTACTGTGATGATCAATCTTATAATCTAAAGGTTCAAATTTTACGGTGGTGGTGAATTTGTTCATTTGTTATGGAAGTCTGAATATATGCACGCTATATGAAAATAAAACCTCAACGGATTGACAAATGTAATCAATTCTGCTAACATTTCCTTTTTTACAAAGCACATAGAAAGATACTACTTATTTTTTCCTCTAATACTTAAACAGATAACAGACTAATTGAAACTGCCATATCATCTACAAACACCCCTACACTCAATTTGTTTAGTCAAAATCATTCTTTTATATTTTTGAAATAGTATTTATAATTTAAATAATTGTAAATTTGCACACATAAACAATCAAATATACAACTCGTTCATCGAGAGTTCCATACGACAACTGAAAAATATAATTTAAACGTATGAAAGCTAACAAGATTATTATCGCAACAGTTACTATTGTATTAGTAGCGATTGCACTGTTTTTCATGCTGAGAGCAAAACCTCCGCAATCTGTCTTGGTTGAAAATTTCAGTCTGCTTGACACGATTTATCTTTCTGATGAAGATCCTGCCTTGGGTAAAATGACCATCGAGTTGAATGTCGATTTTCCTGTTAAACACGCAGAAAAAAATGTTTTAAGTAAACTGAAAACTTATATTTTTGCAGAGTTATTTGGTGATTATTTAACTGATTGTCCCGAAGATTCTTTGTTGAAGGCTTACGCCGCTGATTTAGGAAAAGAATACATAGATAACAATGCTGATTTTGCTAAAAGAATCACTGAAAGTAGTCGGTTATCATTCGACAACGCTATCATATTAGATGGTTTTGCACTACACAATGACCAAGATATTTTTTCTTACGGAATATCTCGGTTTGTTGATTTTGGAGGAGCACATCCTAATAAAACCCGTTTGTTTTATAACTTTGATTTAAAAGACGGCAGTATAATCACTGAAGATAAAATTTTTAAAGAAGGATATCAAACTGAATTGACAGAAATTATTAAAAACAAGCTTTTGAGTGATTTGAATGCTAATGAAGATATAACCTATGTGGGAAACTTTGATAAATCCGATTATTTCCCTGAGGAAATTAAACCCAATGGTAATTTTTACATCCATGAAGAGGCAATTACCTATGTTTTTAATCCTTACGAAATAGCTCCGTATTATATGGGTGAAACAGAAGTGGTTTTACCTTATCAACTCATTGCTTATTTGATGAAGAGTGGAAATCCGTTGGAGCATTTGATGATGAAGAAATAGAGGATGGAAGTTAAAGAAGTTATTTACAATTTATAATTTATTAATTAATGAAATCGCTTGTTCATACTAATTTTCAGTTTGAAGGTCAGACGCATGTTTATCACGGTAAAGTTCGTGATGTTTATACAGTAAAAAATGATTTATTGGTCATGGTAGCAACCGATAGGATTTCGGCTTTTGATGTGGTCCTCCCGAAAGGAATTCCTTTCAAAGGACAGATGCTCAATCAGCTTGCTGCTAAGTTTCTGGATGCCACATCGGATATCGTTCCCAACTGGAAATTAGCTACCCCCGACCCTATGGTGACAGTTGGCTTGCGTTGCCAGGGCTTTCCTGTCGAAATGATTGTGCGTGGCTATCTTTGTGGTAGTGCCTGGCGTGCGTACAAAAGTGGGGTCAGAGAAATTTGTGGTGTATCCATACCGGAAGGGATGAGGGAAAATCAAAAGTTCGACACACCCATCATCACACCGACAACCAAGGCTGAATATGGGTTGCATGACGAAGATATTTCCAAAGAAGAAATATTGAGGAAGGGCCTGGTTTCTCCGGAAGATTATGCGCTTTTAGAGCAATATGCCATGGAATTGTTTATACGCGGCTCTGAAATCGCTGCTCAAAGAGGTTTAATCCTTGTGGACACCAAATATGAATTCGGAAAACGAGATGAGAAAATTTATCTGATTGATGAGATACATACTCCGGACTCTTCCCGATATTTTTATGCTGATGGTTACCGCGAAAGATTCGAAAAAGGAGAAGCACAAAAACAATTATCCAAGGAATTTGTGAGAGAATGGTTGATGGCTAATAATTTCCAGGGAAAAGAAGGACAGACCGTACCTGAAATGACCGATGAAATAGTAGCCGGCATCAGCAACAGATACATTGAATTGTACGAAAACATCACCGGAGAAACATTTAAACGTGCTGATACCGACCATATCACCGACCGTATCAGGAAAAATGTAAACTCTTACTTAAAAACCGTTTAAATTGCTTTCGGAACCGGGTGAGGTAACCATTAGCATCAATTACTACAAATACAATCAGATACTCTACTCTGCCAAAACCCCCACCCCATTTAGTTCTTAGTTCTTAATTCTTAGTTCAAACCGCCGCCCCATAATAATTGTGATTAATTTTTAGTAACTTTGTGTTTCTAAAAAAATAAACAAATATGGATTTAAGCAATATTGAAAACATTGAATTAAGTTACCTGAACATTGAAGACTATGAAGAGTTAAAGCAGATAATGATTGAAATTTACGGTGACGGACCAAGTGGATATTGGAGAAAAGAGCAGATTCAAAAACTTATTAATATTTTTCCTGAAGGACAGATTGTTATCAAAATAAATGGGAAGCTGGCAGGATGTGCACTTTCCATTATAGTAGATTACAAAAAATTTGGCGATAAACACACCTACAAACAAATCATTGGGGATAATTTTAGCACACATGATCCCAAAGGCGATGTACTGTACGGTATAGAGGTTTTAGTAGGTCAAGAATTTAGAGGACTTCGATTAGGCAGACGTATGTACGACTACCGCAAAGACCTTTGCGAACGCCTGAACCTGAAATCCATCATCTTTGGCGGACGAATGCCTAACTATCATCTGTATGCGGATAAACTGTCGCCCCGTGAATACATCAGGGGTGTACGTCTGAAAGAGATGGACGATCCTGTACTCAATTTCCAAATATCAAATAACTTTCAAGCTGTTCGGGTGCTTCGTGGTTATCTGCAAGGTGATGAAAAGAGTAACGAATACGCTGTATTAATGCGTTGGGATAATATTTACTACGAAGAGCCAACCGACGAAGCTACCATTGCCAAAAAGATTGTTCGCCTGGGACTTATCCAGTGGCAGATGCGTTCATACCAAAACCTGGACGACATGATGCAGCAAGCCGAATTTTTCATTGATGCCGTTTCCGGGTATCGTTGTGACTTTGCATTATTCCCGGAATTTTTCAACGCTCCGCTAATGGCTCAATACAACCATCTTTCAGAACCCAATGCTATCCGTGAATTAGCCAAATACACCGACGAAATAGTAAACAATATGTCTGAGCTTGCTATTTCATACAACATCAACATCTTGACCGGAAGCATGCCCGAAATGCGAGAAAACAGCCTTTACAACGTAGGGTATCTTTGTCGCAGAGACGGCTCACGTGAGAAATATGAAAAGCTCCACGTTACACCCGACGAAGCCCGTGTGTGGGGCATGCAAGGTGGTGATGTGCTGAAAACTTTCGATACGGACTGCGGAAAAATCGGCGTGCTAATATGTTACGACGTAGAATTTCCGGAACTTCCACGCCTGCTTGCTGATGAAGGTATGCAAATTCTTTTTGTTCCTTTCCTTACCGACACGCAAAACGGCTATTCACGTGTAAGGCACTGCGCGCAAGCACGAGCCATTGAGAACGAGTGCTTCGTTGCTATTGCCGGATGCGTGGGTAACTTGCCGAAAGTACATAATATGGATATACAGTATGGACAGGCCATGGTCTTCACACCTTGTGATTTTGCATTCCCTACCAACGGTGTAAAAGCCGAAGCCACACCCAACACGGAAATGATACTGATTGCCGATGTGGATTTGGATTTGCTTAACGAATTGAACCAGTTCGGAAGCGTAAGAAATTTACGAGACAGAAGGAAAGATATTTACTCTTTGAAAAGGCGATAAATTGGGGCTGTCTTAAAACAAATATTCAACCAAAAACCGTAAGGTGTCTTAGATATAAAATGTAAATCAAATGGACTTTAGACAGCTATTCAACTTTTTGGCGCAATTGCGGATTCATAACGACCGTAACTGGTTTAACGAACACAAACAGGAATATATAAAGGCACGCGAAATGTTTGAAACATTTGTCAATGCGCTTATCCCGCCGCTTAGCGAATTGGATGTAAGCATAGGCATGGTCACCGCTCCGGAATGTATGTTTCGCATTTATCGCGACATTCGCTTCTCGCCCGACAAAACACCTTATAAAACACATATGAGCGCATTTGTTGCCAAAGGTGGACGAAAAACCCGACAAGCAGGATATTATATTCATCTAAAACCGGGTGAATCGTTTGTTTCAGGAGGTATTCACTCGCCCGATGCCGCCGAGTTAGAGTCAATCAGGCAACATATTTATGACTATCCGGATAAAATTCGGGCAATTTTAGACAACAAGCCCTTTAAAACACTTTTTCCAAAATTGATGGAAGAAGACAAACTGAAAAATCCACCACGCGGATACTCGAAAGAGTTTAAAGAGATTGATCTGATAAAAAACAGGCACTTTGTCACCTATCACATGTTAGATGACAAGTTTTTCATGCAAGGAAACGTAATTGAACGCTTGATGGAATTATACAAGGTGCAGTATCCGTTCAATGTGTTTTTAAATGAAGCAATCGGGTAAGGAAAACGAAGTTTTCATACATAAAAACAAACAACTGAAAAGCCCCTGCACGTGATGTCTGGGGCTTTTTGTTGATATCATTTTTGTGACCAAATTTTCAATCGTTTTTCAATTTCTCCAGCCAATTTTTGATTGTTTCGAAAAAGAAAATTAGAAGCTACAAGTTGATTTAATTTAGATGTCGCCTCTCTCGGTGTTAAAGTTGCCGTTTCAACGAATTTGTCAAAAATCCAAATCATACCATGGTATTCGATTTCTTTGTTTTTCGCACAATTTCGAAGTATTTTATCGCTACTCAAAACACAAGCATTAATCTTGTTAGCAATATACAAAACAGATTTGTCAGCTTCTGACAAAGACTTTGGATAATTATTATTGTATATTTCTATCAAATCTTCTTCCTTTAAGTTATGAACTTCAAGCCTACCAACAGATTGATAAGCTTGAAGTATTTCTTGTTGTTCGGCGTACAACTCAAATAAAACTGAGGTAGTAGTATGTATTTCAAATTCAAGATTGAAAAAAGATTTCATCAATCCTAGATCAAACAAATCAATAAAGATATTGGCATCCGTAACAGCTATTCTTACTTTCATTACTCAAAATCGCAAGATTATGTTACTAAAATGCCAATTGATATTCCTTTCTAAAATCAGCTAAAGTTTGGTTGTTCAATGAAGCTGCTTTTGATATTGAAATTTGTTCCTCAATCAATGCTCTGAATAATAGTTGCTCAAAGCGGTTTGAGCCTTCAGTACCATAATACTCGGCTGGTTCATCGACTTTCCAATTCATATGATTGATTAAAAAAAAGAATTGTTCAGTATATTGTTCATTGATAATGCCGCAATCTTTGGCTCTCATGACAATGGCTTGCATAGAAATACCATATTGTTTTTTGATATTACCTAATTCATTTATTGATAATTTGCTTCTATGTTCACCCAACTCTGCTTTTAATGTTTTTTCGGGCAGCAGAACTGCACCTGCAAACTGATAACATAAAGTTTCTTTTTGTTTTGAACTAATATTGCCAAAAGTTAAAAGTAAGTGAGCTAATTCATGTAAAAGAGTAAGTCTAATTCTGTCAGGTTTATTAGCCTTTTTAATGTTATAAGCAATTACAGGAATATTGCCATTCACAAAGGTTTGCAAACCGTTAAAATCTTCATCAACATTCAATTTCACAACTTTAATATTTTTATCTTCCAAGAGTTCAACAATATTAAATATTGCATTATCGCCTATGTTCCAAACTTTTCTTAATTTATTCGCAGCTACGTTTACTTGTTCGTAGGAAGTTATAATGCCAAAATTTTCAAGTGGGTTTTGAAAAGCAATACCCAATCCTAAAATTTCTTCCAATTCTAAATAGCGTGAGAGATATTCTTTTGTTTTTTCTCTGATTATAGAAGCTTCTTTTTTCGGCATTTTGCTCAACTTACGATATTCTATTTCACCCAATTCCACTTTCGTTTTTCTAAAAAAGAAATCAGGATTAACATCTAATGCTTTGCTTAATAAATTGATTTTTTCATTATCGGGGATAACCTCTCCTTTCTCATAGCGATGTAGCGCTTGACGAGACAATTTACCATCAATTTCATTAGCTAAATCCTGTAAAGAAAACCCTTTCATTAAACGAGCTGATTTAAATCGTTTTGCAAATATCTCTTTCATTTTGATGTGTGTGTGTGAATTATGGTACAAAGATAATAATTGGTTTACAAAATACAATTTTAATACTGAATTTTTATTTATTTTTTCAACCAAAACATTAACAAACACATCTACATAACATTGAAACAAAACACTTTAGCAGGAAATACAAAAACGGAGAAGTTTACACATTTGGTTGACAAAATACATATAGATTAAGGTATCAAACGCGATATTATTCAACACAAGACGCGAAAAACACTTATTTTTTCCTGGTAAATAAAACAAATCGCTTGGTCAGAAAATTCCAGAAAAAAACGATGATGGTCGTCAACACCTTGGAAAGCATGTAATGGAGTTTTATGACCTCGGTAAAGTATTGCATAAACAAATAGGTCAGCAGCAACCCAACCACACCTATAATACTGAAAATGAGCAATTCTATCCAACGATTGCTGATGCGGCGCTGGTTAAAAATCCAGGTGATACTGAAAATATAGGTGATGAGCAATCCAACGGAAAAACTGATGACGGCCGACCAAAGGTAGTAAAGACCAAAAAATTCGGTCAGCAAATACAACAGCCCAAAATCTACTGCAGCGGCTATGCCTCCCGATATGAAATAACGGATAATCTGAATAAACACATTATCCGTTTTCTTTTTGATTTTGGTTTTAAGTGTCATCTTTATTTAAAAAGTTTCGACTTCATCAAACCCCACTTGCACAGTCTGTACACCAAAGATACCCGGAGCACTCCCAACCCGTAAATCATACTTCGCTTCATATTGATGGAAGATGCCTCTTCAAAATACTTGGTTGGACAAGTCACCTCCCCTATATCATAGCCGGCATAAAAAATCTGAGCCAACATTTCATTGTCAAAAATAAAATCATCGGAATTTTTCATATAGGCAATATTCCGTAATACCTCCGCAGAAAATGCTCGATATCCGGTATGATATTCGGAAAGTTTCTTATTGAGCAGGATATTCTGAATCAAGGTCAGGATGCGGTTTGCTATGTATTTTATCAAAGGCATACCTCCTTTCAAGGCCCCTTTTCCTAAAATGCGCGACCCCAACACTACCGGATAAACATCATTGGCAATTACATATGCCATTGAGTGAATTAATTTGGGCGTATATTGATAATCGGGATGTAACATAATGACGATATCGGCACCCAATTCCAAAGCCCTGTTATAACAAGTTTTCTGATTACCGCCATAACCTTTATTCTGCTTGTGTATATGTATCTCTTTGATACCTATTTTTTTGGCTTTTTCAATGGTATTATCCTGACTCAAATCATCTGTCAGGATCACCTCGTCAACAATGTCCATGGGAATTTCTTTATAAGTAGTTTCCAATGTTTTTTCAGCATTGTATGCAGGCATTACAACAATTATTTTCTTTCCGTTAATCATACTTTGCAATCAATTTTTAAAATCCGAGTGTTTGCAAAGGTAATATTTATTTTCAGATAATATTTTAAAAATCTGATGTTTACTGTTCAACAATAAAATTTGTTCAAAATGAATTGAATCACTAATTTTGCGGGAACAAATCAGAGACAACTATCAAGTCAACCACAATGAAAACGAAATATATTTTCCTTCTTTTGCTATCGGCTATTTTCGCTTATACTTTCACCCAAACTTTCGACTCAAAATTGAACCTGAACGGGGACAATGTGCACTATATGAAATTGGCGGAAAACCTGGCTGCCGGTGATGGATATTCCCACAACACTCCGGAAGGAACAGTACCGGCCAGTCATTATCCTCCAGGATACTCCGCATTTTTAGCCGTATTTATATTTTTGGGTATCAACAACTTAATCTTCTTTAAAATACTAAACGGCATCTTATTGCTCGGTGGATTGATCGGATTGTTTTATTTGATAGAGAAGCAAACAGAAAGTTTATCTTTAGCTTTTGTTGCAACTGCTTTGACACTATTCTCTCCCAAAATATTAGAATTTGCTTCCATGGTGATGTCGGAAATGTTTTTCTTTGCCTGCTCCGTGGTTTTTTTCATCAGTTTGTATCAATATGCCCAAAGGGATACCGTGCGTTTTTTTAAAAGTCCCTGGTTTTACCTGAGCATCATTGCAGCAGTTGCAGCCTATTATACACGCACTGTCGGAGCAGCACTTATCTTGGCCTTACCGGTATTTTTTTTATTCAGAAAAGAATGGATACCGGCTCTTTCATCTGTGGCGGGGTCTGTTTTGTTGATTCTTCCCTGGTCGATACGAAACGCCGCACATGGCATAGAATCCCGCTATTTGGGGACTATTATGACTGTCAACCCATGGCGGCCTGAAAGTGGCAATATCTCTTCGGTGGGTGAAATGTTTGAAAAGATGATCGTCAATTTTGATGAGACCGTTATCAAAGGTTTTAAAGAAATTTTATTCCCTTTTTTAGAGATCAATTACGACAAAGGTTCAGGCTTTTTTTCGATAATCGGCGGACTTTTAATAGTTGCCGTCATTTTCTACGGCACCTGGAAAATGGAAAAAATTAAGTGGCCCCTGATTGCCTATTTGGCAGGTCAAATCGGATTATTTATGCTGTGGCATGGCGGAAACGGCAGTCGCTACGTGGTACCCATTGCACCCTTTTTATTTGTTGGTTTCTATGTAGGATTATATCATCTCATCCTGTTGTTGTGGAAAAAAGAACACAAATTAAAACCACATCTTCCTTATGCATTTTTGGTATTGATCTTTTTAATGCATGCTCCCGTAGAAGCGCAAGCTGAGGTAGCTAAACGCCCCCACCCTCCTGCTTATCAAAATTATTTCACCATCGCCAAGGAAATGCAGAAACAATTTCCAAAAAATGTAATTTGCTGTTGCCGGAAGCCTGAATTATTCACTTATTATGCTTCCAATATTTACGCTGTCAACTATAAATACGCTATTGACAGTAATGAACTATTACAGGATTTAATCCAAAAGAAGGTGGATTATGTGGTCTTGGAACAATTGGGTTATGGATCAACAGCAAGATATCTGTATCCGGCAATTATAGCGAATCCGGAATTATTTCCGGTTATTTGGCATTTGCCTAATCCCGATACTTATCTGCTGAAATTCGAGCGTGAAAAGGCGATTGAGAAAATGACCGACCTTGACCGATGAGCTGAAAATTATCATCCAAAATCATCAAACATCAACATTTCTCTTGGAACACCCAAGTCGTAAAGCATCTTCTCAACTGCTTTAGCCATAGGACCGGGACCACACATGTAGTACTCGATATCTTCCGGAGCATCGTGATTTCCAAGATAATTATCCAAAATCACCTGATGAATAAAACCTACATAACCTGTCCACTTATCTTCAGGCAGTGGTTCGCTCAATGCAATATTGAAAGTAAAATTGGGGAATTTTTTTTCTAATTTTCTGAAATCTTCCTCGTAAAAAATCTCGTTCTTGGAACGTGCTCCATACCAATAAGATATCTTTCTGTCCGTAATTTTTAAGGTATTCAACAAATGCAAGATATGCGAGCGCAAAGGTGCCATACCCGCACCACCACCAATGTAGAGCATTTCATTTTTACTGTCGATGATGGGATGGAACTCTCCGAACGGACCGGAAATCATCACTTTATCACCAGGCTTCAAATTGAATATATAGGAAGAGCATAAGCCGGGCTTAACATTCATCCAAGTATTCTTTTCTCTGTCCCACGGAGGCGTAGCGATGCGCACATTCAACATCACGATATCGCCTTCGGCAGGGTAATTAGCCATGGAATAAGCACGCATGGTTTCTTCATCGTTTTTTACCGACAGATCCCACATTTTGAACTTATCCCAGTCTCCGCGGAAACGTTCAGCTATATCAAAATCAGTATATTTTATATCATATTTGGGAACGTCAATCTGAATATAGCCTCCGGGTTTGAAATTCAATCTTTCACCTTCAGGCAATTTTACAACAAACTCTTTGATAAAGGTTGCTACATTATTGTTGGAAACCACTTCACATTCCCATTTTTTGATACCTAAGATGGCTTCATTCATCTTGATGTGCATATCACCTTTTATCTTCACCTGGCAACCCAATCTCCAGTTATCCATAATTTGTTTGCGAGAAAAATGCACAGCCTCCGTAGGAAGAATCTCCCCTCCTCCTTCAATGACCTGACAGCGACATTCAGCGCAAGTACCGCCACCACCGCATGCCGATGGCAAAAATATATTTTTTGTTGCCAGGGTGCCCAGCAACGAACCTCCTGCCGGAACCACAACTTCTTTATCATCATTAATCGTGATGGTTACATCGCCGGATGCAACTAAATGGCGTTTAGCGACAAGCAAAATAACCACTAAAAATAATATCACAATTAAAAAAACCAGAAGACTTACGACAATCATAGTCGTATCAATAGCTA
This sequence comes from Bacteroidetes bacterium ADurb.Bin174, assembly GCA_002070265.1. Taxonomy (GTDB): domain Bacteria; phylum Bacteroidota; class Bacteroidia; order Bacteroidales; family Paludibacteraceae; genus Paludibacter. The sequence continues at coordinate 80,789 of MWCX01000081.1, read as the reverse complement.
ATATCATAATTGTTAGAATGTAATTGCGCTGTTATGCTTATGTTTTGATCCTGTTTATATTATATTTTTAATCCTGAGAAACTCATAAATGCTATGGACATCAATGCCACGGTGATAAAGCCAATGCCCAGTCCACGCAAAGGTGCAGGCACGTTGGAATAGGCCATTTTTTCTCGTACGGCTGCAAATCCAACTATAGCCAGCAGCCAGCCCACTCCGGAACCCAAGGCATAGGATGTTGCTTCTGCAATATTTGCAAAACCACGTTGCTGCATGAACAAAGAACCACCCATGATGGCACAGTTAACGGCAATCAACGGCAAGAAAATACCCAAAGAATTATATAATGCCGGAGTGAATTTTTCCACCACCATCTCGACCAATTGCGTAATGGCTGCGATTACCGCAATAAACAAGATGAAAGCCAGGTAACTTAAATCCAAATTCTTTAATGAAGGACTTATCCAGACTAGTGCACCTTCTTTCAATACATAATTTTCGAGCAAATAATTGACAGGCAAGGTAACACCCAGTACAAATACGACAGCTATACCTAAACCCATGGATGTTTTTACATTCTTCGATACCGCGAGATAAGAACACATCCCGAGGAAAAATGCAAAAATCATATTATCGACAAAAATCGACCTGACAAATATACTGACTACATTTTCCATATGCTATATTTTATCGTTTTCACCAACAATCGCCGGTTCTTTTATTATTCAAAAATATTCTCCCTGCTAACTTCTTTAACTTCCCTAACTTCTTTAACTTCCTAACTACTAACTACTACTAATCACTCCTGCAACTCCTTATCCTTCGCTCTATGCACCCAAATGATGCACGCCACTAAGATCAAGGCCATGGGTGGTAAAATCATCAAGCCGTTATTGCTATATCCGGCATCATACAAAGCCTGTGGCACTACCTGATAGCCAAACAAGGTACCGGATCCTAAAAGCTCACGGAAAAAGGCAACTACCACCAGTATCCAGGCATAGCCAAAACCGTTACCCAATCCGTCAATAAAGGATTCCCAGGGGCCATTTGACATGGCAAAAGCTTCCAATCGTCCCATCAAGATACAGTTTGTAATGATCAAACCAATATATACCGACAATTGCACGCTCACATCATAGGCAAATGCTTTTAAAAATTCACTTACTATGGTTACAAGAGCTGCAACGACAACCAACTGCACAATGATACGGATGCGGTTGGGAATGGTATTGCGCAATAAAGAAATAATCACATTACTAAATGCCACAATAATGGTTACGGAAATACCCATCACCAATGCAGGCTCCAATTTGGCTGTAACGGCAAGTGCCGAACAAATTCCCAATACCTGGACGGTAATCGGGTTATTTTTAGCCAAAGGACCTAACAATATCTCTTTCGTTTTGGCTGACATTAATTTACTCATTCTTCTGTTCCTCCTTTAATTTTAAAATAGGCTTCATATTGTGTCAGGCAGTTTAATAACATTGCTTCTACACCCTGACTGGTAATGGTACCACCTGAAATGCCATCTACCTGATCTTTATTGTCGGCTTTCTGTCCGGACTTCATCACCGCAATGGAGACCAACTGCTCTTGGTTATTGAAGATTTTCTTACCCGCGAATCTGTGCTGAAATTCTTTCTCTGCAATCTCAGCTCCTAATCCGGGCGTTTCACTGGCATGAGAAAAGTAAGTCCCATACACCGTATTTTTATCTTCATTTAAAGAAACATAACCCCAAATTGAACCCCACAAACCCGCTCCTTGCATAGGAATAATGTATTTGGTAGCACCTTCAACTTCTGCAATATAAAGTGGCAATTGACGTTCTGATGCCTGCTTCGACATTTCTTTGTTAAAATCCAAAGCAAAAGCCTCACCCTTCACATCCGACCGGATATCTGCATTGGTATTGATAATCAACTCTTGAACAATATATTGATCATAAAGAGCGGCTGCATCTTCACCTTCCAAATTGATATTCAAAGAACTTAAAATCTGCTTCTTTTTATCCAATTCTATATTCTCAGTTTGAATACCTTTCAACGCACTTGAGACAAAAGCGAGCATCAATGCCACAACAGCAACCATCACCGTGGCATATATAAAAGTATATGTATTACTATTTGTATTCATTTCTTCTCCTTTCCTTTAAGCTTTTTTTGTAGCGCGTTTCAAACGTTTTTTGATATTGGCATTTACCACATAATAGTCAATCAATGGTGCAAAAATATTCATGAATAGAATCGCCAACATCATTCCTTCAGGATAACCCGGATTCAACACACGGATGATGATGGCAAACGCCCCTATCATAAAGCCGAAAATCCATTTGCCAAGTTCAGTACGTGCCGAAGTCACGGGGTCTGTTGCCATAAATACTGCACCAAAGGCAAAACCACCATACACCAAATGATTATACCAGGGGAAATGAGCAACGGCAGTATCCGGTCCAAATGAGTTAAACACAAATGCCATCAAAGCACCTCCGGTAAACACCGACAACATCACCTTCCAACTGGCAACGCCTGTGAACAAAATCAAGGCTGCGCCTAATAAAATGGCCAAGGTAGATGTTTCCCCAATAGAACCGGGTATCAAGCCTAAAAATCCATCCCAAAAGCCAATGGGATTGCCCACCACATCTACCACTTGTATATTATCCGATGAGGCTGTCGCCAATTCTCCCAGTACAGTCGCACCTGTATAAGAATCAACGGGAGTACCACCTCCTAAACCGAAAGTAGTACCGGTACGTACCCAAACGGTGTTTCCTGACATATGAGAGGGGTATGCAAAAAATAAAAATGCTCGTGTAACCAAGGCTACGTTGAAAATATTCATACCGGTTCCACCAAAAACTTCTTTGGCAAAAATTACTGCGAAGGCCGTAGCTATGGCAATCATCCAAAGGGGCGTATCAACAGGAACAATCATTGGAATCAACATTCCGGTTACCAAAAAACCTTCGTGTATCTCACTGCCCCTGATTTGCGCAGCGATGAATTCAATTCCCAAACCTACACCATAAGAAACGATAATTATGGGTAAAACAGCCAAGAGTCCATAAACAAAAGTGGACCAAAAGCCTGCATCCTGCCCTATTGCTAAATAGTGCTGGTAGCCTACATTATACATTCCGAACAACAATGCCGGAAGCAAAGCCATCACCACAACAATCATGGTGCGTTTCGAATCTATGGCATCGCGAATATGAGCTCCTTTTTTTGAAGCCGTCGTGTTTGGTACAAACAAGAAAGTCTCAAAACCATCAAACACGGAGTGCAGTTTCTCCAACTTACCTCCGGGCTGAAAATTAGGTTTGATCTTGTCAACAAGTTTTCTTAATTTATTACTCATAATTATTCCAGTTCTTTTTTCATATAATCCAAAGAATCACGTACAATTTGCTGCAGGGGCAACTTAGACGTACAAACAAATTCGCACAATGCCACATCTTCCGGAGCAATTTCATAAGCTCCCAAGGCTTCCATCTTATCCAAATCTTTTACAATCATCGCCTTGATTAAATACTCGGGCAATATATCCATGGGAAGCACCTTGTCGTATTCTCCCGACATGATGATAGCACGTTCTCCACCTAACAAACGAGTATCCCATTTGTATTTCAAATTACCAAACAGTTTACTCAACAGCTTGCATTCAAAGAGAAAAGAAAAATAAGTACGACTCACACTAAATTTACGGAAGCGTGGCATCGCCCACCCCACCAACTCATGTGTTTCACTGCCTTCTTCCAATACGGTAAGTTGTGTAGCATAATAGTCTAAATAACCATTTTCAGGAACTTTTGTACCCGTCAGTACGTTACCCACTACAAATCTATGTGTTCCCTTGATGAGGTTACCTTGTATCAAATAACCGATACCGGCACCTGCCACCGTCTGGCAATACTGTGGAGATTTCACACTCGGACCGGTCAATGCAATGGTTCTCGATAGATCTATAATACCTTTATTGAAAAAACGACCGATAAAAAGTACATCCTGGGGATTGATGGTCCAAACCACCTCACCTTTATTGACAGGATCTACGTGGTTAATTTGAACACCAACGTTGCCTACGGGATGAGGACCTTCATACTCCGTGATCTCAACATTTTTAACAGCAGCAAAAGGTGTTTGTTTACCATGTTTGATGCCCAGGTGAACCTTGGCAATTTTTGCCAAAACATCTATACCTTTCTGGAAATCCGCCATTTGTCCGCCAACAACATAATCATTGTTAGGAGCCAAAGGAGCCGAGTCGAAAGATGAAATGAAGATTGCCTTGGGTGTTTTGTTTGGGTTGGCAATCACATCATAGGGGCGTTGCTTGATGAACACCCACAAACCAACTTTTTGCAAAGTCTGAATAAGTTCTTCAACTGAAAGTGTCTTCAAATCCGGTTTATCAAAAGATTCATAAGTCATCTTAGCATCCGCTTCAATTTGAATACTCAAGATCTTACGTCTTTCACCACGGTTGATTGCTTTGACGGTACCACTCACCGGTGAAACAAAGTTCATATCCGGAAACTGCTTTTCATAAAAAACGGGCGTGCCGGCTTTTACGACATCACCCTCTTTAACATGCAATTTGGGAGTTACCCCATGAAAATAATCAGGAACCAATGCAAAATCTGTAGGCAAGGTAGATTTCCCAATCATCTCGATGGGACTTCCGGTAATTGGAATGTTCAAACCACGTTTAGTCTTTATCAGGTTTGCCATAGTTTATATATGTTTAATTATAGCACTTTAAAATGCCTTTCAATGTTCCTTAAACCTTGATAGTAAGCTATCTTGTGCTTTTTTATTCAAATCGCTTAAAAAACGCTGCAAAATTACAATAATTTCATCAGATTCTGGTATTAAATAACGAAAAAAATCTTTAATTTGCAAGTGGTTGATATTGAAACTATTACAATTAAAATTATTTTTATAATTATTTTTATTAAACTAAGGGCTGTCTCAAACCCCCACTTCATTTTTTTGTCTTGATACAAAAAAACGAAGCAAAAAAAAGTCAAGACTGCGCCTGGCAAGGTCGGTCGCACCATCGAAAGCCTTGGGTAAGATCTATGGAGATTAATATGCCGCCCTGAAGGGGCAATATATACCAGCCCAATGGCAACGCCTTGGGGTTATATATGGGAAAAGTGTGTTTTTTTAAAAAAACAGTAATATGTTTGCGAGTAACAAACTTTTATTATATTTTTGTCGTGTCAAACAAAACGCGGGTGACGTCCGCATAAAAGTTTTTTTCATTATGGAAAAACTTAAAAAGGCTATCCAAGCGATAGCAAAGGAGAATCCGGATGGATTCACGGTTGATCTTACAACCTTAAAAAAGATTACAGGCGGAATTTCAGTAGCCTATCTCGAAACTCAAGACAGTTTCGATGATGAGGGATTGGAAAGAGTTCTTAAACATGCGTTGAGTCACGAAAAAAAAGTCGGTGGTTGGTTGGATGATGAAAGTAATCGTTTTTATTACGATTCTATCAGAATCTTTACCGACCCGGATGAAGCGAAAAAATTTGGACGTGAGAACAAACAAATCGCAATTTTCGACTTAACAAATTTAAGACTAATCAAACTGTAAAACTGAAAGGGCGGTGTTCCGCCCGCCCTTTCTCTTTAATAAATATATAAAACTGTGAAGTATGAAAAACATTGAACTACTTCCCATCCCGGAAGAAAACAAAAAAAGAATTAGTCAAATGGCTGCTATGTACAGACGTAATGCGCGTATCTTTATAGATATAGTCAGCTTTAAAGACAATCGGCTTATTGTTAGGGTTGAACAAAAGGAGTTAGTGAATGGACTGAAGCTTTCAAAAAAGGAATTAACAACGCGTGTGCGCGAAATGTTAGCAGGTGAAATCCCCGCGAGCTGGAAACTGACCGTTTCGGCAGTGGACTATGACAGAAAGGATATAGATGCCATTACTGCCGAATGGTTAAAACGAAAAATGGAAAATTTAAATCTGAAAAGCCGTACAGTTAGCGCCTATACCGGTATTGATAAATCTACATTGTCAAGTTTGCTTTCCGGAGATAAAAATTTGACCAAATGGCATAAAGTAGCTTTTTATTATTTTTTTAAATACCAGGAAGCTGTGAAGTTTTAATACGGTATTTTTTTGTCTTGATCGAGGCAAATAAAAGATCGAGACTGCGCCTGGCAAGGTCGGTCGGGCGCAATCGAGAGCCTTGGGTAAGATTTATGGAGATTAATATGCTGCCCCTTCAGGGCGCCCGATTATTTTTGTCATCATTAACCCCAGAGCGGTGCTCTGGGCTGACAAATTTTGCCCTTTCAGGGCGCGGCAGCATAATTGAAAACACCAGGGTCCGCCCTGAAGGGGCAATATACACTAGCCCAATGGCAACGCCTTGGGAATACGTATGAAGAAAGAATACCGCGCCCTGTAAGGGCAGCATAAAATACTACAACTACAAGGGAATAACCAAAAACACAAACGAGCCAACTATCTTACAATGATTTTAGTTGGCTTAATTTTGTTAATTAATGAATACCCCGCAGTAACACAAAATTACACGGAGGGGTACTTATACAATACCTATTATTTAGAGAACAAGCTTAGTAGTTAAAGAATTATTATACCGGAAATAAAAAAATTACAAATTAACATAATTACAAGCAAAATCATTACTTTTGTATTTTTTCCATAACTAATTGGTAATTTTGACACTCACAATATCCCACATAGCTAAATCATTTGGAGATAATCAAGTCCTTACTGATGTTTCATTTGAACTTCATAAAGGACAGATTGCTGTTTTAATGGGTGCCAACGGCTCGGGGAAAACAACACTTTTCAATATTATTTCCGGTTTTCTGAAACAGGACAAAGGCGAAGTGAGCATAAACGGGAAAATAATCAATAAAACAGCGGCATATAAAATCAACCGATTGGGCATTACCCGAACTTTTCAGGATATGCGTTTAATCGGCAATCTTTCGGTAAAGGAAAATCTGATGTTGGCTTTTCCGCAGCAGGAGGGAGAGAAGTGGTGGAAAACGCTTTTGCCAAACAAAGGCATAAAACATGAGCAGGCAGAAAATAGCCAAAAAGCTGATGAAATATTGAAAACCTGCTTTATTGACGATATTTCCGATAGCAAAGCCGATGAAATTTCTTACGGGCAACAAAAGTTGCTTAACTTGGCTTGCTGTATGGCTAACGAACCGCAGTTTTTATTGCTTGATGAACCTGTGGCAGGTGTAAATATGGCATTTAGAGAGAAGCTGACCGAAGTAATTCGCAAACTAAAAGCCGATAAAGCACTGTTGATTATTGAGCATAATACCGATTTTATAGAAACCGTAGCCGACCGAATATTTTTCTTAAACAATGGGCGAATAACGGGGTTTGAAAATTACGAAACACTTAGACAGAATCCCGAAGTGCAAAACGCATATATATGAGTTTACTGAAAATTGAAAATATTGATACAGGTTACGACAAAAAGCAAGTTTTGTTTGATGTTTCATTAGAAATAGAGCAAGGCGAAACTATTCTTTTGGTGGGTGGCAATGGTTCGGGAAAAAGTACTTTGCTAAAAGCTGTTTACGGATTACTGCCTTTATGGAACGGCAATATTTACTACGATAACAAACTTATTCAAACAGCCAATTCAAAACTCAACTTGCAACATCACTCAACACTAATTGCACGACATTTAGTATATATCCCGCAAAAAAACCAACTTTTTGCCGATATGAGTGTAATCGAAAACCTAAGAATGAGTTTGCTGCATCTGAATGACAAAGAGGAAACCGAAAACCGTGTAGCACAACTTTTGGACGAAATGCCAATCTTAAAAAACAGATACCGCCAAACAGCAGACCAACTAAGTGGTGGCGAAGCCAAATTGCTTAGCTTGGGAATGGCTATGGTTAACCGTCCAAAACTGCTGCTTTTCGATGAGCCATTGGCAGGACTAAGCGGTAAAAATATAAGCACAGTGTTGCAATATATAGAACAATTAAAACAGAGTGGAATAACACTTGTACTGGTTGAACATAAGATAAAAGAACTTTTCGCTTATGCAGATAGGATAATCGGATTAAAATTAGGATATTTACATACCGAAAATCTCGACACATTAGATAACATTAAAACATTTATGATATGAAAAAGAAAACGTGGTTTATTACAGTAACGATAATTGCAATTATTGCGTTATTAGTTTTATATTTTATTAATCAAGAAAAAAGCAAAACAGTAAACATTGGTATTGTTTTGCCACTGACTGAAAATGTAGCTAGTCAAGGTAATGATGTGTTAAATGGAATGAAAATGGCATATGCAGACTTTCTGGAAGTAGAAAAAAACAATCTATTAGAATTTAAATTTATAATCGAAGATAACTTCTCAACTCCGAAAGGAAGTAGGACGGCTTTAGAAAAAATTATTCAAGTTTCTAAACCAATGATTGTTCTTGGTCCAATTACTACAACTGATATGTTATCTATGATACCTGTTGCAGAAAGCACCAAAACTATTCTATTTTCTCCTTCTGCTTCGAGTCCAAAGCTCTCCAATTCGGGCAAATATATTTTTAGAATGGGACCTGTTGCACCTGATCAGGCAAAAGTTATGTCTAACTATGCTTACAATGATCTATCTATAAAACAAATAGGAGTTTTATATATGAATGACGATTCTGGAAAATCTCACAAAGAAGCGTTTGAAAAGGAGTATAAAACTTTAGGAGGAGAGATTGTTTTTGAGGAAAGTTTTGACAGAAAAGATGTTGATTTTAAAGCATTGATATTAAAAATAAAAGCAGCTAAATTATCGTCTATTTACATTGCAGGAACTCCTAAAACCACTGGTCATATATTGAAAGAGGCAAGAGAATCAAACCTCGATGTTAAGTTTATCAGCAGTACAGGTGCTGAAGGGGATGATTTATTAGAAATTGCACAAAATGCAGCTGAGGGGATTGTTTATACCTCTATTTTCGTTGACAGTACATTTATTGCCAAATACAAAGAAAAACATCAACAAAATCCGCGTATTGGAGTAGTACTGGGCTATGATGCAATGGCAATAACATTAAAACTTCTTAAAGAGAATCCTAATGATAAAGAAAAGTTGAAGGAAGCTCTATCAAAACTGGATTATCAAGGAGTTTCAGGTAAAACCAAAATGTTACCATCAGGAGATGCTTTTAAAGATATTGCACTTAAAACAGTTGCTAATGGAGAATTTGTTTTTATTAAATAGAGTGAAAAATGAGAACATCAAATAATGAGAAAAAGAGTATTTCAAAAGAATATATAGACGCTTTTTCCGCCTTAAAAAAAGAGTTAACACAAAAAAGAAAAGATGAGCAAAAATGGAAAAAATATTCGAAAGGAATTACAGAAAAATTAAAAGGCCTATTAAAACAAATTGCAATTGAATTATATACTAAAAGTGTGAATTTTTCTTTGGGCCGAAGTGTGATAAAGTTAAATTCTCTTTACACATCAACCAGAATTTCAATACCTTTTGTAGGAACATATAAAGGTGATGTAAAGTGGGAAAAAGAACAGGAAAATTGGATGGAGATTTTAATTCCAGAAGATAATGATTCAAATAATGAAGGAGACAAAAGCGATTCTATAGAACTAATGTATAGAAATCCGGAAAAACCAGTTCATTTACTAACAGAATTAATGTGGCGTTTTCAAACACACGATGATGATGATGATGATTTATGTTTAGCTGTAAGTAGGAATAATGATAATTTTAAATTTAAAAATATTAAAAATTGTGATAAATTCAAAATATTATTTACAGATGAGGTTAATAAAGACAGGTTAAATAAACTAAAAAATACAAACCCAAAAATTCCAATCAGAGATTATACAGATGAGGATGTAGGAAGTTTATTAAAACCAGTAAATGACTTTTTTAATAATGATACAATAGGTGACTTTAACACTATTTTTTACATAGCAGACATTACAGAAACGGATTACATGGCAGGATTTGAGTTTGAAATAATACCTAATTCTGAGTCAGAAGGAGATAGTGATGAACTATATAATTTTATAAAAGAAATAAGATGGTATTTTAGTAAATATGTAGCAGAACTAATTAACAGTGTTGAGCGATTATATGTCGGTTCAGGTATGGTGTATAAAGATAATTTTTTCTCTGACGGCGCACTTAATTCTTTTATCACAGCATTAGAGGCATCTGATTCTGAAATTGAAGTTTTTAAGAATGTATTGGATAGAGTTAGAGGGCATTTTATAGTTGCCAATTCAGAAATTGGACAATATTGGATAGGGTATAAACACTGGTCGTACGAAGTTGCACGTACCACAGCACGAATAATAGATTATTTATTTCCTGATGATAGTCAATATAAAATAGAAACTATTATTCAGGAAGCTGGAATTGGAATGGATGGATTAAATAAAGCATTTGAAGCAAAAGGAGTTCCTCATGTTTTTAGGCAATTATTCAGAGGATTTGAGCGTGAAAGAGAACTTTTTATTGTTTCACAATACCGAGATCATTTTATTCATTCGTTTTATGTGTTTGTAATGGGATTACTATTCTTAAAAACAAAATCAAGCAATATACTACCAAGTTCTTTAATTTGTGTATCTGAAAGCGATAGTGGGAACAACGAGAAAATGAAAGTCATTCTAAAAAAATGGTTTATCGTTGCCATGTGTCATGACATTGCATATGTATTAGAAAAGGGAGAGTATATTTTAGAAAAATACATTTTAAACTTTATGGTTAACCCTAAACGGAAAAAGAATGTTTTACAATGGGTGCCACGTTTGGGAAACCTAATGCAAATAGAGCGTTTATTGGATAATATTCATGATATAACGAAAGAGAGCGTCATATCCCTTGATCCTATTTTTAGCAGCATAGAAATAAGAAATAGAGACATTATTATTCCGATAGCATTTCAACATATTAACCATGGGATATGGTCAAGTTTATTTGTTTACCATTCGCTTGATAATAAGCAGATTAAATTACTATTTAATGTCAAGAATACAGGAAAGGGAAAAAAGGTAGGTAAGGAAGAAATAATTTTAGAAGAGCAATATAGATTACCTATATGTAGGGCTATTTTACCTCATCACATCTCTCAATGGGATATAAAGAAATTAATGGGTGATTTTGACAACGATTATTTCTCTAAAAATAAACCTAAAGATGGCAAATACGCATCTATTAATCCAGAAAAAAATCCGTTGGGATATTTGTTGTCTCTTTGCGACACATTATGCCAGGCTGGAAGAGAAGCGCCGGAATTGTCTTATGACTCTTTCAATCCAAGTAGTTTAAATATTAAATATGGAAATGTTGAAATCTCTGATAAAAATATATCTATAGATATTAACTACCATTTTGATGAAAATAAAAAAAATGCACAAGAAATACATAAGAGTTTTTATGAGGAACCTCTAAAATTTATTACATTGAAAGGGGTTAATTCTGAAGTAACAAACTACGATTTAAAAGTAAAAATAAATGTTGATAATATCACAGAACCAGATGCAAGATATTACAAAATATCCAAATAAAGTTTTACTTATTCAGCCATTAGGAACTCTTTATAAAACAAATGGTTTTGTACGTACGGCAAACCTTGAGCCACTTGCTTTGGAGTATATACAGTCAGCCTTAGAACAAGTTGGTGTTTCATCTACTATTTATTATGGTTTAATAGATGAAGAGACTTTATTGAATGAAGTGCTAGAAGAATCTCTAATTGCAGTATGTTTTAGTGTTTATACTTACCAGTATTCGTATTGCCTTCAATTAGCGTCAAAAATTAAATCATTATTTAAGAATTTAGGGAAAAAGCCTCCTGTCATTATTTTTGGAGGTTATCATCCTTCGGCAGCTCCAAAAGAAGTTGTTGAAAATAAAGAGGTTGATATAGTTGTAAAAGGAGAAGGTGAGTTCACATTGCAGGAACTTATAGGAGCATTAATCTCTAATAGTTGTCTTTCGGATATCAGGGGAATTTGGTATAAAGATTCTCTCGGAAAAATAATTGAAAATAAACCACGTGATATTTGTCAGAATCCTGACATGCTCCCTCTACCTAAAAGAAAACGTGAAGTCTTATCAAATGCAAGACAACATCAAATTGCATATCCTGCTCCATCTCAACAAAAAAACATTGCTCAGGTTCTTTATTCGAGAGGGTGCCCTTATGCTTGTGTTTTTTGTTCTTCTGTTAGTGTGTGGAATAAGAAGGTTGCTTGGCGATCTCCTGAAAAAGTAGTGGATGAAATCGAATATTTACACAATGAATTCGGTACCAATTTAGTTTATTTTCCTGATTTAACTTTTAACTTAAATAGGAAAAAGGTATTTGAATTCTGTAATGAATTTATTAAACGAAATCTTCCTATTCATTGGTGGGGATTATTCCGACTTGACAGATTAGATAATGAGATGCTTTATATGTTGAAAGAAGCCAACTGTGTAAAATTGAGTATTGGTCTTGAATCAGAAGCTGATTTTTCCAGTAAAATAAAAGACAATTATTCTTTAAATAAACTTGATTATAAAGAAATATTAAATACTGCAAATGATATAGGTTTAATAATTAAGGCTTTGTTAATAATTGGCTTTCCTGAAGACACAAAAGAAAAAATTAAAAATTATAACAATTTTCTTAAGACTCTTCCGATAGATGAAATAAGAATATCATTTATTACGCCTTTTCCAGGAACGAAAATTTGGAATGAATATACTCGCTTGTATCTCCCTGAAAAATTTAACATGGATAACTTTACAACCGAAGAACCAGTAATAAATCACCCATCAATTAACAAGGATGAATTAGTTAGTTTGCAGTCAAATATTGTAAATGATTTTTACACAGATCCAAAATATATTGAGCATGTTAAAAATAAAATAAAAGCACATTCATATTTAAGAAATTCTTTTCTTGAATACTTTGAGTTTCTCATAAATAAGGGTATTTTAAATGCAAATTATATAGCTTCAAATTTTAATTAAAAAATATATAATGGATATTACTGCTCAATTAACTATTAATATATTTGTACTTACATTTATATTATTTCTTATTTCATATTCATTTTCAGTAATTTTCTATGCATTAAAGTTTATTGACATAGGACATGCCATTGCTCTGGTATTTGGTGCTTATGTCACCTATTTTACAAATATTCAACTAGACCTTTCGCTATGGATAAGTATCCCAACTTCAATAGGGTTTACCATCGTTTTTATGCTTGCTATAAACCAATGGATTTATAAACCATTGCAAAAAAGAAAGTTGGAAAGTTGGCAAATGATGGTAATTTCCTTAGGCTTATACATTGTTGTTCAAAATGTTATTTCGTTAATATGGGGTAACGATAGTTTAAGTCTCCGTACTTGGCAGGTAAAAGCAGGGCATGAATTTTTGGGAGCATATATTACCGATGTGCAGATAATTACAGTAGTTGTAAGCATAGTACTATTGGTATTGAGTTGGCTATTTTTAGAAAAGACCAATATCGGAAGACAAATAAAAGCGGTATCGTCCAATCCTGAGTTAAGCGGTATTTTCGGTATATCAAGGAATAGAGCCGTTGTATGGAGTTTTATATTGGGGGCTGGATTGGCTGCCTGTGCCGGAATTCTTATCGCTGCCGATACCGATATGACACCCACTATGGGATTTAACTGGTTGCTTTATGCCGTAGTAGCCATGATTATCGGCGGTATGGGTAAAATGCGTTATTTATTGTTGGGCTGCTTGCTGTTGGCAACGGCACAACATTTGGCAGCTTACTATTTAGATAGCAAATGGATGAATGCCACGGCTTATATTATTCTTATTGCTTTTCTCTATTTCAGACCATACGGATTTAGTGGAAAAAGAATTAAAAAGGCGGAAATATAATGGAATACATCTTACACCTTGCCATATTAATATGTATTTACACCATACTTTCGCAATCATTGAGTTTGGTGGCGGGTTATAGCGGACAAATTTCGTTGGCTCATGCCGGATTTTACGGTATCGGTGCTTATACTACCGCATTAATGTCGGTAAACTTCGGTACACCCTCTCTGCTTAATCTGTTAGTGGCACTTTTGTTGTCGGGTATTATCGCCTTTATTGTTTCCAAAGTTGCAGTAAAAACCATTGACGATTATTATATAATTATTACGTTGGGAATTCAGGTGGTTATTTTTTCCATAATGAATAATTGGCAAAGTATTACCAATGGTCCTTTGGGAATTCCGGGAATACCTTCGTTTAAGATATTGGGATTTGCATTCGAGAGCAAAATCTCTTTTCTGTTGCTTTCGGCTACGTTTACAGCATTGGTCTGGTATCTATTGCATCGTATTACATCATCGCCATTCGGCACCGTATTGCGGGCATTAAGCGAAGATGAAGTTTACACCAACAGTTTGGGAAAAAACGTGCATAATGCCAAGATAACATCGTTTGTTATTAGCGGAATGTTGGCATCTATTGCCGGAGTATTGTATGCACACTATATCAGCTATATCGACCCGACCAGCTTTACCGTGGATGAATCCATATTTATTTTAAGTATAGTTATTATCGGCGGTATGCGTAACCTGAAAGGGATTTTCTTTGCAGCAATGTTTTTGGTACTTCTGCCGGAAGCATTGCGTTTTGTGGGTATGCCTTCGTCCATTGCCGCCAATATGCGTCAGATTATCTATGGCATTGCGTTGATATTGGTTATTTATAGAATGGGAGTGAAAAAGTATAATTCTCGAAAAAGACAAGCAACAGAAACAATATAAACTAGGTACTTTGTTTTCCGTATTGGGAGGGATATTCGAGCTCAGTCTCGTACTTCGATTATTACCTTATTTCTTCACAAACTTCCTTACCACAGGCAAATTATCTTGCACAATCTTAATCAAATAAATCCCGGATGTGAGATGGGAAAGGTTTAATTGTGTTGCTGTGCTGAAACTGCCGCAATCAAACACCTGACCGGCAATATTCATGATTTCGTATGTGGCGTGACTTGGGGATACTGTCCCCAAAAGTGTGTAAAGCGCATTTTATCTATCTTTGATTTTAAAAAAACCTATTAAACAATTTAAAATTAAAGATTATGCACCTTACACAGCCGCAAGTTAGTAAAATATTGGAAGATATTCTACAAAAAGAAGACGGATTAAACACAATTTTAAAATTAAGCTTAGAAGCTTTGATGAAATCCGAGCGTGAGACTTACAAAAACGAGGTTTCTGACTACAGTAATGGTTTCCGTAACCGTAAGGCATTTGGTGACAAACGAATGCTTGAACTCCAAATACCTCGCACACGTAACGGTGGTTTTTATCCGGTTATTTTGGCTTTGCTCAAGAATCAGGAACAGGAAGCCCGATCCATTGCCTTTGAGTTGTACAAATCGGGTTTAACCACCGAACAGGTTGGGAATATTTTTGGAGAGATTTACGGTTCCCATTACAGTAGCAGCCAGGTCAGCCGTATGTTCGATACCGCCAGAGAGGAGGTTGGTATGTGGCTCAATCGTCCTTTAGAGTCCTATTATCCGATTGTCATGATTGATGCTTGTTTTATACCTACCCGTCATGGAGACAGCGTAAGCAAAGAGGCTTATTACACATTGTTAGCTGTTCGTTCGGATAGGACACGAGAAGTCTTGGGAGTGTATAATTACCCTACGGAGGGGAGTTTGGCTTGGGAGTCGATATTCAAGGATTTACAACGAAGAGGTTTGAAAAAAATTAATTTAATGTGACCCCGGAACACGCACCCCGTACCCCGCACCGCGCACCCCGGAACTCGCAACGCACAATCTTCCCTGCCAGGTATTCCGCTCCTTCAGTCTTTTGTTTACTTTATCTACAAATTCAAAATTCTTTACACCCCAGTCCGGCTTAATCACAAATCCGTCGGGTGATTGAGACACAAAGCGCTCTACAGCTATGTTGGGGGATAATCTTTCTAAAAAATCAACCACCAAATCTATATATTCATCCAATTGAAAAAGATGGAATAATTCGGGATTTGTCTCAAATTGCTTTGCCATAACGGTGCCTTTGACCAATTGCAATTGGTGCAATTTTAAGGCTGTTAAAGGTAATGCGTTCAGTTTGTCGGCATGAGACAATATGGTTTCCTTGCTTTCACCGGGAAGACCTAATATGATATGTGCGGCAGTATTGATCCCGCGTTGGGCAGTAGCATGCACGGCATCGACAGCAGATTGGTAGTCGTGTCCGCGATTGATAAATTCCAAAGTCTTATCATCGGTCGATTCTATGCCGTACTCAATCATGACATAGGTTTGTCTCGATAGATCTGCAAAATAATCCAGGATTGCATCATCTACGCAATCCGGACGGGTACCCACTACTATCCCTTTGATTTGCGGGTGTTGCAGTGCTTCCCCGTAGATAGATTTTAAGTGATCTATGTTGGCGTAGGTATTGGTGTAGGACTGAAAATAAGCCAAGTAAGCCTGACTGGCATATTTCTCTTTCTTTCGAAAAAATTGTATGCCCTCTTCAATTTGTTGTGTAATGGATTTGACAGGCTCACAATAATCCGGCACAAAAGCTTGATTGTTGCAATAGGTACATCCTCCCAATCCCTTGCTCCCATCTCGATTCGGACAAGTAAAGCCCGCATGGATCGAAATCTTTTGAACCCGATTTGCAAACTGATTCTTGAGGATGGTGTTGTAGTTGGTATAGCGGAACACTTTTATAAACGAAAAACTAAGAACGATGAACTAAGAACTAAAAACTAAGAACTAAAAACTAAAAACTAAGAACTAAGGGCTAAGAACTAACAGCCAAAACTGAACTCGCAACCTCGGAACACGGAACACACCTAACTTCTTTGACTTCCCTAACTTCATTAACTTCTAAAAAACTACTAACCACTTGACTTCTAAAACTTTAACTCTCCATTCTTCGTTCTTCGTTCTTCGTTTTTAGTTCTTAGTTATTAGTTATTATAAGTTCTCCCAACCCCAATCAACCTATCATATCTTTCCCCCCACGCCCGATGATACACATAGATGGTGTATTCGTTTTCCGTTTCCCAGTAGGAACCATCTACTCTGGTGACGGTCGCTTTGGAAGTATTTTTGGGTAAAAACCAGTATTGATAATTA
Source organism: Bacteroidetes bacterium ADurb.Bin174 (assembly GCA_002070265.1). GTDB lineage: Bacteria > Bacteroidota > Bacteroidia > Bacteroidales > Paludibacteraceae > Paludibacter. The sequence goes on along the minus strand of MWCX01000081.1, from coordinate 63,611 downwards.
TATCCTCCTTGTTTGAGTAAGAGGGTTTTGGTGTAGGCTTGTACAGTATTATCGTAATTTAAACGGTTGTCATAGTTTATCAGGTTATAATTATAACCTCCGCCCAAATAGAGTTGTCCGTCAAAAAACGGACGGTCGGCAATCAGTTTAATATGCACATGCACATAATCCGCTTCAGTATGTATATCTTCAAATGCTTCCTGATGATTGATGAGAAACCTGCCATTGGCGTCGTAATCATGTATATAACTTCCTTTTTGTATTTTATCGGGAAAAAGAATTACCTCATATCCGTTATTGGTAAATTCAAAATGGTCGATATTCCTGCTGAAGTTGTAAACAGAGGAAATATCAAAGCTATGATATTCATTTCCGCCTTCAAAGATCAGATCTTTGTTATTGATGAAGGACAATTTGGATTCAGTGACATAATTCGGTTTTATATCCCTTACTTCATTGTCGAGCCGGTCATTTTGTCTGACAACCATCTTGATTTCCGACATAGGATCGCGCACGTAATAACCCTGCAGCAATACTTCGAAATCAAGTTGTTGGTATCTGCCACGGATTTCAATATCCGTATTTGCCCGAATCCCAGCATCAATTTTCACTTTTGGTTCCACTATGGAAAAACAGGCTTGTGCTATCAGTTTATCTTTGTTATTATCTTCATAAATCAACAACACGTAATTTCCGGATATTTTAAAGTTCATATCGTAATTAGGTATCCTGAGCTGATAATTCGTGTATAAATAATGAGTGTTGATGGAACGATTGTAATCGGTGATATTACCATTGGTATAACCATCAAGATATTCGTAAGTGCTCAAATCAGAAGGAGTCCAGTCGGCATTGCAATGCAAAACGGTATAACCGTAATGATGTGTTTCGTGCGACATTTCATCAAAGCGAATTTCAAGCTGTTGGTCTTCGTTCAGTTCTAAAATGGGTAGCTCCGTGGCATTATCCGCCAAGCCTATGGTGAGTGTTCTGATGTTATCAGCCAAGATGCGGGTGCGGTAAGGCTCTGCAGCCAGGATTGACCCGCTAATCAAGAGCATAAAGGATAAAAAATATAGCTTCCTCATATAGATAGGATATAATACATATGTATAACGCACAAATGTAGATAAAATTTTCCAGTAAGGCATCTTATAATTGCAGCAATTGGACGCTTATGATACATCAATGGGCTATGTATGCTGCCCTTACAGGGCGCGGTATTCTCTCTTCATTTATATAACCCCAAGGCGTTGCCATTGGGCTAGTGTATATTGCCCCTTCAGGGCTGCAGATTATATGTTACATATTCCTAACACAACGCTTTTTAACTTCGTAGAAGTTTCACGTGCATAACCCCCAATTTTAATTGGGGGCAGTTGAGTACGTGTGACTGCTTAAACGCTGTAGGCGTTTAACAATTTGGATTTTGGGAAACTCCTACAGAGTTTTATTACCATTCTCGACCTTTCCACCCCGGATGAATCCGGGGGTTATTCACGTGTTTGTCCTACGGACAATTCCTTAGTCGATCAGCAGCTAAATTTATTAATCATCTGTGAGTGTGCCGCGCCCTGAAAGGGCAAAATTTGTCAGCCCAGAGCAACGCTCTGGGGTTAATAATGACCCAAAATACCATGCGCCCTGTAAGGGCAGCATATTTATCTCCACAAATCTACCAAGGCTTCTGCGCCCGACCGACCTCGTCCGGTGAGCCGAAAAATAAGTGAGAACAGCGTTAAGAATCGTCCATTGTTTGAGCAACGAAGTTGCGAGTTTGGATGATTTAGCTGTTCGAGCGCTAATTTTTCGAGCGAAGCGGACGCAGTCTTGATTTTTTTTTGCTTCGTTTTTTTGTATCGAGACAAAAAAATGAAGATATCTATTCAGTTTTTTTTACTATGTTTGCACCGCAAATAAATAAAATAACAAAGGCTCCGTAGTTCAGCTGTATAGAACGTCAGATTCCGGTTCTGAAGGTCGTGGGTTAGAATCCCGCCGGGGTCACAAATATGAAACAAAAAAAGCAACTTAAACAACCCGAATATATATTCGAAACAAGTTGGGAAGTATGCAATATGGTCGGCGGTATTTACACCGTACTATCAACTCGTGCAGCTACTTTAACTCAACGGTATGGTGACAAACTGATATTCATCGGTCCGGAAATATGGCGCGAGCAAGAAAATCCTTATTTCGAAGAAGACACCAATATTTTTCCGGGATGGGAAAAAGCTATTTCCGACAGTCACAATCTCTCTATTCGTATAGGCAGATGGAAAGTTCCGGGACAACCTGTCGCTGTTCTGGTTGACTTCAACATGTTGATGCTGAAGAAAAATGAAATCTACGGTAAAGTATGGGAAAATTCAGGTGTGAATTCTTTGATGGCATATGGAGATTATGACGAATCTTCTATGTTTGGTTATGCCTCAGGAATAGTGATAGAAAGCTTTTATCAATTTCACCGATTATCAAAGAAACAAAAGGTAGTAGCTCATTTCAATGAATGGATGACTTCCTTCGGTATATTTTACATCAAAAATAAATTGCCAGAGATAGCTACCCTTTTTACAACCCACGCCACTTCCATCGGTCGCTCCATTGCAGGCAATCACAAGCCTTTGTACGATTATTTGCATGAATACAAGGGAGATCAGATGGCTGAGGAGTTGAATATGGTGTCCAAGCATTCGGCTGAAAAACGGGCTGCACATTTGGTTGACTGTTTTACTACTGTAAGTAATATTACTGCCAAAGAATGCACTCAGTTGCTGGAAAGGAAACCGGACATCGTTACTCCCAATGGTTTTGAAAATGGATTTGTACCACAAGGAAAATCTTTCTCTCCAAAAAGAAAAGAAGCTCGCACTTTGTTAAAAAAACTTGCTGAAACACTTTTAGGTTATCCTTTGAGCAATAATGCCTCCTTTGTCGTAACCGCAGGTCGTTATGAGTTTAAAAACAAAGGTTTGGATGTATTCATCGAATCTTTGAAGCATTTGAATAATATGTCGGGGCTTGGAAATGAAGTTGTAGCTTTCATTATGGTTCCTGCCTGGATTAAAGGTCCTTGCATTGATTTGGTACATGCATTAAATAATCCCGATCAAATATCAAAAGGACAAAATTGTGTTACTACCCACGAATTACACAATCCGCATCAAGATCCGATATTACAAACCATTAACTGGTTTCACCTAAGAAACAAAAAAACAGACAAGGTGAAAGTCATTTTCGTACCGGCGTATTTAAACGGTTTTGACGGTATCTTCAATAAAACCTATTATGAATTACTGATAGGATTCGACTTATCGGTATTCCCATCCTATTATGAACCTTGGGGATATACACCCCTGGAAAGTATTGCTTTTCACGTTCCTACCATTACCACTGATCTATCAGGCTTTGGCGAGTGGTCGTCCGAATATTCAAAGGATATTACAGACGGAGTAGAAGTAATCCACCGTTCAGATTACAATGGACATGAAGTGGCCGTAAAAATCGCTGAAACCATCCGAAAGTACGTGCAGCTTGACCAAACAGTGCGAACCGCCATAGGCAACAAAGCAGCAACCATAGGCAAAAAAGCCTTATGGACTGAGTTTATTCAATACTATGAATTGGCCTATGATATTGCGTTGAGGAAGAAAGCATAGAGCGTACAGTCCTAAATTTCAAACTCTCAAACAAATTTCTAAAAACATGTTATAAAACATATTTTTATCTATAAAAAAGATATATATTTGCGTTTTCTATTTATAAAACATGTTTTTAGCTCAAAATTAACTCTTTTACATAAATTTATGAACATCAAAATTAATGCTTACAACGCAGAGAATTGGAAAGAGATTACCGTAAAATCTTCTCTTCCTGAGAGTATAAAAAAATTAGAGGAATTAGCTCGTAATATCTGGTGGTACTGGGATGCCGAAGCGAAGGATTTATTTCGAAAAATCGATTATAATGCTTGGGTAGAAGCCAAATCCAATCCTGTGTTGTTATTAAATATACTTTCACATGACCAGTTGGTTGAACTGGGAGAAAACCAAGAGTTCATTCAAAAACTAAACAGCATCTACGAAAGATTTTCGCAATACATCCATGTTCCCAAGCAAACTGATAAACCTTCCATTGCCTATTTCAGTATGGAATACGGATTAACGGAAATTCTCAAAATTTATTCAGGTGGATTGGGCGTGTTAGCAGGTGATTATTTAAAAGAAGCAAGTGATTATGGTGCAGACATGACTGCAATCGGTTTTTTATACCGCTACGGATATTTTACACAATTGCTTTCCGTTGACGGGCAGCAAGTTGCTTCTTATGAACCTCAAAATTTCAACACTTTACCCATTACCCAGGTAAAAGACGAGCATGAAAATCCCTTGGTGATAGAAGTACCTTTCCCCAATAGAACCGTATATTCCTATTTGTGGAAAGTAGATGTGGGACGTGTTAAGCTCTATCTGTTGGACACCGACAATGAGATGAACAATGAAGAAGATCGCTCTATTACGCATCAGCTCTACGGGGGTGACTGGGAAAACCGCCTGAAACAAGAAATCATGTTGGGTATCGGTGGTATGCTGGCTTTGAAAAAATTAGGTATCAAGAAAGATGTGTATCATTGCAATGAAGGCCATGCTGCTTTAATCAACGTACAACGCCTGATTGATTACGTAGCTGAGGGACTAACCTTCCAACAAGCATTGGAGGTAGTCAGAGCAAGTTCTCTTTACACGGTACACACACCCGTTCCTGCCGGTCACGACAGTTTTAGTGAGGATTTGTTTATTAAATACATGAATGCATATCCGGCAAAATTAGGCATCAGTTGGGACAATCTGATTGATTTGGGTAGAGAAAACCCGGGTAACAAAAATGAAAAATTCTCCATGAGTGTTTTTGCTTGCAATACTTGCCAGGAAGTGAATGGCGTAAGTAAATTGCACGGCATGGTATCTCAAGAAATGTTTAATCCCATTTGGAAAGGTTATTTCCCGAAAGAGTTACATGTTGATTATGTGACCAATGGCGTTCATTTGCCCACCTGGGCTGCTTCCGAATGGAAAACAGTATATGAAAAGTATTTCGATGCTTCTTTCTATAATGATCAATCCAACAAAAAGATTTGGGAAGCCATCCACCAAATACCGGATCAGGTGATTTGGGATACAAGGATGGTATTAAAAAACAAATTGGTGAATTATATCAAAGTACAATTTCATGACAGTTGGCTGAAAAATCAAGGCGATCCTTCACGAATTGTTTCTGTGTTAAATTCTATCAATACCAACTCACTAATTATAGGTTTTGGTCGCAGATTTGCTACTTACAAACGTGCCCATCTGATTTTCACTGACTTGGAAAGGCTGGAGAAAATAGTAAATAACCCGCAAAGACCCGTACAATTCCTGTTCACCGGAAAAGCACATCCGGCTGATGGAGGCGGACAAGGGTTAATCAAACAAATCATTGAAATTTCGCGCATGCCCCAATTCTTAGGGAAGATTATTTTCCTGGAAAATTATGACATGCGATTAGCTAAACGTTTGATATCCGGCGTGGATGTTTGGCTCAACACCCCTACCCGTCCGTTAGAGGCTTCCGGTACATCGGGACAAAAAGCTCAAATGAATGGCGTACTGAACTTTTCAGTTTTAGACGGATGGTGGTATGAAGGTTATGTGAAAGGTGCCGGTTGGGCATTGACCGACAAGCGAACCTACGAAAACCAGGAGCACCAGGACCAATTGGATGCGGCAACCATTTACAGCATACTGGAAAATGAAATCATACCGCTTTATTATGCTAAGAACACCAAAGGTTATTCTACTGAGTGGATTCAATACATCAAAAACTCCATCGCTCAAATTACGCCGGTTTATACCACTAAAAGGATGATGGATGACTACTTTAATAAGTTTTACTACAAATTAGGAAAACGTGCTGCTTTACTGAAAGAGAATAATTATACGAAAGCAAAAGAAATGGCGGCTTGGAAAGAAAATATAGCCTCTCATTGGGATGCTATAGAAATTGAGCAAATACAAATTCCCGAGGAACTGTACCACAATGCCCAAGTTGGAAAAAGGTACAAGATGGAAGTAACCGTCAACACGAAAGCATTGAATGATAAAGGTATCGGAATTGAATTGGTGGTGTTGAAAAAATGCAAAAATAATGAAGATATCTTGCATGAGGTGAAAGAAATGGATTTAATTGCCACTGAAGGCTCAAAAATGCGTTTCAGTTTGGATTATAAATTAAATCTTTCGGGAACCATCAAATATGCTTTCCGCATGTTCCCCAAGCATCAGGACTTGCCGCATCGTCAGGATTTCTGTTACGTGCGCTGGTTCTAAAACCCTCATAGATCAATTAAAGTCTTCTGCCTAAGCGGGATACCATATCCCGCTTCCAGGAGGCAAATGTTCCGGATAAAATATGTTGACGAGCCTCTTTCACAAGCCATAAATAAAAGGCTAAATTGTGAACAGAGGCTATTTGCATTGCCAACAGTTCTTTGCTGATAAAAAGGTGACGCAGATAAGCTTTGGTATAGGCATGGTCAACATAAGAGGTACCATTGGGATCCAATGGCGAGAAATCATTTTTCCACTTTTCATTCCGCATGTTCATGATACCTTCGGAAGTAAAGAGCATACCGTTACGACCATTGCGGGTCGGCATCACGCAGTCGAACATATCCACTCCCCTTTCTATGCTTTCCAAAATATTGATTGGAGTTCCGACACCCATCAGATATCGCGGTTTATCCTGAGGTAAGATTTCATTCACCACCTCTATCATCTCATACATTTTTTCGACGGGTTCGCCTACCGCCAAACCCCCGATGGCATTGCCATCAGCGCCAACAGAAGCAATGTAATCAGCCGATTGTTTTCTCAAATCCGGATACACACATCCTTGTACAATGGGGAAGAAACTTTGAGAGTAACCATACTTGACCTCTGTTTCTTGAAAACGTTTATGAGCACGTGTCAGCCATTGATGGGTCAATTCCATGGATTTTTTCGCATAATCATAAGGAGCATCTCCAGGGGGACATTCGTCAAAAGCCATCATGATATCCGAACCCATGACACGCTGAATATCAACTACCTTTTCCGGCGTGAACAAATGTCTGCTACCGTCAATATGCGAACTGAAATAAGCACCCTCTTCAGTTAATTTACGGTTGGCTGACAAAGAAAAAACCTGAAAGCCCCCGCTATCTGTGAGAATAGGTCTGTCCCAACCCATGAAAGGATGCAAACCACCGGCTTGCTCCAAAATTTCCAATCCGGGTCGCAAATACAAATGATAGGTATTGCCTAAAATGATCTGTGCTTGAATGTCTTCCTTCAGCTCATGAAAATGCACTGCTTTCACAGAAGCAACCGTACCAACCGGCATAAAGATAGGTGTTTCAACCTTCCCGTGGGCAGTCTCAATCAAACCGGCACGTGCGTTTGACTTTAAGTCTGTCTGTAAAAGTGTGAATTTCATAAAAAGAAAGGAGTAAAGCCGGGGCTTACCGGTTCAAGAGCTGATTCTTAGCATTTGGAAAGATCACCTTTGGCTTGAAGTTTTTCGCTTTTTCGAAATCCATCATAGCATAAGCCATGATGATAACCAAATCGCCGGGTTGAACCAATCTTGCTGCACCACCATTGATGCAAATATCACCCGAACCACGCTCGCCGGTTATGACATAAGTTTCAAATCGAACACCGGTATTGATATTAACGATAGCTACTTTTTCGTTGGCAATGATATTGGCAGCTTCCATTAAATCCTCATCAATAGTAATACTGCCCACATAGTTCAGATTCGCCTCCGTGACAGAGGCACGATGAATCTTTGACTTTAATACTGTTACGAACATCTGATATTATCAATTAACCTTACACCTCCGCAATAAACTGCAATACATCCCACCGTAGGTTTATCCCAGTTTTGTGCCGGCTGTAAACTTTTTGTATCTACTATTTCATAATATTCCAGGTCCAATCCCGGAATATTTCTAATCTCATTCTCAACCCATTTTTCAAGTTTTCGGGGTAAAAATGACGGTACAAAGTTAAGACTTTCAAACAACACTTTCGATATTCCGGCTGCAATTTCTCGTTCTTCCGAACTTAATCTCTCATTTCTGCTACTCATGGCCAAGCCGGATTTTTCTCTAACAATCGGACAATCAACTATTTGAACATCAAAACCCATCACTTTGGTCATATGATGAATAATTGCCAATTGCTGAAAATCTTTTTCACCGAAATAAGCCTTATCTGCTTCAACAATCTTAAAAAGCTTGCTAACAATCTGCACTACTCCATTAAAATGTCCCGGCCGGTACTTGCCTTCCATCATTTGATCCAGGCCACCAAAATCAAATTCAAAAGGTTTCTTTAAATCTGCTTCCGAATATATATCAGATGTAGATGGTGCAAAAATCAAATTGCATCCGTTCTTTAACAATAAAGCTTCATCTTTTGCAAAATCTCTCGGATATTTTTCCAAATCCTGTGCATTGTTAAACTGTGTAGGATTCACAAACACACTCACCACCGTAAAATCATTTTCAGCTACAGACCGTTGCACCAAGCTGAGGTGTCCGGCATGCAAAGCCCCCATGGTAGGCACAAATCCTACACGCTGACCGGACATGCGAACATGTTTCATCGCCTGTTCAACCTGATCAACCGTGTTAGCTATAACCATTTTAATCCTTGTATGAATGATAAAATTTGCCAAAAGTACAAAAACTTCTTGGGATTCATCTGTAAAATAAAATATTCCAACTTTTTTTTGTACCTTTGTACGTTTATTTGCCGGAATTTAAGGTTGGCACGTTTCACAATTCATGAAAAAAAATAAGAAAATTCTTTACATCTCTCAAGAGATTTCTCCTTTTTTACAGGAATCCCCGGTAGCGGATATGGGCAGGTATCTACCGCAAGCAATGCAGGAAAGAAGAAAAGAAACCAGAACTTTTATGCCCAAATTCGGAATAATCAACGAGCGGCGCAATCAGTTGCACGAAGTCATCAGGTTATCCGGTATGAATCTAATCATTGATGATACTGACTATCCTCTGATCATCAAAGTAGCATCCATTCAATCTGCTCGTTTACAAGTCTATTTCATCGACAATGAAGATTTTTTTCAAAGAAAGTTTACCATTTATGATGAAGATGGAAAAGAGTTTATTGACAACGATGAAAGAACAATATTCTTTGTACGCGGCGTAATGGAAACAGTGAAAAAGCTGAGATGGACGCCCGACCTCATCCATTGCTTAGGCTGGATGACGGCTTTGGCACCCTTATACATCAAAAAGGCATTCAACCAAGATCCTTTTTTCAAAAATTCAAAAGTTATTTATTCTTTGTTTAAAGATGATTTCAAGCAACCTTTCAGAGATATTTTTGCAGAAAAATTAGTTTTGGAAGGCATTGAATCAAAAGATTTGGTTCACCTGCAAGGCAAAGAAATCGATTATATAGCTTTGAGCAAACTTGCCATTGATTATTCTGACGGTATTATACAATCCGAAGCCGATACAAATCCGGAAATACTTAAATACGTTGAAGAAAAGAAGAAAAGTTTCCTTCCTTATATACCGGATGAGGATTATGCTGATGAATACGTTAAATTTTACAACAGTGTTACTTTAACAAAAACTTGATTACAAAACACGTATGAACAACCGCATACTGAAGCTTTTTGCATCCCTGCTGATTATTTTTTCCGCATGCAACGAAAGCAACATAACAGATATGGGAAGCAGTATTCAACCTCCCGGTGATAAAATCTCAGTTTCATTCGACAGATTTGATATCAATTCTGAAAACTATTCCGTCGATTTCATGTATTCTCGTCCCGACTCGTTCTTGTTGGGTACTTTTTCCGATAATACTTACGGAACGGTTCATGCCGATATTTTAGCCCAGGTAGAATATCCCAAAAACCATGTCTATCCTGATCATGTAAAGCCGGATTCAATTCTATTGGTGATGTATTACAAAAAATTCTTCGGCGACCAATATGCTCCCATGCACGTCAGTGTATATGAAATGAATAAAAAAACCTTTGACTACACAACACCCTACCCCAGCAATTTAAATCCGGATGAATATGTGGACAAATCTGATTCCCTATTGATTGGTGAAAAGGTCTTCACCGCTGTTGATGCAAGCGGAAGTGACGCCTTACCTTATGTAATCATCAAACTCAATAACGATTTCTTACAGCGGTTCAGCAACATACAACCAGACACTTACTCGCAGGACTCAAAATTTTTCGACTTTTTTAAAGGCATGTATATCACAACCGACTTCGGTTCAGCCTCTATGCTTTACATACGGCAAATTGATTTGGAATACTACCATAGTCACACCTATACATCAAAAGATATAGCCGGACAAGATTCCATCGTAACCGTAAACAATTCGGTCACTTTCCCCGCAAATACATGGGTACGACAAGTCAATCGTTTTCTCAATCCGGATAAAGAAAATATCTTAAATCAATTGAACAACCAACCGGAACAGATTCATCATATTTCTTCACCGGCTAATTTATACACACGTGTTCAACTGCCAATCAAAGAGATGCAGCAAAAAATTGAATCCGATGGCTCAAGAGTCTTTATCAACGATGCAAAATTAAGGGTTGATATCAACAACCTGAATAAGGAAAGTTTTCCTTTACCCATCCCAGCTAATTTGTTACTGATTAAAGAAAACTCACTCGAAAGATTTTTCAACAAAAGAGAACTTCCCAGCGATACTTGTGCTATCATAGGCAGTTATGATCGTAAAATTAATCCTGACACCAAAGAAAGTGACTATTTTTATTCTTTTGATATTTCAGGATTGATTGCCTACGAATTCAAACAGGCAAGAGAAAACAACTTGGAACTCCCTGATAACATTAATTTTTTGTTGGTGCCAGTTAGATTAAAACTGTCAAGCAACAACGCAATCATAGATGTTTCTCAACAATTCCTGCTAAACGGTGTGACCATTTGTGGTGGGAACCACAGCAAAAAACCCATCAAAGCCAATGTGGTGTATAGTAAATTCTAAGCATTGATAAATTCTAAAATCCTTGCATCCAATCGTATTGGTGTATTTAATATTATTTTGTACCTTTGCAGCCGCATTTTTTGTGTTATATATAAATATATTGTCTAACCCACTAATTTTTTAGTAAAAAGTTTTCAGAAATGAAAGAAAATCAAGATCCGGCATTAGAGCCACAACAAACAACACCTGAGGAAGTTAAGGCTGTTGACAAAAAAGTAGAAGCTGAAAAAGCAAAAGTGACGACTCCTGTTGAAAAGAAGAAAGAAGTTAAAGAAGTTAAGGAAGTTAAGGAGGAAGCTAAACCTGTTGAGGTAATTGAGGAAGCAAGCTCTAAAGCAACTGAAAAAGTTGAAGAACCTGCCCAAGAAAAAGAATTTGACTGGGATGCTTATGAAAAGGATGATTTTAGAGATGCTACCGCAAAAGAAGAACTGAAGAAAATTTATGACAATACGTTGACTGCTATCAAAGACAAGGAAGTGGTTGATGGCACAGTTATCTCTATCAGCAAGCGTGAGGTAGTTGTCAATGTTGGCTACAAATCCGATGGCATCGTGCCTATGAGTGAATTTCGCTACAATCCCGATTTAAAAGTTGGTGATATAGTTGAAGTTTATATTGAAAGTCAGGAAGATAAGAAAGGACAACTGATTCTTTCTCACAAACAAGCACGTATGACGCGCGCATGGGATCGCATCAATGAAGCATTAGACACACAAGAAATCGTAAAAGGTTATGTAAAATGTCGTACCAAAGGCGGTATGATTGTCGATGTATTCGGTATAGAAGCTTTCTTACCGGGTTCACAAATTGATGTTAAACCTATTCGCGACTACGATGTGTTTGTTAATAAAACCATGGAATTCAAGGTGATTAAAATCAATCATGAATTCAAGAATGTGGTTGTATCACACAAAGCACTGATCGAAGCTGAATTAGAAAATCAGAAAAAAGAAATTATAAGCAAACTACAAAAAGGTCAAATCCTGGAAGGTATCGTAAAGAACATCACTTCTTATGGTGTATTTATCGATTTAGGCGGTATCGACGGATTGATTCATATTACCGACCTCTCCTGGGGACGTGTTTCTCATCCGGAAGAAATTGTCAGTTTAGATGAAAAAATCAATGTGGTAATACTTGATTTTGATGATGAGAAAAAGCGTATTGCACTGGGTCTGAAACAATTGTCAGCCCACCCATGGGACGCCTTGGATCCTAACCTGCAAGTTGGTGACAAAATTAAAGGTAAAGTAGTAGTGATGGCTGATTACGGAGCATTCGTAGAAATTGCTCCGGGCGTGGAAGGTTTGATTCACGTTTCAGAAATGAGTTGGTCTCAACACTTGCGCTCCGCACAAGACTTCCTGAAAGTTGGTGACGAAGTGGAAACCGTTATCCTTACATTAGATCGTGAAGAACGTAAAATGTCTCTGGGTATCAAACAACTGAAAGCCGACCCATGGGATACGATAGAGGAAAAATACGCAGTTGGCACAAAACACACTGCCAAAGTACGTAACTTTACTAACTTCGGAGTATTTGCCGAAATTGAAGAAGGCGTTGATGGCTTGATTCACATTTCAGATTTATCATGGACGAAAAAAATCAAACACCCGTCAGAATTTACTCAGATTGGTAGCGAAATAGAAGTTCAGGTACTTGAAATTGACTTGGCAAATCGTCGTTTGAGCTTGGGTCACAAACAAATTGAAGAAAACCCGTGGGATACATTGGAAACTTTATTTGTAGTGGACAGCATTCATGAAGGCACTATCATCGAAATGATGGATAAAGGTTCGGTTATATCTCTGCCTTACGGCGTAGAAGGCTTTGCCACACCCAAACATTTGATAAAAGAAGACGGTTCTCAAGCACAATTGGATGAAAAATTACCATTTAAAGTAATTGAATTCAACAAAGACGCAAAACGTATCATCCTTTCACACAGCCGCATTCATGAAGATGAGAAACGTGCTGAAAAAGCTGCTACCGGCGCTCCGGCAAAAAAGACCGGTAAGCGTACTAAAAAAGAGGATGCTACTATTCCGGCAGCCAATATTGAAAAAACTACTTTAGGAGATATCCAATCTTTAGCCGACTTGAAAGATCAAATGGAAACTGCTGCTGTTGAAAAGGCTAAAAAAGCTGCTAAAACAAAAGCAACCAAGACTGAAGCCACAGAAAAAGCTGAAGTAGCTGAAAAGGCCGAAACCACTAAAAAGGCTGAGGCAACTGAAAAGACTGGAAAAGTAGCTGAAGAAAAAACTAAAAAAACAGTTGAGAAACCGGCTAAAGCTGTTGCAGAAGAAAAACCTGCAGAGGCACCGGCAGAGAAGGAAGCAAAAGCAGAAAAGAAAGCCAAAGCTACAACTAAAAAGACCGAACAGCCTGTTGAAGAAAAGGTAGAAGCTAAGAAAGCAAAAGCTGAAAAGGCACCAGCCAAAAAAGCCGAAAAAGCTGAGAAAGCTGAGGAAAAGACAACTAAAAAAGCACCTGCTAAGAAAACAACTACCAAGAAAACGGAAGAAAAGGAAGATACTGCCAAAGCATAATCCTTGAAAGAAAGTTTTCAAAAGAGTTTGATTATAAAGAAAGGAGAGAATTGAAAGTTCTCTCCTTTCTTATTTTGGGATATTCATTAATTAACTAAAATTAAGCCAACTAAATCATTGTGAGATAGTTGGCTTTTTTGTATCTTTGGATATTCCCTCGTATTTGCAGTTAGAGGCTCAAAACGGGGGTAATTAACCAGAAAAGATATGGCAAAAGTACAAAAAATTTCCCAATTACAACCCACGTTAGGTTTTACAGAATTTGATATTTATGCAAGCTATCGTGAAAGCTTTTATTCGAGTGAACTGGGTAAACTCTATCAAGCATTTCCATTTTCGGATTTCTGTAGAAGCATCGGATTGAAAGATAACGTACGTGGACGCAAAAGCTATTTTACCGCTGAGGGGAAAGTAGCTTTGATGTTATTAAAATCCTACACTAATTTTTCTGATTCCGAACTTATCGAACATTTGAATGGTAACATTCATTACCAACTGTTTTGTGGCATAAGCATCCATCCTCAATTTCCACTGACCAACTACAAGATAGTAAGTGATATTCGTGTCGAGATAGCCGATCTGTTGGACATTGATGCTGCACAACAGGTTCTTGCCGATTGTTGGAGACCTTATTTGGAAAACTTTCACGTATGCATGATGGATGCAACTTGCTATGAAACACACATGCGTTTTCCCACGGATATCAAGCTGATGTGGGAGTGTGTCCACTGGCTCCATACCCGTATGGTTGCATTTTGCAAGGAACTCGGTATTCGGCGTCCCCGTAATAAATACAATGATGTACGCAAAGCTTATCATTCATACAGCAAAAGACGAAAAAACAACATGAAGCGAGCAAAGAAAAAATCAATTGCACGCCGGTTAAAACAACTCCTGGGAAAACTTTTGGGACAGATGAACTCTCTGCTGGAAGAACATGGGAAGCAATTAAACTTGACTCCTGATTTTCGCAGACGTTTATCTACAATAGAAACTATCAAGGTACAGCAGGAACAAGTATTTGAAGGAGAGAAAGTATCTGATCGTATTGTCAGTGTCCACAAGCCTTACATCCGCCCCATTGTCAGGGGTAAAGAGACCAAAAGTGTAGAGTTTGGTGCTAAATGCAATAATATCCAGATAGACGGTATATCTTTTATCGAACGTATTTCCTACGGTGCATTCAACGAGGGCATACGCTTGAAGCAGGGTGTTTTTCTACATCAAAGGTTGATGAAAGTCCGTGTGAGAGCATTGGCCGCAGATGGCATTTACGGTACCAATGAAAATCGTAAGTTTTGCACGCGTAATGGTATTCACACCTCCTTTGTACGCAAAGGCAAGCCGGCAAAGGATGAAAAAGAGCGGAAGCTGCTTCGCCGTGCCCTAAGTCTTGAGCGAGCGACACGATTGGAGGGTAGCTTCGGGACACAAAAGCTTCACTACTCACTTCTTAAAGTCAGAGCACGCAAGCAGGCAACCGAACTACTTTGGATATTTTTCGGCATTCACACTGCTAATGCTGTGAAAATGATTGAAAAAATAGAGGAAAAAAGCCGAAAGCAATCAGCTTGACAACAACCAAAAATCACAAAAGAGGGGCTATGTTTTAGTTCTTCCGAATTCCTATGTCTTGTTGTTTGATTTTAAGTCGAAAAAATCCGAAAAACACCAACAAAAAAGAAAAACTTCAAAAAAAGGAAAAAGCAAGACTGATATTATTATGAGATCTCTATCAATCTTGCTCTAAAATTTGAATTAAACGAATATCCCTATTTTTGGTGCTATCCCAGAAAAAAGCACCTATGGAGTCGAAAAAAAATCCGAAAAACCATCGGAGTAATATACTTCGTAATTTTTGTCCTCACCTTCGGCAATCAAATAACAGGCTACATCAGGTAAGCGATTACAAATGGCAAGACTGCTGTCAACACCCAATACCATAAAAGCCGTTGCGTAAGCATCGGCACGCATGGAAGAAGAGGAGACGACTGTTGCGCTCAATAAATTGTGATCAACCGGATAACCGGTAATGGGATTGATGGTGTGGGCGTATTTTTTTCCATCCCGATAATAGTACTGACGATAATTGCCTGAAGTTGCCATGCCGCAATCGGTCAACGATAGGACTGTTTGCAAGGGTCGCTGTTCCTCCAGCAAAATTTCATCGGGACGGTCAATGCCGATTTGCCATTTTTTACCCTTGGGATTTAATCCTTTGCAACTTATTTCACCGCCAATTTCAACCATAAAGTTTTTGCAACCCTCAGCCTCAAGTAACTCCCCAATGACATCAGCGGCTTGTCCTTTAGCAATGGCGCTGGCATCCAGCATGATACGAGAATCCGTTTTTATAATGCGCTGATCCTGCAAGCTTATTTTCTGAGATCCCACATAAGGAAGAATGGCTGCCACATCCGGTGTTTCTTTTCGTTCTTTTTCACCAAAACCAAATCCCCATGCATTGACCAAAGGGGCAACAGTAATATCAAACGCACCGTGTGTGTGTTGCGAAACCCGTACGGCTTCAACATACATTTGCATAAAAAAATCATCCACCACCACATCTTCATTCCTATTAATTTTAGAGATGATAGATTGATTATTAAAGGTAGAAAGGGAAGCATCAAACTCCTGAAGTTTTGCTTCAATCTCATTCTGCAAATTTTTTCCTTCAGGATGTAAATAAGTGATGTGGTAGTAGGTACCGAATGTTCTGCCGCCAATTTTAGTGTATTCGGGTGACTGTGAAGTGTTTATCAGACAAGAAGCTAAGACAAAAACCGATAGAAAAATACAAATCTTATTCATACTGCTAATCAAACATCAATCTTTTTCCACGAATATGAGTGTTCACAACACCTTGATCATAAACTTGCCGACCATTCACCCAGGTTTTTTCTATGCTGTGACTGAAAGTTTTGCCTTCAAAAGGAGACCAGCCGCATTTTGACAAAATAATATCAGGTGTCACTTTTAAAGATTGCTTAGGATTTACCAAGACCAAATCAGCATAAAAGCCTTCACGAATATATCCTCTTTGCCTGATTTTAAACACTTCTGCCGGTGCATGACACATTTTCCTCACAACCTGTTCTACCGTAAAATAACCTTTTTTTGCCAACTCCAACATTGCCGGCAAAGAAAACTGAACCAAAGGACCGCCCGAAGCTGCCTTCAAACAATTTCCTTCCTTTTCACTTAACAAATGCGGCGCATGATCGGTAGCTACCACGTCTAATAAATCCCGATTGACCCCATCTATTAAAGCCAGCCTATCCTGCTCGGTCTTCACAGCCGGATTCCACTTGATACGGTTACCGTAGGCATCATAATCCTGATCCGAAAACCACAGATGATGCACGCATACCTCAGCTGTGATGCGTTTTTCTCTCAAAGGAAATTTGTTACTGAAAAGGTCAAGCTCGCGGGCTGTAGATATATGTAGCAGGTGTAAACGCGTATTGTACTTGGAGGCCAGCTCTACTGCAAAAGAAGAGGATCGATAACAGGCTTCCGCATCCCGTATGTAAGGATGATAATGTACAGACAAATCTTCACCATACCGGGCAATGTATTTGGCTTTGTTTGCTCGAATCACGCTTTCATCTTCGCAATGGGTCGCAATCAACAGGGGAATTTCAGCAAAAATTCCGGTCAAGGTCTTGATGTTATCCACCAACATATTTCCGGTGGATGAACCCATAAACACTTTTATACCACAAACCTCTGCCTGATTTACCTTCCGCAACTCGTCCAAATTATCATTGGTGGCACCCATATAAAAGGAGTAGTTAGCTAAAGATTTTGCCGCCCCCATTTTATATTTTTCTTCTAAAGCATCTATGGTGGTCGTTTGCGGAACGGTATTGGGCATATCCATAAAAGAGGTAACGCCACCGGCTACGGCAGCCTGAGATTCTGTAAAGATATCCGCTTTATGTGTCAATCCGGGTTCTCTAAAATGCACCTGATCATCAATCACTCCCGGCAGCAACCATAATCCGTCAGCCTCAATCACCCCATTACATTGTAGGTCAACAGGTATATCTTTGCCTCGATAGATCTTGGAAATCTTTTCCTCATCCAACAAAACGGAACCTATAAAACGCTCGTTTTCGTTGAAGATTGTTGCATTTTTTATGAGTATCATCTGTGATTATTATTACTTAAGCTCAGGATCTGTTTTGGGTGTCGGATACTTACGAAACCAGCTTTCAATTTTAAGCTTGATAACTCCCAAGAAAGCTTCGTTGAATATACCGCCACTCATTTTGGAAACACCGGCCACCCGATTGATGAAAATAATAGGCACCTCTTTCAGTTTAAAGCCGCATTTATAGGCGGTAAATTTCATTTCAACCTGAAAAGCATATCCTTTAAAGCGAATTTTATCTAATTCAATGGTTTCCAATACCTTTCTTTTGTAACATTTGAATCCGGCGGTTGTGTCAGCGACTTTCATCCCCAGTACAAAGCGCACATATTTAGAAGCGAAATACGACATCAGAACCCTGCCCATAGGCCAGTTAACCACATTTACCCCACTGATATAGCGCGAGCCGATGGCTAAGTCTGCACCTTCTTTGCTACATGCATGGTGCAATCTTACCAGGTCGGCAGGATTATGAGAGAAATCGGCATCCATTTCGAAGATATAGTCATAGTCGCGTTCCAAAGCCCATTTAAAACCTGTAATATAAGCAGTTCCGAGTCCTAATTTACCCGGTCTTTCCAACAAGTGTACAGTCTCCGGAAATTCCTGTTGCAGCTTTTTCACGATAGCTGCTGTTCCATCAGGCGAGCCGTCATCAATGACAAGTACTTCAAAGGCAATTTTCTGGGAAAATATGGCACGAATGATTTTTTCTATATTTTCCTTTTCGTTATATGTCGGAATAATTACAAGGTTTTTGTCCATGATTTTATAGATTGCAGAATTATCATTAAAAATCTTAAAACAGCTCATTTTTACGAGTCCTTCAACCAAGTTCAAGGCATCGCTTTATGAACTTTTTTATTGTTAACCAAACATGATCATCTCTGTCGGCGAATGTCTCTCCAAAGTGATGACTTGTACATCTTCCCCCACCTTGATATTTTTACTTTCAAGGCAAGATTTTATAGTTGTATAAGCTACATCGGGATGATTATTCTCTTTACTTAAATGACAAAGAAAAATATAATCCAAATGATTTTTGTAGTTATCGGCTAAAAATTCTCCGGCCTGGGTATTACTAAGATGTCCGGTATGCGACCGAATGCGCCTTTTCAAATCTGCCGGATAATCGCTGATAGACAACAAATGCTCATCATAATTAGCTTCAAAGACCACATAATTGGCTGATTTTAAATGCATGCGGGCTTCTTCACCAACATACCCCAAATCAGTGGCAATTGTCAATCTTTTTCCCTGGTATTCAATTGTATAGCCAACGCTATCGCTTGCATCGTGTGACACAGGGAAAGCGGTTATTCTAAAAGCTCCAACTTCAACAGTTTCATTTTTTTCAATATAACGTCTCGAACCGTTTAGTTTGGTCGTAACACAATAAGAGCGATTGATACCTTCATGTGTTTTCCGGGTCGCATAAACCGGTACGTGGTGAATTTCGCCCAACGAACCAATGGCACGGATGTGGTCGGCGTGGTCATGTGTTACGAAAACAGCCATTAATTTACTGACATCCAATCCGATTGCTTTTAAATTTCTCTTGATGGTTCTCACCCCTATTCCTGCGTCAATCAAAATGCCGGTACGGGCAGTGCCGATGTAGTAACAATTTCCGCTACTTCCGCTGGCAAAGCTTTGAAACCGCAATTTATCCATATCATTTCCTTTCAAGAATCACTCAAATACATGCAAAGGTAAAATTAATAAACTAATTTATCGTAAATTTGCACGACTTTGTTAAAAAAATATCATCACCGATGAATATCTTGCATCTTGAAACCTCAACTCATGTATGTTCCGTTGTTTTAAGCAAGGATGAAGTTTGTATTTTCAGCAAATCAAATGCTGAAGGTATGAATCACGCCTCCATGCTGAGTCCGTTTATTCAAGAGGCATTGCAACATTTAAAATCTATGGGAGAAACCTTGGATGCCGTAGCAGTAAGTAGCGGACCAGGTTCCTACACCGGCTTGCGCATAGGAGTTTCAACTGCCAAAGGATTGTGCTACGGTTTGGATATTCCACTCATCAGTGTCGGCACATTAGAAATAATGACGATAGCTGCAAAAAAACAATACTCTGACAATCAAGAATGTTTATGGGTACCCATGATTGATGCGAGGCGTATGGAGGTTTACGATGCAGTTTACAATCAAGCAGGTGCGGTCATCAGAGCCGCAGCAGCTACCATAGTGAATGAGAACACTTATCGCAATTTACCGGCAAATATTCCCATCTATTTCTTCGGAAACGGAGCAGCAAAATGTAAATCCGTCATAAATTTACGAAATGCGCACTTCATAGAAGACATCCATCCTTTGGCTGAAAACATGATTGAACCGGTCGTTCAGAAATACAAACAAGGCTTATTTGAAGATGTAGCTTACTTCGAACCTTTCTATCTAAAGGAGTTTCAGACAACCGTACCGAAAAAGGGAATGAAGCAGGTGTGACGGGGTTACGTGTTCCGCGGTCGCGGGGTTTCGTGGTCCGGGGTACGGGTTTCGAGTTCTGGGGTCATGCTGCGGCATGTAAACCGACCTCGTCCGGTGAGCCGAAAAATAAGTGAGGTCAGCGTGAAGAATCGAAAATAATAACCTAAATTTGCAAAGCAAAACAGAAAACACCATATCCATATGAACGAATTATTCCAAACCCGCCATGTCGGATTGTCGCAGACTGACATCGAAAAAATGCTTAAAGAGCTAAAATTAAACTCTTTAGATGAATTAATATCGCAAACCATTCCGGAGGATATACTTTTAAAAGAAGAGTTGGAGCTTCCGAACCCTATGACGGAAAGACAATTCCTCAACCATATCCATGCCTTGGGTGCTAAAAATAAGCTTTTCACTTCCTACATCGGACGCGGCTGGTACGACACAACCATGCCGGCAGTCATTCAACGAAACATTTACGAGAATCCCTCCTGGTACACCTCTTATACGCCCTATCAGGCAGAAATTTCTCAAGGACGATTGGAAGCCCTGCTGATCTTTCAAACTGCCGTGTGTGAGTTTACAGGCATGGAGATAGCCAACGCTTCTTTGTTGGATGAGGCAACCGCAGCAGCAGAAGCTGCCACCATGATGTTCAACCTGCGAAGCCGGGAGCAAATCAAAAACAATATCAATCGGCTTTTTGTGGACAGAAACATTTTCCCGCAAACCTTAGCCGTACTAAAAACTCGCACCAAAGCACAAGGCATCCATATGATCATTGGTGATTATGAGTATTTTCAACCCACTGACGAATTTTTCGGTGCAATCATACAATATCCCAACGCCAATGGAGCAATATGTGATTATACAGATTTTGCCGAACAAATTCATCAAAAGGGAATCAAGCTCGCAGTAGCCGCTGATATTTTAAGCTTGGCATTATTGACTCCTCCCGGAGAATGGGGCGCCGATATCGTTTTCGGTTCCACACAACGCTGGGGCATTCCCATGAATTACGGCGGACCGTCGGCAGGGTATTTTGCTTCCAAAGAGGCTTACAAAAGAGAAATGCCCGGCAGGATCATCGGCATCAGTAAGGACGCCAACGGAAAACCTGCTTTGCGCATGGCTTTGCAAACACGGGAACAACACATCAAACGGGAAAAGGCGACTTCCAACATCTGTACTGCACAAGCCTTGCTTGCTACCATGGCTGGCATGTACACCGTTTATCATGGGGCAGAAGGCATCAAAAGGACAGCCTTACGCATCCACAGCATTGCCAATTATATCAATGAAATGTTAATGGTTTATGGTTACGAACAAACCAACCATCAGTTTTTTGACACCCTGAAAATTACTTTGCCCGAAGGAATTACAACAGATGAGTTCCGCAAGATAGCCTTGAAACATCAGGTTAATTTCTACTATTTTGAAAGTGGTGAAATAGGTTTAAGCATAGATGAAACAACCGACATCAATGCATTGAACACGCTTCTGGATATCTTTGCAGAAGCCGCCGGCAATCAAGCTGTTTATGCTTCGGAAGATGATATCAAACTGTTTATTGCTTTTGACGAAAGTTTGGAAAGGAAAACAGCTTATCTGACCCAGGAAATTTTCAATCTCTATCGCTCTGAAACCGAGATGATGCGCTATATCAAGAAATTGGAAAGAAGGGATATTTCCCTTACACATTCCATGATCTCTTTGGGTTCATGTACGATGAAACTGACTGCTGCTGCTGAAATGTTGGCGCTTAGCAAACCTGAATTTAGTGGTATTCATCCCTTGGCTCCTAAAGATCAAACTGAAGGATACAATCAACTGATCACAGAACTCGAATCTTATTTATCAACCATCACGGGCTTATCAGCTTGCAGTTTGCAGCCCAATTCAGGGGCAAACGGTGAATTTACCGGGCTGATGACCATACGTGAATATTTTCTTGCCAAGGGAGAAAGTCAACGAAAAACCGTCTTGATCCCTGCTTCTGCACACGGTACCAACCCCGCCAGCGCCCATCAGGCCGGTCTGGATATCATCGTAACCAAATGTGATGAAAACGGGAATGTGGATTTGGACGACTGGAAGGAAAAAGCAGAACAATACCGGGATGTGTTGTTGGGCTGCATGATCACTTATCCCTCCACCCACGGCATTTTTGAGACTCAAATCAAAAAATTGTGTGATATCATTCATCAATACGGCGGACAAGTGTATATGGACGGAGCCAATATGAATGCACAAGTCGGAATGACCAATCCAGGTACCATCGGAGCAGATGTATGTCATTTAAATTTACATAAAACCTTTGCTATTCCTCATGGCGGCGGTGGTCCGGGCGTGGGTCCGATTTGCGTTGCCGAACATCTCGCCAAGTTTCTTCCCGACAAAGCTTTCGGTAAAAATGTAGTTGCTGCCGCTCCTTACGGAAGTGCGGGCGTCCTTCCCATCACTTACGGATACATCCGCATGCTCGGAGCAGAAGGACTGAAGTTGGCTACCCAAATTGCCATTTTAAATGCCAATTACCTGGCTGCTAAATTAGGTTCTCATTACGATGTTTTGTACAAGGGAGATCAAGGACGTGTCGGCCATGAACTCATCATTGATTGCAGAAACTTCAAAAGCACATCCGGCATAACAGAGACAGACATCGCCAAAAGACTGATTGATTATGGTTTTCATGCGCCTACCCTCTCCTTCCCGGTGCATGGCACCTTGATGATTGAGCCGACTGAAAGCGAATCTTTAACTGAACTAGACAGATTCAGTGAAGCCATGCTTCAAATCTTCGAAGAAATCAAAGAAATCGAATCCGGACAAGCAGACCGTGAGGACAATGTATTGCTACATGCTCCACATCCGGAATATATAGTGGTTGCCGACGAATGGAATCATGCCTACTCACGTCAAAAGGCAGCTTTTCCTGCTCCCTGCATTCAAGATAATAAGTTTTGGATTAATGTAGCCAGAATAGATAATGCATTTGGTGACAGAAATTTAAATTGTGTTTATCCGCCTACCATGGATTATGAAACAAGTTTGTAAATTACTTATGAAAAGCCGGGTGTAATAAGTAGCAACATAAAATTTTCAAGCATCCACAGAAGTTTTGTGTAATCACATGAATTATAAATTGTTAAAATATGTGTCATATCATTCAATTATTTAAAATTGAATGCATTTTTAGCAGTTTTTGCATGAATTAAAATTATCTTTGTTCTCCAATTCAAGATATGATGTTCAAAGCTTTTATAGTTTCGGCAATTCTACTTTTTATCGGAATTTTACTTCTTGGAGTACGTGTATTTTTTGTCAAAAACGGAACTTTTCCAAATTTTCATGTTGGCGGCAACAAAGCACTAAAAAAAAGAGGAATTAACTGTGCAACATCTCAAGACAGAGAGGCACAAAAGAAATCAATTAAGCCATCTACTGTAAAAACGGCAGATGATATGTTACAAAATTTTTAATTCATTGTATGAAGAATATTTCACTCATTTTCAATGCGGTATTACTAGTCGCCGTTATCGTTCTTTTTGTATTGGTTTGCAGACTTAACAAAATCCATTCGGTTGATGGAGCAATGTACGGACCTGACTCTACGCTAAGCGTCCAACTGCCTGTAGCATATGTAAACGTTGATTCTTTGTTATTAAACTATCAATTTGCCATTGAATCTAACGAAGCCCTGATGAAAAAGCAAGAAGATTCCCGATTGGATTTCAATGTTAAGGCGCGTCAACTTCAAAATGAGATGGCAGAATTTCAGCGCAAACTTGAAAATAATGCTTTTTTGAGTCGCGAGCGTGCCGAGCAAGAACAAGAAAGATTGATGAGAAAAGAACAAGACTTACAGCAATTGAATAATAAGCTGTCGCAGGAATTAATCGATTTACAACAGAAGGTAAGTGAGCAATTGCGTGACTCTATCAATTCTTACTTAACTGAATATAATAAAGTTAAAAAGTTTGAATTGATTTTCAGCAATACTTCCAATGACAATCTACTGATTTCAAGCCAACGATACAATATTACCAAAGAAGTGACAGACGCGTTGAACAGCAGATACAGCAAGAAGAAATAATATAATTTTATCACATAACACTCTTTCAGAAGTTATTTAAGGATATTTGTTAGGAATATTCATTAATTAGGGATATTCATTAATTAACTAAAATTAAGCCAACTAAATCATTGTGAGATAGTTGGCTTTTTTGTATCTTTGGATATTCCCTCGTATTTGCAGTTAGAGGCTCAAAACGGGGGTAATTAACCAGAAAAGATATGGCAAAAGTACAAAAAATTTCCCAATTACAACCCACGTTAGGTTTTACAGAATTTGATATTTATGCAAGCTATCGTGAAAGCTTTTATTCGAGTGAACTGGGTAAACTCTATCAAGCATTTCCATTTTCGGATTTCTGTAGAAGCATCGGATTGAAAGATAACGTACGTGGACGCAAAAGCTATTTTACCGCTGAGGGGAAAGTAGCTTTGATGTTATTAAAATCCTACACTAATTTTTCTGATTCCGAACTTATCGAACATTTGAATGGTAACATTCATTACCAACTGTTTTGTGGCATAAGCATCCATCCTCAATTTCCACTGACCAACTACAAGATAGTAAGTGATATTCGTGTCGAGATAGCCGATCTGTTGGACATTGATGCTGCACAACAGGTTCTTGCCGATTGTTGGAGACCTTATTTGGAAAACTTTCACGTATGCATGATGGATGCAACTTGCTATGAAACACACATGCGTTTTCCCACGGATATCAAGCTGATGTGGGAGTGTGTCCACTGGCTCCATACCCGTATGGTTGCATTTTGCAAGGAACTCGGTATTCGGCGTCCCCGTAATAAATACAATGATGTACGCAAAGCTTATCATTCATACAGCAAAAGACGAAAAAACAACATGAAGCGAGCAAAGAAAAAATCAATTGCACGCCGGTTAAAACAACTCCTGGGAAAACTTTTGGGACAGATGAACTCTCTGCTGGAAGAACATGGGAAGCAATTAAACTTGACTCCTGATTTTCGCAGACGTTTATCTACAATAGAAACTATCAAGGTACAGCAGGAACAAGTATTTG
Organism: Bacteroidetes bacterium ADurb.Bin174; assembly: GCA_002070265.1. Classification (GTDB taxonomy): domain Bacteria; phylum Bacteroidota; class Bacteroidia; order Bacteroidales; family Paludibacteraceae; genus Paludibacter. The sequence goes on along the minus strand of MWCX01000081.1, from coordinate 38,232 downwards.
AAGGAGAGAAAGTATCTGATCGTATTGTCAGTGTCCACAAGCCTTACATCCGCCCCATTGTCAGGGGTAAAGAGACCAAAAGTGTAGAGTTTGGTGCTAAATGCAATAATATCCAGATAGACGGTATATCTTTTATCGAACGTATTTCCTACGGTGCATTCAACGAGGGCATACGCTTGAAGCAGGGTGTTTTTCTACATCAAAGGTTGATGAAAGTCCGTGTGAGAGCATTGGCCGCAGATGGCATTTACGGTACCAATGAAAATCGTAAGTTTTGCACGCGTAATGGTATTCACACCTCCTTTGTACGCAAAGGCAAGCCGGCAAAGGATGAAAAAGAGCGGAAGCTGCTTCGCCGTGCCCTAAGTCTTGAGCGAGCGACACGATTGGAGGGTAGCTTCGGGACACAAAAGCTTCACTACTCACTTCTTAAAGTCAGAGCACGCAAGCAGGCAACCGAACTACTTTGGATATTTTTCGGCATTCACACTGCTAATGCTGTGAAAATGATTGAAAAAATAGAGGAAAAAAGCCGAAAGCAATCAGCTTGACAACAACCAAAAATCACAAAAGAGGGGCTATGTTTTAGTTCTTCCGAATTCCTATGTCTTGTTGTTTGATTTTAAGTCGAAAAAATCCGAAAAACACCAACAAAAAAGAAAAACTTCAAAAAAAGGAAAAAGCAAGACTGATATTATTATGAGATCTCTATCAATCTTGCTCTAAAATTTGAATTAAACGAATATCCCTAATTAACAAAATTAATCCAACTATCTCACAATGAGATAGTTGGATTTTTGTGTCTTTGGATATTCTCTCGTATTTGCAGTTAATGGCTCAAAACGGGGGTAATCAACTACTGAAGATATGGCAATATATTTTTTAAAATTTGAATTTAACGAATATCCCTTTTTGGTTCAAGCCAAAAAATGAAGTGATGCAATCATCAATCATTTCATTATTCCTATTTTGAATAAGAGCTCTTTACAAACGGTAAATTTTGTAAGTAATCCAAACTTCTTTTCACACTTTCAAGGGGTGTAAAATTATAATTTTCTACCTCTACTATCAGATATTTCACTCCGGCAATATCAGTATGCTTAAAAATAGCATCAAAACCTACCATTCCACTCTGTCCCAACTCTTTATCATCTTTGATATGCAGTGTTTCAAAGCGTCCGGGATATTTTTTGAAATAGTCAACAGGGCTTTTCCCTCCACGAACAACCCAATACACATCCATCTGAAAAAACACTTTAGACGGATCGGTATTTTTCAGCATAAAATCATACATCACTTCATTTTCAACTTTAGCAAATTCAAAGTCGTGATTATGATATCCAAAACTTAATCCTGCTTGATTACACCTCTCCCCTATTTGATTGTAATAATCACAATATGCTTTCAAATCTGCAAGTGTTTTTGTCCTAGGCATAGAAGGCATAACAATATATTTCATACCGGCTTTCTTGTGTGCTCTAATTGCGGTATCCCACCAAGCCCACACATCATTCCAATCTGTTTTGGCAATATCGTTTGCCAGCCACTTATTCACGTGAGATGATAAAACGGTCAGACCATTAGCTTCAATTTCTTTTTTGAATTCCTCCGGACTCAAACCATAAAATTTACCATCTGAGTACCCTGCAGCTTCAATTCCTGTATAACCCATTTTACCCACTGCTGATACCGTACCCTTAAAATCTTTACCAATATCATTTCGAACTGAGTAAAGTTGTATATAAATTTCCTTTTTTTGACCTTTTGTTGATGCAAGGAAAGGAACAAACATCAATAAAGTCAAAATCAATATATAATTTTTTATCTTCATATATTAATAATTTGAATTTCATTTTTTGTGCAAAAATGTCCGTATTTGAGTAGTAACGGACATTTTTATGAAGCATTATTAATTAATCGAGAATTTTAATTTTGATATTCCTATACCAAACGTCATCGCCATGATCCTGCAAGCCAATGTAACCTTCTCCGTTTTCACCACCGGCATTGATGAAGTTTTCCCAGCCTTTAAACTTGCTGTTGTCCACCATGTTTTTCCAATCATCTGTCCATAAATGGTATTCCAGTACATTTTCTCCATTTTGGGAATGCACAACTGTTCCTTTATACACCAATATACCACCGGTATTCCATTCACCGTATGGTTTGGAGTTCTGTGGTACAGCAGGAATTAAATCATACAAAGAAGCCGATTTACGATTACCATCTTTACCCAAACGTCCATCCGGATGATTTTCATTATCTAAAATCTGATATTCAGGAGATGATTTCCAGATGGGATCGCCTTCTATTTCTTGCGCTAAATAGAAAACTCCGCTATTACCACCTTTAGAAACTTTCCACTCAAATGAAAGTTCAAAATTTTTAAACTTCTGATTAAAAATAATATCACCACCATCTTTCGCTCCCGCCTCTCCTTGTCCGGAACCATTGATTTTAATAGCGCCATCTTCAATTGTCCATGCTGCGGGCATATCGGGACGGCCATATCCACGCCATCCATCGAAACTTGAACCATCAAATAAAGTCACCCATCCTTCTTCGACGGCGGATGTGTCGTTTTGTTTTTTTACATTTCCACAAGAAGCTATCAAGCTCATACTTACGAATATTACAGTTAAAAAATAAATTGTTCGTTTCATATCCTTATATTTTATGTTTTTGGTCATATGGAAGCTTTGATAATTATTGACTTTGACAAAGCTTCCATAATTCATTTTATTTAATTTTAAAATTATATACAAAGAAATTACGGCATAGCAGGTAACTTCCATCCTGTACGATACTCATGCTTAATCAAATCATTAGCGAAAGCAATAGCATTAACAGGATCTGTAAATGTTTTATTAAAGGTAGGATGTCCGTCTTTGATACTGAACCCATCTTTAATCATCGTGCGGATGGTAGCATTTTCCGGAATGTTGGTAAAGCGCATATTTTCGCCATCCCAATGTAATTCTTGATTCAAACCTTGCAGTCTTACTGCCAGCACACCCATCACGACCATTTCATTGAAAGGACCGGCTTCAATAAATGGGGATGCTGTTTCAACACGACTGTCAGGTGATTCCTTACAAGCACGTACCCAATCCATTTGATGAGACTCGTTTATTACCCTCATTTTCTTTGGAGCATCTGGTTTTCTTCCTGAAACCAACCAGGGATTTACCCCATAACATCCGCAAATCAGCGTGTCTTTGGTTCCATGGAAAATAACACCACCACCACTATCGTTTAAATTTTTCCCGGCGGAAACACCCTCCGGACGAATAGGCTTCAAGCCACCATCATACCAATATACTTCCACCTCCGGCATGCCAACCTTAGGCATATTATCGCGGGCAGGGAAAATATATTTTACCATTTGCGCATTAGGAGCACATTCGGTCAACAATGAAGTAGAGCTTCCCTGAACCTTTGTCGGATAACCTAAATTCAGTCCTTTGAAAACAGGATGCAAAATATGGCAAGCCATATCTCCCAAAGCACCGGTACCAAAATCCCACCATCCTCTAAAATTCCATGGCGTGTAAATATGGTTAAAGGGACGCATGGGTGCCGGACCAATAAACAAATCCCAATCCAGCGTATCAGGAATTGGATCTACTTGCTCGGGACGTTCCAGGCCTTGCGGCCAAATTGGTCTGTCTGTAAACGCTTCTACTTTGGTTACTTCACCGATTTCACCATTCCAAATCCATTCACAAACTTGACGAACGCCCTCTCCGGAAGCTCCCTGATTTCCCATTTGAGTGGCCAGCCGATACTTCTCAGCTAGTTTAGTAAGGAGTCTTGATTCATAAACAGTATGTGTGAGTGGCTTTTCAACATACACATGTTTTCCCATCGTCATAGCATCTGCAGCAACAATGGCATGCGTATGGTCAGCCGTAGCAACTACTACTGCATCAATACTTTTACCTAACTCTTCATACATTTTACGATAGTCATAATATTTTTTCGCTTTTGGGAAATAATCAAATACCCGTGCACTGTACTTCCAGTCCACATCACACAATCCTACGATATTTTGACTCTCTAATTCTTTTAATACACCAAAACCTCGACCCCCAACACCTACTCCGGCAATGTTGAGTTTGTCGCTGGGTGCAACTTTGTTGAATTTCTTTCCAAAAACAGCAGATGGCACTACCGTCAATCCTGCAGCAGCGATCGAACTTGTTTTTAAAAATTTTCTTCTTGACATTTCTGATGACATAAGACTATATTTTAAAGGGTTAATAAAATTTATTTAGTAAACTATTCTCTTGTAATGATTTGCTTGTCCTTATCCCAATACATAGTTCTTCCTTCGAGATATGCCCTGGTTCCCATATGAGCAGTAATGGCTTCTGCAAAAGCCTCTTCAATACCGCAAGATGGTTGTTTTTTCTGACGAATGCATTCCAACCATTCTCTTAAATGTAAAAAGGTAGTATTATATCTTTTACCCTCGACATATGAAAAAAGTAATCCTCTTTCGGCAAAATACATTTCGGTTGCTGACGACAAAGCATCTATACTTTTTCCGGACGCATACCGATAAAACGGTTCTCCGGGTTTAATGACTCCTTGCTCAATCTTATCTTTATATCTTTGGGAAGCCCCGTCAATCGTCACGTTCAACGAACTACCCAATTCAATGGTAGCATCTGTTCCCATAATTTTACGCGGACGATTAAACTGACTTGCTAAAGTAGCAGAATACAAAAAACTCATATTACGATCGGGAAATTCGAAAGTAGTTTGCAATACATCCGGCACAGTACGTCCGTCCTTAAAGAAATAAACCCCTCCGGAAGAAGTTGCTGAAGCCGGAATACCCAAATCTAAAATGTGGTTCATGGCATCATATTCGTGTGTCAGCAGATCGCCACTCAAACCGGTACTGTAATCCCACCAACAACGCCATCTGAAAAATCTTTCCAAGCTGAATTTATCCCGACTGTCAGGACCTATGTATTTGGCAGCACCCGATGAGGTCATATAATCCATATATTCTTTGATACGCTGGGGATGTCCCTCAAACTGCTTCCAATCAATGGTTGAAGGATTGGCTTCGGGATGAATGTCATACACCCACGCTCCGTTAGGATCATTGCGATTGGTACTAACCTCAACCAAAGTTACGTCTCCAATCAATCCTTTTTGAATGATATCCTTAGCCCTGTGGTTAATTTCTATTTGCCTTCCCTGATGTCCCAATTGAAATACAACATTACTTTTCCGAACAGCATCAACGACCAAATATGTTTCCGGAACAGTCCACGTTAATGGTTTCTCCACATAAACATGTTTACCGGCATTGACCGCATCAATGATCATCGTACCATGCCAATGATCGGGTGTTGCAATAATTACCGCATCAATATCCTGAGCAGCCAACAGTTCTTTGTAATGCTTGTAAATGGTAGGCAATTTATCAAGTTTACCATTTAAACCCTCTCTTTTACGATTTGCACCTGCCATGGCTGCATCTTTCGCATATACATCAAAGATATCGCAAACCCCGTTAACGACAATATTTAAATCCTCTTGCTCAAGGAAATCTTGATAACGTGTATTTTGAGGGTCGTTTTTCGCTTGAGTTTTTAAATCTTCCAGATATTGTGGTGTTGCAAATCCCAGAGCCTGCATCAACTGAGCCCCTCTGATACCAAATCCGATAATGCCCAGACGAATCGTTTTGCCATCAGGTTGCTGTTCCATAATAGTTGGAGCAGCATCAAAACTGAAAAGGGCGCTGCTTACTTTGTTGGAATGTTCTCTTTTTTTCTTCTTGTACACCCCATATGCCATAGCTCCCAATACGGGAACAGTAGCTAAAGTTTTAAGCGTATCACGCCTTCCTTTCGACTCGGGCTGCGTTACTTGATTATCAATATTTTGTTTTGATTCCTTTGCTGACATTCGTAAATAGAGAGTAAGCTGCTAAATTATTGTTCTTGAGTTTTTCTAAACTTTCTAAAGATGTATCGATCAATGCCAATATAATGAGATGAAGGGAAAAAGTGTTGTACCAAAACAGCTCCCAACATCACCAAATTTTTGTCAACCCACAAATATGAACCTTCCGGAGGTATCAGATAATGTACTCCTATCAAAGGTGGATGAGACAAATAGTATAAACTTAATAATCCAATCGCACCTATATTAGCTATAGACACAAAACATCCCAAGATCATACACAATCCTATGATGGTGAGTCCATACATATTAATATAATTAATCACATCCACCAAAAAAGGATAATCTGTCAATGAAATAAAAATTGGAGCAAAAAAACCTTTTGAGTCTAAAAGATAAGGGTAAGATGACCAATTGGGATTGAAAATTTTTGCCAGTCCTTCATACATAAAATACCAACCTATCAAAATTCTTAAAATCACCAAACAACTCAGTTGCGGGCGACTATAAACATTCTTTCGGTTCATGTCAATCAATTTGATTTCTTTTTTTAGGACACCTTATTTATTTCTCCAACTCAACACCACCGTTACCAAAGCATAAATCAACAAAAATACAACCCATAAAGTTGTACCGTCAAACATTGAATATGCTGCCAAAGCCGGCAACAAACTTAAAAACATATTGATTCTCAGTAACCTCTTTTGCCTAAAATCCGGCTGCTTTGTTTTATACATGACCCACAAATGATTCAAAACAACCAACAAAGCACCAAAAGCAAAAACATACTTAAAAAATTTTTGTTCAAAAAAATGACCCAAAGAACCTATAAGTATGCATACAATTGCTATGACGTATATATTTTGAGTTATTTTGTTTTTCAACGACAAATCAGACATTAATGGTGTGTGTTTATTCTCTCTTCTTCTAATTATTATCTATCACTTCAAAATAAAAATTTCCTCATCATCTCTTTTCATAAAATAATGCTCTCGTGCAAATTTTTCCAAATACACGGTGTCATGCTTTAATTGATGAATTTGTGCTTTATTTCGCTCAATTTCTTTCAGGTAATCCTGATATTCCTGTTCTAATTTTATGATTTCTTGAGCAGACCTATATCTTTTGATCAAATTATGATCATCGAAGAAAATTAAATATATAAAAAAAAACAGCAAAACAAAAGTATATTTGTTTACTAATATACGACGAATAAATTTTAGAAAACCACTAACTTTTAACCGCATTTAACACTTGTTATTCTGAACAACACAAAGGTAAATATTTTTATTGAATAAAAACTTTTCAACAATTAAAATTTCAGGACAAATTACTTCTTGAAATTAACTATATTTGCACATTAAAGATTGATTTGCATGGAAAATTTTGTTGTATCAGCACGAAAATATCGTCCGGCTACCTTTGAATCCGTTGTTGGGCAAGAATCTTTGACTACTACTCTTAAAAATGCCATCAAAAACAAACAACTTGCACATGCTTATTTGTTTTGCGGACCGAGAGGGGTAGGAAAAACAACTTGTGCCCGTATTTTTGCCAAAACAATCAATTGTCAAAATATTACTTCGGAAACCGAAGCCTGCAATCAGTGTGAGTCTTGTGTTTCCTTCAATGAACAGCGCTCATTCAATATTCACGAACTCGATGCTGCCTCCAACAACGGAGTTGACGACATTCGATCTCTGATCGACCAAGTCAGAATTCCACCACAAATCGGCAAATATAGCGTGTATATCATTGACGAAGTTCATATGCTCTCTGCGGGAGCATACAATGCTTTCCTTAAAACCCTGGAAGAACCCCCGGCTCATGCCATCTTTATCCTGGCTACAACTGAAAAACATAAGATCATACCGACCATCTTATCGCGTTGCCAGATTTATGATTTCAACAGGATTACCGTCCCTGATACGGTAGCCCATCTAAAATATGTTGCCGGAAAAGAAGGAGTGATCATTGATGAAAATGCACTTAATATCATAGCTCACAAAAGTGACGGAGGACTGCGGGATGCACTATCTATCTTTGATCAATTGGTCAGCTTTTGTGGTAATGAAATTAAATATGAGGATGTCATTACCAATTTAAATGTCCTTGATTATGAGTATTATTTCCGATTGGTTGAAGCTTTCCTGAACCGTGATATCGTCAATGCATTGTTGATTTTCAATGAGGTGTTGAATAAAGGATTTGATGCACACCATTTCGTTTCCGGACTCAGCAAGCATCTCAGAGATTTATTGGTAAGCAAAGATTCTCAAACCATCACATTGATGGAAGTTGGAGCTGACATCGGTAAAAAGTATCAACAGCAAGCACAACAATGTTCGGCTGGTTTTCTCTTTGATGCCTTAAAAATTAACAATGATTGTGACCTCAACTATCGCATCAGCAGCAACAGACGCCTATTGGTCGAGTTGACCCTGATCAGAATCTGCCAACTGACCGATGAAAAAAAAAAGTCGGTAACCCTTGACCAAACTCCGGAAATACAACCCATTCATGTTGAGGCAAAACAAACGTCTCAACCAATCGTAAGCAAAAACGTAAAAGCAGAAAAAACGGCCGTTCCAACAACAGAAACGGAAGACGTTTCTATAAAGAAACTTGAAGAAGAAAATCAAATTAAGCCTGCAAATAAATCGGAAAAGCAAACCAAAAAACAACCCATATCAATTTCTATTTCTTTACACTCCCAACAGTCGGAAGAGCAGCAAGTTTCTGAACAAATCGAAGAAGAACATCTCATTCAAAATGAAGCATACTCCTCAACTGACTTGAACAAAACCTGGAAGAATTACGTACATCAAATTCCTGAATTAACCAGCATAATCAGTTATATCAACAACAACAACCCCAAAAAAATAGAAGGACACACTTATCTACTTACTTTTAGCAATATTTTTCAAGAAAATGATTTTAAGAAGGAGATGAATAACATTTGTAAGTATTTACAAAAAGAACTGAAAAACTCCTCCATTTGTTTTGAAACCAAGGTTGTAGAAAATACAGGTAAATTTAAACGGAAAAATCCGGAAGAAATTCTGAAAAGCTTGTCAGAACAGAATCCTGCTTTACAAACATTGAAAAGAAACTTGAATTTAGAATTGGATTAAGAAACTCCTTATTTTTTCCAAAAAATCGGTGTAAACAATAAGAAAACGGTAAACAGTTCCAGGCGTCCTATCAGCATCATAGCCGACAGAAACCACTTTGCAAAAATAGAAAGTCCCGAAAAACCGATTGACGGTCCAAACTCTCCAAATGCTACTCCAACATTTCCCATACAGCTAATCACGCACCCGATGGATTCAAGAAAACCTATGCCTGATACCGCTAAAATAACCGAACCAACGACAATCAAAAAAATATACAAAAGAATAAATGCCAGAACGCGCATAATGATGTCGTTCTTCATGATTTGATTGTTATATTTAATAGGGAAAACAGCATTAGGATGGACAATTTTTTTAATCCTAAAGTAGATAAATTTCATGGCGATCTGTATCCGGATCAATTTAATTCCTCCGGCAGTAGATCCTGCAGAAGACCCGGTTACCATCAATATCATCAGCAATAGCCAGACAAAGGGAGCAAAGTTCATATAATCTACTGTGCTGAACCCTGTGGTTGTAATAACTGATACCACCGTAAACAAGCTATTTCTAAATGTGCTCTCATAGTTTGCTCCGTCCGAAAGATGCGTAAAATCAAATGTAGCGATTCCTATTAAGAAAGTAAATGTAAGGATTATAAAAATGAAAAAGCGCAATTCTTCATTTTCCTTGATCCTGTTGAATTTTCTTTTGATTAAAAAATAGAATAAGGGAAAATTTACTCCGCCGAAAAACATAAACAGAATGATGATGTATTGTATTGCAGGGGATGACCAGTAAGCAATACTGGCCTGTTTTGTAGAAAATCCTCCTGTAGCTATGGTGCCGAAAGAATGAGTGACAGCGTCAAACCAATTCATGCCGGCTGTCACGAGCAGTAGCACTTCCGCAAGTGTTAGAGCCAAATAGATGCCTAACAAACGTTTGGCAACCTCAGTTGTGCGCGGATGTATTTTATCTTGTGTAGGACCGGTCGCTTCTGCTAAAAACAATTGTGCGGCAGAAAAACCAAAAATAGGCAGTAGCGCTATGGATATGGCAATGATTCCTAAGCCTCCAATCCAGTGGGTTAAACTTCTCCAAAACAACAAGCTGTACGGAAGCGACTCAACATCAGTTAAAATAGAAGCTCCGGTAGTAGTGAATCCCGACATGGTTTCAAAAAAAGCGTCGGTGAAAGATGGAATGTATCCGCTTAACCAATGTGGCAATAGTCCAATGAAAGTAAAAATCAGCCAGATAAAGGTTACCACTATAGAACCTTCCCGCTTGCCAATTTCCTGACTGGCATTTCTTCCAACAAAGAAAAGTGAAACACCCAATAATTCGGATATGGCAGTTGCAATCAGAAAATGGTAAAACACATCTTCTTTATAAATAAGTGCCACAAGAGATGACAGGAAAAGAAATAAACCTTCGAATAACAATAAACTACCTATTATTCTGAGGATTAGCTTGTGGTTTAAATTATGAAACATCAGTTAAACAGATTTTCAATTTGACGAATGGCAGATGAAACGCAGAAACATATGACACGATCATCAGGCTGAATGAGAGTCTCTCCTGCAACTATAAATCCTTCTCCATTGCGTATGTATCCCCCAATGTTTACGTTTTCAGGAAGTTTCAGATTTTTGATTTTCGATTTGGTGATTTTTGATCCTTTTTTAGCAATGAATTCCACCACTTCGGCATCAACTGAAGCCAATGCGTGCACATCCAAGACGTCTGCATCTAAGGTCAACTGATAAATGTACCCTGCCGCAATGACTTTTTTGTTGATTACCGTTCCAATATCCATGCTTTGCGCCAACATGATGTAATCGATGTTTTCTACTTCAGCCACAGTCTTTTTAACTCCAAATCGTTTCGCCGCAAGGCAGGCCAAAATATTAGCTTCCGAATTTGAAGTCACGGCAATAAAGGCATCCGTAGCTTGAATTCCCTCTTCTTTCAGTAAGTCCAAGTCCGTTGCATCTCCATTGATAACCATCGCTTGTGGGCATTTTTCTGCAATCAAAAAACATTTCTCTCTGTCTTTCTCAAATATTTTGACCTTGATGTTAGAAGGTAAAATTTGCGCGGTTTTTTGTGCAATGTGACTTCCTCCCATAATCATTGCGCTGTTGATTTTATAATCAATTTTTCCGGCTTGTTCTTTTATAAAGGAAACATCTTCTTGACGTGTTATGAAATATACAATATCATTGGCTTTAATCTCATCTGATCCACCGGGAATGATGGTTGTATTTCCCCGTTTAATAGCTACGACCCTGTATCTTTTATGATCAAAGAAACCGGTTTTGAATTTTTTATCAAGGATAAGAGCATTGTCTCTGACTTTAAGACCAATTAAAATAAGTTCACCGTTACAAAAACTGAGATTCTGTCTCATCCAAGTCGTTTCAAGAGAAGAAGCAATTTCTTGCGATGCCAACATTTCAGGATAAATCAAATAATCAACCCCTAATTTCTCAAAAAAGTCCTTATTTTTAGGAATTAAATATTCATGATTGTCAATACGAGCCAAAGTCTTTTTAGCACCTAAATTCGTAGCAATCATACAGGAAGTCATGTTAACACTTTCCGAAGGCGTTACGGCAATAAATAAATCCGCATCTTTTACACCCACATTTTTTAAATCTTGAATGGAGGTAGGTAACCCTACCTTTGTCAGCATGTCGTAATTTGCTTCCAAATCTTCTAACCTGTCAGGATTTTCATCCATCAAGGTAATATTGATATGCTCTTTAGCCAACAGTTTGGCTAAATGAGTTCCAACTTCTCCAGCGCCAACAATAATGATTTTCATCCTTTATGATTTTTAGTGTGCAAAAGTAAATCAAATTGCACGAACAAACAATTGGGGAGATTGTTTTTTTATAAGTTTTTCATGCTGTTGGATATTCCCTCAGCATCCAATCCCAGCATGGCATATATTTCTTCCGGACTTCCATGCTCTATAAACCGATCAGGTATGCCTAATCTTTTTACCTGTACAGGATAGTGATGATCCATCATAAATTCAAGTACTGCCGACCCAAAACCACCACGGATTACACCATCTTCAACCGTAATGATTTTTTTGAATTTCTTTCCGATTTCATGCAACAATGACTCATCAAGAGGCTTTAAAAATCGCATGTCATAGTGCGCAAAAGATAAATCAGTGTCTTTTTTTACGATTTGCATGGCTTCTTCAACTGCTGTTGCCATGGTGCCAATGGTAAGAACAGCCACATCTTTACCTTCCTTCAAACAAACACCCTTTCCTATCTCAACTTCTGTCATCTCGTTTCTCCAATCAATCAACGACCCCTTGCCTCTTGGATAACGGATGACGAACGGTCTGTCGTTTTTCAACTGGGCAGTAAACATCAGGTTCCTCAATTCATGTTCGTTACGTGGGGCAGCAATGGTTAAGTTAGGCACACAGCGCATATAGGCCAAGTCGAAAGCACCCTGATGAGTCGCTCCATCTGCTCCCACTATTCCGGCGCGATCGAGACACATAATCACAGGAAGTTTCTGTATGGCAACATCGTGTATCACGTTGTCATAAGCTCTTTGCATAAAGGTTGAATAGACATTGCAAAAAGGAATCATACCTTCTTTTGCCAAGCCTGCCGAAAAAGTTACCGAATGAGCCTCGGCAATCCCCACATCATACACACGTTCGGGTAATTCACGCTGCATAATGGTCATAGAGCATCCGGAAGGCATAGCCGGTGTAATGCCGACAATCCTGTCATTTTGTTTGGCTAATTCTAAAAGCGTTTCACCAAATACATCTTGAAATAAAGGTGGCGTTGGAACAGCACTGTCGTTTCTCTTTTCTCCTGTGGAAGCATCAAAGCAACCGGGAGCATGCCATTCTACCACATTATTTTCAGCCGGCTCATAACCTTTCCCTTTTTTAGTGATGCAATGCAGTACCTTAGGTCCTCTGAACTCCTTGATATCACTGAATATTCTCACCAAATTAATCACATCATGCCCGTCAACCGGACCGAAATAACGAATGTGTAAGCCCTCGAAAATATTCCCGCGTTGACGGCTCAATATCGCTTTCAAACTATTTCCTATGGACAACAAACGCCTTTTGCCATCCTCACTGATAAGACCTAATTTTCTTAAAACACGATAAATGAAATACCTGAGTTTGTTATACGTTGGCCATGTGGTCATACTCAATAAAAATTGAGATATACCACCACGAAGAGGATCAATGGCTGTGTGGTTGTCGTTCAACACAATCATCAAATCATTCATATCCATGGATGCGTTGTTCAAACCCTCAAATGCCAAGCCGCCGGTCATCGAACCATCACCGATGATAGCAACTACTTTCCTATCAGGTTCATTTTTCAATGAAGATGCAATCGACATCCCCAAGGCTGATGAAATAGATGTTGAAGCATGTCCGGTACCAAATGCATCATATTTACTCTCGAAGATATTCGGAAATCCGCTGATGCCGCCTAACTTTCTATTGGTGTGAAAAACATTCCGCCTTCCGGTAAGAATTTTATGTCCGTATGCCTGATGCCCAACATCCCATACCAAACGATCGTAAGGGGTATTAAACACGTAATGCAACGCAACTGTCAATTCTACAGTACCTAAATTAGAGCCCAAATGTCCCGGATTCTTGGAAACTTCTTCAATAATAAATTGTCTCAGTTCATCACACACCAAAGGCAACTCTTCTAAAGGAATTTTTTTTAGGTCGTCAGGAAAATTAATTTTTGTAAGATATTTATATTTAGTGTCGGTCATTTTCAATTCCATTAAAATCATGCAAAATTAGTATTTTTATCTTAATAAAACTAAGAACTAAAAAAACGAAGAATGAATTGTTTGATTTATAGTGGTTAGTTTAAGAAGGAAGTTAGGGAAGTTAAGGAAGTTAAGGAAGTTAAGGAAGTTAAGGAAGTTAGCGTGTTCCGGGGTCCGAGTTCACGTGGTCTAATCGTTCATCGTTTTTAGTTCTTAGTTTTTAGTTCTTAGTTAAACATTGAACATTTTTTCATCAAAAGATTTGCATTTCAAAAATATGTGTCTATATTTGCAGTCGAAATAAAAACAGCATATTCTTATCAAAATGTCACACATTGTTCCTAATGTTGCTTTAATCGTCGTTCTACTTTTGGTCCGAAACCAAGGGTGAGTGCGGCTATTTGATAATTATTGCTGATGTACATATTGAAGCCTTTCTCACCCAAAATGAGAGAGGTTTTTTTATATAAATGTCATATTAATTTACAATGAAAAATATTTTACGAAGTCAGACCAGTACAGGCGGCAGAAAAATGGCCGGAGCCAGGGCATTGTGGAGAGCCAACGGAGTAAAGGATACACAATTTGGTAAACCCATCATCGCCATTGTCAACTCTTTTACGCAGTTTGTTCCGGGGCATGTTCATCTGCATGATATCGGTCAGACAATCAAAGCCGAAATAGGAAAACTTGGCTGTTTTGCTGCTGAATTCAACACCATCGCGATTGATGACGGAATAGCTATGGGTCACGACGGAATGCTCTACTCCCTTCCATCCCGCGATTTGATAGCCGATAGCGTTGAATATATGGTGAATGCCCATAAAGCCGACGCCATGATTTGTATTTCCAATTGCGATAAAATTACACCGGGTATGCTGATGGCTGCCATGCGGTTGAATATTCCAGCCGTTTTTGTTTCGGGTGGACCGATGGAAGCCGGCGAATTAAACGGACAACAAATCGACTTGATTGATGCGATGGTACAAGCTGCTGATGATACTGTTTCAGATAAGCAAATTGTGGAGATGGAACGCAGTGCTTGTCCGACTTGCGGCTCGTGCTCGGGCATGTTCACTGCCAACTCGATGAACTGCTTGAATGAGGCTATCGGCTTAGCATTACCGGGTAACGGAACGATTGTAGCAACCCACGCCAACAGACTTAGACTATTTAAAGATGCGGCAAAACTGATTGTTGACAATGCCTACAAATACTACAGAGACGGTGACGAAACCGTATTGCCGCGCAGCATTGCCACAAGAGAAGCATTTCTGAATGCCATGACCTTAGATATTGCCATGGGTGGTTCTACCAATACCATTTTACATACCTTGGCAATTGCCCGCGAAGCCGAGGTGGATTTCACCATGGATGATATAGATGCATTGTCACGTAAAACACCCTGTCTCTGCAAAGTAGCTCCCAATACCAATAAATTTCATGTGCAGGACGTTAACCGTGCAGGCGGGATATTGGGTATTCTCGGTGAACTTGCTAAAGCCGGTCTGTTACACACCGATGTGTATAGAGTTGATGGTTTGACACTCCAACAGGCTGTTGAAAAATACGATATTACGGTTCCAAGCCCTGATCAAGAGGCTGTTCGCATTTATAAGAGCGCACCGGGACGCCGCTTCAACCTGGTCATGGGATCACAGGAATCAACTTTTAAAACTTTGGACACCGACCGTAGGGAAGGCTGTATTCGCAGTATAGAACATGCATACACCCTTGATGGCGGATTAGCTGTTTTGAAAGGAAACATAGCAGAAGACGGCTGTGTTATCAAGACAGCCGGAGTGGATGAAAGCATATGGAAGTTCAGCGGACCTGCAAAAGTTTACACCTCGCAGGAATCAGCCTGTGATGGCATTTTGGGAGGTGAGGTACAAGCAGGAGATGTGGTTGTGATCACTCATGAAGGTCCTAAAGGCGGACCGGGCATGCAGGAAATGCTTTACCCCACTTCTTACATCAAATCCAAAAAATTGGGAAAAGCTTGTGCCTTGATTACAGACGGTCGTTTTTCAGGTGGAACTTCCGGTTTGTCCATTGGACATATTTCTCCGGAAGCCGCATCAGGTGGCAACATTGCCTTGATTAAAGATGGAGATATCATCGATATAGATATACCTAATCGTAGCATTCATGTTAGGTTGTCGGACAAAGAATTAGCAACTCGTCGCAAGAAAGAGTTGGCACGCGGAAAAGATGCCTTTACTCCCAAAGACAGAAACCGAGTCGTCAGCAAAGCCCTGAAAGCCTATGCTTCTATGGTAAGCTCGGCAGATAAAGGGGCGATTAGGATTGTTGGTGATTAGTGATTGGTAAAAAACAAGGCATTAAAAAATTTACAAACTTTACAAATTTATTATTTATATGGACACAAAAAAAATATCAGGATCTCAAATCCTGATTGAATCAATGATAAGAGAAGGCATAGATACTATTTTCGGGTATCCCGGTGGTGCTATCATGCCGGCATTTGACGCTTTATTTGATTACAGAGACAAAATTAATCACGTGTTAACCCGTCATGAACAGGGCGCCACGCATGCTGCAGAAGGTTATGCTTTGGTGTCGGGTAAAACCGGTGTATGCTTGATAACTTCCGGTCCGGCTGCGACCAATGCTGTTACCGGCATCAGCAACGCCATGCTGGACAGCACACCGATTGTTGTGATCACCGGTCAGGTGGGTTCGAGCCTGTTAGGTACCGATGCTTTTCAGGAAATTGACGTGGTGGGCATCATGCAGCCTGTTACCAAATGGGCGTATCAGATTCGTAGGGCTGAAGATGTTGCCTGGGCTGTAGCACGTGCTTTTTATATAGCTAAAACCGGCAGGCCTGGTCCGGTGGTACTTGATTTCACTAAAAATGCCCAAACTGAAAAAGCTGAGTTCAGTTACAAGCCCTGTACTTTTATCCGCGGCTATATTCCGGAGCCTGACGTTAAACAAGAGCGAATTGCAGAAGCAGCCAAACTGATTAATGCTGCAAAAAAGCCGCTCGCATTGGTTGGTCAAGGTGTTATTTTGGCTAAGGCAGAGGCAGAGTTAAAAATGTTTTTAGAAAAAGCCAATATCCCGGCTGCATGGACCTTGTTGGGGGCTTCTGCTATGCCGTCCGACTTTAAGCTGAACATGGGATTTTTAGGCATGCATGGTAATATGGCGCCCAACATGAAGACCAATGAGTGCGATGTGTTGATTGCCATCGGCATGCGCTTCGATGACAGGGTGACGGGTAATTTGGATACCTATGCCAAACAGGCTAAAATAATCCACCTGGACATCGACCGTGCAGAAATAAATAAAAACGTACAAGTGGATGTTCCTGTGTTGGGAAATGCCAAGGAAACCTTACCTTTAATCACCAAATTACTTTCTAAAGCCAATCATCAGGAATGGATAGATTCTTTCAAGGTATATGATGATAAGGAGTATAATACAGTTATTAAAAAAGAAATCACGCCTGAGAACGGTGAAATGACCATGGGAGAAGTTGTTCACAAAGTGTCGGAGGCAACGAATCACCAGGCTGTTGTGGTGACCGATGTGGGGCAAAATCAAATGATGGCAGCACGTTATTCCAAACACTCACAAACACGTAGCTTGATTACTTCCGGCGGATTGGGAACCATGGGCTTTGGCCTTCCTGCTGCCGTAGGGGCTAAAGTGGGTGCTCCCGATCGTACGGTTTGTTTGTTTTGCGGCGATGGCGGCTTTCAAATGACCATACAAGAGTTGGGCACCATCATGCAAGAAAAATTAGGGGTGAAAATAATTTTGCTGAATAATGACTTTTTAGGCATGGTACGTCAGTGGCAAGAAATGTTTTTCGATGAACGTTATTCGTTTACAGAAATTGATAATCCCGATTTTGTAGCCATTGCCAAAGCCTACAACATAGATGGAACTTTAGTCACTAAACGGAAAAATCTGGATGCTGCCATCCGGGATATGTTGAAGGATGACAAACCCTATTTGTTGGTAGTCAATGTACAGAAAAAAGGAATGGTTTATCCGATGATACCGGCCGGTGCTTCTGTGACAGATGTATTGTTAGGTAACGAATAACCCGATCTTTTAAAAATCATTATGTATCATCGCATTAAAATCAAATAAAATGGAAAAAACTAAATTATATACAATCACTGTCTTCTCGGAAAATACGGTTGGTATATTGAATCAAATCACCATTATTTTCACCCGCAGGGCTGTTAATATAGAGACGCTATCGGTTTCTCCGTCAGCTATCAAAGGCATTCACAAATTTACCATCACAGCATTTACTACTAAAAGTTTGATAGAAAAAATTGTGAAGCAAATCGACAAGCGCGTGGATATTCTAAAATCTTATTATAATACGGATGAAGATTTGATTCATCAGGAAATTGCATTGTATAAGATTGCCACTGAAAAGCTGATGGCAATGGGTTCAATAGAATCTCTTATTCGCCAGTATAATATCAAGATATTGGATATGAATGAGACTTATGTGGTATTTTTAAAATCCGGTCATTATGCCGAGACCCAGCAATTATTCGAGGAGTTGAGCAATACCATCGGTGTCCTGCAATTTGTTCGTTCGGGACGAATAGCCATTACCAAAGCCAAAGTAGAAAGGCTTTCCGATATGCTGGATGCCATGAGACAAATAGATGAAAATCCAATTGATAAGTAATGATCTTATTATATTTATTAACATATTAATTTTAAGTATAAAATGGCAAATTATTTTAATTCACTGCCCCACCGTTTGAAAGTTCAGGAACTTGGGAAATGTGATTTTATGGACAGCAGCGAATTCGCTGACGGCGTTAAAAAGTTAATCGGTAAACAAATAGTTATACTCGGATGTGGTGCACAAGGACTGAATCAAGGTTTGAATATGCGAGACAGCGGTCTGAAAGTCGCTTATGCCTTACGTCAAAGTGCCATAGACAATAAGCGCGCATCTTACCAAAATGCTGTCAACAACAATTTTGAAGTTGACACCATAGAAAATCTTGTTCCGAAAGGAGATTTGATTTTGAATTTAACCCCTGATAAGCAACACAGTCCCGTAGTTGATCAGATTATGCCCTTGATGAAAAAAGGTGCTTGTTTAGCCTATTCTCACGGATTTAACATTGTGGAAGAAGGCAAGCAAATACGTGATGATATCACAGTGATTATGGTGGCTCCTAAATCTCCGGGATCTGAGGTAAGAGCTGAATACCTTCGTGGATTCGGTGTTCCTACATTGATAGCAGTGCATAGAAACAATGACCCTAAAGGTGAGGGTATGGACATAGCAAAAGCTTATTGCGTGGCTACAGGCGGACATAAAGCCGGTGTGCTACACTCATCTTTTGTGGCAGAGGTAAAATCCGACCTAATGGGCGAACAAACCATACTTTGTGGAGTGCTTCAAACCGGATCTCTCCTGTGCTTTGATAAAATGATTGAAAAGGGCATCAACAAAGCTTATGCAGCCAAATTAGTACAATATGGCTGGGAAGTAATTACGGAAGCCCTGAAGATTGGTGGTATCACCAATATGATGGACAGGCTCTCTAATCCGGCTAAGATCAAGGCTTTCCAATTGGCTGATGAACTGAAAACCATTATGACACCGCTATTCAAAAAGCATATGGATAATATCCTTTCCGGAGAATTTTCACGAGTAATGATGGAAGATTGGGCAAATGACGACAAAGATCTATTGACCTGGCGTGCTGCTACGGCTAAGACTGCTTTTGAAAACACTCCTGCCGGTGATATGGAAATTGCAGAGCAGGAATACTTTAATAATGCCGTGTTGATGGTAGCATTTGTTAAAGCCGGCGTTGAATTGGCCTATGAAGTGATGGTGTCGGCAGGTATCAAGCCGGAGTCTGCATACTATGAGTCATTGCATGAAACACCTCTGATTGCCAATACCATTGCACGCAAAAAGCTGTATGAAATGAATCGCACCATTTCAGACACGGCTGAGTACGGTTGTTATTTGTTCGATCATGCTTGCAGACCGCTGTTGGCTGACTTCATGAAAAAAATTGACACCAATGTAATTGGTAAGAACTTTAATGAAGGCAAAACCAATCAAGTGGATAACTTTGAGTTGGTAGAAGTAAATGCCGCCATCCGCAGCCATTCCATTGAAAGTTGCGGTGCTGAACTGAGGGCTGCTATGACGAATATGAAGAAGATTATTTAATCAACAATCTTATAATACATAAATAATACATAAGGGCTGTCTCAAAACGAGACGGCTCTTTTGTTTACGTCCTGTTTTATCCTCGATCCCTGAATATACACAAAAAGAATCGTAATATATCTGATTCTAGTTTGGAAAACATACCAACAACCCTAATTCTCAAACTTAAAAATGTTAATTTTTTATATTTTTTGACTATAAAAGAACCATAGAATTCTCTATTATATTAAATGCCAATAAAAGTTGAAAAAATGTTTTTCTCAAATTCGAAAGTAACAAATAGGAAAAGGTATTTGTATAGGAAAATATCTTTTCCCATTATTTTCCTTTTTTTATTCTTCGTAGCAAATAAAGTCTCAGGAGAAAATCTTTTTGAAAACAGATTACTAACACAGGGTACCGAAACCAATGTGTTATCAGAATTAAAAAATCCAAAACAAGAGGCTTTTCAACAATTTTTTGGGGATGTGGTAATTTTGGACCCTGTTATGGTACAAAAAGTAATGTCCGATAAGCCCGGTAAACGCCATTATGTTGACAAAGACAATGACGGAAAACCGGAAGAAGTATGGTTTATCGACAATGATCGGCGTCATAGAAAAAATAATCTTCCGATATTGGTTAAAGTAATCGACGAGAACGGAAATTTAGAATTTGGAAAGGAGCCGGACAAATGCGGCGACCTCTGGATTGCAGACTGGAATGCCGACGGAACTGTTGATGCTGTGATAGATTATGAAGATCTTGATAACGACGGCGACGTAGACCGGATGAGCATGTTTTTCTTTAGTACACAATATGGATTGCGGGTATGGTGGAGCAGCGACGATGGCGATGATAATTTGCTGTGGTATGACGTAGACTATGTGTACGATCAAAACTTATGTCAATATAAAACGCATTTTGGCGGTGATGAATCCTTCTGTAGTTTTTATTATTCGCCGGAAAAGAACGAGTGGATACCATTCTCTGAAAATCCGTTTCTCTTCTATGACAGGAATAATGATGGGGTTACAGAGGAAGTTATACGATTGGCAGGACATGATGACAATATTTGGAGTGTCCGCTGGAGTTTTGATGCCGATAATGATGGTACATTGGAGCAGCCCCGAAATTTTGATGTGGGAATAACGGCTTTAGCCCCCGGATGGAATCCCTCCAAAACCAATGCTGCTTTTAAAATAACGGAAAATGAAAGTGAAACATTTACCATACGAGGAGTTCCGACCGGTTTGGTGCTGAATAGATCAACAGCTACCGACTACCTGAGACAAATTACGTGGGGACGTATTTTGCTTGCATGGGATGAAATAGACCTGAACAGGGCATGGAACAAACCGAATGACACCATCGACCGCTGGGAAGGTGTAATAGCTGCTGCATCGCCGGATTCCATGTTTTACATGCCACGGGTGGGAGGACCCAATTGCGGACCTTACAATAAACGTTATGAGTTGGTACTCGAACCTTCGAAACCCAATGAGTTTTACTTCAATCCATCCGATTATCGGGTACATATCAAATATTCCGATAAGGCATGGATGAATGTAGATTACGATGGGGACAACAAGTCCGATATGTATTATAGCTGGATAGATACCGATAAAGACGGTATCTTAGACAAAATTACCTTGGATTTAGGCAACGACGGCATCATCAACGATTCATGGAATATTGATATCTCTGATGTGAAATCGGTACCATGGACTTTCGAAGGACTAAACTCAGTATATGAACCGGTGCTCGCATACATGCCGGCGCAGAAATATCTGTTGAACAAAACATTGATAACTGTACTGAAATCAATTCATAAAGATGTAGAAGAAGATCCCGTGTGGAGATTGATACAACAAAATATGAAAAACGAATTCTTTACCGACGAGGTTTCCGGCAAACTTGCCGTCAGTGATGAATCCATCTTATTCTATCTGAATCTCACTTGCGATCGTCAAATCATTAAACTGAAGGAACTGAATGCAGGTTCCCTGACTTTTTGGGAAGCTTTTTACACTGCCCGAAGCAAGAATAACATTGATACGATGATCAAAATGCTGTGTAAAGAATTTGGAGTAAAAATACCCAAACAAGATTATCGTGAATGGAACAGCCAGCGGAAAAACCAATCGCCTCAGCAACGCGTGGCATGGACAGAAAGTCCCTTATCAAACTGGCGTTGGGAGTCGGAATATGCAGCTTTCCGATTTTACAACGGTGTTTTTGATCTGTTTGGCAAGAGAGCAAAGCAGCTTATTTTTCCCCGCTTCGCTGAAATTACGAAAGAAAATTATCATTACGACAGGAACGAATGGGGAATGGACATCCTCGAAATCGGGAACAGCAGCGGTTGCGGAGGATTAATTCTATACGTTAATGGTATAGCTTACCCCGTGCGTGTTCAACCTAAAAAAAGTACTCCTTCTTTCACAGGACATTTGGTTGAAGAAACCAACGAAAAAATAACGCTTGAGCTTGTAGCTGAACATATTGTGCCGAATAAACCCTATAAAGTGAAAATTCGGCCTACTGTAGTTGCTGACAGGGAAGGTTCATCGATTGAAGTCGAGGTTGAAGGTATTTCTAAAGGTGATAAAATAGAAATCGGCATAGGCTTGACCCGTTTACCGGAAGAAACTTTCATAATAGATAAACAGAAAGGAATCATGGGGAGCTGGGGTATCCAAAATCCCGAAATCGGATGGATAGGTCTGGGTGTGATATTCCCCTCAAATCGGTTTGTGAAACTGGATGAGCAAGCTAACGAGCATCGCGTCGTTTTGCGATACGAAAAAGACAAACCGCTTAGATATCACATACAGAGCAAGTGGTTAAAAGGGATTCGTTTCAGTTGCTGTCCATCGGCACAGGACTGGGAAGAAATCTTGCAACACATTGGGAGCACGGAACTTCCTGGAGTAGGCAACGGCAGTGACGCTTTGTATTAATTGTTATATATCCTATTCTATCTAAAAAACAGAAAATCGTATGAAACCGACACGATTAAAATAATCATTAAACACACAAATTAATGATTATTTTAATCGTCAAAGGTTCCATCTGACAACACTAAATATAAAAAATAAACAGATGAAAAAACAATTTAAGATAATTATGCATGTGATAACTATGTTGCTGGTACTGGTCATCGGTTGTACCAAAGATAATATCCCTATAGTGGAAGAGCCAACAGAAAAAGAGATCACCATTCAGGTTGACATGCCTGACAATACCGAACTCCGCGTAGCCGAAAATACCTTCTTCGAACTCACGTGGGAAGAAGGCGATCAACTACTGGTAGTAGGGTTGGATGATGCAGGTGATTATAAAGGAAAATCAACATTCACCTATACGGGAACACCGAATAAAGCATCTGGACCTTTTACCGGAAAAGCCATAAACGAAGCGGTTAAGTATAAAATTTATTATCCGGCTACTATAACCATTGATGAGGAATCCGGTAGCGTCACCTATTCTTTTATGAATGAGCAAAAACAGGAAGCTAACGGAAGTACCGCACATCTGAAAAAGTATATTGTATTGGAAAATACCGAAATATCCGATTTGACAGTTGCCATTCGGTTAACAATGATGAGTTCCATCGTGAAGTTCGACCTGACTAATATCCCTGCTCAAGTGGGAACATTGAAAAAATTGGAATGGGAGGTGGAAACAGACACCGGTACAAAAATCGTATCCATGAATTTTGCGTCCGATGCGATTACATTCAGCGCATCGGAAAACAATCTCACGGCCTATATGAGTTTTCTGCCGGAAGAAGTGCCAAATGTAAAATCAGGTGACACGTTTACTGTAACACTGGTGGGCGATAAAACTTACAAAAATGAAGTTCGTTCTACAAACGGTGAGATTTATACGGCCGGTCAACTATATACCGTTACACTTAGTTCCGGATGGATGGAAGATCCCGGATCCACAGAAGCCGGTAATGTGCTTGTTTATGACAAACAAGGAGCGCTGAAGAACAGTTATTCCTGCATTGCCGGCAATACCCGCAGTGATACCATTTTAAACAAAGCATTAACGGAAATTGCTCAATTAAGCGGAGGAACCGTTTATCTAAAAGGTCCGTTCACATTTCTTACAGGCGGTACCGTAAAAATTGGTGATAATACCCATCTAAAAGGAGACGCCGATGTGAAAATTCAACCTCATGACGGTGCCAATTGGGCGGAATATATCCCATTAATCGGAAACATGTCGAATACCAATCAGAATATTGAAATTTCAGGATTTCAGTTATACGGGAATGAACCGGGAGTTGTTAAGCCGCCAAAGATAGACCGATATTATTTATGCATTATTTTAAACGGAAGTAATATCTCTATTCATAATATGCATTTAAGTGGAAATTACGGCGATGGAATTTTGATCGGGCATAACAACTCCGCTACCAATGAAAATATCCAAATCTATGACAATACGATAAATAGGATACAACATGATGCCGTTTGTGTGAATAGAGGGAAAAATGTGCAAGTTTATAATAATCAAATCACAAACAGGTTAAATTGCGGAATACGAATGTATAATACAAATATTGTTGAAATATACGACAACTATATCACTTCAAATAGCGAAGGTGGTGCAGGTATTCAAATCCAGAAGTGGGGTAATGTTTCAATGGATCAAATCAATATTTACAACAATGAAATTTACAAACCGAGAACATATGGAATATGGATTTTCGGAGCCGGAGATTATAAATCTTCAGTGGCTGAAGTAAATGTTCATCACAATAAAATATACAATACAGGGCAACACGGCATCATCTCCGACGGATTTAATGCTACTATAAAAAATAATGTGATTGACGGAGCGGGACATTCCGGGATCATACAAGCCAATGTGTATTCGTACCCTCCTCCCGGGACTTTAGCTTTTGTATTGACGGTAGAAAATAATATTATTTCCAACAGCCGTTATCATGGAATAAGGAATAATTTGTCTGAAACACACTCTTTTATAATTTCTTATAATTGTTTTTTCAATAACACGGAGGGAGACACATACAATATTGAGTTACCTGAAAGTAATATAAAAGCAGATCCTCAATTTGCAGATCGGACAAATCATGATTTTCATCTCAAATCACAATATGGAAGGTGGAACGGAACAGCTTGGATTACCGATGAGATAACAAGTCCATGTATTGATGCAGGTAATCCAAAGGATGATTACGCAAAGGAACCATCTCCAAATGGGAGCAGAATAAATATCGGAGTTTACGGTAACACCGCCGAAGCCTCAAAAAGTGCTAATTAGGAATGCTGAAAGCAATATGGAAGAGTGGTTTATTTTAATCTAACTTTAATGGGACACTTGTGTAATTTAATAATCTCTAATAGCTTCATATTGACGTGTTAAATCAACAATATGATTCAATACATTTTCTGAAACAAACAATGATACATCGGCAATTAAAGAAAAATCTATCTCTTTAATATTATATGTATCATCTATCATCCTAAGCTCTTTTTGTATTTCCTTTTCTATATATTTATTAATATTATTAAATGAACTTTTTTGTATTTTATCAATTACTCCGTTATGATATGAGTTAAATATTCCAAGCGAATAATCTTCACATTCACTGGCATATTTAGATGGTAAAATGTTTACAAAATCATTTCTTTCACCGTGTTCGTACCACGTTATAAGCTCTTTAAAGAACTTATAAACTTTAAGATATGGGTAAGTCTTTATCAGTTCATCCATGTTTTTATCGTTATGTCCAAGAAATGCACTATCAAATTTTTTAATAACCTCTTTATTATTCCACTCCATCAACCCGTCCATGAAATTAATAAATTTGAGATAGGCATTAAACTTTACATAATAAGGACGGATTTGAGCCATTAATATTTCCCTACGTATTTCGTTTGAGTTGAATTTTAATTTACTTAACTCATTCAATTCTGAATTAATTTTATCTATTGATTTTCTTTGTTCTTCTACCCTCTCATTAAATTTTCTCTCCATATCCTTAACCTGCACGTAATTACCCACCACAACAAACGTAGCCAACGCTCCTATTAATGCTATAATAATGCTTTCGTCAGATACAGAAAAATATTTCAATGCAAAAATTGCTATAGTGAAAAACACCAAAGCATAAATAAGGTTAATAAACTTCATCTTTTAAGTACTTTTATAATTTATCTTTCATTTATCTTAAATCCAAAAATTCATTGCTATCAATAGAATAGATGAGTGATAGATTTCCCAAAACAGAACAAACACCCTCTGAACAATCTACTTTACAGAATCCGGTGTATCTTTAGTCGACGAAGGTATAAAAAACGTTCTAATTGAACAAAAAAAGAAGTGTTTACGAGAAAGGATTTTTTTGAAACAATTTAAAGACGGATAGAGACTATAGAGTTTTCTCTTTCAATCAATCTCGGCAAGTTATGCTTTTCTCAAGGGTATTCAATATTTTCTGTAAATGAAAAACTATGTGTTTTTTATGTTTGTATTCTGTCCTCAGAAATAGTCAGAAACTGGTTAAAAATCAAGCTCCAGTTCCCCAAATAGGGATATTCATTAAATTTGAATTTAACGAATATTCCTTTCGTTTATACTGAAAAAGGCGAGTAATGCAACAATAGCATCAACTCGCCTTTAACTTTTGTCGGGATGACAGGATTTGAACCTGCGACCACACGCCCCCCAGACGTGTGCGCTACCGGACTGCGCTACATCCCGTTTTTTTGAGACTGCAAATTTAGTAGTTTTCTCCGAATAAACAAAGGATGAAGATAATTGTTGTTTTTGGCGTTGATACCGGATATTGATCGGTTGCTAAATGTTCTTCGTTTTTAGTTCTTCGTCTTTACTCTTTACTCTTTATTCTTTGCTTTCCTCATTGATGCACAATACGTAACAAATCATTCACCGTTTTTACCGGATTAAAGGTAGTTATTGGTACCTCAACGAAGATGGTATTCCAATCCGACATGGCACCATTCCACAATCCCGGTAACTCTAAGGCTTTCAGAGTTTTTCCACTTTTAGATTTCAAAGAGATAAAGCCGGTATCCTTATCAACATATTGGGTTAAATTAAATTTCTCTCCTTTATAATTTCTCACACCACAAACCAAATCAACCGGATTAAAATGAGTGGATTGCGCCATTTTACTTCTTTCTTTCGGATTGCTTGTGTCGATTTGTGAACTTTCAAGTATCTGCGCTGAAATAGTCCCGTCCTGGTTTTTTGTAAAAAATGGTCCGCCACCCGGCTCTCCCGTATTGAGCACCATGCCGCAAACCCTGATGGGGCGGTTTAGTTTACACTTCAAATAATCCTGCAAGGCTCTACCTGATAAACCGGAAATGTTCGGATGTAAGTTATTTAAAGTCTTTTCACAAAAGCTTGATATTTCTTGCAATTGGTGTTCAGGAAGCTGTCCTTTATCCATCATCCGAAGATATTCAAAAGTTTGTTTCTGAATTTTCACCAACAATCCGGCTATCATCTTCTTATAAATAATAGTCGGATTTTTCAATGCATCCGGAACCACATTATCAATATTCTTAATAAATATCACATCTACATCCAAATCATTCAGGTTCTCAATCAATGCACCATGACCTCCCGGTCGAAAGAGCAATTTACCCTTTTCTCTGAATGGCTGATTGTTTTCATCCGCAGCAATAGTGTCTGTAGATGGTTTTTGTTCGGAGAAACTTATCAGATAATCGGCATGAAAGGCAGTGGAAAAATCATCAACTACTTCTTTGAAATGTTTTTCAAACAAAGGCTGATGATTGCCCGACACCGTAAAATGTATATGGACTGCACCCTGTTTGTTTCGTGCATAAAAAGAACCTTCTGCCAGGTGTTCCATAAAAGGAGTGCGATTTTCCTGCTCATATTTGTGAAACAGCAACAGACCTTTAGGCAAGGAACCATAATTTAAGCCTTTAGCGTTCAGCAAATTATCTACAACAGACTTGTACTTTCCGGCTGCAATCAGACTTGCAATATCAGCTCCTTCATTGGCTTCACAAGTGCCGTCTAACAAATCATAAAATGCAAACTTGTCGATTTGCTCAAAAAACTCAATTACTGATTCTTTCTGTGGAAGCTCGGATTTTCCATCTAAAAATTCATACAAATCCTTAAACATACGACTCGCCGCTCCCGAGGCAGGTACAAATTTTATGATGGTATGATTTTTTTCAAGATAAAGATCCCAAACATGGAGACATTCCGAAATATCTTCGTGAGATAAATGCAAGATGCCCTTATCAACGGAAGCTGAACTGACAACAGACAGGAACGGGAATCCTTTGGCAAATGCATTCAGTTGTTCTTTCAACTTCAATTCAGAAATGCCCTTTTCTTTCAACTGAAGTAAATCAGCCTGACTTAATGTTAAATTTTGCATATATTTTAAGATTTATCATGTTAATTACCTAATTGTTTGTTTAAAAGACTCATTTCAGCAAGTCTTTTCCTCAAAGATTCATTCTGCTCCACAATAAACAAGATCGACTGATAATCAAACAACATGATATCCATATAGAAATCTATGGCTTGGTTTGAATAATCGTAAGCCTGCTGTATATCGCCTTTGATTTCGTAAAGCACTGACAGATTGTGGGCAGTTTTTATTTTTTTCGATTTCTGAGAAGTTTTTTCTAACAAATCAGTCCATATATTAATGGCAGCATCCCAATTCTTAAGATATACCGAATCAAGACCTTGCTTGAGTTTTTTATCCTGAAATTCAAAAAAATAGCGATCGGACTGTTCCCAATAGGGGATAAATTTACTAACAGATCTCCTGCCGCTAATCAAAGCGCCATCTATCAAAGCATCCCTTCTGTCGGGTAAACCGTCGATAGCTCTTTTTCTGTGATACGACTCAGATTCCCAATATACAGTATCCTTTGCAGCAAAAGAATATATCTGATTTCTATCGGGGAAATGTACACTCCAGTTGTAGTCATAAATAGCCTCTAAATAAGCAATATAAGTGGCTTCCTCCATATCATACAACTCTCCAAACTTATCATTGACAATGATACGATTCAAAGAGATAATGCCTTCAGCTCCTTCCTTTCGACACAGATCAATGAGATAATCTCTGTCAGGATAGGTCACATCTGAAAAACTACTATCTTTTTTTATGGATTCATGCATCAAATGAATGGAAGCAAAAAACTCTTTCTCAGCCATTGCTTCAGAAAGAGAAGCTAAAGCAAACAACGCCAGGCTGTCGGTTTCAATCGAAATGGTTTCACGGCTTTCATCAAACATTTCGGTGATATGTCCATAAGTATGAGGCTGAGGAAACGAGTTGTTGACAATCAACAAGTGGTTAACATCCTCCGGAAAATTCACCTTTGCAGGACGCAACACATCAATGCTTGTAAATAACATCCCCGAGCATGCGGTCAAAAAGATGCCGAATAATAAGAATACGATACTTCGTAAAAAGCTTTGTATGTGATCCATTTTGAAAATTAAATCAAAAAAAGGGAATACCGATAGTGCAAAAATAACAAAACAATTTCATCTATACCAACATGCTTAATAAATACTTAAACATAAAATCAAAGAGTTATAACTGCATCTTGATCCGCCAATGTTGAGGG
The DNA here is from genome assembly GCA_002070265.1 of Bacteroidetes bacterium ADurb.Bin174. GTDB lineage: Bacteria > Bacteroidota > Bacteroidia > Bacteroidales > Paludibacteraceae > Paludibacter. Next base: position 8,560 of record MWCX01000081.1, on the reverse strand, counting down.
TACATATTGTTGGTTCTGTTACCAAGATGTTTAACCCAACCTGATACTTGTTGTTTGTACCTTATCAACACATAAGAACGTTGTATGGTGTTCGGTAGCAGAATATTATCTTTTTTCAAATATGAAATGGCAGTATCGTAATCCACATCAAAAGTCGAAAATTGGTGAATATTGATAATTTTAGACAATGCAAATTGATGAGCAGGAATATGGTCTTTACCCTTTATGTCGGCAATTAGGACACCGTTTAAAAGACAGTTGAGACGATGTTGGAAGTTCAAACAAACATCCAGGTGAGATTTAGGAATAGCGCGAATTTGATTTCGCAATTCGATAATCTCAAACTTCTCAGGATGGAGTATTTGATTATCATACTGTTTAGAACGGTCTATTGTTTTGCTGTCTTTCAGCATCTTGCTTAAACGTGGACTTAACGTATGTTTGCCTGAACCGTTTTTTCTCAGCACAGCCATAAATAAGCCCTCTCCTCGTACTTTGTGCGGATAAAATCTATAGCCTAAATCGGATTCAACAATACCATCAAAATCACTGATATCAATTTTTAGATGTTCAGCCCCTAACTCGCCACACATCCATGCAATTTGTTTTTCATTCTCTTCCCTATTGTAAGTACAGGTACTGTAAATCAACAAACCGTTGTCTTTCAGACTGTCCCACACATCCTGCAAGATAGATTTTTGACGAATTGCACAGTTTTGTACATTTTGCATGCTCCACTCCTCGATAGCCCCTGCATCTTTTCTGAACATACCTTCACCCGAACAAGGAGCATCTACCAGGACAGCATCAAAAAATTGAGGAAATTGCTGAAAATCTTTTGGGGCATTATTCGTAACTACCACATTGGGACTACCCCACTTCGTGATATTTTCAGCCAATATCTGAGCCCTGGAACGAATAATTTCATTGCTGACCAACAAAGCATGATCAGGTAAAGACTCCAATAATAAAGTTGATTTACCACCGGGTGCAGCACATAAATCCAATACATTTTCCGCCTGTGACAAAAAAGCTTTTGCAACATATTTTAAAAACATGGAACTGGCTTCCTGCACGTAATACACACCTGCATGCAACAATGGATCAGCCGTAAAAAACGGTCGTTCCTCCAAATAATATCCGGTATCACACCAAGGTACCCGATGCTCAGACGGTACGTAGTTTTCAAGTTTATTATTGACACGCACACTCACCGGAGACGGCGATTGCAGAGCTTGTTCAAAGTCGACATAATCAGCTCCAAGCATCGCTTTCATACGTTCAACAAACAATTCGGGAAGTTGCATTTCAGAATCAACAATGATTAAAGTACTACAATCCAAAGGGAAGCACGGAAACAACAAAAAAGCAGTGATAACATTTTCACTGCTTTTTAAAATCTTTTTACTTCCTCATTTGAATACTAAATTTAAGAGTCTTGTTCTTCTAACATTCTCAGCGCTATATCCAAAATTTTGGTGTCATCCAACAATACTAACCCGCCATCGGGTCCCGGTTCAATGTGCATACCTATACTCACTCCATCATCATAATTGTTACCACCAAAATAATTTTTTACCGATTCTTTTTCCAGGCCAAGTTCTTCAGCGATCTTGGCCATACTCCCGCTTGGGAGCGAATCCTTTATTTTGCGCAGTTCGTTAAATGTTATTGTTTTAGTCATCTTAAAAAACATTAGAATGATTAGTAATATTTATATTTAAAAACTGGTATAAACGTAATGCTTTATTTTTGTTTGGGCAAATATTTTAATAATTATTTGGACATGATTTAGAAGCGGAATTAACAATTTGTATTCTTTTGGTTGTGACTGCGTGATCCATCTTCATTTTTTTGTCTTGATACAAAAATAGGCTTTTTAATCAAAATAGTTGCTTGTATATTTGCATATATAACAAAAACGTTATATATTTGTGCCGTAATCTAAAGGCTATGAAATGAAATGGAATGAATTAAGAAGGATAGCCGAAAAGAACGGCTGGTATCTTTACCGAAACGGTAGCAGGCACGATATCTACCGACATCCCGAAAAAGATTACCCTATCCAAATCGGGCGGCACGGTTCCGAAGAAATAAAAACCGGTACACTTAACAAACTAAAAAAGCAGATAGGGTTTTAATCCATATCTATTTTAAAAACAATAATCAATATGAGAACAACTGCACTAATAGAAAAAGGAAAAGACGGCACATTCGGTATATTTACACCGGATATAGAAACTACCATTATCGGTGAGGGTGCCACCGTAGCCGAAGCAAAAGCAGACTTTGAAAACTCCGTGCAAGAAATAATCAATGCATACCGTGAAGCCGGCGATGAGTTGCCCACAGAGTTGAAAAACATCCAGTTCGTATATAAATACGATATAGCATCTTTGTTTGATTACTATTCTTTTATCAATGTTTCTAAATTTGCACAAGTAGCCGGAATAAACGCATCTTTAATGCGTCAATATCGTATGGGTCAATATATCAGCGAAAATCAGATGAGAAAAATAGAAACAACACTTAATAATGTAGGCAAAGAGCTTTCGGCTATTAAACTCGTATAAAAACAATCCGCGTAAATCTGCGAGAAACCAATTTTTCCTCGCGACCCCAGACCCCAGAACTCGCACCCCGAAACCCGGAACACGGACCGCAAACCGGGCAATATGAGACACTACCCAATTATCAACTATATCGAATACTGTGAAAACTTCTCCATCACTTTGTTATAATAGGTCTTGGAGACGGGGATATCAGGTGTATTAGGTGTTTCCAATTCCATAAAAATACCATTCTTGGTTTTCTTGAATACACTAACTTTATCAAGATTAATAATATAAGAACGATGACAGCGAACCAAGGATGTGTCTTTAGTTAAGTTTTCTTCTATCCATTTTAAAGAATTTCTGATTAAGAAAGTGCTTAGTTTATCTTTATTGATGTAATAAATGGTGGCATAATTATCTGCCGATTCTATCAGCACAAGATTTTCGAGTATGATGGAGATTTTTAACTCTCCTTTTTCATCCTGAAATCCAATTAAACTTTTTTTGTGTGTAGAAGTGGTACCATCATCTTCTTGTTGAACTTTCAACAAACGATTTTTTTCCTTCCATGAGAAAAACAAGATGGAAATGGAATAGGGCAACAGCAACACCAAGCTGGTATTGACGAAAGAATTCTGAAACAATTGCATGAAATCTCTTTCTTTTCCGCCGGAAGGCAGGTAGCGAGAAAACAGCGAAAAGAAAAGCGACATAGCCAATATTTCACTCAATATCAAAATAGCGTATTGTAAATAATTTAATTCATGCCGACGAATATATAGTCCCATAAAAAGCCGGCTAACAACAACCACCAACATACCGGTCAGAATGATCAGACTGGAAAAGAAAAAATATTTAAAATCGGAAATATTGGGATACCAGTTGCGCGACCCAAATGGCTGGAACAGATTGATAAACAGCAATGCAAAAATTGCCGTGAATAAAATCATACGCACGGTGTTTTTCTTCTCAAGCAAATAAAAAGGAACTTTTTTGTCCATTTAAATTTATTTTTTTGCAAACACAAAGATAATTTATTATGTGCAAGCTTACAACTTTCCATCCCTAAGCTTTTTAATTTTCATCCCTGTATATTTCATTTTATCCCTGACTTGTCTTTTCTATCCCATTGCTTCATTCTTCTCATCATTTTTTTGATGATTTTTTACACATGTGGTTCTTTTGCAAAAAAAATGGCATGGCATATACATCTCGTTTTCAAGAATTGTTATCACAGTACAGATTTGGCAAGCAAGTTAAACTGACAGATTCAGGTGTTAGCATCCAACATTTGAAATTTAAAAGCCATGCTTGTTTTGATTCTCTTGTTGAAAAGTCGAAAAAGTCCAAGCAATGGTTTTTTCTCAACAAAATCAAAGAGAATAAGAGCTTTCAATATCCTGTATTTTTACCTGCCCGGACGAAAAAGACCAATCAGGCAATCTTGATGTTGCATGGATTAAACGAACGAAATTGGAATAAATATTTAAGTTGGGCAGAGTACCTATGCCAATACTCCGGCAAAGCAATTATTCTTTTCCCCATTGCCCACCATATGAACAGGTCGCCGGTTTCCTGGACAAACCCACGTTTACTTGAAAATATACTGAATATCCGTCGTGCAAATACCGGAAACGACAGGTCATTGAGCTTTGCCAATGTAGTCCTGAGCGAAAGATTGTCGAGGTATCCCGAACTGTTTTACAAATCAGGACGACAGAGCTATGATGACATCGTCAGATTACTGCAAGAAATTAAAACAGGCAAACATCCCTTGTTCTACAAGAACACCCAAATTGATGTATTTGCCTATTCAATCGGCGCTCTTTTGGCACAAACATTATTTCTAACCAATCCCAAGCAGTATTTCAGCAATTCACGACTGTTTATGTTTTGCGGAGGGAGCATCTTCAATGCCATGCAGGGAACATCACGCAGCATCATGGATAAGCTCAGTTTTGAGACTTTGTTTACGTTCTATCAAACAGGTAGCTGGGCTGAAACATACACACCTGTTGAAGGAGATCCGGCTCGTCAGGTTTTTTACAGCTTGTTGACACCGGATAATGACAAAGACACACGCATTTCCAAGTTTGAGAAACTAAGTTCACGCATCAAGGGAATTTCGCTTGCAGCGGATGTAGTTATACCCTACAAAGGTGTTATTCAAGCTTTAGGCGAAAAATGCAGTTCGCAAACTGTTGAGCTGCTTGACTTTCCATATCATTACACCCATGAGAATCCCTTTCCTGTAAATAAGGGTGCTGACTCACATGCAGTTGATCTGTCTTTCCAAAGGGTGTTTGATAGTGCAGTGGAATTTTTGTATTAACTTCATTAAGGCGGTCTCGCCACACTCCTCTTCATTTTTTTGTCTTGATACAAAAAAACGAAGCAAAAAAAAATCAAGACTGCGCCCGCTTCGCTCGAAAAATTAGCGCTCGAACAGCTAAATCGTCCAAACTCGCAACTTCGTTGCTCAAACAAGGACGATTCTTAACGCTGTCCTCACTTATTTTTCGGCTCACCGGACGAGGTCGTCGGTCGCACCTTTAAAAGCACATAACATAACCCAGAAGCTGACTTAAAGTCAAGTCCCTGGATAAGTTTTGTTACGCAATCCCGCAATCTGCGAAAATCAGCGAGAAACTAACTCCGTGTATTTAATGTCAGAAAATCAAACTGTTTGGTAGATTTGTTTGTGCAATTTCCAGAAACAAAGAAACTATTTAATTATTAAAGTTTCCTAATTCAAAAGCACAACCATCTGATTATCAGCATAAATATTGGTTTTAATGTTTTTTAATATTATAGTTTTAAAACTATATACTACATTTGCAGCCGATATGGAAATTATGAAAGAAAATATTATTCAAACGGCAAACAACCAATTTCAGCAAATGGGCATCCGTAATGTGTCCATTGATGATGTATGTGCGGAACTGAGGATATCCAAAAAGACCTTTTATCAGTACTTCAACAAAAAAGAAGATTTGGTAAATGCCGTAATCGAACATGAACGGGCATTGCATCAAGCTAAATTACAGAGGAATATCAAGGATAAAAACGCTATTGAAATCTTCGTGTACATGATAAAAGAATTAAAAAAATCTACTGAATGTACTCCCATGCTTTTTTGGCACGATGTGGAAAAATTTTATCCTGCCTTGTTTCAAAAGCATAATCAAATCAAACAAGATAATATCCGCAATATTTTTGAAAACAACATCAAACAAGGTATTGCTGAAGGATATTACCGGGAAAATTTAGACATTGAATTGTTGTCGTTTTTTCACACCGTACAGATTAAAAATACTTTCGAAATGATGATGCAATCGCAATTGAAATTTAGCTTAAAACGCATCACGAATTTCTTTGTTGAAATGATCATTCGTTTAGTTGCCAATGAAAAAGGAATGAAGTATATAGAAGAAAATTTGACCGATAAAAAATAATTTTATAAACAATATATGACAGGTATAAAAAAGATTGGTGTTTTAGCTATGGCTTTGCTGACGGGGAATGTACTTGGTTTCAACGCCGCTCAAGCGGGCACAACAATCCAGGCAGACACATTGAACCTGAGCTTACAACAATGTATTGAAATTGCGTTAGATGAAAGTCCTACCATTCGTATCGCTCAAAGTGAGATTTATAAGGTAGACTATGCCAACAAAGAAAAACTCTCGGGTTTGTTTCCAACCATCAATGCTTCTGCAAGTTATTCACGCACTTTAAAAAAGCAAAAGTTATTCTTCAACATTAAGGGTATGCCGGAAAATCCTGAAGGTATCGAAGTAGGGCAAGACAATACTTTTGTTGGTGTAGTTCAGGCTGCCATGCCCATCATCTCTCCTACCCTGTGGGCAAGTATAAAAATGAATGAAACGGATGCCTCCATCGCCATCGAATCTGCCCGTTCATCCAAAATTTCTCTTGTCAATTCAGTGACAAAAGCTTTTTATGGGGTATTGCTGGCACAAGATTCATATCGTGTTTTTGAAAGAGCGCATGAAAACGCTGCCGAGAATGCCAAAATCATTTATAACAAATACGAACAAGGTGCGGTTTCCGAATTCGAGTGGATACGCGCCGATGTGCAATTGCGTAATGCTTTGACCAATTTAGTTTCTGCAGAAAGTGCCATCAATCTGACTAATGCACAGCTAAAAATGCTAATGGGCATTGACATGCATGCGACTATTCAGCCCGTTGGGACTTTGTCGGATTACGAGAAAGATATTTTTGGAGATTTGATAAAATTGTCCGATGTTTCTTTGGATAATAACACAGATTTAAACCAGTTTGACTTGAGGGTTAAACAATTGCAAAAGACTTTGGAATTACAGAAAACTACCTGGCTGCCTACCTTGGCCGCAACCATCAATTATCAATACATGACAATGCCCAATGATGATGTGGCTTTCAAGGACTTTTACTGGTTTCCGACTTCCACTGCAGGGATAACATTATCCATCCCCATCTTTCAGGGAGGAAGTAAACACTATAAAGCCAAACAATTACAGGTACAGTTAAAAGCAATGGATGATCAACGGGAAAATTTAAAACGTTCGTTGGAATTACAAGCCATCAATTTGACTGATAATATGATAAAGGCTTTGGAGAAGATGGAATCGGGGAAAAAAGCAATGTCGCAGGCAGAAAAAGCCCTGACCATCTCACAAAAAATGTATGAGGTAGGCGCAGGAACTTATTTGGATGTAACCAATGCCGAATTGGGTTATATACAAGCAGGTTTGTCATACAACCAATCCATCTTCGACTTTATGTCGGCAAAGGCGGATTTAGAAAAATTATTGGGGAAAGCAGTGGAATAAAAAAGTTTTAAACCCCTAAAAGAAACTTTTAAATAGTCAAAACATAAATAGTAAATTATATATAAACGTATGAAAATCATAAACAAAGTTTTTGTAATCTTCTTGCTAACTGGGCTTGTGGCTTGTAGAAGCAATAATCAGGAAAGTACTCAATCAGAAGAGATTTCTGCTGAGGTAGCTGAACAACTTCCCAAGGTTAATACACTAAAGGTTTACTTGCGTGAGGTAGATCAGAACTATGAGTTTACGGCAACGGTTGAGCCGGTGGTGAAAAATAACATCAATCCGACCACTCCGGGACGTATCCGTCAGATTTTTGTAGAAGTTGGCGATAAAGTAACCAAGGGTCAGCGATTGGCACAAATGGATGCTGTGAATTTGAATAATTTAGAGACCCAGATTGCTAACTACAAGCGCATCTACAAACGCGTATCGGAATTGTATGAAGTTGGCGGTGCTTCTCAGCAAGAATTGGATAATACGAAATTACAACTGACAGTAGCAGAAACCAACTTGAAGAACTTACAAGAAAACACCTTGCTAAAAAGTCCGATTACCGGTATTGTGGCTTCCCGCAATTATGATAATGGCGATATGTATAACGGTCAGATGCCCATCTTGACGGTTATGCAAATCAACCCGGTGATTTTGCGCATCAATGTGTCGGAAATGTTTTTCAGCAAAGTCAAGGTCGGTATGCCGGTGGACATCAAATTAGATGTGTATGAAGGCGAAGTTTTCAACGGAAAAATCAGTCTAGTTTACCCAACCATTGATGAAAGGACACGTACCTTCGGTGTAGAAGTTACATTGAATAACAAAAACGCAAAAGTCCGCCCGGGCATGTTTGCACGCGTGAACATCAATTTTGGAATTGTCGATAGAATTGTGGTACCCGATCAGGCTATTATTAAACAGGCTGGTTCAGGAACACGCTACGTTTACACCATAGTTGATGGCAAAGCTTATTATAAGCCGGTGGAACTTGGCAAGAGAATGGACAAAGAGTACGAGTTGATTTCAGGGATTGAAAATGGCGCTGAGGTTGTTATTTCGGGTCAATCCAAACTGGCTGACGGCCTTGCAGTGGAAGTAATTCAATAATAAGATTTTAAGATGAAAATTTACGAAACTTCGGTTAGAAAACCGATTACTACAGCCCTTATT
>MWCX01000080.1 GCA_002070265.1 Bacteroidetes bacterium ADurb.Bin174 | reverse complement strand
AACGGTTTCGGTAATTAGCGGATTAGTAACCTCAACCATCGTGTTAATCAAAGCTCGCGGTGTAAAGTACTGTCCCGCTCCGCTCTTTTTATCTTGCCCGTTTTTTTCTAAAATTGCTTCATAGATAGAACCTTTCAAATCGCCATCCATCGAAAGCCAGTTTTCACTTTCAATAAGTGAAATAACTTTTTTAAGCAATACGGGTTGCTCTATTTTATTGGTGGCTTTGGTAAAAATCGTACCAATCAAATCATCCTGATTACTAAGTACTTTCAATGTCTCCTCATACTGACGAAGCAAGTCAAGTCCGTCAAGTGCTATCAAATCATTCCAACCATAACCTTGTGGAATGGCACTTTTAAGCCCTAACTGCACTTTTTCTTCGTCCATTTTCAGAAACAGCAGATAAGTAAGCTGAATTATATAGTCGGTAAATCCCACACCGGCAGCCGCAATCACATCAGCAAGTGTCCAGACTTTTTTAATTAGGGATTGGGAAGTGGTGGTGTTATTTTGTTTTGACATTTGTTGTTATTTTATTCTTCATTTTCACTCCATAAAGATCTAACTTCGTCTAAATTATTGGTTTTCACTCTATCATCAAATTGAGAAAACGCTTTTAATTGCACACATCTTGTGTTTTTCTTACATTGAATCTCCACATTAATATCAATACAAGCAAGTAACTTTTGAGATAAATCTTTTTCTGTGGCGTTTTTTTCTATTTCTTCTTTTAATTCTTTGTTCTCTTCTTTATTTAAGTCATTTAGTCCTGCATATATATTAAACGTTTTATCAATTCTCTCTAAATTAAATTTTTTCAAGTACTTTTTATCCTTAATTTCCTTAAAAATCATATTGGGTAAGTCTTCTTTTTTAAGTATAAATAATGATTGAGAAACTAAATCATTCATATAATCTATCTCAACAATTTCCATTTCATTATAAAACCATTTTTTCCTTTTTTTATCTAAACCATCAATATGTAAAGACTTAAAATAATCTAAATACAATCCGACCGAAATTATTACAAAATCATTTGGGTTGATGTTAAGATTATCAATTGCAGGAAACAAATCTTTTTCTATAAGAATAAATTTTTGCGGAAAAATTAGAATAAATATATTAAGAGCATAGTAATTAAATTGCTGTTCGACAGCTTCTGCTGTTATAGTGTCAGAGTTTAAGTAACTTACATCTTGATTTTCTCCAAATGCTGCTTTTTCTAAAATATAGTGTTGTCCCACCTCAATTGGATATCTTTGATACTCTTCCCCGATATTATCATTATGAAAAACACTCTGATATTTTTCAAAAATGGGTTTTAGTATATCTTGTGTTTTTTCTTTGAAAACCATTTCCATTTCGCGAGAAATAGGTTGCTGACTTTTTATATTGTTAAAATTCTTCTCAATTTCTTTTTTAAAGTTGTCTATCAATTTCGATGGTTCTACTTTGTTGTTTTCAGAAAACCATTTTTCATCAAACATAAAACCAAAGCCTAATTCCTCTAGTATATCTTTTCGGCTAAGATATTCATTTACTAGGTATTTTAAATAGTCTAATTCATCTTTCCAACGATTTAATTCTGATAATTCTTTAGGCGGATTTGGCATTGTCAAAGTATTGGAATATACATAATATTCGTGTAAAGTATATTGACGAATAAATAAAACTGCCAAATAGTGTTTTATCCACATTTTAATTATATCATCGGAATTAACTCCATGAATATCCGGGAACCAATATCTCTGTCTGTAATAAAAAGGCTTAATAAAATCATTCTTACCTATTCGCATAAATTGCAAAATAACTTCATCCATTCGTTCAGGTACAAGAACATAGCTTGGTGGGTCAGAGTGCGTAAAATTCATTATTTCTTTAATTACACTATATTGTTGTTTATACATCAATAGTGCACCTAAAACATAATGAAATTCTAAAAAGTCTTCTCTAATCTTATCTCTTTCATTGATTTCTTTTTGATTTGTTACTGTGGGAGGAAAAGTTGAAAAATCATTATCAGGGTTAATTTTTCGCATAAAAACACTACAAAACCGATGAGCTTTCTGCCAATATACTATAAAAAAGTCCTCTCTGCCATAAGAAAGAGATTGTACTATTAATTTCCATAAGAATTCATACGACTTTGGACTAATTACTGTTTTTTGTTTTTCATCTAAGAACAAATGAAATAAAGTGCTATCATTAAAGTACGAAATAGTTTTGTGTCTTCTAGTACATAATAGTTCATTAGCCTCAAAAACACCATTATAATATTCTTGAGGATACTCAACCATTTGCCCCTCTTTGCCTTTCCTAAAAAGAGAAAAAGCCTCATCGTAAAATCCAAATAATGTTCTAGCTAATGGTTCATCTGCTTTATTAATGGAATAAAGAAATATTTTTGACGTAGCTTCAAAATAATAACTTTTCCTCTTTTCTTTCTTAGCATTTTTATACAACCTTATCAAATGCTTAACTAATTTTTCCGGATTAAAATATATATATGTTACATAAACAACGAAAAAGGTTGACATAATAAGTGCTATAGTGCTGAATTTAAGAAAAATCAATGCAGAATTATCTATAATCCAACCCCAACTTAATAGCGGTGGAAATTGAAATAACCATATTATATAACTTGATATAGCTATAAATAAGGAACAAATAAATACTATTGTTGCTTTTTCTTTATTAAAAATCTCTATTAATTTTGTGGAACTGTATTTATCATCAATTCTAATGACAACTTGAATAAGTAATGGAAAACTCAAGGCAAATATTGCAATAATCATCGGAATTAATGCCTCACTTATTATGTCTGAGTAATCAGCAAAAATATTCATTTTACACTATTTTAGTTGTTATTTTACTCCTATCCCACCCTTAACATCCATCCGCTTATACTTCCCAACACTTCGTTTACAGCATCAGCCGAACCAAAACTTTGAACCAATTGAGCAAAAATGGTCAAGTTTTCTTCTCTAAGTTCGTTATTGGTATAAGTGCCGTTTGATACTATATAACCCACTATTTGTCGCATAATTTCTTTTTGCGTTTCTGTCAGTGGACGTTGAATTTGTCCACACCAAAGTTCAAAACGTTGTGCTGCAAAAGTGTGAAGCGACCTTAGTTCAGGTATCAGCTTAAAAGCATAACGCACCAATTGAATTAGATTAGTTAGGCTTTCACGTTCGGTTTGAGTTTGTAATTTGATTACTTTGCCGTCTTCAATAATCGAGTAAGAACTCCACAATCGCAAAGGAGCAAAACGAGTGTCAGCCGACAATAACTTATCTTTTAAGTCTGTAAGCAGGGAGTATGTTATAGGTTCATTTGTGTTGTTATAAATAATGCGAAGTGCTTCTATCTCATCACGATGTGCATTCACATATTCTTCAAAAGCTTGCGTAGCTGAAAGAGCTTCTTCCTGCGAAAACCCCTTGAAAATCAGCGTATCTTCACCGGGAATAAGAATATCAACAAATCCTGCATTTAAAATCAAAAGATATTCACGTGCTTGTGGATTATTCGCTAACAATGCCACCAATGCCTTCCGTTCCATATTGGGTTGGTTTACATCCTCAAATGCAGGCAAATTACCTTCTTCCAAAGCATTGAAAATCGATACGGACAAATCATACATCGTAGCATCGGCTATCGTTGCAAACTCAATCCGATGTTTATCTTTACTTTTCGCACTGATTCTTGAAAGGCTACTCGCAAGCATATTCAAATAATAATCTGACAAATAGCCGTGCGTAATCTGTTCCAAAAGTTGCTCTAAAGTTGGGTTGGCGGGAATAGGAACTCTACCTTCTATCGGTTTTGGAACATATTTATCGCTTTCGGTTACGCCTACTGCATCTACTAAAAAGAACAAATCTTTACTTATAGCATTGGGTGTAACATTGCGAAGTTGTTCATCTCCGATAATTCGGACACCACGTCCTTTCATTTGCGTATAAAGTATAGATGAGCGAACATCACGCATAAACAGCAGTATTTCCAACGGACGTATATCGGTTCCGGTAGCAACCAAGTTTACGGTTACGGCAATCCTAAACGTTTTCTCATTTTTGAAACGGCGTATCAATTTGGAACTATCGCCTGCCGAATAGGTTATTTTTTGTACAAAATCATCTGTTTGACCGGGGAACACCTCTTTTGCTATCTCGACTATTCGTGTGGCGTGTGCATCGTCTTTGGCAAAAATCAATGTTTTAGGAATATACGCAAAGTTGGGTTCTCTTTCGGAATACAAATCCGTATAGATTGCATTTTTGAACTCTTCTAAAACTAAACGAATCTGAGCAGGATTTACAACCGAACGGTCTAATTCTGTTTTTAGATATTCCGTCTCTTTTTCAGCAACCAAACTTTTTGTTTCGCCTGTATATTTAGTTATTTCAGTTATCTTTTCATCCTGTTCAATAACCCCGCCTTCTTCTGTAACTCTCGTTTTAATGCGATAAACCCGATAGCTAACATTGATCTCATCAGTAATAGAGTCCTCTAAAGTATAATTGATTATAAGATTGTTATTAAAAAAAGCCAATGTTTCAGGAGCGGGTGTAGCTGTTAAACCCACTACTCGAGCCGTGTTAAAGTAGTTAAGAACCTTTTGCCATCTGCCGTAAATAGAATGGTGGCACTCATCTACGATAATCAAATCAAAATAATCGGCAGGTAATGTTAAGTCGTCTCCAAGAGTAATTTCTGTTTCATCTTCTTGAAAATCATCTCGCTCATCATCATCTTCAACTTCTCCACCCGTTAACATGGCAAAAAGTCGCTGTATAGTAGAAATTACAATATTGGTTTCGGGTGGAATATCAGGCGATTTCAATCTTTCGACTGCAAAAATAGTGTTGAATGGCTCGCCTGTTTCCGTTAGTCGGAATGTCCCAAATTCGCCCTCAGCCTGTTTCCCCAAGTTATTTCGGTCAACTAAAAACAAAACACGTCTGATAGGCGTATAACTCAACAAACGATAGGCAGCCATACAAGCGGTAAAAGTTTTTCCGGCTCCGGTAGCCAACACCATCAAAGCTCGCTTATCGCCACGTCTAAAGCTTTTCTCCAACTCTGTAACTGCTTCAAATTGACATTTTCGTAATCCTTTTGGCGATAGATAAGGCAATCCGGCAAACTCATTTTTAATCCCCGCCATTTTAGCTACCTCTTTCGGTGTATGCATTTGCAATAATGGCTGATAAGAGGAATTTTCATCTCGTATATCTCTGAACAGAATTTCTTTCCCGTTTGAAATATAGACAAAAGGAAGTGGTTGTTGCCAGTATTGATACCATTCCAACAGTTTATAGGTATAATTTTCAGCTTGTTTTATCACGGCATCGGACAGTGAAATATCCGCTCTTTTTGCCTCAATAACGCCAATCGCTTTCCCTTCTATAAAAAGCAAATAATCTGCTTCAAGATTGCCTTTCAAAATACCTTCCGTAATGGCAACAGCCGACAGTGTCGGTGAGTAATGTTTCCTGTCTACTACTTTCCAACCTGCATCTTGCAATTTTCGGTCAATATCTAAACGTGCCTTTTCTTCGGGTAACATATTCTACTATACTTGACAAAAACTTCTGATAATATTGAATTATCAGAAGTAAAATGCAAATGTAAGAAAATAATTGGGTTTTAGATTTTTAACTGATGAAATACATCTGATTTTTTGGTAATTATATCCCCCAACACGATTTTATGTACATATCTTATCTCTTATGTAAAGAAAAGTCGATTTTTTAAACACGTTATTTTTTCGTGTCGAAAAAAAGTGATTTCTTCGACATGTTATTTTTTCATGTCGAAAAAAGTTGACTTTTTCGACACGAAAGTAATTTCATTAATCGGTAACTGTTTTAATTGGTTCAACTGGTTGTGCGGGTGGTACTCCTTTCGTGAACAAATCATACAAAGGAATATGGTGTTTAGTCAAATATTAACATGAAGATTACCGTTAGAAGTCAATAGTTCCATTTCAAACAAACAAAACTTCCCGACCAAAAAGAATCTCTTCTCTTCAATCGGGAAGTCCTCATATAAATCTTGACTTCTTAAAAATCTTACTTCACCTCCTCAAAATCCACATCCGTCACATCACCATCCTGGGCACCACCGCCCTGGTCGCTGCCTGGTTGTTGGGCACCGCTGAAGTCTTGCGGACCGGCTTGCTGTGCGTTTTGAGCGTTGTACATTTCCTGACTGGCAGCCTGGAATGCAGTGTTCAGCTCGTTGGTTGCAGCATCGATGGCAGCAATGTCCTGTGCTTTGTGTGCATCCTTCAACTTGGTTAAAGCTGCTTCGATGGGTCCCTTCTTATCGGCAGGGATCTTATCGCCAATCTCATTCAGTTGCTTTTCAGTCTGGAAGATCAGGCTGTCGGCGTGGTTGAGCTTGTCAACCCTTTCTCTTTCTTTGGCATCGGCTTCTGCATTAGCAGCAGCTTCATCCTTCATGCGTTTGATTTCGGATTCGCTTAAACCTGAAGAAGCTTCAATGCGGATATGTTGTTCTTTGCCTGTCGCCTTATCTTTGGCAGATACATGCAGGATACCGTTGGCATCAATATCGAATGTTACTTCAATTTGAGGCTCACCCCTGCGGGCAGGCATGATGCCGTCTAAGTGAAAGCGTCCCAATGATTTGTTCTGATTTGCCATCGGGCGTTCACCCTGCAATACATGGATCTCAACAGAAGGCTGATTGTCGGCAGCGGTAGAGAAAGTTTCAGATTTCTTGGTAGGAATGGTTGTGTTGGCATCAATCAATTTGGTCATCACGCCACCCAAAGTTTCAATACCCAAGGACAACGGTGTTACGTCCAGTAACAATACATCCTTTACATCACCTGACAATACACCACCTTGAATAGCAGCACCGATAGCTACCACTTCATCAGGATTCACACCCTTTGAAGGAGCTTTTCCGAAGAATTTTTCAACGGCAGCCTGTATGGCAGGAATACGGGTTGAACCACCCACCAGGATGATTTCATCTATGTCCTTGGTTGATAATCCTGCGTTTTTCAAAGCAGTACGAGCCGGCTCGATGGTTCGCTGTACCAAATCGTCAGTCAACTGCTCAAATTTTGCACGTGTTAAGGTGCGTACCAGGTGGCGGGGAATTCCGTCAACCGGCATGATATACGGCAAGTTGATTTCAGAAGATGTGGTATTGGAAAGTTCGATTTTAGCTTTTTCGGCAGCTTCTTTCAGACGTTGCAATGCCATCGGGTCTTTACTTAAATCAATGTTGCTGTTTTCGTTCTTGAACTCTTGTACCAGCCATTCGATGATTCTTTGGTCGAAGTCATCGCCCCCTAAGTGCGTATCACCATCAGTTGCTTTTACTTCAAATACACCATCACCCAACTCCAATACGGAAACGTCGTGTGTACCACCACCGCAGTCGAACACCACGATTTTCATGTCTTTATTAGCCTTGTCTAAACCATAAGCCAATGCAGCAGCAGTAGGCTCGTTGATGATGCGGCGTACATTCAGACCGGCAATTTCACCGGCTTCTTTGGTAGCCTGACGTTGAGAGTCGTTGAAGTAAGCAGGAACGGTAATTACTGCGTCCGTAACTTCTCTTCCAAGATATTCTTCGGCTGTTTTCTTCATTTTCTGAAGAATGATGGCGGATATTTCCTGTGGTGTATAAAGCCTTCCGTCAATGTCAACACGTGGTACGTTATTCTCGCCTTTTACTACTTTAAAAGGTACACGTTTCACTTCTTTTGCCAACCTGTCATAGGTTTCACCCATAAAACGCTTGATGGATGATACTGTGTTAACCGGGTTGGTAATAGCCTGACGTTTTGCAGGATCACCTACTTTGCGTTCTCCTCCTTCTACAAAGCCAATAACCGAAGGGGTTGTTCTTTTTCCTTCGTTGTTTGTGATAACTATTGGTTCGTTACCTTCCATCACGGAAACACAAGAGTTTGTGGTTCCTAAGTCAATTCCAATTATTTTTCCCATGTCGTTGTTTAATATAATTTGTTAGTTTCTATTTTTATTAAAATTTAAAATCGTCTGAATTGTAATTATTTTTAATTCAGACGACTCCCATTTTACAAAGCATATGCCATGCGGATAAAAACAAAAATGACTGACAAATTTGCAGGTTTTTATGACAGGGAAGGAAATTTTACTGATTAAAATGGTAGAGAAATATTACTGTCACGTCGAAAGCAGGTTTCGGACTGTCTTTGATTTCAAGTGTTGCGTTGATTTCTGCTTTGGAAATTCCCCGTAAATTAACCAATGATTTAAGTTTGCAGCGAACCCTGACTTCACTGTTAACCGTTACTGCCTGACCAAACTTCAATTTTTCTATGCCGTAATTTACGGTAAGCTTCGAATTTTGCACATCCACAATTTGTTCCCATAAGTAGGGAAGTATAGATAAGAGCAAATAACCGTGAGCGATGGTAGCCTTGAAAGGACTTTCGGTTTTGCAGCGTTCCTCATCGATGTGTATCCACTGATGATCCAGGGTAGCATCTGCAAAAAGATTGATTTGCTGCTGGGTAATTTTTAAATAATCTGATACTCCGATTTCTTTTCCGATAAATTTTTCTAAATCGGCATGACTTCTAATAGGGATGGGATTCATTGATAATATTTTTTAGTTACGATGATAAATTGTGTTGCACATTTTATTTTAATGTGTGCAAAATTAAATCAAATAATTATTTCTCACAAATTTTTAAGATTAAATAGCTACTCACAAGTTAATAGTTATTTGTGAGATCAACTCTAAATATCTATTTTTGCTGAAAATTACATGCATGAAATTTAAAAGGATATTACTAAAACTCAGTGGAGAGTCCCTGGCGGCAGAGAAGGGACATGGTATTGACGAAGGTCGTTTGTCCGAATATGCCCGCCAGATAGCAGAAATTGCAACTGCCGGTGTACAGATTGGCATCGTGATCGGCGGTGGCAATATTTTTAGGGGATTGGGTGGTGTTGCCAAAGGTTTCGACCGGGTACTCGGCGATCAGATGGGGATGCTGGCGACCGTTATCAACGGATTGGCTGTTCATTCGGCATTGCAAAGCGCAGGTGTTCGGTCACGCTTGTTTACTGCCGTACGCATGGAACCCATAGGAGAGTTGTATAGCAAGCAAAAGGCTGTAGCAGCACTCGAGAATGGTGAAATTGCTATTTTGGCAGGAGGCACAGGAAATCCCTTCTTTACTACAGATACCGCTTCATCACTCAGAGCCATTGAAATAGGGGCTGATGTGATGCTGAAAGGTACGCGTGTGAATGGTGTCTATACGGCAGACCCGGAGAAAGACCCGACTGCCACGAAATTCGATGAAATCACTTTTGATGAAATTTACAGCAGGAATTTGAAAGTGATGGATTTGACAACCATAACGATGTGCAGGGAAAACAATTTACCGGTTTATGTTTTTGATATGGATACTCCGGGTAATTTGAAAAAGGTAATGATGGGAGAAAAAATTGGGACTTTAGTTTATTATGCGAGGTAAATATTTAAAAATCAGCATATTATGGTACAGGAATTTAAAAAAGTATTGGATCAGGCGGAAGAGAGCATGGAAGCCGCTTTGATGTATTTGGAAGAAACCTTTGCACTGATACGTGCAGGGAAGGCAAACCCTCGTATTTTAGATGGTATCAGGGTGGATTATTATGGCTCGCAAGTTCCCCTCTCAAACGTTTCCACCATAACCACACCGGATGCAAAAACCATTACCATCCAGCCTTGGGAGAAAAATATGATCACGGTGATTGAGAGAGCCATTCAAAATTCCAATGTTGGAATTACTCCCATGAACAATGGAGAGATCATTCGTTTGAACATCCCACCTTTAACCGAAGAAAGGCGTGTACAGTTAACCAAACAAGTGAGGGGAGAAGGTGAAGAGGCTAAGATTTCCATCCGCAATGCCCGCCGTGATGCCATTGAAAGATTCAAAAAAATGATGAAAGACGGATTGTCGGAAGATATCTCGAAAGATGGCGAGAATGAAGCCCAAAAACTTCACGACAAATATGTAAAGAAATTAGAGGAAATGGTCTCTGCCAAGGAAAATGAGATCATGACGGTTTAGCTTTCTCTTTGTAGCCTAACTGGGGCTTTCTCAAAAGTAAATATTTGAAGTATGTGACTGAGCCCGAATATCGAAAGTAACGCAGCAGTTGGGCACTTATGAGACACCGCCTATTTGATCAGCATGGCATCCCCATAAGCACCAAATCTGTATTTTTCTTTGATGGCTACCTCATAAGCATTCATGATGTGGTCATAGTCACCAAAGGCTGTGGCCATCATCAGCAAAGTAGAGTAGGGTAGGTGAAAATTCGTAATCAAGGCATTAGCAGTGGTAAACTCATAAGGAGGAAATATAAATTTATTGGTCCATCCTTCGAATTCTTTGATTTTTCCTTCCGTACCGACTACCGAAGTGAGTGCGCGCATCACCGTTGAACCAACGGCACAAATATTTCTGCCTTCATCATGTGCTTTATTTACAATTTCAGCGGTTTCAGCAGTGATGATTAATTCTTCAGAATCCATTTTATGCTTCGTCAGGTCCTCTACATCTATGTCTCTAAAATTGCCCAAGCTCATGTGTGAAGTTATGAATGCAGTTTGTATGCTCTTGATTTCCATGCGTTTCATCAGTTCGCGACTGAAGTGAATGCCGGCTGCAGGAACTGCTACAGCTCCTTCATGTCTGGCAAAGATGGTTTGGAAACGTTCTTCGTCATCCGGTTCTGCCGGTCGGTGAATTTCTTTCGGTAAGGGAGTTTCACCTAAAGTATATAGTGTTTTTTTAAATTCTTCGTGCGTTCCGTCAAATAAGAAACGAAGTGTCCTGCCGCGGGAGGTAGTGTTATCAATTACCTCTGCGACCAAAGATTCGTCTTCCCCAAAGTACAATTTATTGCCGATTCGAATTTTTCTTGCGGGCTCCACCAATACGTCCCAAAGGCGCATTTCCCGGTTTAATTCACGCAATAAAAAAACTTCAATATTGGCACCTGTTTTTTCCTTATTTCCAAAAAGTCTGGCAGGAAAAACTTTGGTATCGTTGAAGATAAACAAGTCGTTTTCTTGGAAGTAGTCCAATACATCTTTGAAGATGCGATGTTCGATATCTCCCGTTTCTCGGTTGACAACCATCAATCTGGATTCATCACGATGATGTGCTGGGTACTGAGCAATCAATTCTTCCGGCAATTTGAACTTGAATTTTGATAATTTCATACGTTTCCGAACAGTTTTCATAAACAATAATTTTAACAACAACGCACTTATTGCGAATTTATTTTCTCAATAAGTTCAAGTACTTCAGTAATTTCCATACAGTCGCTTAATCTGACATCTCCGATTCCTGTTCTTTCAAGAGCGGCTAAGTGCGCTCCGCTTTTTAAAGCCAGACCTATGTCTCTTGCTAAAGCCCTGATATAAGTGCCTTTGCTGCACACAATCCTAATTGTTAAATAGGGCGGTGCAAATTTAAGCATTTCCATCTCATCAATCAACAACAACTTGGGTTTTAATTTTATTTTCTCTCCTTCACGTGCATACTCATAAGCCCGTTTTCCTTTCACTTTTACTGCCGAATACACAGGAGGAATTTGCCAAAGCTCTCCTGTGAATTGGGGAATTATTTCTTTAAGTAACTCATCATCAATATGTTCTGTTGGATAAGTTGCATCAATGGGCAGTTCTTTATCGAAAGAAGGAGTTGTAGCCCCTAACTCAAGCGTTGCAATATATTCTTTTTTTTGATATTGGAATTTTTCAATTTGTTTGGTGGCTTTTCCAGTACAAATGATCATGACTCCCGTAGCCAGAGGATCCAATGTTCCGGCATGCCCCACCTTAATATTCTTTAGATTGAATGTCTTTTTGATCTTCCAGCGGATGCGATTGACCACGTCAAACGATGTCCAATGAAGCGGTTTGTTGACAAATAGAACTTCTCCCTCACAAAAATTCATCAGTATATTTAAATTTTGAATCCCTTCAGATTAACATCAAAATCATGAAAATGATTGCATTTGTTATTGTCGAGGATGTAAATAAAATATTTGTTGATTTTTTAAGCAAGTCGCTAAAATACTAAATACAAATGAATTACACAATACTTAGATCTCTCCCCAAGAGCAATAAAACAATGATCAATCCCCCAACTACTATGCGGTAATAGCCAAATGCCTTGAATCCGTATTTTGTTAAAAATCCAATGAAAAATTTAATGGCAGCCATGGCTACGATGAAAGCAACCACATTGCCTATCAGCAGCGTAACAAGGTTGTCTGTGAGCATGGTTGCGGATGCTGGATCTAGAACTAATTTAAGCAATTTGTACCCTGCGGCAGCCGCCATGGTCGGCACTGCCAAGAAAAATGAAAATTCTGCTGCATTTTTTCTGCTTAATTTGGTGGACATCCCTCCTACAATTGTTGCCATCGAACGGGAAACGCCGGGAATCATGGCTATACACTGAAAGAAACCTATTTTTAAGGCTCGCTTCCAATCGATTTCCTGGTTGTCGTCTGTTGCAGCAAATAATTTATCGACAAAGAGCATAAATACCCCACCTATCACCAACATAACAGCGACCACCCAAACATTCTCCAATAAATTGTCAATATAATCTGCTGCTAACAAGCCAATTACTGCTGCCGGCAGAAATGCTATCAACAGTTTCCAGTAAAAATCCCAGGATTGAAAAAATCGTTTCCAATACAAGACAATCACTGATAAGATGGCTCCAAATTGAATGTTAACCGTAAAAGCTTTCAGAAAATCAGAGTTTTCCATCCCCAATAAATTTTGGGTGATGATCATGTGTCCGGTAGAAGAAACAGGTAAAAACTCAGTAAGCCCTTCAACTATGGCTATGACAATGGTTTCAAACAGACTCATTTAGATTTCTTTTTAAATAGGATGGCAAAAATAATGAATAGAAAACCAAAAAATGAGATCATAGGTCCAACCGTGATGCGGCGGGTACTGAAAATATCAGGATTAAATTCGTCAACTGTGGTGGAACCTGTCATCAGCAAAAAACCGATGACGATGATGACAACCCCTACGGCTATTAATATCAAGTTGATTTTATCAAGCGTGAATTTCTTTTTTTCTTCCATAAGATAGGTAGTTTATAATGTAGCTATAATGTATATTTTGTAATTGTTTTATTGCTGATGATTAAGCTAAATAAATTTCGTTGGTCTGCATTCTTAAGTATCTTCCGACTGCAAAATAAGAGGAAAGGGCAGTCAGGATGATGCCCAGCAGCACAATGATTACCGATGTTTCAACCAGCGTTTTAATTTCGATGGCCAGCAAATTTAAACCGGTGTTACTTCTGATGTATAGCAACAGCACAGCAAGCATGGCAATCGAAATCAGGGAAGCTAACAGTCCGTTGGTTATACCGCGAATGACGTAAGGTTTGCGGATAAACCAGGGCGTTGCGCCTACCAACTTCATCGTATTGATTAAAAACCGGTTGGAATAAACGGATACCCGTATGGTGTTGTTCAGCAGGGTGATGGATATCAGCATCAGGATGGTGGCAATGACCAACAGGACAAAACTGATGCGTGTGATATTGTCGTTCACTAAAGTCACCATGTCTTTTTGATAAGCTACCCGGTCAATGTCTTCGTACATTTTCAATTTTGATTCAAAGACTTCCACACTGTCTTTGTTGGCATAGTCTGCATTTAGTTTGACCTCAAAAGATGCCATCAGCGGATTATAACCCAGGAATTTCTCCGGATCTTCGCCCATGGTGCGGATGTGTTCTTTCAGCGCATCTTCTTTGGAAATGTAATCGAAAGATTTTACAAATTTGGAATTTTGCAGATATCGTTCAATTCTTGAGGTGTTTTCCGCAGCAATATTATCTTTTAAAATCAATGAAAGACTGATGTTTTCTTTGATATGCGTGCTAACATCCCGTGCTGCAAAAATCAGCAGCAAAACCAATCCGATTAAAAATAGAACCAAAGACATGCTGACAGTTGCTGTCAGATGCACATTGCCAATACGATATTTTCCTTTATTATTTTTTGAATTCATATGATGAATGTCATTGTTGTGAGTTTTTGCTTGACTTGTATCGCCAAAAAGCAAATGCTAAAATACACAATATTAATAAAACGGAAGAAATCACGGAGATGATATTTCCAATTTTATAGGAGACGGGGTCGAATTTAAACTCAATTTGATAGTCTCCCGGTTTCAACTGCATGGCGCGTAACAGGTAATTGGCACGGAAGTACGGAACTTTTTCACCTTTGATATAAGCATTCCATCCCTTGTCGTAATAAATTTCCGAAAAGACGGCAGTTTGGTCTGTTTGAGCATGGAAATCATAGACCAGGTGATTGGGTTTATAGGAAGACAGGCGGATGTACGCTGTGCTGTCGAGCTGAATGTGTTGAGGCAGCAGAGCTTCAAATTCGCGGTCGGCAACCAACTCGGTTTTGGTGTCAATAGTCCCCAACATCATCATTTCTTCGTCAGCGTCTTCAGCAAGGTGAATATTTTGCACTAACCAGGCATTACCATTGGCGTAGGGGTTAGTCAATGGCATGTTATCGGGATTGATGATGATGTATTTCAAATTCAACATATTCAGCACCCCCAAGGTTTGCGTCAATGAATCAAATTGCTCGTAGCTTCTTATCTTAGATAGCTTTTCTAATTCAGTAGAGATGTGTATGTTGATCAACTCCTGATACCTCCGCAATTTGGCGGCATGATATCCACCAATATTTTTGTGGAAATACGAAGGAGAAGCATCGTTGAATATATTGACCGATAAGTTAACGATGCGAAACTCACCTTTATCTTGAAGGATGTATTTATCAGCTTCCGAGGGTTTGATCACGGTGTTGATTGTTCTTTTTCTGCCGAAATTATCATCATTCAGATAGCGTTTTGCCACAGGCACCAAATCAAGTAAAAGTAAGACACCCATAAAAGCCAAGGCAAGGTTTTGTTTCAATTTATTGTTGATATACAGCCAGATAACGCCTGCAGTGGCTATTATAAAAATGAACGATCGAAAAGCATCGGTTTGCAGCATGGCTTTCCGGTCAGCAGTCAGCGTATCCGCAAGGAAAGAAAAGTCCGTTTGGTAGGCATTGGAAAATTGCTGTACAAGATAAGCATCCGATTCAGCACTGAAACTTCCTGCCAGAGATGGTATGATGGCAAAAATCAAAGAGATGCCTCCGGTAATTGCTGTACCTATCAACAGAGGCTTGGTCAAACTTTTCTTATCAATATTCGGATTAAAGAATTCTTTCAATGCCAGTATGGCAATCAAAGTGATGCCGAAGCCGGCTGCCACCAAAGTCATGGATACCGCGCGGAACTTATTGTAGAGTGGGAAATAATCGATGAATAAATCCGTAAACCATTGAAAATTCTTTCCCCATGACAGTAAGACGGTCAGCACGATCATCGGCGCCAACCACCACAGAATACGCTTATCAACCACGAACAAGCCAATCACAAACAGCAAGATTACAATAGCCCCCAAATACACCGGACCGGAAGTACCGGGCTGTGTGCCCCAATAGGTAGGGAACCTCATGCCATCCATCAGTTTTTTCGTGTTTGCTTGTCCGAAGCGTTCTGCAAAAGCTTTTCCGGTATGGCTGTCAACCCCTAATTTACTGCCGCTGGCGCTCCCTTTGAAATTTGGGATAAGCAAAGTCATGGTTTCATCCACGCCATAGCTCCATTGGGTGATGTAATCGCGGTCTAAGCCTTCTTGGGAACTTTGGGCATCAATGGTCAGTCCGGTTGATTTGCCACGCATGGTATAATTTGCATATTCGCCGGTGGTAATCAAGTTAGTAGCATTCATCCCTATCGCCAATAATGCAGCCGCTATCGCCAATCCGGCGGATTGTAAAAATGATTTGATTTGTTGCTCGCGCAGGCTGTAAACAAACTCTACAATTCCGAATATCAAAATGATAATCAGTGTGTAATACAGTATCTGAACGTGATTGGCACGAATGGCCAGGCTGAGGAAGAAGGCAGTGAGCAAACTTCCTGTAATTTTATTTTGTCTGAAGGTGACGAAGACGCTGCCTATCAGCGGAGCCATATAAGCGATGGCTACGACTTTGTTGTTGTGTCCGGCGCCGATGATGATGAAATTATAGGATGCAAATGTAAAAGCGATTGATCCTATGATGGCAAGCCAGGGGTTGAGCCTGAAATTCAGCATTAGGATGTAAAAGCAGACAAAGTATAAAATCACCATAAAAACAGTGACGGGGAAAAGCCTGAGCACATCTTCCACATACTTCAATACATTATAAGGATGCTGCACGGAAATCTGATAAGCAGGCATGCCGCCGAACATGGAGTTGGTCCAAAGCGTTACATCATCATGGGTTTCATTGTAATCCACTATCTCTTTAGCCATATACATCCAGCTTTCTGAATCGTGACCAAGTAATTGTTTGCCTTCCAATACCGGCTTCATATAAATGAAAGCGATGATGATGAATAAACAGATGGCAACGAAATGAGGAATTAGTTTTTTTAAATGTCTTTTACGCATGGACAAAGGGTATTTTTAAATATACAACAGAAAATCAACACAAAAGTACATTAAATAATCTGAAATCACATCCTGTCATTGAGTTTTTAGCTCAATATGGAATTTATATTTTTCAAAAAAATACTTACTTTTGTGATTTGCAAGTCAATCAGGTATTTGGATTTTCAGAAGGGGGGGTAGGGTGATGAAATGCTGAGAGATGATTGTGTGACTGAAAACTCCTAAGATGACAAAGCGTTTTAAACAAATAAACAGTATGCAACTGAACGAAGAAAGAATACAAAATATCCGAGATGATTTTCCTATTTTGAAAGAAACTGTTTACGGCAAGCCATTGATTTATTTTGATAATGCTGCCACAACTCATAAGCCCGTTAGTGTGTTGCACAAAATAGAGTTTGCGTACAATCACTTGAATGCCAATATACACAGAGGTACTCATTATTTGAGTCAGAAGGCAACGGAAGCACACGAGGGAGCACGCAATGATATTGCCCAATTTATTGGTGCCGGAAAAAGAGAAGAGATTATTTTTACACGCGGCACCACCGAATCCATCAATTTAATTGCATTTTCATACGGGGAGGCACTTTGTGATGAGGGTGACGAAATTCTGATTTCAGCGATGGAGCACCACTCGAATATTGTGCCCTGGCAAATGTTGTGTGAACGTAAAAAGATGAGATTGCGCGTGATACCCATTCATAAGAATGGGGAGATTGATTTGGATGCCTATGCAAAATTGTTGAATGATAAAACGAAATTGGTGGCAGTGACCCATGTGTCCAATGTGTTGGGAACTATTAATCCTGTCCGGCAAATGATTGATACGGCGCATCGTAAAAACATCCCTGTCCTGGTTGACGGCGCACAGGCAATTCCACATATTGCCGTTGATGTGCAAGCATTGGATGCGGATTTTTACGTGTTTTCGGGACACAAGGTTTACGGTCCGACCGGCATAGGCATACTTTACGGCAAAGAGCAATGGCTGAATCAATTGCCGCCCTACCAGGGAGGAGGTGAGATGATTGAAAAGGTAAGTTTCGAGAAGACCACTTACAATGAGTTGCCTTTTAAGTTTGAAGCAGGCACCCCCGACTATATTGGCTCGACTGCCTTGGCTGAAGCTTTACGCTATATCGGTGAAATAGGCATGGATGCGATTGTGGCATATGAACATGAACTCACCGCATATGCAATTGAGCTGATGTCGGAAATTTCCGGTATTCAATTTATAGGAACAGCTCATCAGAAAAGTGCTATTATCTCTTTTACAGTCAATGGTATTCATCCTTACGACATGGGTATGTTGCTGGACAAATTGGGTATAGCGGTTCGCACCGGACATCATTGTGCGCAGCCCCTGATGGATTTTTTGGAAATTCCCGGAACCGTGCGGGTGTCGTTTGCATTTTATAATACAAAAAAGGAAATAGATATTTTTGTGGCAGCCCTGAAAAAAGTAGTTGCCATGTTGTCTTAATTCATTAAATATAAACTCATTGTGACTCCTATCAATCAGATACAAGATACCATCATCGAAGATTTTGAACAGTTCGATGACTGGATGGATAAATATGCTTTGATAATTGATTTGGGCAATGCATTAGCGCCCATTGATGAAAAGTACAAGGTACCGCAAAACCTCATCGAGGGTTGTCAGAGTAGGGTTTGGCTCACTGCAGATTTGGATTCGAACGGGAAAGTTGTTTTTAAGGCAGAAAGCGATGCCATATTGGTAAAAGGAATAGTAGCCTTATTGCTACAGGTGTTGTCTGAAAGGACACCCGATGAAATCCTCCATGCCGACTTGTATTTTATCGATAAAATAGGTTTGCGGGAGCACCTTTCACCCACGCGCTCAAATGGCTTGCTGGCTATGATCAAGCAAATGAAGATGTATGCGTTGGCGTATAAGACGAAAGCGGAAATGCAGTAGATAGATGGTTTATTCTATCATATTGTGGAAAAAGTTCTGGACATCTTCGTCCTCTTCAATCTTTTCCAATAACTTCTGAACCTGAGCTTTTTGTTCTTCGTCCAATTCTTTCATGTCATTGGGAATGCGTTCGAATTCTGCGGAGTGAATTTCAAACCCATTTTCTTCCAAATATTTCTGTATGGATGAATAGGATGGAAAATCACCGTATAAAATGATGTCGCCGTCTTCCTCTTCCACTTCATCAACCCCATAATCTATCAGCTCAAATTCCAAATCTTCGAGGGAAATACCTTCTTTGGCAGAAATTTTAAATACGCACTTATGGTCGAATAAAAATTGCAGCGAGCCGGTGGTTCCAAGTGAACCGCCGTAGCGATTGAAATAGCTTCTGATATTGGCTACTGTTCTGGTTGGATTGTCGGTGGCGGTTTCCACGACAATGGCGATTCCGAAAGGACCATAACCTTCATACACCATCTCTTTATAGTCTTCCACGTCTTTCTGGGTAGCTTTTTTGATTGCCCTTTCCACGTTTTCTTTGGGCATATTTTCTTTCTTCGCCTGTTGTATCAACACGCGCAGGCGCGGATTGGTATCGGCATCCGGACCGCCTTCTTTGGCGGCAATGGTGATTTGCTTCCCTAATTTAGTAAATACGCGGGCCATATTACCCCAACGCTTTAGCTTGGTGGCTTTCCTATATTCAAATGCTCTTCCCATGGTGTTGTGATGAATGTGAGTACGTGATTCTTCGGCTACATGAATGAGCCGGTAATATAAAAAAATAAATGTGCAGATTACGGTATGAATCGGCACATTTATTTGTATGATTGGTTGTTATCCGTTTTTCGCTTTTTGCACGATGGCGCTGAATGCTTCCGGATGGTTCATAGCCAAATCGGCCAATACTTTACGGTTGATTTCAATACCTGATTTGTTGAGTGCGCCCATCAATTTTGAATAGGAATATCCTTCCAAACGTGCAGCAGCGTTAATGCGCTGAATCCACAAAGAGCGGAAATTGCGTTTTTTGGTTTTGCGATCGCGATACGCATATTGTAAACCTTTCTCCCAGGTGTTCTTGGCTACTGTCCAAACGTTTTTACGGGCACCTATATAGCCTCTGGTGAGTTTTAAAATTCTTTTTCTTCTTTTACGTGAAGCAACGTGATTAACTGATCTTGACATGATTAAAAATGATTAATGATTGTCAGCGCTCCTTTTGTGGGAAAACTTAAAGCTGAACACTCTGTTTTTTAATTAGAAAATGATTTAAAAGTAAATTGAACAATTATAGACAAAGCATTTGCTTCACGTTTTTTTCATCACTCTTGGCTACCAAGCCAACGTGGGTCAAATTACGCTTTTGTTTTTTTGTCTTTTTCGTCAAAATATGACTTTTAAATGCATGTTTTCTTTTAATTTTTCCTGTTCCGGTAAGGGCGAACCTCTTTTTGGCACCGGAGTTAGTCTTCATTTTCGGCATTTGTTATCTGTTTTATTTTATAATTATTATTAAAAATATTAAGCTTTTCCTTTTTTGGGAGCAATCGTAATAATCATGCGCTTTCCTTCTATCTGAGGCAGTTGTTCGGGCTTGCCCAATTCATCCAACTCATGAGCAAATCGTGCCAACAACGTTTCGCCCTGATCTTTGAAAAGGATGGAACGTCCTTTAAAGAATACATAAGCCCTTACTTTATATCCTTCTTTCAGGAATTCTTTGGCATGTTTGAGCTTAAAATTAAAATCATGATCATCGGTTTGAGGTCCGAAACGAATTTCTTTCACCACAATTTTGGCAGCATTGGCTTTTCTTTCCTTCTCCCGTTTTTTTTGTTGATAAAGAAATTTCTGATAATCAATAACTTTACAAACAGGAGGATCGGCTTTGGCTGTAATCTCCACCAGATCTAATCCTTGCGATTCTGCAATTGCCATTGCGTTCTCATAGGAATAGACACCGGTTTCAACATTATCCCCGACCAATCTTACCTCCGGCACCCCCTTAATTTTTTCATTGATGCGGTTCGGCATTTCTTTTACATATGGTCTTCTACCTCTGGTAGTGAATTGTTTAGCTATTGCTTGTTTCCTCCTTAATTAAAGATTAAATAATGATTTTAATTTTGAATTTTGAGCCGGCAAATATACGAAAAAATTTTTATATACAATCAATATGGTGATTGAAAAATATTTATCTGCATGTTGTAGATTCAAAAAGTACTTTTTGTTCCAATTTGTTTTAATATGTCGAGAAATTTCTCGTACTTTGTAGTAAAGTTTTTTCTTGATATTTATATAATTGATTATCAAATAAATATGTGAGTATGTCTGATGTGAGTAACTTTTTTGTTATTATTTTATAAATGTACAACAAGCTAACAATATCATGAAAAAAAACACATTTATTATTTTACTATTAGTTTTTGTTGTAGGTGGTGTAGTATCTCAACAACAAAATAAAATTTTCGTGGACACAAAACAAGTGTTAGCTCCCGTCAATAAAGATTTTTGGGGAAGTAATTTTTTATACTGGATAGAAGATGATGCTGCGCTTGCAGATGGTAAGTTAGCTCAGTTATTAAAAGAAAATAATTGTCCTGTACTTCGTTATCCGGGAGGCACTGTGGCTGATAATTTTCATTGGAAAACAGCTACATTGGATAATCCTTTTATGTTTCCGTATGAAAGCGGAGAAGCTGAATCTGATTTTGAGGAATTTATGGCGTTTTGCCGGAAAGTAGGTGCTGAGCCGATGTTGGTTGTCAATACGCAATCGTGGTTTCTGGATGGGAAAGTAGAAGAGGGTGCCCGATATGCTGCCGACTGGGTTCAGTATTGTAAAGATAAAGCTTATCAGGTACGTTACTGGGAAATTGGAAATGAAACATACTGGCATCACGTGATGACAGCTCGTGAATATGGAGCTTTGGTTGTTAAATATGCTGAAGCTATGAAAAAAGTAAATCCGGATATTATCATCAGTGCGAACGGTCATTGGGATATCAATATGGTAGGAACAAAAGAGAGAACAGACAAGCAGTTTCTGGCTACATTTTTTGAATCGATAAAAGATGCTGATCAAAAAGAAAAAGCCAGATTGATGAAAGAAGGTAAAGAAAAACTGGCAGAAAAGAAAATTACCACAGGAGATGAAAAATGGTGGGACAACGTGTTGGATGAATGTGGAGAACATATTGATATGATTTCAATTCATTGGTATTTTCATGAAAACAGGTTGTTTGATATAGAGCCGAAACTGAATGAGTTGAAGTCATTTGTTACGGAAAAAATGAATGGAAAACAATATAAGTGGGCGATGACAGAATACAATTGTAATACGGATGATGATGTTCAAAGGTTTGCCGGTTTCGCAGAGGGTATCGGGAAGTTTCTGAATTTCGGATTTGATGTGGCTACTCACTGGCCGATGCGCATTGGTGGTTTGGAACATCGTTCCATGTTTTCTCTGAAGGAAATAAAACCTCAATATCCGTATCAGATTTTCAAACTTTTCGGCAACGAATTGAAGGGTAATATGGTTAAATGCACTTCATTAGAGGATGTTTTTGCTTTTGCATCGGTTTCAGAAAGTCAGATTAGCATTGTGTTGTCAGGAACGGGCGTGGAATCAAGAAAAATGGTTACAGTTGAAATTCCCGAGGTAAAGCTATCATCGCAAAAGATTCAGGCAATAAACTGTGCTGCCGAAATAACAGGTAAAAGAACGGTTATGCTTGGAGAAAAACAAATAGCAGTAGAAATATCTGAAAATTGTTTACAAGTTCCCGTTGAACCGGATAGTTTTGTTTTTATCATCCTTAAAACCAGGTAAATATGCGGGTTTTGTCTGACGCATACATTTTCTAATTTTTGTTTTACAAATGCACTATAGTTTATAAAGGTGCTGATTTATTAATCTTTAAGTTTTTTGAGAAAAATGCAAAGTGTAGTTTTTAATACATGTTCGAAGAAAGTCTTTTTGTTGAGCATACTTTCGGTTATTTGTTTAAATTCTTCTGTATTGGCGCAAAAAAACCGTTATGGCATGGCTTTATCCGGGAGTCCCGGAAATTATACACTGACTAACGCCTCTAAGATATGTCCGCTTATTCAGGGAGGATGCGAAGCTTTACCTGCTGATGCTTTTGAGGTCTTTCCCGGTTATCAGCCTAAGCTCATTAGTAAAAACGACTATGCACATTGTACAACATTAAAGTACACCTTCAAAACCTATGAAACCCATTCGTTGAATCTGGAAGTGGATATACCTAAGCTTACCACTGGTCCGCATCCCTTTATTATTTGGGTTCACGGCGGTGGATGGTCGGGTGGTGGCACTTCGGCTTTTTTGAATCAGTCGACCTATTTAGCTTCGCGGGGTATTGCTGGGGTCAGGATAACCTACTCGCTTATTTCGCGGGGAGGTAATTTTAATCAGGGCATGCAGGAGTTGGCTGATGCTTTTTCATTTGTGCAGGCGCATGCAACTGAATGGGGATTGGATATGACACGTTTCGGTTATGCCGGTGGTTCAGCCGGAACGCCTTTGTCGTCGCTGGCAGCCATGAAACATAATGGTAATGGTTGTAAGTTATATATGGGTTGCAATGGTATTTATGATTTTCAAAATAACTTGGCGGGGGCATTCGGAAGTGGTTCTTCACCTTATCTCGCCGATTATCCTTCACGGGAAAGCCGTGGTGTGATTTCAGCAATTAAATATATTCCTGAAAATGTGGAAAATATCCCAGCTGTGGTTGTTTTCCACGGGACGGCGGATTTTACCATTTCTTATTTGCAGTCAGTGGCCCTGTGCGATTCGGTGATAAGTAAAGGAGGGCGTGCAGAAAAAAATATTTATGATTATTATGTACATGCTTTTTTCAATCGTGGAACTTCAGATATGTTCGAGGATGTAACCCTGAAAATGTATGCTTTTGCAAAATCTGTTTTTGGGATGCCTGATGTAAGCTTGCCTCCGTCTGTTGAGACAAAGTAATTGCCGAATGCCCTTAATCATTGCTTGTGTTTTTACAAAATTCTGTAGCAGAAATTAAAATATGATAATTCCAAGAATATAATAATGAAAGTGAGATTATTGATTGCTGTAAAAATTGCTTGTGTTATGCTGTTTGCCGATTTACAGGCAACAGAAAAAATCAATTTTGATTTACATTGGAAATTTATACAAGAAGATATTAAAGGTGCAGAAAAGATCAGTTTTGATGTTAAAGCATGGCGTACCTTGAATTTGCCTCACGACTGGAGCATTGAAGGCGAATATAAAGAAACAGAAAATGGAACCGATTGGCAGTCGGGTTATCTGCCTGCCGGAGTGGGGTGGTACCGGAAAACATTCGACATGGATAAGAAGTGGAAAAACAAAATGGTTCAACTGATGTTCGATGGTGTTTATCTGAACAGCGATGTGTGGATTAATGGTCACCATTTGGGGCATCGCCCGAATGGCTATGTCAGCTTTTATTATGATATAACGCCGCATCTGAAAAAGAAAGGAAATGTAATTGCAGTCAGGGTTGACCACAGTAAGCCACTTACCGGTCGCTGGTACACGGGCTCCGGAATTTACCGCTCTGTTCATTTATTGGTGCATAACCAAACCTACATAGAACCGTGGGGCGTGTTTTTTCAAACGCCGGAGGTAAATGATATGAAAGCTACCTGTATGGTTGAGGTTGAGTTTGTTAATTCAACAGGGAAAGAACTAACCGTGAAAAGCGAGTTGATTGATCAATCAGGAAAAATGGTTGGTTTGGATGAGAAAATAGCATCGGGTAAATCAAAAGGGAAACAACAGCAGACTTTATCAGTCGATGTGATAAAACCCCGGTTATGGTCGACCGATAATCCTTATGTATATACACTCAGGACATCTTTATATGTAAAAGGGAAAATTTTAGATCAGACCGAGCAATTGGTGGGAATCAGAAAGTTGAGTTTTTCTGCAACAGAAGGGTTTAAATTGAATGATGTCTCCATGAAGATTAAAGGAGTTTGCGACCACCATACAGCAGGATCCGTAGGTGCAGCTATTCCTGATGACGTGTTATACAGAAGATTAAAATTACTGAAGGAGATGGGTTTGAACTCCATTCGTACCGCTCATAATCCCTATTCACCTACTTTTTATACTATGTGCGATACCTTAGGTATCATGGTGATGAATGAAGCTTTTGATGGATGGGAAACTGAAAAAGCGGAACATGACTACGGTAATTTCTTTGAAGAGTGGTGGAAACGTGATCTGACCGATTTCATCAAACGGGATAGAAATCATCCTTCGGTGATTATTTGGAGCATTGGAAACGAGGTGCGTAAAGCAAGCCCGGAAACACAGAAAATGCTGGTAGATGCAATACATGAATTAGATCCTACCAGGCCGGTAACACAGGGTGGAACAGATCCTACCCGGGGTATGACTGTAAATTATGAAAAGAACTTTCAGTTTCTGGATATTGTTGGCTTTAACGGGAATGGAGAAGAAGTTGGCGAATTTGAAATGTTTCAATCGATGAATTTGAACCGTCCCGCGATTGGGACAGAGGTACCACATACCTATCAAACCCGCGGTGTGTACCGAACTAAAACAAGCTGGCGTCGCAGGGATTTTCCTGCACCCTGGGAGTTGAAGAATATTATTCCATGGGATGAATTTAAAGTCCGGGTATTTGATATTCCTGACTTAACTGAAGAAGAAGTTTTTCCCGAAGAAATTGAAAATAAGTATTATCAGTCATCTTATGACAATGCCTCTGTACGCATCAGTGCCCGTCATTCCTGGCAACGAACTATGTCATTCCCATTTTTGATGGGAGAGTATCGCTGGGGAAGCTTTGATTATCTGGGAGAAGCGGAATGGCCACAACGTTGTGGAAACTTCGGTATTATTGATATCTGCGGTTTTCCAAAAGATCATTATTACCTTTATCAGAGTTTATGGTCTGATAAACCCATGGTGCACCTCTTACCTCATTGGACTCATCCGGGTAAGGAAGGTGTTGAAATACCGGTCGTGGTTTATACCAATTGCGATGCTGCCGAGTTGTTTCTGAATGGGATATCGTTAGGTAAAAAGAATTATGTTGGTGAACAATTGGTCTGGTTGGTGCCGTATCAGCAAGGTGAAATATTGGTCAGAGCGTATAATAACGGAAAAGAAGTTGCCTCAAAAGCATATCAAAGTGCGGGTAGTGCTTCCGGTTTTGAAGTGAAAGCAGATAAAAAAATCATCCGGGCCAATGAGAGGGATGTAGTTCATCTCGAAATTGATGTGGTGGATAAAAATGGTTATTTTTGTCCCCGGGCAGCTAATCTTGTAGAAATTGAAGTGTCAGGTCCGGCTAAGATACTGGCTATGGATAATGGTGATCCCATCGAATTAACACCTTACAAAGTCAGTCAGAAAAAAGCTTTCAGGGGAAAGTGTTTGTTGATGTTGCAAGCTACAGCCGAACCGGGAACAGTAACAGTTAAGTTGAATTCGCCGGGACTGGAAACAAAAACAGTTCAGCTGTCAGTTATTCCGTCTAAATAAAAAACGAATTTTTTGAATCGTTTTTCAAATATTGTTGATTGCTCATACACCAGAGTACGCCGGGAATCTTCAGATTAGATCAATATTGATTTCGGATTTATTTAGATTGAGCATAAGGTTAATGTCAATCAAATAAGTTTGCCACATTGAATAATTTGTCCTCTTTTTTGAATAAATTGTGCCCTAAACTTGTTTTAGTTAGTTCTAAATTTGTGATTTTTTATAGATATTAATATTTTTATCAAACAAACATATACGATGAAAACACCTCTCTTTTTATTGCCGGTTTCTGCATTCTCTTTAGTTCCTTTTTCTTTGACTGAAGCCCAAAAACCTAATGTTATAGTTATTCTCGCCGATGATCTTGGATATGGCGATGTAAGTGCACAGGGTTCAACAACCATAAAAACCCCGAACCTGGACCGGTTAGCCAACGAAGGTATTCGTTTTACGAAAGGTTATGCTACATCAGCTACTTCTACCCCTAGTAGATATGGATTAATGACCGGCATGTATCCCTGGAAAAATGATAAAGCGAAAATTCTTGCCGGGAATGCTCCCCTGATTATAAAGGAAGATCAATATACCCTGCCCAAAATGATGCAGGAAGCAGGCTATGTGACAGCAGCTATTGGGAAGTGGCACCTGGGTATGGGCGATGGCAATGTTGATTGGAATAAAACGGTTAAACCCGGAGCAAAAGAAATAGGTTTTGATTATTCGAACCTGATTGCTGCCACCAACGACAGGGTTCCTACTGTATATATTGAAAATGGACGTGTGGTCGGATTGGATCCTGCTGACCCGCTTGATGTAGATTATAACAAAAACTTTGATGGTGAGCCAACAGCGCTTACAAATCCTGAAATGTTAAAGATGCATTGGTCGCATGGGCACAATCAGTCCATTAACAACGGCATTCCCCGTATTGGTTTCCAAAAGGGTGGAAAAAGCGCGATGTGGGTGGATGAAGATATGGCAGATTATTTTACCGGTATAGCGAAAGACTTTATGACTAATCATAAAGACAAACCATTCTTCATGTATTTTGGTTTGCATCAGCCTCATGTGCCACGTGTGCCACATGGTAGGTTTGTCGGTACCAGTGGAATGGGCCCGCGTGGGGATGCTATTCTTGAAGCTGACTGGAGTGTGGGTGAACTCATGGCTCACCTGGATAAACTAGGTTTACTTGAGAATACGCTGGTGTTTTTTTCCAGCGATAATGGCCCGGTGTTGGACGATGGGTATAAAGATCAGGCGGTTGAGTTACTGGCTCAACATAAGCCGGCCGGACCATTGAGGGGCGGAAAGTATAGTTTATACGAAGCCGGAACACGTGTGCCATTTTTCGTGTATTGGAAGGGTCAAATCAAACCCGCAGTTTCTGATGCGATGGTTTGTCAGTTAGATATCATGGCATCTGTGGCATCATTGATTAAGAAAAAATTGCCGGTTGACTTAGATAGTCAGAATACCTTGAAAGCATTTTTGGGTAAATCAAAAAAAGGTCGTAAAGAACTTGTTATGGAGGCAAACGGCAGACTTGCATATCGTACTACTGACTGGGCTTTTATTCCCCCGTATAAGGGAGTTGTCAGAACTCGAACCGGCAATGAATTAGGTAATTTGCCCGAAGGTGGATTGTTTAACCTCAAGTCGGATTTGAGTCAGACAACCAATATAGCCAAACAACATGTAAAAAAATACAAACAGATGGAATCCCACTTCCTCGAAATCACTAAGGGATACTTTAAAAGGGAAATAAAGTAAATAATGGATTCAAGATCAGGTTAAAAGACTCTCCTTTTGTTTATTCATGTGACTCATATGTGCTAAATAATTTAAAATTTAAGAAATGGAATCGCTGAAAAAGTTTTTAATTGCTTTTTTCCTGTTATGTTTTGTGTCTCTGAATGGTCAGGAACGACAGGTTATTTTACTCGAATCAAACTGGAAATTTTACAATTCAGATGTTGCTGATGCTGAAAAAACAAATTACAACGACTCCGGTTGGGAAAGCGTTCATGTACCACACGACTGGGCTGTAAGGGGTCACTTTGATATGAACCTGGATGCTCAACTGGTTCAGGTAATGGAGGATGGGGAGCAAGTTCCCCGTTTGAGGACAGGAAGAACCGGTGCTTTACCAACGTTCGGCGTGGGATGGTATCGCAAGATATTACCAATTTCAAAAACCGATTCCGATAAACGTATATTTATTGAATTTGACGGTTCCATGAGTCTTTCAAAAATATTTCTGAATGGGAAATATGTGGGTGAATGGCCTTATGGATATTCCTCTTTTTCATTTGAACTGACCGAATTTGTGAAATTTGGAGAAGATAACCTATTGGCGGTTCGCCTTGAAAACAAGCCGGAATCATCCCGCTGGTATAGCGGTGCAGGTATCTACAGAAATGTCAGGCTGGTAAAAGTGCCGTTAATACATGTCGCTCATTGGGGAACCACTATCACAACGCCCGTAGTAAATGCGAAGAAAGCAGAAGTATTGATTAAAACGGAAGTGACCGGTGTTGCTGGTCAATCAGCCCAGGTAAAACTTGAAACTGCGATTTATCAGCAATCAGGCAAAAAAGTAGAGGTGGTCAGCGCTAAACAACCAATGCAGGAAAAGATGCTTTTTGAACAGAAGATTCGCATCAGCAATCCTGAATTGTGGAATATAGAAACTCCATACCTGTATAAAGCAGTGACTAATGTTTATGTTGACAATGTATTGAAAGATCAGTACATCACCCGATTTGGTTGCAGAAGTCTCCGGTTTGACGCTGACAAAGGCTTCTTTTTAAATGATAAGCCGGTTAAATTGCAGGGCGTTTGCATGCATCATGATTTGGGACCGCTTGGCGCCGCTGTTAACTTCAGGGCAACTGAACGGCAGATGGAAATGATGAAAGAAATGGGTGTAAATGCCATACGGACTTCTCATAATCCTCCGTCACCTGAATTGCTTCAAATATGCGACAGTATGGGGCTGCTTGTTCAGGTAGAAGCTTTTGATGAATGGAAATACGGAAAGAATGTAAATGGTTATAATGTCTATTTTGAAAAATGGGCAGAAAAAGACTTGCGAAACATGATTCGTCGCGACCGCAATCATCCTTCTGTAATCATGTGGAGCATAGGAAACGAAATCAGGGAACAGAATAAAGGAGAAGAGGGGAAAGAGATTGCCCGTTTTCTGGCTGAAATATGCAGAGAAGAGGATCCTACCCGTCCTGTTACTGCCGGTTTTAATAGTCACATCAATGCTATTAAGAATGGTTTGGCTGATGTTGTGAACCTGGTAGGATTTAATTATAAGCCCTACGATTACAAGAACAAAAAGGATGAAAATCCGCATTATATCATTTATGGAAGTGAAACGGCTTCAACTGTAAGTTCCAGGAGTGAATACAAATTCCCTGTTAAGGAGGTGAAAAGTCCCTGGTATCAGGATTATCACGTGTCGAGTTACGACATGGAATATCCACGCTGGGCTTCTACACCGGATACGGAATTTGAAATGCAGGACGACAATGAGTTTGTACTGGGTGAATTCGTGTGGACAGGATTTGATTATCTTGGTGAACCGACTCCCTATAACGAAGGTACGCCTGCCCGCAGTTCCTATTTCGGGATTGTGGATCTGGCAGGCTTGAAGAAAGATCGCTTTTATTTGTACCAAAGTAAATGGAGTAATACCCCTGTGTTGCACTTGTTGCCTCATTGGAACTGGCCGGAACGGATAGGACAGCAAGTGCCTGTGTATTGTTATACCAACTACCCCAAGGCTGAATTATTTGTGAATGGTCAAAGTATGGGGGTAAAAGAAAAAGACAAATCCAATAAATATACCCGCTATCGTTTGATGTGGAACGATGTAATTTATCAGCCGGGAGAGATAAAAGTTGTAGCTTATGATGAAGCAAACAATCCTCTTGCACAGCAAGTAATCAAAACAGCAGGTGAACCTAAAAAATTCAAATTAACCGCTGATAGGAAAGCGATCAAAGCCGGTGGTAAGGATTTGTCTTACATAACCATTGAAGTGTTGGATGAAAATGGAAATTTGTGCCCCAGAGCGGCGAATTTAATATTTGTAGAAATCAAAGGTCCCGGAAAACTAATCGCGCTTTGCAATGGCGATCCCACTGATCATACTTCGTTTGCCTCTAACTATATGAGAGCTTTCAATGGAAAATTAGTGGCTACAATTGAATCGGGAGAAGAAACAGGAGAACTGGAACTGGTGGTTTCCGGCGGTTTTTTAAAAAAGGAATCGCTGAAGATAATGATAGAATAATAAAGACGAATATGTATAAAAAATATATGATTTCGGCTTTACCGTTCTGATTTTCTACAAAAAATCCACCCTATACTGCCGATTGGGAATTATACAACCTGAAAGAGGATATTGGTGAAACTATAAATCTTGCAAAGAAAGAACTTCAGATAGTTCAGAATTTAGGAAACAAACTAAATAAAAGGAGAGAGTTGACGGGTGCTAAAATGCCGGTCAGAAATATGGAGTTTAAAGGAAAATAAAAAACGATATACATGAAAACAAAACTTATTTTAAGCAGTGTGGGGGTAGTGTTGCTTGCATCGACCTCATGTGCAAAACAAAAAAATGAACAACCAAACATTATTTATATCCTGGCAGATGATTTGGGATACGGCGATTTGGGTTGTTACGGACAAGAAATTATTCAAACACCTAATCTGGATGCTATGGCAGCCAACGGGATGCGTTTCACACAACATTATTCCGGTTCAACAGTCAGCGCTCCCTCCCGCTCGGCATTGATGACCG
The DNA here is from genome assembly GCA_002070265.1 of Bacteroidetes bacterium ADurb.Bin174. Taxonomy (GTDB): domain Bacteria; phylum Bacteroidota; class Bacteroidia; order Bacteroidales; family Paludibacteraceae; genus Paludibacter. The sequence goes on along the minus strand of MWCX01000080.1, from coordinate 54,781 downwards.
GGTTGCATACAGGGCATACCTTCATCAGGGGAAATAAGGAACATAAACCGGAAGGACAACATCCGTTACCTGCCGGTACATACACCCTTGCTAAAATGTTGCAGGAAGCCGGTTATGTGACCGGAGCTTTCGGGAAATGGGGCTTGGGTTATCCGGGTTCAGAAGGAGATCCTAATAATCAGGGGTTTAATGAGTTTTTCGGATATAATTGTCAGCGTCTGGCACATCATTATTTCCCGGATTACCTGTATCACAACCAGCAAAAAATTATCCTGGAAGGTAATCAGGGATTGAAAAAAGAGCAATATGCACCTGACATCATCCAGGAAAAGACGCTGGAGTTTATTCGGACGAATGCTGATAAGAAATTCTTCCTTTTTGTTCCTCATATCATACCCCATGCTGAATTAGTATCTCCTGACGATAGTATTTATGCCCTCTACAAAGGAAAGATTCAAGAAGTGAAATCATATAAGGGGGTTGACAGCGGAGAGAATTATAAAAAAGGACCTTATGGCTCGTCGCAATATCCGCGAACTGACTTTGCGGCTATGGTCACCAGACTTGATATGCATGTAGGACAAATTGTAGCAGAATTGAAACGGTTAGGAATTGAGAATAACACCCTGATTATTTTCACCAGCGATAACGGTCCGCACAGAGAAGGTGGTGCCGATCCGGATTTCTTTGGTAGTTACGGTCCTTTGCGTGGCTATAAACGTGATTTGTTCGAAGGAGGAATCCGCGTACCAATGATTGCTTACTGGCCCGGTAAAATACAAGCCGGCGGTGTTTCAGATCACATCTCAGCATTTTGGGATATGATGCCTACTTTCCAGGAACTATCTGGTAGTAAGGTTAAGGTTAGAACCGATGGGATTTCTTTAGTTCCTGCTTTGTTATCGAAGAAAGGTCAAAAGACACATCCATATTTGTATTGGGAATTTCACGAACAAGGAGGTCGCATTGCAGTCAGAAAAGGAAACTGGAAAGGTGTGAAACTTAATTATGCTAAGAAACCTAATGCGCCGATGTTATTATTTGATTTGTCAACCGATTTACGCGAAGAAAACAATATTGCCAATCAATATCCGGAGGTTGTAGCTGAACTGGAACAAATTATGAAGGAGTCGCACGAACCTTCAAAGGTGTTTAATTTCGGCTCCCCGACGATAATTCAGTAAAGATTAATGCTTTACATTTGCATGGTTTAAACTAATTTTTATTTTTCAACCAATTAACAGATTTCTATTATGAGAAAACTGATAAATAATAGTACTATGGTAAGAATGAACAAGTTTATATTGTTGATGCTATTTCTGCCTGGTTTATATCCGTGTTCAAATGCTCAGGAAATCAGAAAAATTGTGCTTCCTGTGTTGTATCAGGATATACCTCTTTCTAATGGACTGATCGGTGGAGAGGAAGTAAATGATGCAGGAGCAATATTTAATATTTCTATTGCAGAAATTACTGTTATGTTGCCGGCATCAGAAGAGCCCACAAGTTGCATAATTATGTTTCCCGGAGGAGCATATAAATTTGTCAATATTATTGAGGCAGGTTTTAGAGGAGCAGAGATATTTAATAAGGCTGGAATTGCAGTTGTGGTAGTTAAGTACCGTTTACCAAACGGGAATGGTCTGGTGCCTTTAGAAGATGGTACCCAGGTTATCCGGATGGTAAGACGCATGGCCAAAGAATGGAATATCAATCCCAATAAAATTGGAATTTACGGTTCTTCTGCAGGAGGACATTTAGCTTCCATGTTGTCTGTTCATTGGAAACCAGCTAATCCGGCATCTATAAACGAATGGGAACACTATAGTTCCCGTCCTGATTTTGTAATTTTGGTTAAGCCGGTTATCAATACAGCCGGTTCAGGATCAATGAAGAATTTTGCAGGAGAAAATCCTTCTGCAGATAAATTGCATTTTGCAAATTCACTCAACTTCATTTCTAAAGATTGTGCTCCTGCATTTATTGTGCATGCTACCAATGACAAAGCCGCACCTGTTCAAGGCTCAATCAGTTATTATTTAAAATTGATAGAAAACGGGGTGCCTGCTGAGATGCATATCTTCGGTGAAGGAGGACATGGCGGAATTGGGTTTAAAAACAAGAAGAATCCTGAAGATGAGTGGGTAAACTTGCTCCTGCGATGGAAATATCTTTATTAATATGCAAAGTTCTAAATAACATTGTTCTTTTTTATCGTTCTTTCATCAGGTTTGTGTATTGTCAGACCTGATGTTTTATAGCACATAGATTATAATTAATCAATTCCGAAAACAATGTGATAGAAAATTAATTGAAAAAGGGTGCTTGTGATTTGGAATTTATAAATTTCGATTGAAATAAGATTGATAGAGATTGAACATGAATCAAAGAGATTTCAAACCCTATATTTTTTGCAGCTCTCTGTGATATTTGAATATTATCGTGTAAATTTGCAGGAAATGTTTCAAAATTATGCAAAAAATAAATAACAGATTGGCTCATTTGCGCAATTTGATGCGTGCTAACAAGCTGAGTGCTTACATTGTTCCCGGTACTGACCCGCATGCGGGAGAGTATATTGCCGATAGTTGGAAAGAAAGAGATTGGATCAGCGGGTTTGACGGGTCGGCAGGGACTGTGGCTCTGACGCTCGAGAAAGCCGGCGTTTGGGTCGATTCCCGGTATTATTTACAAGCCGATGAGCAGCTCAAAAATACGGAGTATGAAGTCATGAAAATGGGTTTGCCGGGTGTTCCCGATATCCTATCCTGGATTCTGCAGCAGTTGAAGTCCGGCGAGCAAGTTGGCGTAAATCCGGAAATGTTTTCCGTCAATGCCTTTGCCCATATGGAAGAGATTTTGGGAAAACAGGGTGTCAATGTGGTGCAGCTCGATTTAATACGTGAAATATGGTTAGACAGACCGGCTATCCCCAATCATCCGATTTTTGTTTTTGATGAAAAATTTTCCGGAAAATCATCTTTAAAAAAGATGGATGAACTGCGAAAGAAAATGAAAAATGCACAGGCTGATGTGTTCATCACCAACACCTTGGATGAAATTGCCTGGCTGTTCAACATCCGTGGGAGCGACGTGAATTACAATCCTGTGGCTATTGCGTATGCTTGTGTCAGTCAGCAGGAAGCCATATTGTACGTGTCAGCGGAAAAGTTAACGGATGAAGTAAGGCAGTATTTAAAGTCACAATCCATCACTGTAAAAGATTATTTGGCTATTTATGAAGATATAGCTTCTATCCTCCACAGTCAAAAAGTATTGTTTGATGGGAATAAGTTGAATCGGTCCTTGTTTAAAAGTATTCCCGCTGCATGCACCGTCATTCCTATGCCATCGCCGGTTGCACAGATGAAGAGCATCAAAAACGAGACGGAGCTTGCGGGTTTTCGAAAGGCAATGATCAAGGATGGTGTGGCGCTCACTCGCTTTTTTATTTGGTTGGAAGAAAATGTAGGTTCGGGTAAGTTGACGGAACTTTCTATTGCAAATAAGCTCCGTGATTTCAGGGCCGAGCAGGAAGATTTCTACGGAGAAAGTTTTGCAACCGTAGCGGGTTATGCGGCGCACGGTGCCATCGTGCATTACAAAGCGGATGAAAAAAGTGATGCGACCATCTTGCCTGAAGGTATTTTATTGCTGGATTCCGGAGCGCAGTTCCTGCACGGCACTACCGACATCACGCGAACAATTACTTTGGGAAAGCCCACGAAGCAACAAAAGATAGATTTTACTTTGGTGTTGAAAGGACATATAAGCTTGGCAACTGTTAAATTCCCGACGGGTACCAGAGGTTCACAGTTGGATATCTTAGCGCGTAAAGCGATGTGGGATAGGGGCTTGAATTATGGTCATGGTACCGGTCACGGGATAGGGTATTTTTTGAATGTGCATGAAGGTCCGCAAAATATCCGCATGGAAGAAAATCCGGTTAACTTGCAGCCGGGCATGATAATTTCCAATGAGCCGGGCTTGTATCGCACGAACGAGTATGGTATCCGTACAGAAAATTTGGTTCATGTGGTGGAAGACCGGCAGACTGAATTTGGAAGCTTCTTGAAGTTTGAAACCCTGACTTATTTTCCGATAGATACCAATCTGATCGATAGGGATTTGCTGACAGCAGAAGAAATAAATTGGCTGAATGCTTATCATCAAGAAGTGTATGATAGGATTGCTCCGCATTTAAATGATGCTGAGCGAATTTGGTTACAGAAGAAGACGAGTGTTATTTGAAAAATGAATGTTTCAAATAACACTTTATATCAACTTCATTTTTTTGTCTTGACACAAAAAAACGAAGCAAAAAAAAGTCAAGACTGTGCCCGCTTCGCTCGAAAAATTAGCGCTTGAACAGCTAAATCGTCCAAACTCGCAACTTCGTTGCTCAGACAAGGACGATTCTTTACGCTGTTCTCACTTATTTTTCGGCTCACCGGACAAGGTCGGTCGCGTTACTTAGGCATATGAAAAACCTAGGGAATACCTGGAAATCTGACAGCTAAAATGTACATAAAATACAACTGTATTCATGACTTTATTACAAAATTCACAACTCGGGAAACCAAGTAAATATGCTGAACGATATGACAATTCTTTGTTGTTCCGCATTGAAAGAGAAGATAACAGAGAAAAATACAGAATCAATACATCTAATCTTCCTTTTGTCGGGGTGGATGTGTGGAATGCCTATGAAATTTCATTCCTGACTGATCAGGGGTTGCCGGTTTCTCGTGTCATGAAGATGAAATACGACGCTTCCAGTAAATTTATGGTAGAGTCCAAATCTCTAAAACTTTACCTAAATTCTTTCAATATGGAGCCATGCGGTCCAACTCAGGAAAAGGCTGTGCAAAAGGTAAAAAAGACGATAATTGACGATTTGAGTGCTTTGCTTGAAACAGAAGTTTCAGTTAGTCTCTTTACAGATGACACACCACATCGCCCTGCATTCAAGGGTTTTCCCAATCTGAATCGGCTTATTCCTGAATCTGTTTTGGAAGCCATTCAGTTTGGTCATTTCTATGAATCACCGGAACTGTTGAAAGCTAAACCGGCAGACAAACCCCAGACTTTTACTTTTTGCTCAGACTTGTTGCGTTCTAACTGTCCGGTGACCGACCAGCCCGATTGGGGCGATTTGTTTGTGAAGGTAACTTCCCATTATGTGCTTGATTGGGCATCTGTATTATCGTATTTGGTATCTTTCCGCAGGGAAAATCATTTTCACGAAGAAGTTACGGAGATGATTTTTCAGCGTTTTATGGAGGCATTTCATCCTGTCGAATTGATGGTTGCTACCATGTACACCCGCCGCGGAGGCATTGATATCAACCCCATCCGCGCCACCCATCTATCTTTGATAGATAAGGCTTTTACGGATATGAATGTGATGTTAGGGAAGAATTTGAGGCAGTAAATCTGCGCTACCCCGCACCCCGGAACTCGCACCGCGGAACGCGCTCACCTCGTCAACATAAATTTAAAGCTGACGCCGAAGTTGCCGGATGAGACAGGGAATGATGATGAAATCAGGGGTTTGCTGATTTGCTTGTCGTAGAATAGTTGGATGTTTACCTTAGAACTGAAGACATAATCAGCCATGATTTTCAAGGTGAATAATTTATTTCCGCTTGAAGCTTGCGTTAGATTTTGATCTATCTTTCTAAGCAAAGATTTTACGTCTTTGTAAGATATATCAGCATTGATTTTTAGATCGTTTTTAATACGTGATTGAGCACTGTTCTTTAATTTTAATATCACATCAAAATCTTTTACGGTATAACCGAAGCCCACCACAAATTCATTCGTCATGGCGTCAATGAGTTGGGTGCTTGATAAATTCAGCGACAAATTGCGCTGTTTCTTATACTCCAATTTGGCTGTCATGCTGTTTTTCAATGCTGCATTGATTCCTACCAACGGACTGAATTGCTCGGACAACGATACAGATGCGAAGTCGAAAGGTGAAGCGGGAATCGGATTGTTGGACTGCACATCGCGGATGTAACCCAAAGTATTGTCACCTTCGCCCATAGCAATCCAGGTAGAGTAGGAGGTGTAAGACCCTATATTATACAAGCAAGTATAAGCATGTGTGATGCTCACAGATCTGAATTTATCTCTTACCCAGGGGATTCTGGATAATCCGTCGTAGCTGGCACGCCAGTTTGGCAGGATGTTCTTCAACGATAAGAAAGGAGAAGTGTCCAGTTTTTTAGGATCCCTGCCCGTATAGGCTGCAATAAATGATGGAATCAAGACTTCAGACGAGTTGATATTGAAAGCTCCGTTTTCAGCATTATAAGGCTGACCGCTCAAATCACTCTCCGACATAAATCCTATGGTTGGATAATTGGTTCCTTGGTACATAGCGTTCAGCCTGTCTAAATAGTGTTGTCGGTTTTCCAATAATTGATTGAAAGGTTGAGATTCATAATTTTTGTCGGCAGCCCCCATGGGTTTAAAAGCTGTTGCCAATGCAATCTGTGTCATGTTATAACTACCGTTGAAAGTGGTAGGCATACCGTCAAACATATACTGAATTGTGGTATTGGAGGCTATGTATCTCTTGGCATTCAAGTCGATTTTTAATCCGGGAATAGGCTCTACAGTAGCCTTGATATCCAGGTCGGATGTGACGGCAGTAGTAGCGGGATTGATGATTGAGTCGCTCATAAATAACCAGCCTCTATTTATTGCATCGGTAATAGTGTGGTCGTTATGAAAGCCGAATGCGAAGTCTAATCCGGGTGCATAAACACCTTTATCGATTGTTGTTTGCCCGAAAAACCTCGGATCCGGCAGGAAGCCCGGTAATACCAAACTGCTGGTTTCCCTGTAGGTGACAGATGCTTTTCGGACCATCATCAGGATACGTGTAGAGAGGTCTGTTACTTTTTGCAAGGGAGTGCGGTCATTCGGGTCGAAGGTTACCAGGGTAACGGATATGCTGTCAAGATTACGAACTCCGGATATTTCTATGTCAGAAGGATTGATAGTTTTGTATTTCAGTTTGACGGTATTGCCGTCTTTGTCCTTAGCTTTCATATGAAAGGAAGTGCTACCGAGTTTATGCCTGATGGTTGTTTTTTTACCTTTTTCCAGACTGATGACTTCATTGTATGTCTTAGATTGGAAATTCTTATCCGGTAACTTTTTTTGAGTGCCGGTAAAACGTGTATTAATATCTTTTAGATAAGCGGATTTATTATATAGTGTTTCAAAATTAAATTGACCGTCAAATTGATAAGATCGTACGCTGGTGGCGGTATTTCCGAAATCAGCCATGTTTTTTAAACGTGCAGTACGATTCCAGTTGTAATTGGCATTGTATGAAGCGTTTGTGGAACTAATCCAATCCAACAGAGGAATTTTATTAATAGGAATAGCCCAGGAAGTATTGAAGACCTGCTGATAGGTGTAAGGCAAACCCAATTTGCGGATATTCATCCACACCGTGTCACGCCACAATTCGTAATGCTCCTTACCCAATTCCGGAGAATAAAGAGGTTCTTCGATAATGGCATTAGTAGCAGTTTGCAGGCTGAATCTCAATGCCTTGGTCAAATCCCACTTGAAATCAAATTGCCTGTCCCACATAAAATCTTTACTATACGTAATGTCCACTAAATCATCGCCGACATCCATGCTGTAATTTGTGTTAAAATCACGCAGTTGAATTTGTGAATATTGGCGGTTCATATTGGTAGAAAAGCCTATGGAGCTTGGCAGGTAATTGATGGAAAAATCTTTGATGATTTTGAAAGCCGGCTTGTCCAAAGCTTGACTTTCTTTAAAAGGTTCAAAGGGTTTATTTTCAAAATTGAAATTATAATTAATCGATCCTTTTTCTTGTTTGATGAGATTTTCTTCCACCTCCGGACTATGCTTGTTGGTTTCCGAATAAGAATAAGAAAAGGACACATTGGCAGGGTCGTAGAACTGAGGAGTTTTGCTCTTGATGTTTACTTTGGCGGATGCGATGGTGAAGTTCTTGGAAGTTTGCACCGTTTGTGAAAGCAGCAAGAGCGAATCTTTTTCAGTTTGCGAGTCCATACTGTTTAAAGATTCTGCCAGTATTACATCCTGATCAACCGGATTGTACTTAGGACTCAATGTTTCGTTGGAAAAAGAAAAATAAGCCGGCAACTGAATTTTTGCCTCTTTGGGTAAGAAGCGACCTAACTCCAATGAAGTTGAAAAATTCATTTGATATAAATCATCGTTCCTCCTATCCATTACTTTACTTTCTATGCTTCCAAATCCTGATGTTTCGGCGCGTCCGGCTAAGTTGATGCTGCCTAAATCCGATAATCCGACCGCCAAATTTGCCACGCCTGCCCAACCGCTGTCTTCATTAAACTGAGACATACGCAACTCATTCACCCATATTTCTGCCGATTTTATGTTATTGCTGCGGTTGCGGATACCAATCATGATGTTTTCAACTTCCGATATGGATGGATTGCCCACAACAGTGATGCGGTTACGCGGTTTTTCGGGGTCAAATACCGTGTATGGAAGCAAGTTGGAAACCTCTGATGCACCGCCTTTTGCTTTGTTTCTTTTGAGTTTGGCGTCTGTCAGGTATTCAAACGGAAAATCAATCATATTATCGGGATACCATACGATCTCACGGTCGCGTAAACTACTGGAACTGTAAACACCATGTGGAGTAAGCGTCAGCGGAACTTCATATTCATAATAGTTGTTTACCATGTCCGAACCAATACGGATAAAGCAAGTCAAATCATTGTCCATCAAATTGTATTCATCGTTGATCAATTTCTCGGCATGTACAAACATTTGCAGACGCTTGTACTGACGCATGTCGAAAGATGTATTTTTATATACCGCTTTAGCATCTTCAGGAGCGAGATTGGTTACTTTCAGCAGCATGGATTGTTCATTTTGTTGCAGTACCATCGGTTGTCCCGGGTCAGTTTGTCTGGTTATTCCGGGAGGAAGGATGTAGTTTACCGGAGATTTTTCCGAGTTTTCTTCAATATTGACAGACTGCACGTCCAATTTCCCATCTGAAATAGGCGTTTTACCTACTTCGTGCAATGCTTTGGTGTAGCTTCTCCATTCGCCACGTACCAAATCCAAGGTACCGAAACGTAAATGCTTTTCTTTTTCAAAATTGGTCATGAACATCCTGATGAAGCGTATAGATTTGAAATTCCGAATGTTACCGATTTTGCTTTCATATTCTCGCAATGGTATTTTAAACTGATACCAGCTTACAGGCTCAATATTTCCATTTTCCAGTCTGACATTAGAAGTGATTTTGTCGGTGATGTAATTTGATCCCACAACCATTTTGTCAGGTCTGATTTGTATCCTGTATTGATAGTATCTTTCATATTCATTGAGGGTGTTGTCGTTGTTGATGTCCTCATTGTCGGGAATGGTGGTTGCTGTGGTCGTATAGGTTTCTGAGGTGCCTGATGCATCAGGAGAGTTCCCTTCTGTTCCGTTGTACCTTTTGTATCTTGTCAGGATGTCGGCTTCCTGTCTGTCGTATTCAGCATTGCGGTAGAAACGGTAACTATCGCCTCCAGGGTCATTGACTGGTGAAAAAGGATCGTCTGACATTTTTTGCCGGGTTTCAGCATTAACTTTTGCAAGCACCGCATCAACATAGTTGCGGTAGGTCGGAAACTGCAATTCTTTTTCAGTGGGTAAGCCATTGAGACCGACATCTTGTTTGGCTCTTGCCCCTGCTGTATTATCGAAGGCAGTCACAGTGGATTGTGTGCGCGGAACAACACCCCAAACCGTGGAATCAACTTTTGCCGGGTCATCATCTATGGGCAAACCATGTTCAAAGAATTTTTTGCCGTCCTTCAGGATATCTTCACTGATATCGCCCAAGTTGAAGTATAAATCACCTCCCGTATCCGTTCCATCACTGTAAATAAAAGGATCCATCATCCAAAATTCTATGTATTCGATATTAGAAGTTTCAAAATCCGTTACATCTAATTTGCGCATGATGCCTCCCCATCTTTGGGCAGGATTTTTCAGGTTCCCGTATTCGTCCATGCCATCTACATCCAGGTTATACGGACCTCTTTCAGTAGGATAGTACGACAAGTTCATCACCGTCATGCGGGTAGTCAGTGTTGAAGGAGTTTCCCTGTTCGGGAATAATTCGGGAATTAAAACCGTTCGGGTATAATGGTTGGATTGAGATTCTTTGTTATTCCTGAGGTTGGGTGGGGTAGAAGCGATATCTTGATTCAACACCGGATCTACATAATACCAATTTAACAAAGCCCTGTTGTTTCCGTATGCGATATCATTACTCAATGCCGATTCCGGAAACATAGAAGGCGTACTTGCCAAACACCAGTATATAGGATAATTGATGTTGAAATTGATCTTGGTAGATTCGAAGTCATCCAAATAAGCGTAGCCTTCCTCACCCACAGCCTTGTGATGTCCCGGCAGTAACTGGGCAAATTCGGCATTTAACGCGATTGTAGAAGGAGCAGTGGCATCCACAAAAGGCAGTTTATCCAGCATGTCGGTCAGCCATTGCGATTGCCCTCTCCAGGAAGTATTCAATCCCCAGATGGTATTGGATATTGGCTCGTTGCCGGTGTTCACTTTTTTATTGAACGGCATTTCCGATAAATGCATGATGGTTCCCCCAAGGGTAAAATCCTTGCTGAATTGATACTCCATATGCGTACCAAGCAGGGTTTTGCGTTGCAGGCTAAACATGGCCTGGTTTTCCAGTTTTACATCTACCTGCGTACCGGATTCAATGATGGATTGATTGATGATGGTCACAGTTCCCATCATATAGTCAACCATATAGTCAACATTTTCTTGCAAGGTAGCCCCGCCTGCCATCACCCTCACCGACCCCCTGGGTACGTTCATGGCGTTGAGGCGAATTTCCGAGCCGCCACTGGCCTTGTATTCTCCTTCTATCGTAAATTTATTTTTTTCGCTCAATTCCCTGGCAATGACCAAGGTCGAGTCATATAGTTCCTGAAAGACATATTTATCGGCAATATCATCATTTCCAATCATTTTCCTAAGGTGCGACCCGAAAGGCTCCAGGACCGGAAACATAATTCTTCCGGAAGAAGAAAAAGCCGTATAACCTTCTATATAGTCAAATATTCCATCGGGGCGATCGTTTTGTTTCGTATCCAGCTTATCCAAATTCATCACCCGCAGCAACAATTGGTTTTTAATATCACCTTCGGTAATGTAGCGCAGATTGGTACCTATGGAGTCGTTGCGGTACAAGATGTTCAACTCAAACTGATCTTTCTGCATTTGCATGGCACCAAGATGATATACGTTCTTCATCATCAAATCCCAGATTGCCAGTTGCGGAGATTGAGCTGTTCCTTTCAGAAGCTTCACGATTAACGCATTGGGCGCTTGCACTTGATCGGTGGAAAATTCACCCACCTGATAGGTGTTTCCTCCTTGCGTATATTCATAGGCCACACCAATTACTTCATCCGGATTTAAACTACTTCTTAGAGAAAGGATACCCAAGCTGGGGTTGAAACTGTATTCGGAAGGGTTCAGGCGGCGGGCACTTTCAATCTTTTCATAATCTTCTCCACCATGGATGCCGTAGGAAGATAAGTTGTCGGCCAATACGGCATTTGTTTGTTTGATGTCACGCACCCCTTCCAAAGCCTTGATTTCTTGGTACAAAGTGTTAGCGTCATTTCTGGGAATGGGAGATGTACCTGCCGGATGCCAATGTGGGTTGTCAATACGTCGATTTTCACCCAAATCCATAAACGCAATGATGTTGCGTGCTTCGTCGTAGTTGGCTCTCTTGTTGGTTATCCAGACTTCAATGCGGTTGACTGTGATGCCGGATGTGATAAGCGGCAATCTACTCATGGCCGTTTCAAAATTATCCCTGAAATAATGACCGATGAAGAAGTGCCTGTTTTCATCGTAGTTGTCGATGTTGACTTCAAATTTTGTTTTTTGAGCGCCCCCGCGTGAACTGACTGTTTTGGTTTCAGATTCCTGTTGTGAAGCAATGGCTGAAATACTGAACTTACCGAATTGTAAATCCGTTCGAACACCAAAAAGTGCCGTACCTCCGGTGATAAGGGAGCTGCTGAGTTGCATGCTTACATTGCCTGCCTGTATGCTTTTGATGATGTCATCCTCATTGCCTTTATAGTTTAATTTGACCAATTTTTGGTCGAAATCGAAAGTAGCTTCCGAGTTGTAATTCATGTTGAAATTGACCTTGTCGCCAACGCTTCCGGTCACATTCATCTGGATTTTTTCTTCAAAATTTGGCGTGATGGTTTTACGCATACGCTCTGTCAAAGCCGGATTATCTAATTTATTGCTTTTGACACCGAATATTAATTCGGCAGAACCTTGTGTTTTGATTTGTACACCACCCGGACCAAAAATCTTGTCAGCCTTTCCTATATCAAATTTGATATCGGTGATGGAGAATTTCTTTTCATTATCAACTTCCGCCTTGCTGTTTAGCTCACTCCAATAATTCTGAAGTTCGTTTTTAGCAGAAAAGTCGGCATATTCCTCGCCTGTCATAGTAAAAGGGGTGGCAATTTCCATTTCACCGACCTTGGTGCGCATCACGTAATTACCCGAGCGAACATCATACTCAACGGTGGTTTTTACATTATCCGGCATGGGAGCATCCAGCGGGCTCTTTTGTATGACATCTTCGTAAGAATCAAGAGATCCGGTGCTGATGGAAAAGCTTTTGTTTCCCGAAATGTCCTGCGTCTGGTCAATCGTATCTTCATCTTCTTGCAGTAATATAGCAGGTTCAGGTGATGCATACAGTATTACCGTTGCAGCGCCTAAAATAAATGCAAGTAAGAAGGTAAAAAATAATGTTTTTGATTTCAAAACCATACTTTTCAGCTGATTGACCAATACAGATAGAAAAATCAGATGTTTTTCAAAGCTAACTTGATAAGTTGTTCAACGTGTATGTCAGGTTGAGCCTTTAATACGGAGTCCACCGCTTTTTGAGCGATATTGGTTGAAAAGCCCAGCATGACCAATGCCGAAACTGCCTCCTGACGCGTTTCGACGCTCAAATGATGTGGTGGCTGAGTTGACAAGTCAAGGTCAGAATCAATATTGAGTTTGATGATTTTATCTTTTAAATCAATGATGATACGTTGAGCAGTTTTAGGTCCTATGCCCTTGATTGAGTTCAGTGCAACAGCATTTCCGGTTGCTATCATTTGTTGAATTTCAACTGCTTCATACGACGACATAATCATCCTGCCCGTGTTGGGACCAATACCTGAAACGGATATCAGCAACAAGAAAAGTTCCCGTTCTACCTGATTTAAAAATCCGAACAGGTTGTAGGCATCCTCACGTATTGCCTCATATACAAACAGTTTACATGTTTTTTTGCCGTTTAATGCGGAATAAGTCGGTAAAGCAATATTGATAAAATAACCGACTCCGGCAGTCTCCACCACTACATAAGTTGGATTCAATTCTGTAATCTCACCTTTAATATAATCAATCATAACACTCTTTAATTCAGTTAAATAAATATAAAAATCAAAATATAAAAGAAAGCAAACAGCAATGAAAAACATAGGTTCACCGGCAGCTTCACAGATGAATGTTATGATTTTGCCATTGTCATTCAGTTTGAATAACGTTGAAAAACCTAAAAAAGTACAAGCAAGCGGAGAATCAAGCTGAAATGTTTGTTAAAAAACGTAGAACTAAGAACGAAAAACGATGAACGAAGAACAAGTAGCAAAGACAAAAGAATAAAGACGATGAACTAAAAACTGAACTCGCGATCCCGGAACCCGTTAACTTCCCTAACTTCCTTTAACTTCTTAACTTCCTTTGACTTCTATAACTTCAACTTCTATAACTTCTCCAACATCACATAAACAAAAACGATGAAACAAACTAAAAATAATGAATTAAAAATAAAGGATTGAAAAATAAAAAATCCCGACAGTCTATTGCCTGTCAGGATTTATTGCGGAGAGAGAGGTCGATGAACCTGATACTCCAACCTATTTAAGTTCAATGTATTATATCTTATTTTTTGCTTGCGGGGTACGGCTAAGAGCGCACTGCAAAATGGAACTCTTGTCTTGGGTTTGCTTCCCATTGTCTCCACAATACTCGGGTTCAAAGATACAATATATTTTGCAATAAGCAACTATGCTGGATTACAATCTTTTAATGTTAGTGCAAGGTGCAAGCTTATCTATATATAGATACTTGCACCTTGCACTGCGCTCATAGACCATACTTTCAGCCCGAAACTAAGTTTTTCTCTTTAATTTCACCCCACATTTAAACAAAAATGTTATATTTGCGACTAATAACATCAAATGTTTGACGCAATAAGACAACTATGCCTGACAAGAAAGTAATCAATAGAATCAAGGTTGTATTAGCCGAGCAAGATAAGACAAATCGTTGGCTTGCAGAAGCAATTGGAAAGAATGAAGCAACCGTATCAAGGTGGTGTTCCAATAAGGCGCAACCATCGATAGATGTTTTTCGACAAATAGCCGAAGTGTTGGATATTGATGTCCGAGAGCTGCTTAACACAACCAAGTAGAAAGTGGTAAATTATAAAGCATATAATGAATAATATAACCCCATATCAAGCAAAATATTTTGCTTACGAACTTTCTAAGAAATCCACTGCCGATAGTCCTGAACGATTTGGAACTACCTTGATGGATGCAAAGGTAGAACTTAATCCACACCAGATTGAAGCGGCACTTTTTGCTTTTAAATCACCTTATTCTAAGGGTGCAATTTTGGCAGATGAAGTAGGGCTTGGGAAAACTATTGAGGCTGGTATATTATTAAGTCAGAAATGGGCTGAAGGAGAGAGACGAATTCTAATTATTTGCCCATCTTCGCTTCGCAAGCAATGGTTGAACGAACTAGCCGATAAATTCTATCTGAAAGCTGAAGTCATTGACAGTCTCTCCTTCAACAAAAGTGTAAAGAATGGGATTTGCAATCCTTTTGATTCAAACAGTAGCATCAAGATTTGTAGCTATCAATTCGCTCGAAAGAAAGCGGAACAAATACAACTTACATCGTGGGATTTGATAGTATTGGACGAAGCACACTATCTGCGCAACTCCTATAAGGGAGGAAACGTTACCGCTAAAACCATTCAACAAGCCATTCGAGACTATAAGAAAGTGCTGCTTACTGCCACGCCACTTCAAAACAGGTTAGACGAACTGTATGGCTTAGTCTCCTTTATCGATCCGACTCTTTTTGGGGATATAAAATCGTTCCGGAAAAACTATGTTTTAGAGTCTGGTTCAAAAGATATCGACGGATTGAAGGAGAGGCTTAAAGATATTGTTCACCGAACGTTGAGACGTGACGTAAAGGAATTTGTAAGTTATAGAGACCGCATCCCAATCACCCAGCAATTCACACCTTCGGAAGAAGAAAGAGAACTATATGAAAAAGTGTTGGATTATCTTCGGCAAGAGCAAACGTATGCTTTTCCTGCTGCACAGAAACACTTGATGCAGTCTGTTATCTTTAAGTTATTAGGTTCTTCGTCATTTGCTATAGGAAAAACGCTGGAAGCGTTGATTAAACGATTGAAGCAACTCTTAGAAAACTCGAGGGTGGTAGAAGACGATTTATACGAAATGTTTCTGGAAGAGTACGAAAACTTAGATGACGAAGTAGACGAAACACCCGAAGATGGCATTGAAGACGAAACGAGTGAGATAACCTTAGAAGATAAGATTGCCATAGAATACGAAATAAAGCAGTTGGAAGAGTTCTTGCAACTTGCAAATAGTATTGAGCATAACGAAAAAGGAGAAAAGCTCCTTGTTGCATTAGAAAATGGCTTCGATAAACTTCAGGAGTTAGGGGCAAAACGCAAAGCCTTGATATTTACGGAGTCTACTCGTACACAGCAATACCTATTCGAGAGGCTCTCTAAAGAGAAGTGTGCCGGCAAGATACTGATGTTCAATGGTAGCAACAACGACAAAGTGTCAAGAGAGATATACAACAAGTGGATTGCCGATGAGAAAAACATTGCCAAGAAAACCGGATCCAAAGCGGTTGATATTAGACACGCTTTGGTAGAGGCGTTCAAGAGCGATGATTACGAAATAATGATTGCCACAGAAGCGGCTGCTGAAGGAATAAACTTACAATTCTGCAGTATGATTGTCAATTACGACTTGCCTTGGAATCCGCAACGTATCGAGCAACGCATAGGGCGTTGTCATCGTTACGGGCAAGAGCATGATGTAGTAGTAGTCAATTTCTTAAATGCTTCAAATACGGTCGAAGCACGTGTGTTTGAACTATTGCAAAATAAGTTTAAACTCTTCGAAGGTATATTTGGCTCCTCCGACGAGGTGTTAGGTAGTATTGAAAGTGGTGTCGATTTTGAGAAGCGTATTATTGAGGTATATAAACAATGTCGTACCAAGAAAGAGATTGAAGAGTACTTCGACAATTTACACAAAGAGCTTGAAGATCAAATCGATCAAAAAGTAAAAGAGGTACAAACGAAACTCTTCGATAACTTTCAAGCCGCAGTCATCGACAAGCTAAAAATAACACTTTCCGAGACCAAAGTCTTTCTGGAAAAGTACGAGAAATGGTTGTGGGAATTGACACGTTACTTCTTAAAGAATCGAGCACAGTTTATCTTCGACGATTATACGTTCATATTAGATAATGGAGATAAATATACCTTGAACAAATTGCGAGAGGATGCCAAACCATTCTTGATAAACGGACCGGTTGCTCAAAAGATAATAAAACAAGGCAAGAATGAAGATACTCCCTTTGCGCATTTGACCTTCGATTTCTCCGCTTCGAAGATGAATAATGCCCAAATAGATCGTCTTAAATCAAAGAAAGGTCTTTTGAGGATATCTAATTTAATAGTTTCTTCCGAAATAGAAACGCATAGCGTTCTACTCTTTTCGGGAGTAACCACAGCAAAGGAACAATTCGACGACACGCTTTGTCGCTTCATTTTGAGCTTGCCTACGTCTGCATCACCTATCAAGAAAGAAGATTTATCGGAGTTGGAAAATGTGCATCTGTCTGTGAAAACCGAACGTTTGAACCATTTGGAAGAGACAGACGCCGTGTTGTTACAACGCGAGTTTAAGAAGTTTCACAACTGGGCAGACGATCGTATTACAGCATTAGAGGAGGAGCTAAAGGAGGCAAAAAAGAAGATGAAAGAGATGGATCGAGAAGCAATGCAAGAAGGGCTCTCTACCAGTGAAGCCTTGAAAATGCAAGAGTCATTAGCAAAAGCAAAAAAGAAGGTCAGCCGGTTGAAAAGAGAATTATTTGAACACGAAGAAGCCATAGAGATTGAACGCGATCAAATGATAGAAGAAGCAAAATTGAAATTAAACAGAATAATCACCGAGGAGGAGGTCTTTACTGTCTCTTTCGAAATAATATAAATGTTGATATGAGTAATTATAAAAAGCTGCAAAGCGTACTGAACGAGATTTTTGAAATCGATAAAGCCGATTTAGATTTTGGAATCTACCGCATTATGAACCAGAAGCACAAACAGGTAGATGAATTTATTAAGGAGAAACTGCCTAAGGAGATAAAAGAGATATTGAGTGAAGCTCAATCGAAAGACTCCATTACGCTTCAAACGGAATTGGATAAGATGGGGAAAGCATTGGACGATGCTGGTGTGGTACGAGAATCGGCTCCCAAATACATTGCCCTAAAACAACAAATAACATCGGCAATAGATACAAATGCTTTGGAGCAGGAGGTCTTCTCACACTTAGCCACCTTCTTTAAGCGATACTACAAAGAGGGGGACTTTATTTCCATGCGCCGATACAAAAAAGATGTATACGCCATCCCTTACGAAGGAGAAGAGGTGAAGCTGCACTGGGCAAATGCTGACCAATACTACATCAAAACATCGGAATACCTAAAGAACTACACCTTCTTGATAGGAGAAAAGAAAGTACACTTCCAACTGAAAGAGGCATCGACCGAGCAAAACAACAATAAAGCGCAAGGCGATATGGAACGCCGCTTTGCTGTGTACGAAGAGGTGCCAGTAGAGGTAATAGACAATGAACTATACATCAACTTCACTTACAAGCCACATAAAAAGGCAGTGAAGCAAGCCGACCTGACCAAGCAGGCGATAGCTGTGATAGAAGAGCATCTTCCATTAGAGTTTGCCGACATAGCACAAGCTGGCTCAGCCCCCACCGAGGCAAATAAAAGCAGAACATTACTGGAGAAACACCTTACTAACTTCATCTCACGCAATAGCTTCGATTACTTTATACACAAAGACTTGGGTGGCTTCTTACGCCGAGAGCTTGACTTCTATATCAAAAACGAAGTTTTGTTTATCGACGACATCAACACCGAGAACCCCATTTTCTTTACAGCACAATTATCCAAAATAAAAGCATTGAAAACAGTAGCCCTCAAGGTGATTGCTTTCTTGGCACAGATAGAGGAGTTTCAGAAAAAACTCTGGCTGAAGAAGAAGTTTGTTATTAGTACCAACTATTGCATTACGCTCGACAGGATACCGGAGGAATACTATGCCGAGATTGCGGCCAATCAAGCGCAACGAGAAGAGTGGAAAACTTTGTTCGATGTGGAGATAAACGATGCCGAAACATTGAAAGGGGAACCCTATTTGGTATTGGATACCAAATTCTTCACCGAAGAGTTTAAAGATAAATTATTGGGAGAATTTGATAATTTAGACGAGGAAACTGACGGGGTATTGATTAACTCAGAGAACTTTCAAGCACTGGGAGTGATGCAGGAGAAGTATGAAGAAAAAGTGAAAGCAATATACATTGACCCGCCATACAACTCTAATGCATCAAAAATAGCATATAAAAATGACTATGAGCATTCTTCTTGGCTTTCATTATTACAAAACAGACTTTATTCTTCAAAATACTTATTGAGAGAAGATGGTTTAATTCAGGTTGCGATAGATGAAATAGAACATTCAAAACTAGAATTACTAATAAAAAATGTGTTTGGTTTTAATAATTTCATAGGTAATGTTGCCATTATGAATAATCCCAAAGGGAGAGATGCGACATTTCTGGCTTCTAGTCATGAATATACAATCATTTCAGCGAAGAATATTAACTCAACCAAAATGAATCGTTTATTGTTATGTGATGAGGATTTGTCTTTGAAATACCCTAAGATTAAAAACAACATTCGATATAGAGAATTACCCTTAAGACGTTCAGGAAGTGAAGCACAAAGAGAAGATCGACCATATATGTATTTCCCTTTTATTTATAAGAATAATGTTTTAACAGTAATACCAGAAGATGAATATATAGAAATATATAAAACAAAACATTTTAATGACGAATATGTGGAGTTGCTTAAGAATCGTTATGAAGGAGATGGGTGGCATTTTATACTACCAATCAGAGAAAATGGCTCTAAAGGTAGATGGAGATGGGGGTATGATAGTTGTTGTCAAGGATGCCAAGAAAAGTCATTATTCTTTAATGGTTCGACAATATATCAAATTGACTTTGCCGAAAATACTTATTTACCTAAATCCTTATGGTACGGAGAAAAACATGATTCTTCAACTAAAGGCACAAATGTGTTAACCCACATTCTTAACACTAATTCTTTTGATTATCCTAAAAGTATCTATACAGTTCTTGATTTTGTTCAAATCGCAACTAATGAAACAGATTTTATCCTCGACTACTTTGCCGGCTCCGGCACCACTGGTCACGCTACCATCAAGCTTAATCGTGAAGACGGTGGTAAACGCAAATACATCTTGGTAGAAATGGGCGCTTACTTCGATACCGTTACCAAGCCTCGTATTCAGAAAGTCATCTATTCTGATAACTGGGAGAATGGCAAGCCGCAAGATAAGAAGGGCATTTCTCAGATCTTCAAATACCAAGTATTAGAGAGCTACGAAGACACCCTCAACAACTTGACGCTGAAGCAAAAGAATCTAAGCAACCTATTCTCTGACAATGCCCAAGAGGAATACCTACTGAACTATATGCTCGATATGGAAAGCAACGACCATCTGTTTAATATCGAGATGTTCCGCAATCCTTTCGCCTATCAACTGAAAGTAACCGAGAACAATGAACTAGTACCTACTACAGTCGATTTGGTAGAGACTTTCAACTACTTGATAGGTCTCTATGTGGAGCGCATACAGCGAGTAAAAGAGATTAAGTTTGTAGAAGGTACTACCCGCGAAGGAGCAAAGACATTGGTTATCTGGCGCAACTTAGAAGCCACTGACAATGCCGAGACACAACGCACCTTCCGCAAAATTTACGATTCGGTACGCTCCATAGAGTTTGACCAAATCTATATCAATGGCGACCACCACTTCGACAACCTACGTCAAGGCGAAGACTCCTTCAAAGTGAAGTTGATAGAAGAGACCTTCTTTAAGAAAATGTTTAATGTAACCGAACTGTAATGGCAAACTTTCATAACGCACTTGTACTGAACAAGTATATGCTATCGCTGTTCGGCATCGACAGCATAGGTAAGAAGATTATTGGCAAAAACGGAGTAGAGATATTCCCCGAGCTCAAACTATCCGTCAACGAAGGATATACCGAAGAGGGAAATACCATCTACTTGCAAACCTTGTTAAGCCATCAATATCCTACGGAGCATCTTAGTAAAGAGATGCTACAAGAGTATGACGAGAATATTGTTCGTTTCACCAAGCAAATATCCGAACAAAGAGATGAAGAGATCGTTTGGAAGCATTTTCAATACCTATCCTTGCTCTTTACCGAAATCTATTTAGATAAGTACTTCCGCAACAAAGCTAAACTCTTAGCTGAGCTGAACGAATATCTCGAGGAGTTTAACCAAAAGCAACGCAAAGAGATAGAACGTGTAGGCAAAAAACGGGTTAAGGATATCTTTATCGCCGAGCCTTTCACATTAGCTCAACTCAATAAGTTAGCTTTCTGGAACGCTACGGGTTCGGGTAAAACACTGTTGATGCATATCAACATCAAGCAATACCTACACTACGCATCGAAATACAATCAACACCACCAAAACAAGGTATTGCTCATTACTCCTAACGAAGGGTTATCGAAACAGCACCTTGTGGAGTTTGCACTATCCAATCTTCAAGCCAGCAGGTTTAGCAAAAATAGCGGGGGAATGTTTACCGGCAATGAAATTGAAGTGTTGGAGATAACTAAATTAGCTGAAGAGAGTGGCGATAAAACCGTTGCCGTTGATAGCTTTGAAACCGACAACTTAGTATTGATTGACGAAGGACACGGTGGTATGAGTGGAGATAGTTGGAAACAGTATCGCGACCGACTGAGCGAAACGGGATTTGCTTTTGAATACTCGGCCACCTTCGGTCAGGCAATCAGTGCGGCATCGGGAGTGAAGAAAGCCGCTTTCACACAAGAGTATGGCAAAAGCATCTTGTTTGACTATTCCTATAAATACTTCTACGAAGATGGATACGGTAAGGATTACCGCATTATGAATCTAAAGCAGGATGATGCCGGCTATAAGCGTTTGTATCTTACAGCCAATCTACTCTCTTTTTATCAACAACTGCTCATTTTCAAAGAACAAAAATTAGCATTGAGAGACTTCTTATTACACAAGCCGCTGTGGATTTTTGTAGGAGGAAAGGTAAATGCTGTGCGAACAGAAAAAGGAAAACAAGTGTCGGACGTATTGGAAATTATCTATTTTCTCTCTGACTTCTTAAAGAATAGTGCCGAAAGCATTCGTCAGATTGAGGCTGTGATAGAGAACAAGGCGGGGCTGGTTGATAAGAACGGCTTTTCCATCTTCGAGACATCTTTTAGTTACTTGGAGAGTCAAAACTTAAGTGCCGGGGATATCTTTATAGGTATCAATGAATTGGTGTTTAATAACAATGCAATAGGTGCTAACCTCTATTTAGACAACCTAAAAGGTGCCGATGGCGAGCTAGGCTTGCGTGTAGGTGATAATGATTACTTTGGGCTAATCAATGTGGGCGACGAGAAAACCCTATATGATTTCGCTGTAGAGAATGATGTACTGGGAGGCGAACGGGACTTCTCGGACTCGCTATTCAAGAAAATCAATGAAGATAACTCAACCATCAACCTACTGATTGGTTCAAAGAAATTCACCGAAGGGTGGTCCTCTTGGCGAGTTTCGTCTATGGGATTGATGAATGTGGGTAAAAGCGAAGGCTCGCAGATTATCCAACTCTTTGGACGGGGTGTTCGCTTGAAGGGCTATCTTTTCTCACTAAAAAGGTCGACCGGTCTTGACGATTACCAGAAGCCCGACACCATCAAACAACTTCGACCTTACTTGAAACATTTGGAGACACTTCAAATATTTGGTGTACAAGCCAACTATATGGAACAATTCAAGGCATTCTTAGAGGAAGAAGGTTTGCCTCCTAACGATTCGTCGTGGATATCCATAAAGATACCTACCGAACAGAAGAAGGTTGTTCGCGACAATAAACTGAGGCTTATCCGAGTAGCCGATGCCGAAGGATTCAAGAAACACAAACTTGTTCCTTTGCAATTGGACATTCGTCGTTTCGACGGAAAAATTGTAGAGTTAGATTGGTATCCAAAGATTGATGTATTGCAGAAAGAGAAAGGAACGGTTATTCTCCAAAAAGAAGAAGGATTCTTTACCTCCAACCACTTAGAGATGCTGGATTGGAACGCACTCTATCTTGCCATACAAAACTTTAAAGCCGACAAAGGCTATCACAATCTAGCTGTCGATATAGCCGACCTGAAGGCTATCCTTTCAAACAATGCATGGTATCGTATTCTTATTCCAAAGAAGGATTTGTCATTCGATAGCTTTTCTAATATCTTTCTGTGGAAAGAGCTGGCACTTGCCTTGCTGAAGAAATATATAGAACAGTATTATTTATTCGACAAGAACAGTTACAATGCCGACCATATTGAGGCTATCGTTTTATCGGAATCCGACGATAACTTCATTAAAGAGTATGAGTTCCGTTTAAACATCGAAGAAGAGATAGAACAATATCAAGAACGGATAGAGTTGTTGAAAACAGAAGTACTCAAGCCCAACTTCTCCAAGATAAAGGTTGCGGAGGATGTTATTGCTTTCGATAATTTGTTGCACTTATACAAGCCATTGGTCTATATGGGTGCAAAAAACTATCAAGGACAAATT
The DNA here is from genome assembly GCA_002070265.1 of Bacteroidetes bacterium ADurb.Bin174. Lineage (GTDB taxonomy): Bacteria > Bacteroidota > Bacteroidia > Bacteroidales > Paludibacteraceae > Paludibacter. Next base: position 31,534 of record MWCX01000080.1, on the reverse strand, counting down.
CAAGTTAGTCCGATTGCTTTAGATGACTCAGAGAAACAATTCTTAGATGACTTAGTTGCTTATGTGAGTAAGAAACCCGAAGAGTTGGAAGCGATAGAGCTACATGTTCTCCGCAACCAAAGCAAAAAGGGCATCGGATTCTTTACTGATGGTAATGGTTTTTATCCGGACTTCATTCTTTGGATTATCAAAGACGACAAGCAGTACATACGTTTCATTGACCCCAAGGGCATAAGAAACTCGAGAGGAATAAATGATCCTAAAATACAGTTCCATCGCTTCTTGAAAGAGAGAGCCGAACCACAGGTGGCGAAAGAGAATATAATGCTCGATTCGTACATCGTATCCAACACATCTTACTTGGATGTGAACTGGAAAGACAATTTGAGTATCGAAGATTTTAATAGTGAGCATGTACTTTTCCAAAAAGAGAATGCGGAAACGTATATCAAAATTTTGTTAACGATATAACGAGGAAGAAAAAAGGTTGCAGCAGTTGAACGGGAGTTAAGTTTGAGCAGGCGGATAATCTTGTCACCTTGAAAGGAAAGATTTTCTCTTGATTGAGATGTTTTTTATGGGCATAAAAAGACTTTTGTCTTAATATATAAATCAAATTTAAAAATTATGCCTATGAATGATTTATTAAACAAGAAGTTCTTCAGACTATTGTCTGAATCTTCGCAAGTATCAAACGAAGTAATGCAAGTTGCTTATGATGCATTTATTAAAGGAATTATAGAAATAAGTAGTTCTGAGGAAGATTACTCGAAAGTGTTTCGTCTATTGAATCACTCCCGCATTGAGTTAGATTCATTGAAAATATCGCCACTACTCGAGTCTGGGGGGGGGTGGTTAAATCCAACTACATTCAAAAGGCTTTAAACTTTCTAAATGCTGAAATGGATTTACTGAAACTAAAAATACAATATCCTGAAAGCTTTCCAAAAACAGCAGAAAGTGCTTTTAAGTTTAATATTTATATAACACCGAAAGCAAAAGGATTGGGTATTATTGGCATAGCCGAATTAGTAGTGAGCATTTTCCTATCTAAAGAGGTGAAAGACAGAAATGGCAATCCAGCTTCTTTAATACAACTGGCAAAAGCTTTTGAATATGTTTTTAACTTCAGTTTTGGGAACATATATGATAAACAAGCAGAAGTCTATAATCGAAAGCCTTGCAACTTGACGAAATCATTGAATTTTCTTAAAGGCGTTCTGGAAAGAGCGAAGAAAACCAAGCGTCTGAGAGAAAATGAACAAGAATGATTTTGTATTTCTTTGAATAACAGCGGAATACAATTCCGTTTTCGGGGAGTAGTTAACTACTCCCTCTGTTTTTATATGATTCTTTTCCAGACCTTTGCAGCGAATCAACAAGTTGCAATTATGGAAGTCATAACAATAGACAGCCAAGCATACAAAGAACTGGTATCTAAAATCAATGCGATAGCCAAGTTTGTCGTAGACCATCAGGACGATGATACTGCCAATCCCGACGAAATGTGGGTGGACAGTTATGAAGTCTGCACCTTTCTAAAAATCAGCGAACGGACACTTCAACGCCTTCGTTCCAACCGGATAATATCTTACTCTATCATCGCCGGTAAATCCTATTACACCATTGCAGAAATAAAACGGATGCTCTCCGAAAAGAGAATCCGCAGTACCAATGAATGTATGAATGACCTAATTAAAAATCATCAACTCCATGCTCAACAAAGACGAACTATTAAGACGGACAAATAACGGATTGGATGTATTCAAACATTATATTTCGTCTGTGCAGTGGAAAACCGGACGAAATTTCCTCAATCCTTTGTACGAAGACCGCAAGGCATCGTGTAATGTGTATTTTGATCGTCGCAATGGCGTTTACAAAATCAAAGACTTCGGCAACGATGATTATAGCGGCGATTGCTTTTTCTATGTTGGTAAGCTAAAAGGATTGGATTGTGGCAATGGTACTGATTTCGTGGAAATACTGAAAACCATAAATAGTGATTTGTCTTTAGGGTTAGACAGTTCAGATTATAGAAGTCATATACCACATTCTATCCCGCAAAAGAGTAATCCGGCTCCTCCTGAACCACCTAAAAACAAACCTTATAATGTCATACAACAGAAATTCTCTCAAAAAGAACTGGATTTTTGGATGCAATCAGGTATCACTCCCGAAGTATTGAAACAATACAAAGCCGTATCCCTGAAAGAGTTTAGAAGTGAGAATAAAGATGGAAAACCATTTTACTATACTTCGTCTGAAAGCGAACCGATTTTCGGATATATGGGTAAACGGTATGTGAAAACCTACCGCCCGTTTTCGGAAGTTCGCTTCCTGTATGGTGGTAACATTGGAGATAGTTACTGTTTTGGACTTGAGCAATTGCCCGCCAAAGGAGATACGCTGTTCATCACCGGCGGAGAAAAAGATGTGATGACGTTAGCTGCTCACGGATTCCATGCAATCTGTTTTAACAGCGAGACTTCCACTATTCCGACAGGAATAATCTATAAACTCACTTTCCGATTTAAGCATATCGTACTGCTCTATGATACAGACAAAACAGGAATAGAAGCCGCAATAAGACACGAAAAAGCATTGGCGGGATATGGTGTAAAACGGCTTTTATTGCCAATTTCAGGAGAGAAAAAAGACAAAGATATAACCGACTATTTCAGTAAAGGAAATAACCGAAAGGCATTCCGCCAGCTATTCATCGATTTTCTTGACAATTTATATAACGAAACAATGACCATGCTAAAATCCTGTGAAATTGATTTCAACAATCCTCCCGCAAAAGCCGAAGAAGTTATTTCCGCCGGAGATGTGCCACTTGGTACGCAAGGAAATATTCTTTGTATCACTGGTGGAGAGGGAACAGGGAAAAGTAATTATGTTGCTGCTCTGATTGCAGGTTCGATAGTCAAAGAAAATCGTACCATTGATACATTGGGCGTGAATGTCCGTGATAACTCTGATAGTAAAGCTGTTCTGCTTTATGATACAGAACAATCCGAAGTGCAACTCTTTAAGAATGTTTCCAATCTCTTGAAACGTGCCAAATTGAACGAAAAGCCGGAAGAACTGCGGGCGTTTTCCCTTACAGGAATGTCTCGAAAAGAACGACTGCAAGCCATCGTTCAAAGCATGGATAAATATCATTATGAGTATGAAGGTATCCGCTTAGTCGTTATCGACGGTATTGCAGATTTGGTACTATCAGCTAATGATGAAGCAGAAAGCATTCGGATTGTAGATGAGTTGTACCGTTTGGCGGGAATATATCGTACCTGCATCGTTTGCGTACTTCATTACGTGCCGAATGGATTGAAGTTAAGAGGACATCTTGGTTCGGAACTGCAACGTAAAGCGGCTGCGATAATGAGTATAGAGCTTGATAGCGAGCCGTCGGTATCAGTTGTAAAGGCACTTAAAGTAAGAGACGGCAGCCCTCTCGATGTTCCTCTAATGCAGTTCTCATGGGATAAGGAACTGGGTATGCACATTTACATTGGAGAAAAGCCACGAGAGGAAAAGGAAAAACGGAAAGAAAAAGAACTGGCTAATGTTGCCCGTGAGATATTCGCTTCGCAAAAGCATCTGACCTATATCGACTTGTGTGATCGTATTCAGCAAATAATGGATGTAAAGGAACGCACGGCCAAAAACTACATTAGATATATGAGAGAGAAAGAGATAATTATAAAAGACCCGTCCAATCAGAACTACTTCATGATAGGGCATATCATCTAAAACCCCGAATAGTTATGTATATAAGTAAAGACGATTTTGAAGCGTGGATGGAACGAATCATGTACCGCTTCGACAAACAGGATAAAACCCTTGATAAAATGAGTAAACATAGGAATATGTTAGATGGAGAATTACTGCTCGACAATCAGGATTTATGTATGCTACTGAATGTCAGTAAACGAACATTGCAACGGTATCGGGCTACTGGCGAATTGCCATTTCATACACTATACCACAAAACCTTCTATAAAGAAAGTGATGTTCATACGTTCATCAGGGTAAACTTTAACAAGAAAAGAGGTAATGATAATAAAAATAAGAAACAATAAGGGAAATGACTATTTTCAATCTTTTAGGTTCATAGTTGAAATTTTTGTGAATTGAAAGCCCGTACCGTCGTGATGACAGGCACGGGCTTTTTTTATTCCGTGCAATAGGATAAGAGTTAAAAGGATATTGAGAATTCTTCTCTAATTTACTTGCAGAATGAATGTGTTACTTTCGTAGTTATACTGGGCAAAATTGCTTAATCTTAATTCGGTAATTTCATGGCAAATTATTAAGAGTTTTGTTAAATTCCGCAATTTTCTCAATCATCTTGTCGAAAGGCAGAGAATCTCCGTATATCATTGTTTCCTGCATTGTTTCGTAATCTTTTTTCCAAGAATCCATAACCTCGACAGGCGGAATTATACAGATAACCTGTGGCCGCAATAAAGAATAGTCAAATCCTTTTATCCCGATAAACGTTTGTCGATGTTTGATAACTGAGTCATAGAGATCTACATCGTTTATTGCTTTAGACGCTATCGGTGTCTGCATTATTTGAACTATATCGTAAAGGTGTCGCGACATTCTTTCGGTACGCATTGCCTCTTTCGGCTTTGCAAATTCCTCTTGAAGCAGACATATCTTTTCTAAAAAAGTACGTTCGGGTGCAACTGCTCGGACTTTAAAATTCGGTTCTGTAAACGGTGCATTTGTATATACTCCGTCAATAAAAGAGGATAAGTGAACGGGAGTTATCGGCTCACTCATAGAACGACCGCTGACCTCGACAATGACTTTACGTTTGATGTATTGAAGTTCTTCAAATATGGATTGGTATTCAACCTCAATTATTTCCGGGTCTGTCGTTGTGACTGGCGTAATATGGACTTTAACGGTAAACTTGCTTCCGTTGATACCATCCGCCATAAGTTGCTCTCGTAAATCAACCTGCATTTTTTCACGAACAAATGAGCAGGAAGCACGACGTAATTTATCGCTGATTTGTGTCTTTGAAAGTGTTCCGCTAAAGCCTAAATACTCACGATCTATACCAATATCCGCATCTTCGGAAAACCGACTGATCAAATTCCAACACTTACTCAAATTGGTTCCTCCTTTGAAAGATAAATGATTAGCGTAAGGCAAGGAAAACAATGCTCTGAGAACAGCCGTTACCCACCAATCTTTTTCTATTATTTGTTGGTTTAGGCCTGTTTCCGCTTGTACCCTTCGAACAATTTCCTGTTGTTCTATATCTGTCAAATCTATGTATTTCATGCGTTTTGAAGAGTTTTACGCACCCATATCGGTGCCAATTGTATATCGTTTTGGAATTCTTCGGTACTTACTTTTTCCAAATGGGTTTTGATAATTTCAAACTGTTCCGAAGTAATATTACCTTCGCCTATTTCACGCATAGCAGTAACTAACAGCATCATCATTTGTGATTGATAGGCAAAATTACGCATCTCGGAGGTATGTTTGAATAAAATACCTTTTCCTTTACCAATGGATACACGACGAGGAGATCCGTCAGTAACAAAAACGACATTTGCTGGAACTTGTGTCGATAATCCAAGCATATTGAGAACATATGCTCCTGTTGGCATAATCCGCACTCTATCCCGTTTAGCGATTCCGTTAGCGATTTCTTCTACACTCGGCGGAATGATACCACTCCCCCATTTGGAATCTATTTTAGGATAATAGTAAATCCCTTGAGCAACACGGATTATGACTTCCGACTGGCATAAACGCACCAATGCAGAGCGAACAGCATCTGACGAGCCAAAAGAGGAGAAATCGTCAGGGAAAAATAATTCTCCTCTTTCAGAGGAAAGAATTTTATCCTTTATTTTATTAAATGCACTTTGCATATAGAGATAATTTTGCCACAAATATACGATAAATTTGTGGCAAATTAAAATCTAAATAAAAACTGATGTGAGATTATCAGATCTTGATACCCTTTGAAACATCTTTCTTCTCCACTTTCGGCGGGTTACTACCTGCCGAAGCAATAACAAGCCTGTCGCCCATAATTTCCTTTACTCCCTGCAAGTTATTAGGAAACGAAGTGTCCTTGATAAATGAAGTTTCGGGTTTCGCTTGTGATTGACTTGTATTACTTGTCGAAACGGTCTCCTGTCCCTCACTTTCTTCGATCGGTTTAAGCGAGAGTTGGATTTCACGGTCTAACTTAATCAAATCGTCTTTTAGAGCTTTTAGTTCCGGTTCTTTCCGCCAAGTTCCTTCGACCACTTCTTTGAGAACAGGTATATCCTTTTGCAATTTCTCATTTTCCGTCTGATACCTATCTAACAGCTTTGGCATAGTATCAAGTGCATTTAGGAAATTTTGTGCAGCCGTCTTCGGATCGGTTGCCATTAGCCCGTGATTGTAGTTGTATAGAATATCGCCTTCACCTTTGACAAAAAAGCGATTTTGTATCACATCGAATCCGTCTTTGGCAGTAGTTTCTGACTTTACCATTAACTCAAAGCCGTAAAGCGTACCTATTTTCTCGTGCGCTCCAAGTGTACGGGCTTTGTCAGCAATTTCATTCAATTTCAGCCCTACTTCTTTAGGATTACTGCCCTGCAATCCGTTCAATATTACCGGATTCAAGCGAGTAACGCCGTCAGGTTGATACTGAACACGAGAATTAAACGCTTCTATATCTTTGGATATACGGCTGATAAGACCGTTGTTCTTCTCCACATTAGATACAATATCTTCCAATTTGTAGCGAGATGAAGATTTGCCACGCATAAATGCTTGGCGTTCGGATTCCAACGAAGCGATTTTCTTTTCCAGACGTGCTTTTTCCAATAGTTCGGTATTACCGGAGAGAATGGCGACATATTCAGAAAAGTTCATACCGCCTTTTTCGTCCATACTGCCCTCGTCAATGGTACGACTTCCCAGTGAGTTATTTTTCAACTGTCGAATGAAAAGCTGTTTATTGTGGAGTAAGCCAAACTTGTACGCATCCAACGACTTTTCTACCGCATAGATAAGTACATCTACCTTATTATCGGCATATAGTTTGGCAATATCGTTGCCTTTACGAATACCCCGACCGTCCCGTTGTTCAAGGTCTGACGGTCTCCAAGGGGCATCCAAATGGTGGATTGCAACACATCTTTTCTGGGCATTAACTCCTGTTCCCAACATTTCCGTACTCCCGAACAATACACGGATTTTACCTTCATTCATATCCTTAATCATAGTTTTGCGAGCTTTGTCCGTCTTGGCTTCCTGAATAAAGCGTATTTCGTGAGCTGGGATTCCGTAGTCATCCATCAGTTTACGCTTTATTTCGGAGCATGGGTTCCATTCTCCGGGTTTGTAAGTACCCAAATCGGAGAAAACAAACTGAGTAGCCTTGTGTTGATCGAACTTTGTGTAGTAATCCGCTACCATTTTAGCAACGTGCGAAGCCTTATTATCCACATGGTCGCCGTACTTGACCGGATCAATCAATCGCATATCAAGCGACATTTTGCGGGCATAGTCCGTTGCAATCAGCATCTTTGCTTTCTCTTCCTTTTCTGATAAGGGCTCCCGTCCCAGTATTTCGCCTTTACCTGTTTTGGCGAACTCTACCAATTTCTGAATAAACTCTTGTTGGTCAGGAGTGGGTGGAATATTATGCAGAATTTCGTTTTTTACAGGTCGGTCGATACCAATATCTTCAGCAGAACGATAGTCTGTAATTTCAGAATAAAACGCAGCCAATTCGGGTACTTTAATAAAATACCGAAAGCGTTCTTTCTGCACAATTTCGTTTGTAACTGAAAACTCATAATCTATCGACTTCTTGGCAAAAATGGCTGCCCACGCATCGAATGTATTAATGCCCTGCCGTTCCAGTTCATTTGGCCGGAGATACTTGAAAAGCAAGTATAACTCTGTCAAACTGTTGGAAATGGTCGTTCCTGAAAGAAAAGTCGCACCTAAATCCTTACCTGTTCTGTCCTGAATGGTACGTAGGGCAAAAAGCATATTGAGGGCACGTTGCGATCCTTCGGCATTACCCAGACCAGCAACCCGATCGTGTCGGGTGGTAAAAGTCAGGTTCTTGAATCGGTGGCTCTCATCAACATACAAATGGTCAATACCCATTAAACGAAAATCGACTGTATCATCTTTTCGGTTTTCAATCTGATAGGCAATGTTACTTAACTTGGCTTCAAGATTAAGTTGCCGTTTCACTAAACCTTTCTCCATCGCACGAGAGATTTCTTTTCCTTGTGAGCGTAATACCTCCAGATTTTCTTCCACCGAATCGAGTTCCGTTTGTAAGATACGTTGCTGTATTTCGGGCGACTGGGGTATCATACCGAATTGTTCGTGTGTAAGAATGATAGCATCCCAGTTGTTGTTTTTCATTTCGTTGAAGATCTTCGCCCGTTTAGCGGGTGTAAAATCTTCTTTGCCCGGATATAATACTTTGGCATTCGGATATGCCGTACAGAATGTTTGGGCAATCTCATGTACATTGGCTTTGAGAGCCATAATGAGAGGCTTATTAGCCAATCCCAAACGTTTCTTTTCGTAGGCACTTACGCACATTATCAGCGTTTTACCACCTCCCACCTCATGGTCGATTATTCCTCCACCGTTGAGTTTATCCATCCAAACAGCATCTTTTTGACTTTTGTATAAATCAGGAATACCCAAGCCTTTCAAATCCAGTCCCGGAAACTCTTGGTGACTTCCGTTATAATCCGGACGAACGAAACAGTTAAATGTGCGATTATATTTATCCGCCAATCGGTCTTTGAACTCCTTGGATTGTTCACCCAGCCATTCGGTAAAGCCGTTCCGTATCTCGTCAATCTTGGAGTTGGCGAGTTGGATAGATTCGGAATCACGCACTTTAACTTCTTTCATTTCCCCGTCAATCAACTTATTGACTTTCTTGGTAATATCGGGAGAAGTATTGTGTAGGGCGTGTTTCATTAAGGCGATACCATCGAAAGTCCGGCTTTGGGCTTTAACTGCGTACTGATCCCATATCTTGACATTCTTGCTGTCGGCTTTAAGCGTGTACTCATCCCGACTCCCTGCATAATGCACCGACACATTGGTGTCGAACAAATGCGAAGCATACTTACTATAAATACCTGACGGGATCCACCGCTCCCCGAAATTGAAATCCAGATCCTCGAATGGTATCGGGCGTGGCGTGGCTTCCCGAAGTGCTGTCAGAGATTCTTTTGCCGCATCATGGTCAGAGTGATTTTCCAAATACCGCTCTACGTGTTCCGCTTTGGAGATAACATTGCCGCTTATGAACTTGTCTTTAATTTCATAAGAGCCTATCATCGGATTGAAAAACACCTCCCCTTTCAGTTCCTCCAGTATTTCGTCCGAAGTGCCGCCTGTAAGCCCTGCCATATATTCAAGATTTACTTGGGCATACTTATTTAGCGAAGCTGTTAGGGCTTCCCGTGCATCATCTGTATGAGTTATCTCATTCGGATTGAAAGCAACCGGTTGCTGAAAAATATCGGCTTTGACTGCTTTACCGTTTACATATCGTTCAAGGGAGAGGATTTCCGTTCCGCCGGCATCCATTTTAATTAGGCTTAGATTTTTCGCATCGTTTATATTTCCGAAACGACGGGTAAAATCATCGTAAAGCCTGTTCAGCATCTCACGCAGGGCGGGATTGGCTTCCAACCTTGTTGCTTCGTTACTATACAGGTGGTGGTAAGTGTCCCGTATTTCAATATAAAGGGACGCTTTCGCCTGCTGTGTTCCTGTGAGCTGAAGCGGATGGAACATCGGCTGAAATCCATTTAAATCACGCAAATAACCAATACGATTATTCTCGTCTGTTACAAGCGATCCTTCACGATAATGCGGTGGCATATCTTCTGCGTTATGATAAGGAACCGGCTTCATGCCTTCCTGCTGTTCCCGTTCGGCTTCTTCTTTCAGTCGTTCTAATTGTTCCTCCCGACGGGCATCGTACACCGGATAGGATTCGGCAGTCTCCTGTTGTAGCTTTTCCCGTTCCTTTGCTACGTTATACTGCATCTCTTCTCGCCAGTCCATAAACGGAAGTTCTTTCACTTCCTCTTTCTTAGCTTTGCTATTCTTACGCCGTTTCGGACGTTTGGTCTGACTCCGTTCCTCTTGGGTGAAACCGAAAAGATCATAGAGGGTAATCAATGGTTGCTCTGTAACAGATTTAGGCTTTGCCTCCGGAGTCGGCTCTTTTTTAATGGGAGGGTCGTCCATATCGAAAAGCGTACCTGAATAAGGAGTCTGTTGCTTGGAAGGTTCGGAATTGAGGTCATTGGTCTTTGATTCAAGTGTCGGTTTGATTTCTACGGCAGTTGCTATTTGGGATTGCTGTTGCTCCGGCATATTTCGTAGATAACGCTGCAAATCCAAATGTTGAGAGAAATCCTCTTTCAGCATTTGTCGCAGGTCTTTGGCAATGCCCTCCACTCCTCCATCGTGAGTAAAGACAATTGCAGGTTTGCCGTAAGGGTCAGTGTCAATCTTAGAACTGGTTTGTACAACCCTATCAAAATCACGAAACAGATTATTTATAGAGATGCCATTAGATAACTTGCGAGATTCAATAAAATCCTGCTGGAGTTGGGTTAAAGCTATGTTGTTATTGTTCCGTTGCAGGATAATCAGGTCGCTGCCGACTTCTGTTCCGGCATGGTCGGAAAAGAGGTTGTTGGGTAAACGGATAGCGGAAACCACATCGCAGGTGTTCATCAAGTATTCCCGTATCGGTTTGTTCTGTTCCGAATTAAGTACACCTTGACTGGTAATAAATGCAATTATCCCACCTTCTCTGGCCGACATAACGCTTTTTACAAAAAAGTAGTTGTGTATTGCCTGTGTTGATTGTTTGACGGCGGGTATCTCGTGGTTGGACAGTTGCGGATCGAATACCGAAATATCGCCAAAAGGGATATTGGAAGCAATCACATCAAAATGCTGTGAGTAGCGTCCTTCCATTTTTTCGTAGCCCTCAATCCGTACTTTGTCATCGGGATAAAGGTGCGAGAGAATTTTGCCTGTCAATAGGTCTTTCTCAAATCCTGTTACTTTGGCTTCAGGTGCAACGTCTTTGAAAGAAGAAATAAACGCACCTGTTCCGGCACTAGGTTCTAAAAAGCGTGTCGGAGTAATGCCACTATCTTTTAGGGCATCCGACAACGCATCAATAACAGGTTTTGGTGTATAGAAAGCGGTTAGGATAGAACTTTTCAGAGAACTGATATAGCGTTTATAAACGTCCGGTGTGGGAGAACTTTCACGGAGTACCTCGTGAAGTTCCTGCACCAACGGAAAAAGCTCGACTTCGGACTTAGACCACCGTTCAATATCTTCGGGCTTGTCGGCAGGGTTAAGAATTGCCTTTATACCACCGAACCCTGAATACTTAGTGAGTATTTCCCGTTCTTCGGGAGTTGCTTTTCTATGTTCCTTGTCGAGCCGTAACGCCAACTTGATTGCATCAATGTTTTGACGCAAATGAGTTCGCTTATTGTAACTCATTTTCAAGCAATATCAAGATTGTGCCGACAAGCTCTGTATAGAGCGACTGGTACTCGGTCGTCTCGGCATAATCATCATTCAGACTATATTTAGCAAATACCGCCTGACATTCAGGTAATAAATCTTTGGCTTTCGTTTGTGCTTCGCCCGGAGATACTTCGTCGGAAAACTCGTTCCAAAGTATTTCAACTATTACATTATAAGGAGAAAAGTGTAAGCCTTTGAATAGAGTTTCGTTTGCGATTTCCGCAGCCTGAATATGGTCTAAGCCGCTTTTTATAGCCTCACTATATGCTTCGGCTGCCATATCTCCACGCCCTGCGATAAAGGAAAGGTCGTTTGCTTTGTCGGGGTGGGAATCTCGTAAATAAGATAGTAGATTGAGCCGGAAGTATGACATCTCCGCAGGATCTAAATTTGAATTGTATTTCATACTGATTACTGATTTTGTTCTGCATTACTATTAATGCAGAATAAAAATACCGGTAATCAGTGAGTAAGAAGGCAGATTGGAAATAGTTGGTAGTATGTGGCTTCCGTTTGGCAGTATGTGGCGTTTCTGGACAGATATTTTTCTGGGTCTTAAATATTTACTAACTTTGGGGTCTGTTGTCTTGTACAGTAAACAGTTGGTAACTTGTTGGTCGTATTGAGTTCTACGAACTATTGTGGAAGTATGTTCAACAAGTTTAACGAGAAATAAACAATTATTCGTATGAATATTAACCCAAAGAACACAGATGATTATATAGACAAACAGACATATCCAAATTGTGATATTAACTGTATCCATATTCAAATAAAGAATTTGAATAAAATAGTAAGTGAAATGAGTTCAGAAATATCCGATACCAGTTGGATTAACGATCTGGAAGAGTTGGATAAACTTATTTTTAATGCTACTGCAGAAAGAACAATAAACAAAGTTGTAAATGAAATTCTGTCTAAAGTATCTAATGGTCTGAATGATGAAATTGGGGAGTATTTAGTTTCCTATTCAGCTCAGAATGTTCTTGTCAGTCACTACAACCACACAAAAATTCCATTAGCAGAACTTTTAAAAGAAAAAGTATCAGGAAATCCCGGATTTGATTTTCACACAATTAGCGAGAAAAGGTTTTTGATTTTTGGAGAAGCAAAATTTAGTTTGAGTGATACTCCCAGAGCTATTGCTTTAGATCAGATTGGAAATTTTATTGACTTAAAAAAAGATTATGCAGAGCTAAACTCATTAAGAACATTTATAGACGAGGAAACTCATTCTAATATAGTTGCTGGCAGAAAAGGATATGCCGCCGCATTCTCTTTTAATGCGAAAAATATTGATACTATATTTAAAAATGCTTTAGAAAGCGAAATAATAGAAGAGATTGCCAAACACAATGAATTATTTCTAATAGCAATTGAAGTATGTTAGACAAAGATCTATTTGAACAAGATGATTATTCGGAGTTGTTTTCGAAGATATTATTCGACTTCCACCAAAATGGACCAGTTGACTCTAATCACCTAGAAACTCTATCTTTATTAAAACTGAACCATTCTGATTTTTTTTCAAAATATGAGTCTCGATTATTATACCTTATGGGGCTATTCTATAAGACTGATTCTCCGTCATCATTCCTTGAATTAATTTATGACATCTATTCAAAATCAATAGAAGAAAGTACAGGCAGAACCTTTACTCCTGTTCAAGCTGATGCATATAATTCAATTTTTAAATATGATAAATTTTCTTTCTCAGCTCCCACAAGTACAGGTAAGTCCTTTTTATTTCAAGAAATTATAAAGGATATAAACGGGGATGTTATTGTTGTTGTTCCGTCAAGAGCTTTACTTTCTGAATATGTTATTAAAATAAAAAAGGTTACTCCTAAAGATATTTTAGTATTGCCTTTTATAGAATTTGTGAATACGAAAAGAACTCATAAGAGAATTTTCGTCATTACACCCGAAAGGGGAGATGAATTGTTTAAAAACATCAATAAGATAAACATTGAACTTTTTCTTTTTGATGAAGCACAGTTAACAGAGGAAGGCATTAGAGGTATGAAATTTGATTCTTTCGTTAGAAGAGTAGAAAAAAAAATACCTGATGCAAAGAAAGTTTTCACCCATCCTTTTGTAAAAAATCCAGAAGCTCAATTAATTAAGCACGACCTATTGATAGATAGTAGTTCAGAGTCTTACAGGCAGAATAATGTTGGAAAAATATTTTTAGAACATAAAAAATCAATATTCAAATACTTCTCACCATATCAAGACAACAGCAACGGAGAGATAAAATATGATGGCGATATTGTTGAGCACATTCTTTCCAATGGAGGAACTTGTCTAATTTACGTCTCTAAAGGGAAAATTTATGATTCCTCATTTATTGAGACATATTCAAAATATCTACAGCTATGCCCTGATATTACAGACAAAAGGGCATTAGAATACATCAGTGAATTAGAAGACTATTTCGGAACAAGTAGAGACAAGCAATCTTTAGTAATTTACTTGATGAAAAAAGGTATTGTTATTCATCATGGGTCAATGCCATTAAAAGCAAGATTAATTATAGAAAAATTTGTGAATGAAAGCTATGCTAAGTTGTGCTTTTCGACTTCAACATTAATACAAGGGATAAATATGCCCTTTGACTTAGTGTGGATTAACAATTTTCATTTCACTGGAAACGAGAACAAAAAGAATTTAGATTTAAAAAATCTTATAGGACGAGCAGGAAGGACTACTTCCACTAAAAATGTATTTGATTACGGATTTGTTGTTGTGGAGTCCTTGAATAAAGGATCATTCATTTCCAGAATAAACTCAGAATCGTCTATTTCAGAAACATCGCTTTTAGACGAGACCAATGATTCTTTTGATGAAGATTTCATTGATATTATAGATGCTATTAGAAATGACACATTTGATGTCGAATTAAATCTAACCAATACGCAAATTGAAAGATTAAAATCAGATGACATTGAGAAAGAAGTTAAGTATATATTAGATAACTTGATGAATAACAAAAAACCATTAACAGGTCATGAGTATTATTCGATAAGTGATAGTGTAAGAAAAAATATCAAATCATCATTTCAAAATATTTATAAAACGCATTTAAGAAGGAATGACTTAACCAGTGGAGAAAAAAGCGTATTAAGTGCTTCTATACCTGTTCTGTTATGGCAAATACAAGGGAAATCTTTTGCTGAAATAGTTTCTCTTAGACATGCTTTTTTATCAGAAAAGGATATAAGACGACAGTTGAGACGACAGTTGAGAAGCGGAGATATAACAGTTAAAGAATATCATATACAACTTGAATCGACCAAAATTAGATTTTCTTGTATTGCCGAATCTTTGCCCAACAGAAAGTTTACGAAGCCAGTCGCTCTTTTTAAAAGGAATCTGAGTGTAAAGGATATTGACTTTGATTTAATCATATATGACACTTATGATTACATAGATAAAGTTATTTCACTTTCTTTGAAGGACCCTTTATCTGCAGCTTTCTTACTATACTACAACAAACATAAAGATTTAAGGGCATTATATCTAAGCAACTACATAACATATGGAACAAATAATCAAACTGAGATATGGTTACTGAAATATGGATTTACGTTTGATGAAATAGAATGGATACTTCCCTTTGTTGAAAATATCAATGAGCAAGAAATTATCTTTAAAGAATCAATCGTTGATATTCTTAATGATGAGTACAAAAAAGAAATAATAGAAAGATATATTTGATAGTTAGAGTATTTGAACTAACTAAAAAAGGCACCGGGGTATCCCTCCCCAGTGCCACCACTAAAAAATTCAATAGTAAGATGCCCTTAACAATTGCTCATTATGAACACTACCTTATGAATTTTCTTAGTGGCAAATGTACGATTAAGCGAGGATAGTACAAAATTCATTTTGAATTGTCGAGCATGAATACATTATAAAAAGATACGATTTTTATTTGCGTTTCTTGCTATTACTCGTTTTTGGCGGGAATGAAAAAATCGTTTTATACTCCGCATCAAAAGCTACGGCAGCATCAAAAGGCTTATTCTCTTTGCTCTTGAATCCTTTGATTGTACCTGTTTTACCTTTGACAAGTAAGTCTTTCAGTTGTCCGTCGGTTAGGTCTTTACCCGATTTGTTTCGGAAAACAGTAAGCCCGCAGGATTCGTTGTTGCACTTCGCTACCTTTTGGAATATCGTTACCTGACCGCTTTTACATTTGGGACACGGACAGCTCTCCCGTTTGTTACCACCCTCAATTTTACTCTCCAGTAATTCAGCAGTAATCTGTGCTGCATATACTTCAATCCCCTTGTGGAACGTATCTGCATCCATTTCTCCCATTGCAATTTTATTCAAAGCGTATTCCCATTCGCCTGTCATGCCGATATCCGCAATCTTTTTATCTCGGACAGCCAGATAGACAACCAAGCCTTTGTTGGTGGGGACAAGCGATTTCTTCTCGCGTACAATATATTCACGGGAAAACAGTGTTTCAATAATACTGGCACGGGTGGCAGGCGTTCCGATACCTGATTCTTTGATTGCTTCCCGCTCTTCCTCGTTGGAAAGGTCTTTACCGCAGGTTTCCATAGAAGAGAGCAGACTGCTTTCCGTGTGTAACGGACGGGGCTTGGTTTGTTTCTCCAATAAATCCGTTCCGTTGATTGGAAGTACATCGCCATTAGATAAAAGCGGAAGTGCCGAAACATCGTCTTCGCTTTTTTCATCATCGGGAGCGTTCAATACTGCACGCCAACCCGGAATAAGAATAACACTGCTTTTAACCGAAAATAAAACGCCCGAAGCATCCAAAGAAACGCTTGTGTTCTCTTTGGTACATTTACCTGAAAAGGCTTCCAATATACGGGCAGCAATCATATCATAGATGATGCGCTGGTCGGCTGAAATGTCTTTCGGCATATTTTCAGTAATTATCAAGGCGTGGTGGTCTGTCACTTTTTTATCGTTTACCGAACGTTTGTTCAGGCTTGCTCCTGATAATAATTTGGCGTAATTGGCAAATGGAGCGTAACCGGACAGCTGAGCAATAAGGGCAGGTATCTCGGCAAAGACATCATCGGAAATGTAACGGCTTCCCGTTCTCGGATAAGAAATGAGCTTGGCTTCATAGAGCGACTGGGCAATCGACAGTGTTTTATCTGCTGAAAAACTGTGTCGGCTGTTCGTTTCCTTCTGCAAGGTGGTCAGGTCGTAGAGTAAAGGCGGTTCCTGACTCCCTTGCTTTGTTTCTACGTTTACGACGCTGACTGATTCTGACGAGCGTATCCGCTCTAAGATTCTGTCTGCGTCCTGTTTCGTGCCAAATCGTTCTGTGGAAATAATAGCAAACTGTGTCGCATCTTTTACCGTATGCAATTTTACCTGAAAATAAGTTTGCGGTTTGAACTCTTTGTTTTCGAGGTATCGGCTGCAAATCATGGCGAGCGTAGGTGTTTGCACCCGTCCCAATGACCATACTCCGTAGCCGGCTGATATTGATAAGGCTTGTGAAGCGTTTATCCCGACAACCCAATCGGCTTGGCTCCTTGCTTTTGCAGAAGCGTATAGGTTGTCGTACTCAGTTCCCGGACGTAGATTTTCCAAACCTTTACGGATAGCCTGATCCGTCAGACTGTTTATCCAAAGACGGTCAAAAGGTTTGTTACATTCCAGATAATGAAAAATATATCTGAATATAAGTTCTCCTTCCCGACCGGCATCGGTAGCAACAATTATCCGTTCACATTTACTGAATAACTCTTTGATAACTTTAAGTTGCTTCATTGTTCCCGGATCGGGTTTATACGCCTTTCCGTCCTTTACCTGACGGGGTAACAACTTAAAATCGGCAGGAAGTATCGGCAAGTTTTCAGCTTGAAAGCCTGTGATACCATAATCCTGTGGCATAGCCAATCCTATTAGGTGGCCGAATGCCCACGTAACGGCATATCCGTTACCTTCCAAATAACCCTCACGACGGTTACTTGCACCAACGATAGCCGCTATATCACGAGCTACACTTGGTTTTTCTGCAATTATTACTTTCATTTACTATGGATTTTTTAGTGGTTGATATTACATTTTGTGTCCTGTGGATTTTTTCACAGGCTTTTTAACTCCTTGCTGTTGCCTCTGTCCTTTAGCCTGGTTCTCCGTCGGGTTCTGCTGTCCTTTCTTCAAAGGTTCCTTTGAATATTTGGTTGCTTCATTGGTCTTACCTTGTGAATTGACGGCTACCTGCGTTTTGTTTCCTTCGGCAACTTTCACGTCCGCTCCCTGTTTCTTGGCTCGGTCTGGATTCCATTTGAAAAAATCAAGTTTGCCTTTTTCATTGTTTACCTTTACATAGGCATTGAAAGGCTCGCCCTTCGCGTCTTTCAGCATTCCTTGAACATAGACGGATTTACCTTCACGGAGCGAGTTCTGCTGCTTTTCATTCAAATCAACCCCTAAGAGTTTTTTAGGAATACGCACTTGATTCTGCTCCTGATTCTGACTTTGTTCCTGCTTATTGTTCTGTTGGTACTTATTGCGGTCTAATCCGTCATAAGAGAAATCGCAACCGCCTTTGGCAGCATTGAACTGAACGTAAGCATCAAACTTTCGTGGATTGTCTGTGCCGATAGTCTTTTTAGAGGTCATACCCTCTACCAGTATCTTCTTACCCTCTTTTAGTGCTTGTTGCTGTTCGGGAGATAACTCAGCACCTTTCAAGTTCTGAGAAACGGTAAGTTTGTCAAGCGGAACTGCTTCCAAGCGATTGGTTAGTTTGTCAATCGAAATGAGCGACGGCACTTTTTCGCCCGGTCTTGGTTCCAGTTCGACCACACGACCACTGTTGCCTGTTGCCAATAGATTTTCCTTTACATCGTTTGGAAGCATAATACCCTGAAACGGTTTTTCCAAATCAACTTGGTTCTGATAAGGGTGCGGAGTAAACTTCAGACTGCCGTCCGGCTGTTCTTCCAATGATAAACGAGCTTTCATCGGATAGTCCACACCCTCGATTTTGGGGTTAATATCTACCAAATGCGGAGATTTGTACCCATAACTCATAGCTTTGAGTTCGCCCTCCAAATTTTCGGGCTTTATACCATATTTCTGATATTCACTTTCAGGGATACGGTTCGTGTCGAATTGCTTAAATTCGGTTTTCTGTTCGCTTGTTGTTTCCATTTTTTCGTCTTTTTTTTCGGTTACTACTTCTTTTGCTGACTCTTGCTTAGTTTCCATTGTTGATTGCTCCTGTTCTTTATTCAGATACTCTCTTGGATCAACACGAAACTTTTCCAACTCCTTATCGCTAAGCGACAGGACTTTGTCAAGCATATCGACGGTAACTGCATAGAATCCCGTATGCGATGGGTTCTTTGCCTGATTAAAGAAGTTTTTGAAAAAGTTTTCGAGAGGATCTGCGTGCTTGTCGATTTTGATAAAATCGGTTTGTTTCGCCTTCAGGGGATCAATGGCATCAATCTTTCCTTTCTTATCAATGCCTTTCACTACTTTGAGTTTGTTGCCTTCTCCTTCATCTCGCATCAGGAGAACTTTGTCTTTCGGATTTAATTTTTCATCCATGATTAAACTGTTTTTTGTTCTGCATCAATATTAATGCAGAATAAAAGTAGGCTTAATCAGAGGGGTGGCAATCGTTTTTTAGAGAGGTGGCAGTATGTGGCTTTGGTATGGCAGTGTGTGGCGTTGGGAATTGATAATTCACCAAAATGGAAGGTAAAAAAACTGCCACCCTTTGAGGAAAGGTGGCAGCAAATGTTTTGAAGTGGCTTTAGATATTTATATTATTGCCAAATAATACTTATAGCGATTTTGCCATAATTTGGGAAAATGCACTTTTCAAAGAGTTTAATTCCTCTTATGTCATCATATGAGCTAAACCATTCGGAAGCTTCTACAATTTCAGTATCATCACATTTGAGTCCATTATTAAAATAATCTCCAGCAACAGTAAGAGGAGGAGTCTTTTTTGACGAATGCTCAATGAAATACTTATATGGGAAATCATTTGATTTCCAACTATATTCAATCATATTATCTCTTGAAAAAACTACCATAATAGGGTATGCGTCAATTTCTATATATTTAAGTAATGTCGCAGAAAGACTTGTTCCAAATTCCTTTGTCAACGATTCTATCAAAGAAAAATCAAATTTTCGTGTTTGAACAGCTTGTTTAAAACGAGATGTTGGCATTAGTAAGTTTGAAGCGAAATGATCAGCCTCCATTTCTACGATATTTTTCCTCTGGAATCTGTAATATGATTTATGCAAAGACTTCCCTTTTTTTAGAGCATTACGATGTTCATCAATAAAAAAATGTCCTAATTCATGAGCAAATGAAAATCGAAGTCGTGCATTGTCTGTCGATTGAATATTTTGTGTATTCAAATAAACATGAAAATCATTAGAATCATGTTCTAAAAGACCATCAAAACAATCTCCATATTCTCCATAATTATACGTTACACCAGATTTTTCGGCAATGAGTTCTGGCAACACCATACTATGTGGACAATAATCAATAGATATAAATTCAGCTAATTCAGCTAATTCTTTTTTTCGAGCATTATCTATTGTCATTCTTCTTTTTCTTAGCTTCTTCTTTATCTCTTTTCATTTTCGCAAGCATATCTTCTGGGATATCTTTCCCTTCTCTTGCGGCTAATGCCCAATTCCTTTCTCCCTCTGAATTGTCAATTGCAATTACTCTTTTCTTTAGTGTCTGCTTTTTGTCCTCAAATACAAAATCAGGAGATTCTAATTCTTTGGGCAAAGGAATATAGTCTATATTTTCTTCAAAAACGGACATCTGTTCATCTGTTGTAGGGAATAGGTACCCATGTGATTTCAGTGCATTTTCAAGATATGCTTCAAAATCCGCATCCTGTATTTTTATTTTTTTTGTCATTGTTGTTATGATTTAATCGTTTGACAAGTGGAGTTTTGGATAATATGCGCTTTAATTTTATCCAAAGCTCTTTTTTTGATTTGCCTAATATTAGCAGGTGTAGTCGAGTATCTATTGCTTAATTCACTTAAAACTTCATCCGGCAAATGTTTATTTTCTTCCTGATATAGAAAACAGGTAAGTAAAATTTCTCGGTCTCTTTCAGATAACAAACTCAATGCATCATTTAAAATTTTCTTTTGAGGTGTCTCGTAATCAACAATATCATCTTCAATATCAGAAGTAGAAGTTATTACATCCTCATTCAAGGGGATATTTTTTCTGTCATTCAGATTATATTCTTTGATTAAATCAAGAGTCTCGTTATAGGCTATTTTTGACATCCATGTTGACAACTTACTTTTCTTAGAATCATATGTTGGATGCGCATAAATAGTCATCATAGTGTTACTAAAGACATCTTGTGCCAACTCCGCTCCGTTCTCAATATCTAACTTCGCGCAAACGCCATAGCATAAAGACCATAGCAAGTTCTTGTATCGCTCATAAAAAATACGAAAAGCGTCCTTTGCCTCAGCCTCATTTTCTTCCTTATAAGACATTAAAACAAAGAGATCTTCATCTGTGTATGAAGTATCTAATTGTTTTTTGTTTTGCATAACATCCATATTTTGACAATCTATATTAATATACTCGTAAGCGTGACCAATTACGGTAAACTGCTAGTTTTCTGCAAAGTTAGCAAAAATGTCACGCTTATGAGTATAATGGTTAAACTAATGCAGAGAATAGGTAATGACCGATATGATAACTTATAGCAAGACTTCATTAAGAGACAAAAGCTCCTGCAAAGCTTTCGATTGGAGTGATAAGAGCGAGTTATGGTTTTATAGAGGTTTCATGTTTAACATATACAGAGTAAAAGCAGAGATAATATATTATGGTCATCAGTCGCAACCAACCTTCAATGGGAATAGTCGGCTTAATAGCTAAAATACAAATTAATTAAATAAATTGAGTATGAATGTACATGACGGGGCGCCGGATACGCAAAAAGAAAAAATCCCCTTGAAGTTTGTTATAGAGGGGAAAGAGTATGAAACCTGTGAGCAATACCTAACAGGTGCAGAGTTGAAGCAATTAGCGGGCATTCCTTTGGAAACCGAATTGTTTCTATCTATCAGTAAGCCGTATAATGACGAACTGATAGAAAACGATACGCGAATAAATCTGGCAAGACCGGAAACGGAGTATTTTTTTGTGAAAAAGAAATTGCACTTCACAATCAATGGAGTTCCTTTTGTTTGGTACAAGCAATATATCCGTGGCGTACAAATTCGAGAACTGGGGAAAATATCGTCTGACGATGAACTATACCTTGATATTCTCGATGGATGGAATGACGATTTCATCGAAGACGATGAAATTGTTGATTTAGCTCGTCCGGGCGTAGAACACTTCATTTCTAAACCCAAACAAAAGGAGTTTAAAATCATAGTAAATGCTCGTGAAAAGGCTTGGTCGCAGGCTACCATATCTTTTGTACAAGTCATTGTATTGGCATTCGGTTCCTACGACAATAATCCGAATAAAGGTTATACAGTTACTTATAGTAAGGGGCCTAAGTCTAACAGGGAAGGCTCTATGGTGAAAGGATCAGTTGTTGATGTTAAAAATAATATGATATTCGATGTCACAGCAACTGATAAATCATAGTCAAGACCTTAAGCGTCTTAGAGACGAAGGTTACGAAATAGAGGTTCGTGGTGGACATTTACTTGTCCTCCATATTCCCTATGTAAGAAGCGATAAGACTATACAGTACGGAATACTAGTGAGCACGCTTACTTTGAAGAATGGAAGCACTACTGCCACTCCTGATAATCATGTTATTTATTTTATTGGAGACAACCCTTGTAATGACGACGGGACGATAATAACTGCAATACAACACGATAATTCAGCCAAAAATTTTGGAGGCATAGCAATAAATCGCTCTTTCTCGAATAAGCCTCAGCAAGGCTATCCTAATTACTACGAAAAGGTGAAACGGTATGCAGATATTATTTCAGCTCCCGCTAAGTACTTGGATAGTACAGTAACTGAAAAAACGTTCAAAGTCATACCTGACAATGCAAACGAAACAGTTTTTCAGTACATTGACACTAATTCAAGTAGAGCAAATATAGACTTGATTAACTCAAAATTTAATGGGCAAAAGATCGCTATTATCGGGCTGGGTGGAACTGGTGCTTATGTATTGGATTTGATAGCCAAAACTCCGGTTTCCGAAATTCATGTTTTCGATGGAGATGACTTCGATCAACATAATGCGTTTCGCTCTCCGGGAGCTGCTTCAATTGATGATTTAAATAAGAATCAAAGGAAGGCTGAATATCTTTCCGGTATTTACGCTAATATGCACAAGCATATAATCCCTCACAGTTATTATGTGCTGAAAGACAATATCCAAGAGCTCGACCAAATGTCTTTTGTTTTTATTTGCGTTGATAAAAACAGTGTTCGTAACATGATAGTTAAGTACTTAATTCGCGCAGGCATACCTTGTATTGACGTTGGTTTGGGTGTAGAAACCGTAGATGACAAGTTGCGTGGAGCTACAAGAGTAACGACTGTAACTAAAGCAAAAAACGACCATTTTTCCACAAGAGTATTTGCAGAAGACAGTGAGAATAACGATTATGTAACAAACATTCAAATAGCCGAACTCAATTCGCTAAATGCGTGTTTCGCTGTAATCAAGTGGAAAAAATTAATTGGCTTTTATGTTGATCAAGAATGTGAGCACAATAGCATTTTTACGATAGGGACTTCAAAAATAATCAACGATGATGCAACATAGGTTTGTCGAGATTATTCCTGATGCTGTCGAAGATGATGTGTTGTATATTTCTCTGAAATACTGCACAGCCATACACAAGTGCGTGTGTGGCTGTGGCAATGAAGTGGTTACGCCTATTTCTCCTACGGATTGGAAGTTGATATTCGATGGAAAAACGGTTTCTTTATCTCCTTCTATAGGCAATTGGAGCTTTAATTGTCAATCTCATTACTGGATTAAAAGGAACAAAATCGTTTATGCCAGAGAATGGGATAAAGAAGAAATTCAATTCGGCAGGACAAATGATGAAAAGCGAAAAGCAAAGTATTACAATAAAGAAAATGAGAGCGTTAGTTCTGTTACAAAAAGACCTAAAAAGAAAAAGAGATGGAAGAAGTTCTTAAAATCAATCTTTTCTTTTTGAAGTAATCATTTATAAGGTTGAGTACGACAGAAAAAATAACTTTAAGCAGGAATCAATCCACCTGCATTGTTCGGATTGAAAGCTAAATTTTACAGGTATGGCTAAAAAAGTTACCAGTAAATCCGCTGCCACAGCCGCTTCTAAAGTTTTGAGAGATAGGCGAACAAGTGTTACAAGCAAAACGGCTGCAGGAAGTGCTCTCTCTCAAAGAGAAAAAAGCGGAAAACGAAAATGAGCAGCATGATTAAAAGAGTGTAGAAGATTAAAAAGCTACGCTCTTTTTACTTTTTTACATTTATTCCCCTTGTTGTAACAAATGAGCCAACGCAGGGTCATCCTTAATCCGTTGTAATTCTTCGGCAACAATCTGTTTAGTTTCCTCTTTGATGCGGTCGTAATTTTCTTTAATCATATCTTTCATACGATTCACTCCGTTTTCGTCCGTAAAATCGGTAATA
The DNA here is from genome assembly GCA_002070265.1 of Bacteroidetes bacterium ADurb.Bin174. Classification (GTDB taxonomy): domain Bacteria; phylum Bacteroidota; class Bacteroidia; order Bacteroidales; family Paludibacteraceae; genus Paludibacter. The sequence goes on along the minus strand of MWCX01000080.1, from coordinate 7,305 downwards.
ACAGGAATGGATTGATACGCCTTTGTTTCGGCAGCCACTTTCGCATTATCCACTACAATTTCACAATGGAATATCTTCTGCTCAATACGCTCATCGAAATTGTCGGCAATGGCTCCGACAAACATCCCTTGTGTTAAGTTACTGATTTTGGATGGCGGTATCAAGCTGTCCATTTGGGTGCTGATAGAGGTTGATTTATCGTTGCGGTTGACAGTCATAGACTGGCGTTTCTGTAACACTTTACCGAATCGGTCGGAAAGCGTTTTTGCCGTATCTCCCACAACCTGACCGGAAAAAATATTACCAACAGTGTTCATCACGACTTTTGCTTCCTTGTCGCCATAATCTCTTGTTAATTGCGAAAAATCCTGAAACCCTAACAATACTGCCACTTTATTACTACGGGCTGTTGCTATCAGATTATCTAATCCCTTGAAGTAAATTGTTGGCAACTCATCTATTACTACTGAACTCTTTAGTTGTCCTTTTTTGTTTATGAGCTTCACAATACGGGAGTTATAAAGCCCCAGTGCCGCCCCGTAAATATTTTGTCTGTCGGGATTGTTGCCGACAACCAATACTTTTGGATCATCTGGATTGTTAATATCGAGCGTAAATTCATCGCCACTCATAACCCAATACAACTGTGGAGAAATCATACGTGATAATGGAATTTTCGCACTGGCTATCTGTCCCATTAATTGGTCAGCAGCACCTCCCAACCAAGCGTCCATAAATGGACTTAGATAGTTTTCGAGTTCTGGATATGAAGTCAGAATAGGGAAAATATCTTCATAGCGTTTGTTCAAGAACTCTATCGCATGAGGAAAGGTACAATACTTTCCGTCCTTATAAATCCGGAGATACCAAATAATTGAAGCGAACAAAATAATTGGAGATTCGACAAAGAAGTCGCCCTGCTTCTGCACCCACGTTTTATTAAGGTTGAGCATAATCGTGTAACTCGATTCGTATGCGTCGCTGATATCTTCCATAAAAGATGGATTGATAGGATTACATCGGTGCGAACGGCTCGGATCATCGAAGTTTATCACGTAAAACGTTGGAACTTTTTTGTAGCCTAATTGATTATTCAATAAATGGTTATAGGCGATAGTAGTGAGGTCGGGGAACTTGAAATCATACACATACATCGAAAATCCTTTCTCTATTTGCTGTTTTATATACTGATTAACAACGGCGTATGATTTACCACTACCCGGAGTTCCCAACACGATACTGGCACGGAACGGGTTTACGACATTTATCCAACCTTTCCATTGCTTCTTTTTATACCAGAATTTGGTTGACAGGTTCACAGAATATTCGCTTTGCAATAGCCGAGTTTCCTGCATAAAAGATTCGTTCTCGGTATTGAAAACGTCATCCATAAGATTGTTCTTCAGTAAGCGACTCATCCATAACCCACCGACCAACAGGAACAGATAGCCCGTTGCCATCGTGAGGACATAGAAACCTGTTGTGGCTGCTGTTGGCAATGGCAAGTCAAGAATCCACCAATTCATAAAGAACAGAATAAAACCGATTGCCAGAAAAACATAGATTTTCGGCCAAGTGATTTTTTCTTCTTTTACACCTTTCGTTCCTAAACACGATAAGACAAGGAAAACGACCGCAAATAATTTGGTGTATAGGGTGTTTCCAAATAATCCGGCAGTCCGGTCAAAATTCAGTAGTATCTTATCAACTACTCCGATATTGACACCCCATTCCCGAATGGCATAATAGCAAAACCAGTATATGTTCATAACCACGAACAAAATACTGATTGCCCGCATAAACTCCATGACTTTAGCAAGTCCTCTTAAATCGTCTTCTTGTTGCATTTTCTTAAAAATTAAATTGTTTAAGAAGCGAAAGTATAGGGGATATGTGAGGTTTTATGCAGTTTTGCTTTAGGTGGCAGTATGTGGCTTCGGTTTGGCTGCTTGTGGCACTTATCTATATGAAAATTAACCCCGAATACTATAAAATACCTTATCTTTGCAGATGTGTTAAAGTTTAACGAATAATCAACAACTTATAAGCATCAATAAAACTATGTATATAGAAAAGTTCATTATAAAAAACTTTAGGGGAATTGCCGATTTAGCTCTTCACTTTAGCAAAGGGCTAAACGTACTTATCGGAGAAAACAACTCCAGTAAAACGGCGATTATTGACGCTTTACGCATCTGTTTAAGTTACGGTAATCAGAAAAGGGACATTTATATCTCGTATCCTGACTTTCATATAGAAAAAACCGAAATAAGTGATACCCTAAACGATATAGAATTTCACTTGCATTTTAAAATAGAAGACCCAGCTGAAGCGGGTTGGTTCAACGATTTATTGAGTGTTCAAGAAGACGGGACACAGGATTTGCAATTACATTTCCGCTATTATCTTGATGAAGAGGAAAGAATCAGGTATAAGGTATGGGGAGGAACAAATGAAGGACAGGCAATCGCTCCAGAGATCTTATTTCTTTTGTATCATGTTCATTTGGACGCATTACGAGATGCAGAAAATCATTTGCGCCCAATCAGGGGAAACCGTTTAGGGCAATTATATGCCAATATTCAAATTGATCCGAACGCTGAAACCGATAAAGAAAAGAAAAAAGAGATTGCAAAAAAGGTTCGTGAAGCAGTTGATAGTGATGCTGATTGGACACAACACATTGGCAAAGGGAAAGAAAAAATAAACGAACATTTGAGAGAAACGAGCTTTGCGAGCAAACAACAGCAAGTTGAAATTTTGTTTCTCCCATTTGATTTTAACCGATTAGTAGATAATCTAAAAATTCAAATGCCTATCTACACTGATGAATTGCTTGAAGGCGATTCATCAAAGCAGAAGCATTTCGAACTATATCAAAACGGACTTGGATATAACAACCTAATTTATACAGCTACTGTTTTAGGGGATTTGAAACAACGAAAAGAACTCAACAAGGAAAGTTATGCAGCCCTACTTATAGAAGAACCCGAAGCCCATCTACACCCGCAACTACAAAATCTTTTCTTTAAATACCTGAATAAACTTGATACGGAGCAAGGATTTCAAATATTCATATCATCACACTCTCCGACAATCACAGCAAAGTCAGATTTGAAGTCCGTTGTGGTTTTGCAGAATCAGGATAATAAAGTGTCTGCCTTATCTCTTGACAAATCAGGCTTGTCAGGAGATAATCGAAAATATCTGCATAAATTTTTAGATGTAACAAAATCCCAGTTATTCTTTTCTAACGGAGTGATTTTAGTTGAGGGTATTTCTGAATCGTTGCTTCTACCGATTTTTAGCAAGATTATGGGAGAGAATGGAAAGTACGATATAGAAAGTGCAGGGGTTGAACTGGTCAATTTAAATGGTGTCGCATTCTCTCATTTTGCTAATTTGTTTAACAATGATGATGACAACAAAAATTTGAAAACAAGATGCTCTCTGATTACCGATGATGATAGAGATAAAGAAACGGACGAAATTGCTTCAAGAGCAAAGGCAGCCAGCGAACTTGAAAGAAAGAATCTAAAAGTGTTTTTGGCAGAACAAACATTTGAATTTGAACTTTTCATTGCTGGAAACAAAGATATTCTCATAGAAATATTCAGGGAAATGCATCCTGTCGCAGCGAGTAGAATTATTGAAAATGCCAATGTGAAAATTCATGCGGCAAATTTCTTGGAGAAAGTTATCTCAAATAAGGCAAAATCAGAATTAGCACATAGATTGACTGTGAAATTGGCTTCGGACGAAAATGTGAGAAATACGTTTGTTGTTCCTGCATATCTTCAAAATGCTATAAAGTACGCTACGAAAGGAGAATAATCGAATGTTTAGAACGCTATCAGATAATCAACGGGAAATTGTCTTCAATAAATCAGGGAAGTTTGTTGTGAGAGCCTGTCCTGGCAGCGGAAAAACGTATTGTGTAGGTGCGAGATTAGCCCGATTAATTAATAATTGGGAAAAGAAGAATGAGGGAATAGCCGTACTTTCTTTTACAAATGTTGCATGGCAAGAAATAGAGAAAAAGTGCAGCGAGAAATTTAGTATTAGTAAAATCGCATATCCCCATTTTCTTGGGACTATCGACAGCTTTGTAAATAAATATATTTTCCTTCCCTTTGGGCATTTAATCTTAGGGTGTAAAGGAAGGCCTATTTTAGTTGGTGAACCTCATGGGACTTGGAGTGGAAAAGACTTTAGTAGCGCTCTATTTGACAATATAAGTTACGCTATTGATGGTAGTATGTATGCCATTCAAGCAACAAAAATGAATGCTAATTGGCAGCAAAACAAATATATTACAGGAGCAAAGAAGCGCTATAATAAAGCGGGGTATGCCACACAAAATGATGCAAACTTTTTTGCGATGAAAATCCTTGAAAAATATCCTCAAATCGCCAAAGCTATTGCCGTCAGATTTCCTTATTTGATAGTAGATGAAGCCCAAGACACATCTGATATTCAGATGAAAATAGTTGATATACTCATTGAAAACGGATTGAGTGAAATAATGCTTGTCGGCGATCCAGACCAAGCTATTTTTGAATGGAACGACGCAAGACCGGAATTACTCACTCGAAAATATGACGAATGGGAAAACTCCATTATACTGAATGAAAACCGAAGAAGTTCGCAAAATATCTGTGGTTTCACTTTTGGAATTTCCTCTTTGAGTGATGCTTCTGTTTCTGTAAACGAGCAAGTCCGGGAATTTGCTCATCGACCTAAAGTAATTACATATAACAGCAATTTGCCTCAGATAGTATCTGACTTTATTGATGAATGCCAGCAACAGGGAATTAATGTGTCTAAAGAATCTACCGCGATAATTTATCGAAGTAAAAGCATCGTTAATGAAATTCTTGGCATTCCTGAAATTACTTTTGGTACTAATGTATGGGTAGATAGTCATACGCGAGAATTTGCAAGAGGAAAATTCCTGTATGATAACGGTCGTTTCAAAGACGGCTTTAAGATATTGGAGCGAATCTTATTGAAAACCTTGAGCAATTTATCTTATTGTTCAGAGGATGATATTAATGATGCAATTGCTCAAATGGGATTTGTTACCTTTAAAAGTCAAATCCATGCTTTTATAAATCTGCTTCCTCGAACAAATATTTCTATTGGAGAGTGGGTTGATGCAGCAAACAAGGCTCTAAAAGAAAATAATTGTGGTTTTGAATTACGTGTTCATAAAGACGGCTTACGCCTTTCGTTTCCCCAATTATTTTTAAATGAAGACAAACAGATTATTGAGAAAAATTACAGATATGGCACGGTGCATAGTGTGAAAGGAGAAACATTTGAAGCTGTTCTTTTAATATTAAAGACTAAAGGCATTGGTAGTGCATATAAAACACTACTCAATAAAAATATATCCATTTCGGCAAGCGAAGAATTAAGAATCGCATACGTTGGAATGACACGACCAAGCAAAATCTTAGTTATTGCAGTTCCCAATGATGATAATAAAAATGCTTGGGAAAATAAGTTGGTTCGTAATTGAAATATAAATAAAAACAAATATGGTAGCGCAAAAACCAAAGGGAGTCAATTTCCACGAGAGCGAATGGGAATTTGTATTTCCGCCCTCCATTGACAATGAGGAAATGTATAATGAATATTATGAGGGTGTTGAGTTATTAGACTATAATGATGTGGAGGCAGAGCAGATTTTCAAGAAAATTATCAAGAAGCACCCATATCATATCGACGCTTACAATCATTTAAGCATTGCATTCAAGAATCAGAAAAAGTCTTTTGAAAGTTTCTTGACAGCAGAAAAGTCATACCTTATCGGAAAATCGTGTTTGCCAAAAGAATTTAAGCAATCCAAACATAAGCTACGTTGGAGTAACTTGGATAATCGTCCATTTTTACGGTCTTGCCACATTTTAGGTATGGAGCATCAAGACAGAAAACAATATGAGAAAGCAATACTGCTCTATTCCGAAATACTTGGTTATAATGAAGAAGACCATCAAGGCGTGAGATATTTGTTATTGGAATGTTTTTTCGCCTTGAAAGACTACGAAACGGCTGCCAAATTATTGAGAAAGCACAAGGATGATTGGGGTATTGAATTTGTTTATGGAAGATTACTGCTTGCAATAATAAACAATGAGAATGGCAAATTGAAATCTCTTTTGGCGGAAGCAATAAAGCGAAACAAGTTCGTCCCCGAAGAAATTACAAAGAGTAAACACGTTGCTCCTCCTACTTTCAGGATTCCCGGCGAGCCGTATTTTGACGCAGGTATTCCTATGGGTTCCATTCAAGAGGCATATGAATATTGGAAAAACAACAAGTCCTTATTAGCTGACAAACGAGTTAAAGCCTTTTTCAGTTCTATAAAATAAGAAATAAGAAAGATCCTTACTTTTGCCCTGATAATTCAACATGAACTTTCGGGGCAATTTCAATTTTTGACTACATCTGCCGCCCATACCTACGCTTTTTCTTTTTCTTACGACGTGGCAACGGCATATCATCTTTCGGGTGGTTCTCTGGTTCGGGAGAAAGGATTGAGAAAATACCAGCCAATCCACTATCAGGACTTTGGTTATTATCCTGTTGATTATTGGCTTTGTACACATCAGAAAGGTTGGTAGTTTGCATCGGTTCCTGTACCTGCTCTTGCTTCCCGCCGTACAGATCATTGAAAATATTAGCCGAATAATCCTTACCCAAACGTGAGCCGTTCAAAACGGTACGGGTAGTATGGTCTATGAAAGTCGCCCCATAAATACGCCCTTCATCGTTCCGACGGAATAGTACATCAATACCCTGCTGCCTTAGTTTCGCTCGGAACTCACTTTCACTGGGGCAGCTTTGCTTAGCTTCCGATACGGCTTTCAGGGTATGTGTTTTAAGATTTTTGGTTTTGATATGTTCGGCAGATTTTGCCATACGCTTTTTAAGCCCGTCATAACCGACCGACTTCCCGAAAATCGAAGACTTCAACGGATTGCCGACTTTGTTTCCCTCGCTATCCGTTGCCGAATACAATAAACCTCGATAGGGCTTGCCTTTCACTTCACCTTTGAGTTCCTCTACATTTACATTATATAAGGAAAGAACAGCCTTGTATTTGCCCATTGACTGGAAGTGATACATAGAAGCCAACGGTTTGATAACGGCAGCAATCTGTTTTTTCAAATCGCCTTTGCTAGCATCAACAGGCGTAAGTTCCCATTGCTCGCTACGCTTTTGCCCCTCTGCGGGATTGAGGTTGTATTTGCGTTCCAAATGTTCGGTTATCTCCTTGCTTCGCTCATGCTCTTTGTA
>MWCX01000079.1 GCA_002070265.1 Bacteroidetes bacterium ADurb.Bin174 | reverse complement strand
GGCTGCTATTGAAGCAGAAAGATACCTGTCTGAATTATACAGTTAAATTGATAGTAAAATAAACAGATAACAATAAGATTATTTTTATCGGAAAGAATTAATTTTAATCGCATTTATATATATTAATTACAATGAGCAGTAATATAGAAAAAATCAAAAAAATGTTGTTGGGTATCATGATACTGTCAACAACCGGTCTATTGGTCAATTCGTGTATTGACCCTATGTATGACATGGCACAAGGTATAAATACCGAGATACAGGTGGGCGGTGATTCTTTGGCTTTACCCATTGGAACTACTGACACTATGCGCTTAGGCGACTTTCTAAATTCTAATGATTTGGAGTTTCTTAAAACCATGGAAGATGGCGGGTACAGTATAAATATTTCCGATTCTGTGACTTTAGACGATCTGTTGAGAGATGTGGATGTTAGTAAGTTGAAGTTTGATGATAAGACTTTTTCACAAATTACCAAAATAGATTTTGGTGATATTGACATAAGCGATTTTTCCATTCCGGATTTCAACAAGACTCAGGTGACTGACATGAACATACCTCTCATTGAAATTGGAAACATTGTTCCTACCGTAGATTTGAACACTAATTTCAATATCGGTTTTTCTGATTATGCTTTAAATGCAAATGAATTGGAGTTAGATGCCATTGACAGACAGTCCAATAAAGATAATTTACTGGCAAATTCTTATCCTTTCAATACATTTCCGGGAGAAATGGATAATCCAACAAGTGTAAGCTTTGATCTGCCCGATATTCCTCTTGATGGTATTCCTGCTGTAACAATCAATTATGAGATTGATGTACCGGATGGTGTTGTGAATATTCATCAAATAGATTTAGAGGCAGGTGGCACCTTAGAAATTAAAGTTGAATTGGGTGATGTTCAGCAATCCATACAAGGGGGTATATTTACGCCTAACATCACCGTTGATCCTTCAGATTTATTTGTTTTCGACCCTTTTGCACCTTTGACGGGTGGTAAGATAGTATTTACCGAAGAATTAAATGATTTCAACCTTTTTACATCAACTAAAACATTAACAGTTGATGCATTCCACAACCTCCCGACTGCAGTAAACGGCCTGATTAACCTCAGTAAAGACGTTAATGTAAGTGGCTCTATATCAGCGAAGGGTGACGTTAAACCCCATAAAATACAATCAGCCAAAGAAATAGATTTGATCGTTCATGTCAAATTAACCAATCTTAAAATTAAAAACATGGATTTTGACATTCCGACGTTTACGAGTAATTTAACAGATCAATCGAATTTTGTAATTTTTGACAATACAATGCCGGTTGAAATCAAAAAAATCCTATCCCTACATTTGGAAAAAACACCAGGTACTACTTATAATGAGAATTTGATCATCCATGTAACAACTGATCCCGATGATTTGCCACCTCTGACAAATTCTAATTACCAAATTGACAATTTAGTCATCACCTTTCCCGATAATTGTATTTTTGATGAAAATACACCCAATTTATCGGGCAATGTGTATTCAGTACAAAATATTCCTTTTGATACTGAAAAGGGCTATCTTATTGAACTGAATTTGAAAGAGGTTAATCTTGAAGATACACCGATAATCAATCAAACCCTCGAATGGTCGGGAGAAGTATCATATACCGGTCAAATTAGTATAAATGGGCGAGCTAACAGCAAAGACATCAACACTTCAATTGACCCCGCTATTAACCTGAAATTTGAAACAGCCGTTCAGTTAAATCATGCAACGGTAGTTACTAACCCCATAAAAGAGGACATAGAAGACACTCCGGTAGCTCTTGAATATGAAATTAATATTTCTGAAAATGTGAGAAGATTAGGGATAGTGAATCTTGAATCCGGATGTAAACTTCGTATTGATATTATGCAGCCCGATTTGCCACTCCCACTGGAAGGCGATGAAATAGTCCTGCGATTCAGTGATCTCTACATGTTTTACCCGCATGATCATTTGAACGATAACAACGAATATCACATCAAAGGTGCAATACCCGAATACATCGAATTAGAGTTGCAGGCTTTCCGTATCAATCGGGATTTGGATGAAGGCTATTTATCACTGAAAGACACTTTCTATATCACCGGAAGTATTCTGTTGACTGAGGGTATCGTAAATTCAACGGCAATATCTTCATTAGAAGATAAAAATTTAACTTTCAAAGCAAGCGTCTCAAACATGAATATAACGGCCACGTCCATTGAAATGAATACTTTGGTAGCACACAATGTAGATTCAACCTCTATGGAAATGGAAATTGAAGATATACCATCACAAATTATAGCATTGGATAGTATTTTGTTTAAGGATGGAGGGGAAATGGAGCTTGAGATGGTATTCAACAACATGCCTGATCTGGGAGACAGTCTGTTACATGCATATATGATACTCAAATTTCCGGATATGTTGATTCTTGAACCCGGAATAACAAATGATAAAAACGAATTGATTATTGACGAACCATTTGACAGGAACAACCAATTAATCAAAAAAATCAATGTCAAAGGATTTAAATTTGATGCCTCTGAACTGAGTGGCAAGTTGACAGTCAATGATAAGGTTCGTTTTGATGTGGATATATCGGTTAACAATCCGACTATCAACACTGAAGACTTACAAGGTGAAAACATTACCGCCGATGTGATTATAAAACTCAAAGGACTTGAATTTAAATCAGTGTATGGCAAGGTAGATATTGATCTTGGTGATCAAATGAAAATTCCGAATGTTCCTTTGGATAATTTCCCGGAATTTATGAGAAACAAGGATGCGGTGCTTGATGTACTGAATCCTATCCTGGCACTCAAAACAGAAAGTAATCTGGGTATTCCGTTCGATACCAAATTGTCACTGACTAAATTCATTGACGGAAATGCACTTACAGATGAAAAGATTTCTTTGAATTTCAGTCTGCCAAAAGTTAATTCTCCGGATGAAATCATACAAACGGGTTATTGGTACGCTCCTAAAAAATCAGGTATGCCTAACAATTACACTTTTACGGAAACACATCTACAGAATCTGTTCAAACCCGTACCGGACTCTGTACTGGTTGAGTTTGTACCTCGTATCAATACAGATGCACAACATATAATTGATTTGGATGCTGATTATACTTTGAAGGTAAAATATGACATCATCATACCATTATCTTTTGGAAAGGACTTGAACATATTATTGAGGGATACCATCGAAAATGTCATTTTGGAACTTGGGGATTTAAACCTGAAAACAGGTGCTTTGGAAATTTTAGCCACAATAACCAATTCTATTCCTTTGGATCTTGATATGGATTTGATCATGATGGATGCCAATAACAAAATTTTAGCTACCTCTTCGGAACAAAAAATCCTTGCGGGTGCATCCGACGGAAGCGGAGTAGAGTCAGACATTAAAATAAAATTGGCTGATAATTTAGAAAAGCTAAAAGATTTGAACAAAGTGGCTCTTGTGTTTAAGGCAAGCTCCAATGAAACGGTTGCAGGAACACCCATCAAACCTACAAACTTTATCAAAGCAAGCCTGAAGGCACGTGTACTTGGAGGCATTAACATAACACTATAAAAATTGACCTTAAAACCATATAAATATTTAATCACATGCATATGAAACAGTTAAAATATCAAACACTAATCAGTCTTGCAGCAATATTATTGACACTGCAACCTGTACATACACAATCTGTAGCGAGAATCGGTTATTTCATGGAAAATGCCCCGCTTAACCACTTGTTGAACCCGGCATTAACTCCTGCAAGAGGATATTTGTCCTATCCTGGAGTCGGTTCTACAGTGATTGAGTTACAATCAAATTTAGGTTTTACCAGTTTTATTTTTCCGGATCCAAACGGTGGTCCTTTATTGACTTTTATGCACCCGGATGTTACGCCGGACCAGTTTTTAAGTAAGCTAAAGGATAATAATTATATTGGACTAAATAATCGCCTGAGCCTGTTAAGTACCGGTTTCTTTGTAGGAAATTCATTTTGGAATTTCGAAGTAGCTACTCGCATCTATTCCAGAATGACTATACCGAAACCATTTTTTGAATTTTTCAAGAAAGGCATGACTGCAGAAGAAGGAGATACTTACAACATCCAAAATCTTGATTTCTCAGCCCGCATGTTGGGTGAAATATCTTTAGGATCATCTTTCGAGGTAATGGACAGATTGCGGGTAGGTGTGAAAGGTAAATTTTTACTAGGCGGAGCCAGGGCAAGAGTTGGTATCAATCAATTGCTGATTGACATGAATAAAGATAAATGGACAGTTGAATCGAATGCTGTGTTGGATATTCATGCGACAGGACTCGAATTGGTTCCTGATGCTGACAATGCCATTGAAGACTTTAATTTTACAAAAGCGGGATTAGCCGGTATGGGTGCGACATTCGACTTAGGTGCAACTTACGCACTTATTACATCTCGTCCGCTTAGCATCAATGTGTCGGCAAGTCTCCTTGATCTGGGTGCTGTCGGATGGAATAAAAACAGCAATCAAATAGCACGGGCACAAGGAAAAATTGAATATACCGGTGTAGAAGACTTTAACCTCGAAGGGATGGAAGAAGGTGACGATCCCTTTGCTGCCATACAAGAGCAGATGTTAAATATGACAAAACCTATTATTTCTGATGAGCAAGAAAAATTAGTTGAAGGCTTGCCCCCTATGTTGAACATTGGGGCTGAAGCAGGCATTTTAAATAATAAGATCAGTTTTGGACTATTATTCTCCAACAGATTTACACCACGCAACAATATTACAGAAATTACAAGTATGCTAAATTTTAAGCCCATATCTATGTTTAATTTATCAACCAGCTACACAGTGACAAATGGCATGGGACAATCCATAGGTCTTGGTTTGGGTTTAAACCTGTTTGTTGCTAATATATTCCTTGCTTGTGATTACATTCCTCTAAGATACAATCCACAATTCATACCACTGACGAAAGCCAATACTAACATACAATTGGGATTGAGTGTTGGTCTGGGCAGAAAGAAACCTAAACCACCTTATAGGCCGTTTGCTTTTACTGAAACTGATGGGAGAGTAGAAATTAAGAAAGTTAATAAAGCTGTTGAAGAGGTGAAGGAGGTTGAGGAAGTTAAAGAAGTTAGGGAAGTTATAGAAGTTAAGGAAGTTAAGGAAGTTAAGGAAAGTGGTGAAGTTGTTGGGCTTGAAGAAAATGTGGAGGAAGTTAAGGAAGTTATAGAAAATGGTGAAGTTAGTGGGCTTGAAAAAGTTGAAGAAGTTAAAGAAGTTATAGAAAATAGTGAAGTTAGTGGGGTTGAGAAAGTTGAAGAAGTTAAAGAAGTTATAGAAAATAGTGAAGTTAGTGGGATTGAAAAAGTTAAAGAAGTTAAGGAAGTTATAGAAGTTAGGGAAGTTAATTCTGAGAAGATTGAAGTGAAAGAAGAACCTGCATCTGAACCGGTACAGCTTATTCAAGCTGAAAAAAATGAAATTGATAATTCTGCAATAAATAATAAACAGGAGCCTGAAACCACAGAATGATTGTTTAAGAATTAATTAATAAAATCAAGCCAACTGTCTCACACACAATGATTTAGTTGGCTTTTTTGTGTTTTTGGATATTTTGTGTAAATGAAAAAACTATAAGATATTACTTGCTAATTCCGACAAATAACTTCTTTCACCCTTGATCAAATTGATGTGCGCAAAAATATCTTGCCCGCGCATACGATCAATCATATACACCAAGCCATTGGAATACATATCCAAATAAGGAGAATCTATCTGATGAACATCACCGGTAAAGACAATCTTTGTCCCTTCTCCTGCACGGGTGATGATGGTTTTTATTTCGTGAGGCGTCAGGTTTTGCGCTTCATCAACAATAAAATAAGTTTCGCTTAAGCTTCTACCTCTGATGTATGCCAATGCTTCTATGACCAACTGGTTGTTGCGTTGCATTTCTTCAATCTGACGAACTTCCCTTCCCTGATAGGAAAATTGATTTTTAATTACATTCAGGTTATCAAACAATGGCTGCATATAGGGAGCAATTTTATGTTTTTCATCACCGGGAAGATACCCAAGATCCTTATTAGCCAAAGCAATGATCGGTCGTGCCAATAGAATTTGTTTATAAGTTTCATGTTTTTGCAAAGCTGCTGCAAGGGCTAACAAAGTCTTACCCGTTCCAGACTTACCGGTAAGTGCCACCAATTTAACTTCATCATCCGTCAACACATTCAAGGCAAAAGTCTGTTCGGCATTTCGTGGCTCTATTCCATAACATCTCTCTTTCATGATCCGGCGAATCATGCCCGTCTGTGACACATATCTCGCCAATACACTGGAACGATTACTTTTCAGTATAAAACATTCTTGCGGTTCAATATCTGAAGCAAATTCTAATGAGTCAATTGAAATTTCTCCGGCGGGACCGTACAATTCATCGATTAATTCAGAAGACACATTTTCATAAACCTCATGATTCTTATCAAAAATATTATGATTGGTGACCTTGTCGTTGATGTAATCTTCCGCAGGAATACCTAATGAAAGCGCTTTCATCCGCAAATTGATATCTTTGGATACCAAGATGGTTTTCATATCTTTTTTCTCGGTTTTCAACTGCAGAGCCGCTGCCAAAATGCTGTGATCTGGAGTCCTTTCAAGAAATGCCTTGGAAATGATTGGAGGGTATTCGGTAATAATATGAATGTAAAGTTTACCCATCCCCTCCCCTATTTCAACACCATCCTTGAATAATTGCTCATTAGCCAAAAGGTCCAATTCGCGTACAAACTCCCTGGCGTTGTAGTTGATTTGCTCATTCCCCTTCTTAAAGCGGTCTAACTCTTCCAACACAACCATTGGAATGTAAATATCATTTTCTTCGAAATTATGGATGCATTTGTAATCGTGCAAAATTACATTAGTATCAAGGATAAAATTCTTTTTGGAATTCATATTATTATCGATTTTAGAGCGTTTGAATTTAATTCCCAAAATTAAAAAAATATTATGGAAATGTCAGCCTATCCATTGTAAATTCTAATGATTTTTTGTAAAAAAGAGCCATCTCGTTTGAGACAGCCCCTTTTTTTATAATTCAACGACATATAATTATGTCAGCGAACTTATTTCTTGTAACCATATACCGCCAAATCACCCAACTCTTCTTCGATACGAAGCAACTGGTTGTATTTAGCCATACGGTCGGAGCGGCTTGCCGAACCGGTTTTGATTTGACCCGAATTGGTAGCCACAGCAATATCGGCAATGGTAGCATCTTCGGTTTCACCGGAGCGGTGAGAAGTAACTGAAGTATAACCTGCACGGTGAGCCATTTCAATAGCATCCAGGGTTTCAGTTAAAGTACCGATTTGATTTACCTTGATCAAGATAGAATTGGCACAACCGGAATTGATGCCTTTTTTCAAGAAATCAACATTGGTCACGAATAAGTCATCACCAACCAACTGGCATTTATCACCGATTTTGTCAGTAAGGATTTTCCAACCATCCCAGTCGTTTTCGTCCATACCATCTTCTATTGAATCGATTGGGTATTTGCTTATCAATTCTTCCAAATATGCAGCTTGCTCAGCAGATGTTCTTTTTGGAGCTTTTGCACCTTCAAATTTTGTATAATCGTAAATCCCCTTCACGAAAAATTCAGAAGCAGCACAGTCAAGAGCAATCGTAATATCTTTTCCGGGCTTGTAACCCGCATTTTTGATAGCAGTAAGAATTGACTCTAAAGCTTCCTCAGTACCACCTGTCAATGCCGGTGCAAAACCACCCTCATCACCCACTGCAGTGCTTAAACCTTTTTCTGCCAATACCTTTTTCAATGCGTGGAAAACTTCTGTTCCCATACGGATACCTTCTTTGAAAGAATTTGCTCCTACGGGACGAATCATAAACTCCTGGAAAGCGATGGTAGCATCCGAGTGAGAACCTCCGTTAATAATATTCATCATGGGAACCGGCAATGTAAATGCGTTGGTTCCACCGATGTAGCGATACAATGGCAAACCAAGATATTCAGCAGCAGCTTTAGCCACAGCCAAAGAAACGCCTAAAATAGCATTAGCACCCAACTTGGATTTTGTTTTAGTACCGTCCAATGCAATCATTTGCATATCAATAGCACGTTGTTGCAAAGCATCCACACCCTCCAATGCGGGAGCGATCACTTTGTTTACATTGGCAACAGCTTTCAATACACCTTTACCCAAATAGCGGGATTTGTCACCATCGCGAAGCTCCAAAGCTTCGTGTTCACCGGTTGAAGCACCTGATGGAACAGCGGCGCGACCGATAACACCTGATTCCAACAACACATCTACTTCGATAGTAGGATTGCCGCGTGAGTCTAAAATTTCGCGAGCAACGATTTTTTCAATTCTACTCATGTTTTTACAATTATAAATTTATGAATTTATTCCTTGATATATTAAACGGTAAGAATAACCGTTTTGCGGACACAAAGGTACAATTATTTTTTAAGGAATGAAAATGGGATTTATGAACTTTTTCTTGATGATATAAACCTACATCTGTTTCACACTTATATCTTCTTATATCTTCATAAAGTTACCCAGGACTAACTTCAAGTCAGCTCTTGGGTTCTCTTATGTGCTCTGGTAACGATTACTCTACCCTCACTACTGATCCACCGCTTACATGCTTCTGCAAATACAAGGGCTTGCGCTCGGATTTGAACTTGCTGGCACCACTCACACGAATCTTTAATGAATCACTTACATCGGCTTTGACTGAACTGGCACCGGAAGCCTGTATATCTGCATTTTTTACGATGAATTCTTCGGCATCCAATTTAGAAGCACCATCAACATCAGCGTCCAACCGATAACTATGTCCCTCAAGCTCAGCCTTGGATGCACCGGAAAGATCAAGTTTCAAATTTTGAAAAATGGCTAAGTTGACATCTGCTGATGAAGCACCCGACAGGATCAAGTTCATGTTTTCAGCCTGAAATTTCTCCGTGGTTTCCAACGAGCAAGCTCCTGCTAAATCAATGGTTTCAATTTGATTGGTTCCGATGCTGACACGAATGGGACGATTGACACCGGGGTTCAAATTGACTTTTTGTCTGTACAAATTCAAAACTCCGTCTTCATCAACTTCTGTAACAAGGTATGACAATGCTGATGGATGACCCTGCACAACAACTGACTGTACTGTGTCTTGTACCAAAACAATTTTCAATGCTCCACCGGTTTTTAAAGATTGAAACGCATTTACAGTCCTCACCTCATCAACAAAATCATCATCCATATTATCCGACCAATAAACACCCGGTATATCAAAATCATTTTGACTCCAAAGGAAAAAAGTCTTAGCCCCCAACCCTATAGCCATAAACACGCCTATTAACCACAGCACAAACATTACCCAAGGGAAAGCTCCGGTTTTAGTTTTCTTCTTCCTGATGGTTCGTACTGCCCCAAATACCACCATAAAAATGGGAATACCGATGACAAGGAGCAATGCTAAAATCATCAATGCGGTACGAAGCGGAGAAAGAAATTCCCATCCGGGGAAAGCACCTATCACCATGGATGGTTCAAAAATCATCAAAGATAAAGTTAGCATCAAGGCTCCTATTACTATTAAGCCTACAAAGCCCACTACTACAGCAATAAAGCCCAGGAAGATTTTTGCCAACAGCAAAAAAATGCTACCCAACCTCTGTCCAATCGAAGCAGTCGAAGTCTTAAAAGCTTCGCTTTCGACATAATTCTTGATGTTTTGAGCTTCCTCTTTTATTCGCTCAATGGTCACTTCTTCTCCCTGCATTTCCAATTTTTGGGAAATAGTTTTGGCTTCGGGCACTATCAACCACATCACCAAATAAATAGGAATAAGCGTGCCCCATCCAAGGAAAAGGAGTATAATTAAAATTAGCCTGATAATAATTGCCTCCCAGCCTAAATAGGCGGCTAATCCGGCAGCAACACCACCCAAAATAGCGTTTTCTCCATCACGGTATAATTTCCGCCTGGGCCTTTTACGTTTATTTTTATCAGATCCGGAAGATTTTGCGGATTCATCAAAGTCTCCATCTTCAAATTGATTGGGGTTGCCCATGATGTTGATGACAGCTTCGACATCTTCTAAGGTAACAACCGTTTTCCCTTTTTGCAATTTTTCGTAGAACAGTTCGGCAATACGACTTTCAATGTCAGCCATTACTTCTTTCCTCTCTTCAAGAGAAAGACGTTCTTCAACATCGTGTTGATACTTTTTCAATACTTCATAAGCATCATCATCAATGTTAAAAACTGTGTTGTTCAAATTGACTGTAAATGTTCGTTTCATAGCAACGTAATCTTATTTGTTTTTTAATTTTTCAATTACTGAATTTAACTCTTCCCATGATTGCTCTAATTCATTGAGCAATTCATTTCCTTTTTCCGTCATTTCATAATACTTTCGGGGAGGACCCAACGAAGATTCTTCCCAGCGATAATCCAAGATATCGGCATTTTTCAATCTCGTCAACAAGGGATATAAAGTCCCCTCTACCACTATCATCTTGGCATTTTTCAATGCTTCAATAATATCGGACGCATAAGAAGGCTTTTCTTTCAGAATCAGCAAAATGCAATATTCCAAAAAGCCTCTGCGTAATTGGGTTTTTATCTTTTCTGCATTCATTTTAAAAATTCTAATACTTTTATTCTCAACATATATTCATATTTTGATTGGGAAAGTTCTGCCAACACTTGCGTTTGGTTTGATTTTGCCTGATACAATTCATATACGGATGCTTTCCCAGCTTCGTATTTCTGCTCGGCGTACCGGTATGCTTCTTTCGAGGCTTCTTCAGATTTTTTGGCCGCAAAGTATCTGGCCTGTGCAGCCAACGCATTTTGATAGGCCTGCTGAATTCTTTTTCTCAAGTCCATTTTGGCGTTTTCTATCTCTAACTTGCTGTTTTCCACAGCCAATTTCGAAGAACTCACACGATTTTTAACTTCCAATCTATTGAAAATGGGAATTTGCAGGTTGAAGCCAAAATTGGTGCTCAAGTTATCGTTCAATTGCTTTGTAAATGCATCATTGGGAACATCCCTTTTCATATCATAATATCCTGTTCCCAAAGAAGCACCAAAACTCAATGAAGGATAGAAAGCTGAACGGGCGATATCCACATTTTTCTCATTGCTTTGTAATCTGTATTCGGCACCGAGAATTTCGGGACGATGTTGAACTGCAGCATTATATATCTCATCAGCAGAAGTCAGCAAAGGTTCGTCCATCAACATATCAACCGGCATTTCCACATCCAGATGTTCGAAATCCTCAATTTCAATGATCTGAGCCAAATCCAACAAAGCCAATTTAAGATTGTTCCGAGCCTGCGTAAGATTCAATTCTTCTTTGGCTAATTGTGCTTTTAATTCAAACAACACCCCTTCCGCTTGTTTACCGGCATCTACCAACCTGGATGTTTGCTCAATCTTCTGGTGCGTCAATTCCAACTGACTTTCCTGCATTTGTACATGCTCTTTATACAACAACACTTGTAAAAAGGCAACCGTCACATTCAACTCTATATCTGATTTAATCTTTTCCAAATCAGCTTCCGACGCCTTCATTTCTGCCCTACGCGCATCAATATTGTGCTTCATTTGTAAGCCGTCGAACAAGGTGATGCCACTTGATAAATTAAAAGAACTACGTGATGAATTGATACTTTCATAAATATTGTCGGCAGTCAGCGAACGTCCTAAGGTAAAGTACTGACCTGCGGAAGCATTCAAATTCGGCAACAGATTCATCCTCGCCTGTTCATAAGCTATTTCACGCGATTGCCGGTTCAACTCCTGTTGCTTGATGTTGCGATTGTGGTACAATGCAGTATCAATACATTGCTGAAGGGTAAACACCGTTTGAGATTTTACCGTCAAAGTTGTGAGTATGCAGGTTATGATGATTAATGATGATTTATGCATGATTGTTTTTTTGTTAAAGAAGTTAAGTAGAAAGAAGTTAGAGAAGTTAGAGAAGTTAGAGAAGTTAGAGAAGTTACGGGTTCCGAGGTGCGGGGTCGCGTTGTCTGGTTTATTCATTGTCCTTGTTCTTTTGTCTTTGTTCTTTTGTCTTTGCTCTTTTGTCTTTGTTCTTTTGTCTTTGCTCTTTTGTCTTTGCTCTTTTGTCTTTGCTCTTTTGTCTTTGCTCTTTGTTCTCAATTAAAAACGATTAAACATTAAACATTCTTATCAGTCTATTTCCCGTTCCTCACTCACCATTATTTTCTCGTCGCTCTTCGCGGTTCCTCTAATTTTTTCATTCAATTTAAGTCCACTTTTAATTTCTGTGTTGATACCGTCAGACAAGCCGATTTCGACTTGTTTTTTCTCAAATTCTTGTGGATCTTCCGTAATCAATGTATAAACGAAAGTCGTATCCTTACTGAATTCCAAACAGCTTTCAGGGATCAGCAAGACCTGTTCGGCTCTATCAAAAACAATTTCTGCATTGGCACTATATCCGGCACGGATAAAAATATCTTCGGGGACAGTAACAGCTGCTTTCACATCAAACATAATCACACCTCCCGAATCGACACCTTTGGGTGCAATAAATTCAAGCACAGCGTTTAAGCGCACACCTTGCATTGCGCCTATGGTGATGTCCATGGGCATACCGGCATGAATTCTTCCCACTTCGGTTTCATCCAATTTGCCGACAAACAGCATATCGTTCATGTTGGCGATGGATGCTATGGTGGTCCCATCATTAAAATTATTCGACTGAATCACGGAATTACCTACTTTCACCGGAATGTCCAGTATTGTTCCATCAATAGTAGAACGAACCAGGGTGTTGCTTAGTTGGGTCTTATCACCGGTGATACCGTCGCGTGTCAAACTCAGATTATCCTTTGCAGCACGTAGTTCGGCTTTATCGTTATTGTATTGCAACTCGCTTTTTTCAAACTCTTCCTTCGAGATCACCTTTTCTTTAAAAAGCTTTTTATCTCTTTCAAAAGTATTGGCAGTTTGATCGTATGCCAGTTGCGCCCTGATCACCCTTGATTCGGCATTATTCAAAGAAACCATATCAGGGATTAATTTAATTTTGGCAATGATATCACCTGCCTTTACTTTATCACCGGGCTCCTTGAAAATTTCGGAGATGATACCCGACATCTGCGGTTTGATGAGAATTTCATTACGTGGCTCCACCTTGCCTGTTGCCACAGTTTTCTTCTCTATGTTCCCTTGTGATACTTCAACAATTTCGTATTGAACCACCTTCGGGCGGGATTTCTTCCACAAGAACACAAAGGTGCCAACCACGCCCGCAACTAAAATTGCAATAAAAATAAATCTGAATACTTTTTTCATACGATTGTAATTTGTTTTTAAGTTGTCGTATGGAACTCTCAATAAACTCATTGAATCATTAGCATAAGCGAAACAATTGATTAAATCAGTTCATCTTCGTTTCATATTATTGTTGTTATATTAATCATTTTTATTCTTCCCTTATCGCTTCAATAGCCTTAATCCTCATTGCCCTGTTGGCGGGGATTAAACCGGCCAATGCTCCGATAATCATCAATACTACCAAAGCACCAATCGCTACCCCAAAATCTATTTGCGGATTTTGTATTAATTCAGCAGCAGTTCCTTCCAGGAATTCTCCTGCCAAGGATAAAACTCCTACACCCGACATCAATCCTGCAACGCCGGCAATCAATGTCAACACCACACTCTCTATCAATATCTGTCCGACTATAGCCGTTGGTGTCGCACCAATTGCCCGTCTGATGCCTATTTCTTTGGTACGTTCACGCACGGTTACCAACATAATATTGCTGACTCCTACTGCTCCGGCAAACAGGGTACCCATGCCAACCACCCACATCAACGAAACAATGCCAATTCCCAAATAGAAAAACATGGTAAACATTTCCTCCATGTTCATTCCACCAATTGCAGAATCATCTTCAGGAGCAATATTATTAGCTGCTTTCAAAACAGCTTTTACCTTATCTTCTAAAACCGTTACCTTCACTCCGGGTTGGGTAGTCAGTGCCAAGAAATGTAATGCATTTCCCATATTGAAAACTTGCTGCATGGTTGAAAAAGGCAGCACCACAGACTCTTCAGCCTTTCCGCCGATATTGACATTTCCATAACTACCCGATACACCCACCACCTGAAAATAAATGCCGCTCACCTGAATATTCTTGCCAATCGGATCTTCTCCATGAGGAAATAACACTTCATATACCCGTTCTCCAATCACGCAAACCTTTCTCTTTTCCGCCACATCAACTTGATTGATATACCTTCCCAATATCTGTCTGGGTCTATCTATCAACGCATAATCCGTAGTTACACCCTTAATTTGATAGGAACCTGATTTGTCGTTACGACTGACATTATTAGAACCACCACCTCCTCTAAAAATCATAGGAGCAATATACTGTAATTCAGGAACTGTCGATTGTATCAGTTGTATATCTCCATTTTTCATATCCCAATTACGTCCTTTTCTGAAACCCTTATAAGGTAATGAAGTACGCTGTGTCCACATAAAACAGGAATTGGCTGAAAAGCTTTCTATCTGTGACGAAATACCGCGTTCCAATGCCGTGCCTGCACCTACCAAAACGACTAACATAAACATGCCCCAGAACACCCCAAAAGCCGTAAAAACACTGCGTGATTTATTGCTTGTGATGGTATTCCATACTTCGTGATACTTATCTAAATCTATGAAAGGCATTGTTTAGTAGTTAGTAGTTTGTTTTGGAAGTTAAAGAAGTTAGGGAAGTTAAAGAAGTTAAGTAATTAGTAGTTAGTTTTCATTGCGCATGGCTTCTATGGGTTTTATTTTCACGGCTTTCCGGGCAGGAATATAACCTGCAATTATTCCTGCAACAATCATAATCATGGTAGAAAAGAACACGTAGTACAAATTGACGGTCGGATCTTTAAAAACCGTCATCCCGCCCGGATTACCTGCTGCCGATTGCTCCATCACCAAATTCACCACTTCCGTGACACCGATTCCCGCCATCATACCTATGTACCCGAATACCGCCATAATTAAAATTGACTCGATGATGATGGTCAACAAAATTTGGGTAGGTGGAGCACCGATAGCTTTTCGAATACCGATTTCGCGGGTTCTTTCTTTTACGGTAACCAACATAATATTGCTCACTCCCACCACTCCGGCAATCAGGGTTAAAACACCCACTATCATTACAAACAGGCTGATGGCACTAAAAATACTCATGGCTTGCAAATAATCACGCTGTGTGTTACTTATCCACAAACTTTGCGTATCCTTAGGATCAAAAATCATGGTCTGCGACAGATTGGTCCTTAAACGCGTGTTAAATTCTTCATTTGCTTCTTTCGTATTTAAGTCTTGTACTACCATCGCCATGCTATGGTATTTCTTGTTCGGATTATAAACCATCTGCGCCGTAGAATAAGGAATATAAGCATAGCCATCTCCCCATTCTTGTTTTTTGGAATTGACCCCGACAATCTGATACATAATTTGATTGACATTGACGTACTTGCCCAAAGGCGATTCATCTTTAAACAGGACCTCTGCAATCTTTTTATCTATCACCATCACCTTTCTATTTTCACGAACGTCCACTTCATTGATAAACCGACCTTCATGCGGTTCAAATTTCAGCCGGAAGATTTGTTCGTAGGAAGGCAAAACTCCCCTGATACTATAGCTTCCGTATTCATTTTGATAACTGATGTTCGATGTCCTGTTGATAATGGGTGTCGGATCGGTTGCCTCCGGCAAATACTCATTCACATATTCTAATTCTTTTTCAGTAAAGCTCAACGATCTGCCCGATTGATAACCTTTAAAAGGCATAGAAGTGACGCCTGTCCACAACTGCACCGTATTCGTAGCCCTCCCCCTGAAGTTGGAAATTACGCCGTTCTTCAATCCATTACTTGCTCCCAACAGAATGATCAGTATGAATATCCCCCAGGACACCGATAAGCCTGTGAGCACCGTTCGCAACTTATTGCGTTTTAAACCTGACCATATTTCTTGAAGAATATCCATTGACAGTTGCTAAACATTAATCATTATCGATAATTCCATCCTTGATACGAATGATTCTCTTAGTCGCATCTGCTACTGATTTTTCATGAGTAACTAAAATGGTAGTTAGTCCGGTTTGATTCAAGTCCGTGATCAACTGAATTACTTCCTCTGTGGTTTTGCTATCCAACTGACCGGTTGGTTCATCTGCCAGCAATACCTTTGGTTTGGAAACCAAGGCACGAGCAATTGCCACCCTCTGCTTTTGTCCGCCCGACATTTCATTGGGCATATGATACGCCCAATCTTTCAAACCCATCTTATCCAAATATTCCATGGCTATAATATTGCGTTTCCTGCGACTGATTTTTTGATAATACAAAGGCAGAGAAACATTTTCCAAGGCGTTTTTGAAATTTATCAAATTAAACGACTGAAACACAAAGCCTATCATCTCATTACGGTATTTAGCTGCTTGTCGCTCCGACAAATTTTTAATCAACTTACCATTTAAAAAATAATCGCCTTCATCATAGTTGTCTAAGATACCAAGTATATTAAGCAGAGTTGATTTTCCCGAACCGGAAACACCCATGACGGCAACATACTCGCCCTGCTCTATTGTCAGGTTTATTCCTTTCAATACGTGCAAAGATGTTGCTTCCGTATAATAAGTCTTATGAAGATTGATTAGCTTTATCATCGTTCAATCAAAAAATTCCCTGCAAAAGTAAATAACTATATAGTACCTTGCAATACATAGTACTGTACAAATAAAATAAACCGGCTATTAAAAACGAATTAAACAACTGTATATAAGGATATTAAACAAATGTAGCAATTAAAAAAATTAATATTTTTTAAGAGTCAAACCGGAGTTTTTAAAGGTTATTAAGTGGAAATAGGCGAAATTATTGACATTTATCCATGGGTTTTACACGTGTTTTTTATATTTCTATTGCACGTATAAAAATATATATTTATCTTTGTGTGGTTTTAATCAAACGAGAAAGGACGAAATCATGACTACAAAATTAACATTAACAATAGATCAACAAGTTATCATTAAAGCCAAGCATTATGCTAAAAGTGAAGGGCGTAGTCTTTCAAACATTGTTGAAAATTATTTAAGAGCCATCTCTGTTGAAAAAGCAAACAATGATATGGAAATTGCCCCCATCACCAAGTCGTTAAAAGGCTCCTTCAAGCAACCACATGACTTCGACTACAAAAACCAATTAGATAAACAGTTAACCGAAAAATACCTCAAATAAAATGGACATAGTTCTCATCGACACAGATGTTATTGTAGATTTTTTCTTCGACCGCAAACCTTTTTCTAAACATGCAGCAACCATCTTATCGTGGTGTGAAGAAAAAAGAATAGTAGGATATATCACCCCGGTCATTTGCAGCAATACTTATTATTTACTCAGACAAACAGCCACGCATGAAAAAGTTATGAGTAAGTTATCACAACTTCTATCCATAGTAGATATCATTCAAATGGATGGTCAAGTAGTAAAATCTGCTTTAAGTTCCAATTTTAATGACTTTGAAGATGCACTACAACATTATGCTGCTGTAAGTCACGGTAAAATCAACGTCATACTAACACGAAACACAAAGGATTTCAGGAACAGTGAAATTGGAGTAATGACTCCGGAAAATTATATCCATACAAAAGAATTCAAGAAGGAATAATCACTCCATCCCTCCATTGATCACCTCCCAAGTATGCCGGATTAATTCCGGATTGATTTCATTGCCATAGGATTTAACGTCTATGGAGTCATGCAAGATAACTTCTATGGTTCCGGGATGAACATAGAAAAGTTTACCGGGATGCAACCGTTCAAAACTGCCTTTGATGGTGATAGGCAAAAGTGGTAATCCTAAGTCGGTCGCAATACGGAAAGCGCCTCTTTTGAACTGACTTACCTTGCCGGTCTTGGTGCGTGTTCCTTCGGGAAACACAACCACAGAAACACCTTTAACCAATCTATTTTCAGCTTTTTCCAAACTCTTTTGGGCAGCCATGGGATTACTTCTGTCTATAAAAATATGTCCGACAGATTCACAAGCCTGTCCAACCAAGGGTATTTTTCGCAACTCCATTTTCATGATCCACTTGAACAAATTCGGCAACCAACCATACAAGGCAAAAATATCGAAAATAGACTGATGATTGGACACAAAAATATAGGATTTGGTAGGATTGGCTTTTTCTAAACCACTGACTTTTACACGGATAAAAAACAAATAACAAATCAACCTGCTCCACCATCTCGCCGGATAATTGGTTACCCGACTATTCGGGGAAAAAGGAGACATAATGATGGTTAACAAGGCTGTAATTATCGTCAACACCAGCACAATAGGCAACACAATCAGATATTGATACAGCAATAAAAACGGATTTATTTTCATACGATTATGGTTAAATTATCTTGATCTTAATCTCATTCTGATGACTTTAAACTCAGTTCTTCTGTTTATTTGATTCGCTATTTCCTGCTCTTCAGGCTCCAGAGTCAATATAAATTCTTCAGATAAAGCGGTATCAAGAGGTAGAAAAGGATATGTTTTATGCAAACTTTCGTCAACAACAAAAGGCTTATCCTCTCCGTGTCCGACAGAAACCAATCGGTTTTCCGAAATGCCGGCAGTAATTAAATAGTCCACTACCGACTTTGCCCTTTTATTCGATAAATCCAAATTAAAATCATCATCTCCCTTGTAATCCGTATGAGCACTAATTTCGATAACAACATTCGGGTTATCTGTAAGCATGGCGTGTAATTCTTGCAAACCTTTTTCTGATTCAGGTGTTAAATCCCACTTGGCAAACTCAAAAAAGATATTATCAAGCTGAACCGGTCTGAACACTGCCGGTAACACCAAATCAACCGTAAAGGTTTCGCTTTTTTTGACTCCGCGAGATGACAGTTCAGCCTTTTTATTCAAGAAGCCACGTGCAGTACCCAGCATCACGCAATCCATGTCTGTGTCAATTTTGATGCGATAAGATCCATCTTTTTTGGTCACTACACGAATATTTTTACCTGTATTACTGATTAATCTGACCGTGGCATCAGGGATTGGATTCAGTTTATCATCCAACACCTTTCCGGCCACAAGCACTTCCATTTCAGGAAGTTCGAAAGACCATATGGCATCAAAACCTCTGGTTTGCCCCCTATTAGAAGAAAAAAATCCTTTTTCTTTTTCACCCTCGAAAGTAATACCAAAATCATCAAGGTTGGAATTAATCGGCATCCCCATATTGGTCACCGTCCATTCTGTTTTCTCATCTTCTTCCGCATCCTCTTTAACAATGGGTACAGCTTTAAAGATATCCAATCCGCCCACACCGGGATGACCATCGGAAGAAAAATACAAAGTCCCGTCTGCCCTCACATAAGGAAACATTTCATCGCCCGGCGTATTGATTTGCGGTCCCAAATTTTCTATGTATTTACAGGTAGCTCCTTCTAAAACACCTTTCCAGATGTCTTTGCCTCCTTCGCCGTTTGGGGCATCCGAAACGAAATAAATCGTTTCTCCACCCGGCGCAATGGCAGGATGAGCTACTGCAATGCTGCTATCTTTGAAAAATGTAATCTTTTGAGGGGCGGTCCAATCACCGCCAGCACGTGAAGAAGAGTAAATTTCCACACTGGCATCGCTATCTTCTTTTTGCGGAGCCAAGGAAAAATACATGGTTTTCCCATCGAGAGAAAAGGTGCAATTACCAAGTTCATTACCTTCGGTCAACTCCTCAGACAATGCCGGCTCCGGTTTACTCCACTTGCCCTTTGCATCTTTTTTTACAAATACAATGTTGCTGTTGGGCAAATTGGTTACGGCATTGTTGATGGCACCTTTCTTAGGTTTGAAGTTATTGGAAGTAAAATAAAGCTGATTGTAGTCGCTGCCCTGAAAAGCCGGACTATAAACGTTTTTATTTCGGGCATAAAAGGTGTTTTCCCGCTTGACAACATATCCGGCAGGTTCTGCTTTCCAGGAAGCAACGAGCTGGATTCCAAGAAGTCCGTTTTTAGCCAGCACGTTAGTACTGTCATATTCCAGGTAAATATTATAGTTTTTTGCAGCTTCCCCGTACTTACCGTTTCGGTGCTGAGCATGTGCCAATTTGAGATAGACGATACTGTCCTGATATTTTGATCGCACAGCCCTGTTATACATCATTTCAGCGCGCGTATAATTCAGCTTCCTCAAACATTCGGCTTGATTATAAGCAACCCTGGCTCTTAGTTCAGGACTTTTAGAAGGGATTTTTGAATAGGCTCGTGCATACAATTCAGCCGCTCCGGCATATTCTCCTGCTTCAAACTTCTTATCGGCGGTAGCTAAACGAGATTTTACCCCACAGCCTACCAATAGTAATTGCACAACGATAGCTATTACTATTAACCGAGTGATGTTATTTGTAAAATAATACTGCAACGGAGACTATTCGTGATAACACATTTACTCCAATTCATGAATAACTAATCCTGATCGGAGTTTAGGTTCAAACCAAGTTGTTTTTGGCGGCATGATATTTCCCGAATCTGCAATATCAATCAATTGCTTCATAGAAACAGGGTAGAGAGCGATGGCAACTCGCATTTCTCCACTATCCACACGCTGCTGCAACTCTTCAAGTCCACGGATACCACCCACAAAATCTATCCTTTTATCTGTTCTTAAGTCTTTGATTCCCAGAATTTCATCTAAAATTAGATTGGATGAAACAGTCACATCCAATACACCTAAAGGATCTTTATCATCATAAGTACCCGGCTTTGCCGTCAAATCATACCAATTTCCGGATAAGTATAACGAAAAATTATGAAGTTTATTAGGTTTATAAATTTCAGAACCTACTTTTCTGATATCAAAGTTTTTGGACAAAGCTGCTAAAAACTCTTCATCAGTCAGGTTGTTCAAATCTTTAACCACTCGATTATAATCAATGATGGTCAACTGATTATCCGGAAAACAAACCGCCATAAAATAGTTATACTCTTCATTACCGGTATGATGGGGGTTTTGATTCCGTTTTTCTATACCTACCAGGGCAGCTGCCGCACTTCGGTGATGTCCGTCGGCTATGTACAGAGCAGGTAGTTGTGCGAACAAACGGGTGATTTCCTGAATGGTTGTTTGGTCTTCAATCACCCAAAAATGATGACCAAAACCATCCAAAGTAACAAAATCATATTCCGGTTCTTCTTGAATCACCTTATTCACAATGTTATCCAGTTCTTGCATATGTGGATAAGCAAAAAATACAGGTTCTATATTTGCATTGTTAATTCTCACATGCTTCATCCGGTCTTCTTCTTTATCTTTTCTGGTCAACTCATGTTTTTTGATGCGAGCATTCACATAATCATCGATATGAGCACACACCACCAAGCCGTATTGCGTCTTTCCATGCATGGTTTGGGCATACACATAATAATTTTCCTGCTCATCTTGCCGTAACCACCCTTCCCGTTTGAATTTCTTATAATTCTCAACAGCCTTGGCATAAACCTTTTCTTCATGTTCATCCGTTCCCGGCTCAAAATCAATTTCAGGTTTGATGATATGATACAATGACATGGGATTGCCTTCAGCCTCAGTTCGGGCTTCTTCAGAATTCAATACGTCATAAGGACGTGATACTATTTTTTCAACGATATTTTTGGGTGGACGAATACCTTTAAAAGGTTTAATAACAGCCATAAGTGTAAGTTTATTTGTGAAGTATAAAACAAGCGACAAAATTAAATAAAAAACCGACACCTGTCAAGGTATCGGTTCTATGTCGATTTTAAATTGACTGAAAAATATATCTGAAATTATATTCAGTAAAATTATTCGGCAATTACATCAAAAGCAATTTCTACTGTAATCTCTTTGTGTAGTTTCAAGGTTACTTTATAGGAACCAAGCTCTTTTACGGGCTCTTTCAATACGATAGTTTTGCGATCAACAGTAAAACCTGCTTTTTCAAAGGCATCTGCAATTTGAATAGGACCAACGGAACCGAAGATTTTACCTGTTGTACTGGCTTTTGCTCCAACACTTAAAGTAAAATCTTGCAATTTATCAGCAAGTTCTTGTGCTTCATTTTTGATCCTTTCTAATTTATGTGCACGTTGTTTCATATCCTCAGCCAGCATTTTTTTAGCAGACTCTGTAGCCAAAACAGCTAATTTCTGAGGTATTAAATAGTTGCGTCCGTAGCCATCTTTTACAGTTACCAAATCTCCTTTAAAGCCCAAATTGGCAACGTCTTCTTTTAAAATTACTTCCATAAGATTTCCTCCTCCTAAATTTATTTCATCATATCAGTTACATAAGGAAGCAATGCCAAATGGCGTGCTCGCTTAACAGCTTGAGCTACCTTACGCTGGAACTTCAAAGAAGTACCGGTTATCCGACGAGGTAAAATTTTACCTTGCTCGTTCAAAAACTTTTTCAAAAACTCCGGATCTTTATAATCGATATACTTGATGCCGCTCTTTTTGAAACGACAATACTTTTTACGCTTCAGATCTACTGTAGGTGGTGTTAAATACCTGATTTTACCTTGATTTGTTGACATGTTTTAGCCCTCCTTTTCTTTAGATTTTAAACCTTTTCTCTTTTCCGCATACTCATAAGCATATTTGTCTAAACGGAAAGTCAAGAATCTTAACACACGCTCGTCACGACGATAAACGGTTTCTAAAGCTTCAACCACAGAAGGCTCAGCATCAAACTGCAACAAAGTATAAAAACCTGTCGATTTTTTTTGGATGGGATAAGCTAATTTCTTCAATCCCCAGTTCTCTTCATTGGTGATAGTCGCACCGCTATCCTTCAAAACATCTTTGAACTTTTCAACCGCTTCCTTCATCTGTGCGTCAGACAAAACGGGAGTTAATATGAAAACGGTTTCATAATGATTTAACATACTGTTTACTAAGTTTTTAAAATTAATTACTGCGTTTTTCACAAAAAACGGCTGCAAATATACGAAGTTTTTTTTGAATAAAAAATCTCTTTTCGCAAGAATTACTTGCCCGGCAGGGCCAATTGTAGTTATTTGTTGGATTCACAAAAACACACTATGATTTTGAATTCTTCGGATCACCCCCTCTAAGTTTATGAAAAGAGTTTTAGTCATTATTTATTAGAAACTTTGCTTAAATCTCGATATTCTGAAAAGGCATATTTTCCACCTGTGATTACCAATACTTTGTCTTTTACGCTAAACAACTCATTCATAGAGCTTATTTGTAATTTCATTTTTCACTACCGCCATCATCCCTTCCACTTGTGCTAATGCAAACATTCTTCCCAGCAATGAATAACCAGGATTGTAATTTTTGTCTTTATCATCAAGCATTAACCTCCCATGATCAACTCGCATGGGTAAGTTCGGATTTTCTTTTTCAAATATTCGAATGACTTCTATCAGGTTGGCTCGTCCTGAAAGATGTGATGCCTCTTCAAAGTCTCCGTTTTCATACACATGCGTACTTCGCAAGTGGACAAAATAAGTTTTTGACACAAATTTTTGAGCCATTTCAACCACATCATTATGCAACCCTGCACTTAATGATCCGGCACAAAAAGTCAATCCGTTGCTACTGCTTTTGACCGAATTCAAAATCCACTCAATATCATCCTGATTACAAACAATACGTGGCAAACCAAATACTGGAAAAGGCGGATCGTCCGGATGAATGCACATTTTTATCCCATATTTCTCGGCTGTGGGAAGTATTTTTTCAAGAAAATACTTCAGATTTTGCCTTAAATCTTCTTTCCCAATCCCATCAAAATAATGTAACTGTGTATTGAATGCTTCCACCGGGTTTTGATTTGCACCTACAATACCTCGGCTGATAAATTTTTGTGTTTTAACAATGATCGAGTCTATTAATTCTGTTTTTTCTTCTTCAGATATAGTTTTATCTAAATACTCAACCTTTTTCAACTCTTTATCAGAATATTCAAGGCAAGCATTTTTTCTTTTCAAAATTTTGACATCAAAATAAGCTAAACAAAGTTTATTGAAAAACAAAGTTCCCGTTCCATCGCTCATCTCCTTGTTCAGGTCTGTTCTTACCCAGTCAATTACAGGCATAAAATTATAGCAAACAGTCTTTATGCCACATTTTCCTAAGTTAGCAAGACTTATTTTGTAGTTTTCAATTAAGAAATCTCTTTCTTTTCCAGCATATTTTATAGCGTCGTGTACCGGCAAACTTTCAACTACCGACCATTTCAACCCATTTGAAATGATGTGTTGATTACACGTATCAATCATTTCAGATGTCCAGATTTCTCCACATTCCACATCATGTAAAGATGTTACAATTCCCTCTACGCCAATTTGTTTTAGCATATCAAGCGTTATATCGTCTTTTGTGCCAAACCATCGCCAAGTTTTTTCCATATTTTTTACGAACAATTTCAAAGGATAACTTTACTCCTTTTCAGATTTTAAAAAAGGGAGAATAAAGTTTTACTAAGTATTTCTTAATTTAAATTTATATATAAGTTGAATTAGTTCCGATTTAATCTGACAGTCGTCAGTTAATATCTGAAATAGTTAAACGATTACAAACTAAACATGCGTAACAAACAGCGGAATGTCTGAATGGTAAATCATCTTATAAGCCAAACCGGGATTAAAAATACGTGCAAACAGTCGCTTGCGTCTGGAGTTGAAAGCAAGTACATCAATTTGAAGTTGCTCTATGAATTCATTTACCTTTTCGGGAGAATCGGTTGATTCCACTAAAGCATAATTAGTTTTAACACCGGGATATTGGTTTGCAAAATAAGATTTGATACCCGTCAGCATAATTTCATTCCAAGGTTCTTCTTTATCCGATCCATGAATAAAGCATAACTCCATTTCAGGGTTGATAAAGGTTGATATCACTTTATCAATGGCGATTAAATCTTTTTGGTCGAAGTTGGTAATAAAAGCAATTTTTTTAAGATCACCGAATTTTTCCTGACTGGTCATGCTGGGAATCGCAAACACGGGAGCCTCGCATAATTCCATGACTTCAGCTGCCACACTACCTAAAGGTTCATTGGATATTTTCTTGCCGTGTGATCCCATCACCACCACATCCGGTTTATATTTCTTGCAATAATCAAGAATCTGATCTTCGGGCACCCCTTCAATTAATTCAAATTTAAAATTAAGTTTGGGCAACTCCTTTTTTTTGATTCTTCTGTCTATAAGATTACGCATATTCTCTACATCTGCATTGGCAGAACTGATAATCCTCCGAAGTAACTCACTGTCGCTAATGCTGTATGTTCCGACATCATTATTCATCGAGATGGTAAAAGCAGGAGTGAAATAAACATACAGAAAAACAACCTCTGCACCTATTTTCTTAGCCATTTGAAAGCCAAAATCAATGGTTTTAGGAATCTGATCAGCAAAATCCACAGGAATTAATACCATACGATTCTCTTTTACAGGCTTTTCTTCTTCCCACGCCTTTTCCATTTCTTCTACGATGATAAGTGCACGGGGCAAATCACTTTCTTTAATTCTCACACGCACCCCAACAGCCATTTCCGGTTGTTCAAGGTTCAAATTGTGAATGACGGTTTCTATTCCTTCTTCCTGCAACACAGCTTTTATCATTTGTGCCCGATGATAAGTACGTATTGCGAGCGTAACTAATTTATCTTCCATAAAGCAATATTTTTGAGAGAAAATTAATGGTATCTGACCACAAATATAACATATATTGTTAGGAATAGGGACGAATTGATGAAAAATATCTATTTTTGTATGGAAAAATAATCCATAGATTAAACAAAACTATCAATTAAACTAAAACTGTGTACCCGACGTCTATTTTTCTTAGCATAAGTTTTAATCCAATTACAATCAACGAAATATTTGCTCTGATCATCAGTGTATTTTTATTGATGTTATCTGCAATTATTTCAGCATCTGAAGTGGCATTTTTTTCATTTTCTCCGCAGATACTTGACGAAATAGAGCATAGCCATAAAAAATCCGATCAACGCATCCACAGTTTGTTGGAAGACCCTCAAAAGTTGCTTGCTACCATTTTGATAGGTAATAATTTTGTCAATGTATCCATAATATTGATACTGACTTTTGTAACCCATCAACTAATCAATTTTGGAAATGCACTCATCATTGCTTTTCTTTTCCAAACTGTCTTAATTACATTTTTATTATTGTTTTTTGGAGAAATTACTCCCAAAATTTTTGCATCCCGTGAGGGAAGAAGAGTAGCTACTTTCACGGCACCTATCCTGATAGTACTTTATAAAATTTTCAAACCTTTGGTACACCTTCTCGTAAAATCAACTTCAACTATAAACCAGCGGTTAGAGCGTCATAACAAACCCAATATTTCCATGGATGAACTGTCGCACGCTATTGAACTTACATCCGGTAATGATGACGAAGACACAGAGATTCTTGAGGGAATCATTAAGTTTGTTAATATTCAAGTGGTTGACATCATGACTTCGCGCGTTGATATGGTCAGTGTTGACATAAAAACATCTTACAAAAGCCTACTTGCCGTCATTGTTGAATCCGGATATTCACGCATCCCTGTATATTCGGGTACTCCGGACAATATCAAAGGTATTTTGTATAGCAAAGATTTGTTGCCGCACCTGGATAAACCGAATTCTTTTCGGTGGCAAACCTTAATCCGCCAGGCCTATTATGTGCCTGAAACAAAAATGATTGATGATTTGCTCAGTGAGTTTCAGCAAAACAAAGTGCATTTGGCCGTTGTTGTGGATGAATATGGAGGCACCTCAGGACTGATTACCCTGGAGGATATAGTTGAGGAAATTATCGGTGATATCAGTGATGAATACGATGATGAAGAAGCACTTTATACCAAAATAAATGACCACACATTCATCTTCGAAGCAAAAATACAATTAAATGATTTCTTTAAAATTGGAGAAATCAACGAGGATGACTTTATCGAAGCAAAAGCTACCGAAGAAGTTGAGACACTTGCAGGCTTTATCCTTGAGCTTAAGGGTGAAATTCCCCGGAAAAATGAGCAAATAAAATTTGGAAAGTATCTGTTTGAGGTGCTATCAGTTGACAATCGCAGAATCAAAAAAGTAAAACTCATCATCAAAGAAGAACAAGAGGATGAGGAAGCGTAAATATACGTACAGGAAATCAACAAACTGCCTATTGGTCGGAGTACTCGTAGGATTATTGTTTGTTGTTTCTTGTAGAAAAACCGGTTATCCTAAGCCTTATGGATATTTTAGGGTAGATTTACCGAAGAACACTTATGTCAGAATGGACACTTTGTTACCTTATTCCTTTGACATGTCGTCGCATGCCCGAATAGCGTTCAAATACGAACCTCAAGAAAAGTATTGGATAGATATCGTTTATCCTACTTTAAACGCTGCTATTCATTGCAGTTATAAGGAGGTAAAAGGTAAATTGTACGATTTGTCGGAGGACGCACATCGCTCGGTTTACAAGCATTTGGTACGAGCAGACGATATACAGGAAAGATTTTTCAGCAATCCGGAACAGGATGTATATGGTATTTATTATGACCTACAAGGAGATGTTGCCTCAGTAGCACAGTTTACGCTGACCGATAGTATCCGACATTTTTTCAGGGGAGCGGTCTATTTTAATCATGTGCCTAACAAAGATTCCATTGCCCCAATGGCTGATTTTATAAAAAAAGATGTGATTAGATTGATGGAGAGTTTCAGTTGGAAATGAAAATCGAAAACATTACATATCAAGAAGGGGAAATATTGATCGGACAGTTTGATGAAGATGTAGAAGCATTAAAGTCCATGCTCACCAACTTTGAGGTGTATGAAGCTGAATTTGAAAAGTTATCAACAACCAAAAGAAAACAAGAATTTTTAGCAGCCAGGCTATTGCTTAACAAAGTACTTGGTCGTGAGGTTGTAGTTTGTTATGATGAGAACAACAAACCTTATCTGCAAAATGCTTCGGAGCAAATTAGCATCAGCCACAGTAAAAATTATGTTGCTGTTATGGTACATCCGATACATGCTGTCGGTATTGATTTAGAATTGAGAACTGAGAAAGTGAAGCGTGTGTACAAACGTTTTTTAAATCCGGCAGAACAACAATATCTTTACAACGAAAAAGACAACAGTTATTTAGAAATTGCTTGGTCGGCGAAAGAAGTCCTATACAAGCTAATCGGCAAGAAAGTGTTTGACTTTTCGACGGAATTAGAAATTTTTCCGTTTCAACTGAACGACTCAGGGGTATTGCATGTTCTACATGTTTCAGGATCAAGAATATACAGATTGCATTATTTTCAAAATGCAACATACACCATGGTAGTTGGCGTCGATAAAAAAATCAAACTTTAAAAGCAAACAGAATAAACAACAGATTATGAATAAGAAAAATATTTACAAACAAATACTGGTTAACCGGGAGAAAGGCAGAAAAATGTTAGCCGTTTTGATAGATCCGGAAAAAAATGATCTGCGTAATCTGGCATCAATCATTGCTATTTTAAAAATTTGTCCACCTGATTTTATCTTTATTGGTGGCAGTCACGGAGTTAATTCGACTGACAGCATCATTGAAATCATCAAAGAAGAGATAGATACTTCTGTTGTACTGTTTCCCGGCGATGCTTCGCAATTTTCGAAACATGCCGATGCGCTGCTTTATCTCTCTTTGCTATCAGGCAGAAACCCTGAATATCTGATTGGTCAACATATCAAATCTTCTGTTGCCATCAAACAGTCTGGTGTAGAAGTAATACCAACTTCCTATTTGCTGATAGATGGTGGAAAAATGAGTACAGTTGAATATATCAGTAATACCAAACCTATCCCGAGAGATAAAAAAGAAATTGTATGTTCTACTGCCATTGCCGGCGAACTGTTGGGCATGCACCTCACCTATCTTGAAGCCGGAAGCGGAGCTAACCATCCCGTACCAACCGAAATCATCAGTCATGTCAGGTCAATGACATCAATCCCACTCATCGTAGGTGGCGGCATATGCTCTACAGCAGCTATAGAAGCAGCTTTTAATGCGGGTGCAGACTTAGTGGTTGTAGGTAATGTTTTTGAAACCAAACCCGAAAAGATGACAGAATTTATCCACTGGGTTACCTCATTTAATGAAGGAGACACCTCGGGACAAAGAGACAATTTCATTCATCCCGACATCATCAATCTATAAAACTTCCGAACACGAATCTATCTCAATTTATTGCGTTGAAAGTGCAGTTCAACACTTTTGGTAAAATATACAAAGGAAAACAACAATAAAAGAGCGCCGACTAAAAACGCAAGCGACAATCCTCCTACAGAGTCGGCAAGCCAGCCTCCTAAAATAAATCCGGAACCTAATCCCAAATCCCAGCTTATCATAAAAGTTGAACTGGCAGTAGCTCGTCTGTTATTAGGTGCTAAATTGACAAACAAGGTATTGAATGCAGGGAAAATGAGGCCATAACCCAAACCCAAAATTACCGGGATTAGCAAGAACAAGACTATTACAGTTGTATGATTATACATGTTTATTCTTTGAAGAAAAGCTAACAAGAACAAACCTATAAGACTAATAAATAGTCCGATTTTAATAACTTGGGTGAGTTTTCCCTTGTCAACCATCTTCCCGGAAAACGAGCGTGAAAACACCAACCCACAAGCTAATAAAGTAAAGAATAGGCCCAAACCGACTTCGATACTTAATTCTTTCCCATATATGGCTAAATAAGTCATAAACATCCCATATGGAATACCACTTAGAAAAAAAGAAAAACTGGCTTTAAAACCCTTAAACAGGAAGAAACGATCAAAAGCAAAAACTCGATCCGGTGTCGGGTTGAACGGTTTCTTAACTTTTATCAAAGAAGCAAACACAAACCCCAATAAACCGAAAACAAAAGCAAGATAAAAAATGGTATTATAGGATGAGCCATTTTCATGAAGCATCAAACTAGTCATAGGTCCCACAACCATCGCCAAATTATTGGAAACTCCAAAGTACCCCAAGCCCTCTCCTCTTCGGGAAGAAGAAAGTATATCAACTACCAGGCTATTTCCGGCAGTGGTAACAAAACCGTAAATGGCTCCGTGAATCATCCTGATAAGAAGAAACAAATTGATGCTGGTTACAATAGGATAGCCTATAAAAAAGATAACATAGAGAAAGAAAGCGATCAGATACTGTGGCTTTCGGCGAAATAAATCCAATAAAAATCCCGAAAAAGGACGAACCAGCAATGCCGCAAGTGTGTATGATGACAATATAAATCCTATCAAAGTCTTGGATGCCGAAAAAGTATCAATCAAATACAAAGGCAAGATAGGGTACAATAAATAAAAAGCGAAAAACAACAAAAAATTTCCAATACAAGCGCATATGAAGCTCCTTGTCCATAGTTTGTCCATATAACTAACTGATAAAATCCTTTAAGGTACGAAGAAAAACGGGATGCAAGGTGCCATTAGTCGCAACGACATTACCTCCAAAAAGAAAATCTTCCTCGCCGTCAAAGTTGGTAATCATCCCCCCGGCTTCTTGAATCAACAGTGCACCTGCAGCCATATCCCAAGACTTTAATCCATACTCCCAAAATGCATCAAATCGTCCACAAGCCACATAAGCCAAATCAGTAGCAGCAGAGCCAATCCGGCGTACACCCCTTGAATTTTGCATCACCCACTTCAGAAAAGCCAGATATGGGTCAAGTAAATCGAATTTCGTATAAGGAAAGCCTGTTGCAATCAATGATGTATTCAAATCGGACTTGTCCGAAACCTGTATTTTGACACCATCTAAGTGAGCACCGCCTCCTTTCCAGGCATAAAAACACTCTTGTTGTCCGATTTCATAGACTACTCCAAGCACTATATCATCATTCTCCATCAGAGCTATGCTCACCGCATAATTCGGAATGCCTTGTATAAAATTGGTGGTCCCGTCTAAAGGGTCAATAATCCAATTGTACTTTGCCCCGCGAACATTATGAGTGCCTTCTTCTGCAATAAAACCGGATTCGGGCAACAGTTTTTGCAACTCGGCAATAACCAACTTTTCAGTTTCTCGGTCAACATAGCTCACCAAATCGTGTAAGCCTTTATACTCCACAAACGATTGATTGAAACCTTTTTTTTGTTCAGAAATAAAGTTACCTGCCTTTTTAGCTATCTCACAGGTTTGTTTGCAAAGAATTGAATAGGACATTTTAATTATTAATGCAATCAGTAGTTATATCAGTAATTATAATTTTGTTTGTTTTTCTTTCAGCCGCAAAATCGACTCTCTCAAAGATTCAATTTTGCTAAGGGCATCGGCATGTTTTTTACGTTCTGCCTCCACAATTTGTGGTTTTGCATTAGCCACAAATTTTTCGTTGCCGAGTTTTTTCATCACCAATTCGATAAAACCTTCCAAATAAACAATTTCATCTTCCATCTTTTTGATTTCTTCTTCTGCATCAAGCAGATTATCCATAGGCACCGCATATTCCGTAGTACCAACAAGGAATGAAATTGAATTTTGATATCTTTCGTTTACAGTTTGAATATGCTCTAAATTACAGAGTTTCAAAATAATGGAGTCGAAAATCGGATTATGTTCGCCGATTATCTCCAACTGAAGTAAATTCTTATTGGGAACGTTGTACTGCAAACGTATCGTACGAATACCGGCAATAATCTCTTTGGTTTTGTCAAATTGCGCAATCAGCAACTCATCAACCGGCTTAGCTTCAGGTATCAATGAAACCATGATACTTTCACCTTCTTTTCTTTCTTCTAAAGCCTGCCATAATTCTTCCGTAATAAAAGGCATAAAGGGATGCAATGCTTTCAACAAAGCATCAAAAAAGCGAAGGGTAGCTTCGTAGGTCTTTTTATCTATTGGCTGTTGATAAGCAGGTTTAATCATTTCCAAGTACCAGGAAGAAAACTCATCCCAAAAGAGTTTATAAACCGTCATCAAAGCCTCAGACAAACGGAACTTTGAAAATAGATCATCTGTTTCCAATAAAGCGTTTGACAACTGGGAATCAAACCATTTAACAGCAATAGCTGCGGATTCCGGCTGCTTTGTGTCAGCTACCTCCCACCCTTTCACCAAACGGAAAGCATTCCAAATTTTGTTATTGAAATTACGACCTTGCTCGCAAAGTGACTCATCAAAAGGCAAATCATTTCCCGCAGGAGAAGTAAACAACATCCCCAACCGAACGGCATCTGCTCCAAAATGATCAATCAAATCCAGGGGATCAGGAGAATTCCCCAAAGATTTGGACATTTTTCGTCCTATTTTATCACGTACAATACCGGTCAGATATACATTTCTAAAAGGCATTGTACCTTCATATTCATAGCCGGCAATGATCATGCGTGCCACCCAAAAGAACAAAATCTCAGGAGCAGTCACCAAATCATTCGTGGGATAATAATACTTGATATCGGGATTATCCGGGTAATTGATACCATCAAAAACAGAGATGGGCCACAGCCACGATGAAAACCAGGTATCCAAACAATCTTCATCCTGGTGCAAATCATCAAAATCAAGGGGGTAATTTACGATTTGCTTAGCCTTTTCGTATGCTTCTTCCTTTGTAACTGCCACCACATAACCGCCTTGCGGGAGGAACCAGGCAGGGATGCGATGTCCCCACCAGAGTTGACGGGATATACACCAGTCTTTTACGTTCTCCATCCAATGGCGATAGGTATTTTTAAACTTGGCCGGATACAATTTAATATCATCATTCATCACAGCATTCAACGCCGGTTGCGCCAAATCTTCCATTTTTAAAAACCATTGCATGGATAATTTAGGTTCTATGACCACATCTGTTCTTTCAGAAAAACCTACTTTATTGGTGTAAGGTTCAACTTTCTCTAACAAACCCGCAGCCTGCAAATCCGCTTCAATCTTTTCACGAACATAAAAGCGATCCATACCCGCATACATGGCACCATGTTCATTCAAAGTGCCATCATCATTGAAAATATCAATGCTCGGTAAGTTGTATTTTTCTCCCAACACATAGTCATTCACATCATGGGCAGGTGTCACTTTCAAGCAACCGGTGCCAAACTCAACATCTACATATTCATCTTCTATAACGGGTATCGGCCGATTAATAAGCGGCACTAAAACCCTCTTACCTTTCAAATGGGCATTTTTGGGATCATTGGGATTGATGCACATGGCAGTATCGCCCAAAATGGTTTCCGGACGAGTCGTGGCAATAACGGCAAATCCATTCTCCCCTTCAATCGGATAGCGCAAATAGTACAATTTACCATTTACCTCCTTGTGTATCACCTCTTCATCCGACAAAGCAGTAAGCGCTTTCGGATCCCAGTTTACCATGCGTACACCACGATAAATCAAACCTTTCTCATACAAGTCCACAAACACCTTAATCACGCTTTTTGAACGGGCTTCATCCATCGTAAAAGCTGTCCTGTCCCAATCGCAAGAAGCACCTAATTTCTTTAATTGCTCTAAGATGATACCGCCATGTTTGCGTGTCCATTCCCAGGCATGTTCCAAAAACTCTTCCCGGGTGAGATCCGACTTTTTGATTCCTTCCTCAGCCAGTTTAGCTACCACTTTGGCTTCCGTTGCAATGGAAGCATGATCGGTACCGGGCACCCAGCAAGCATTTTTTCCCAACATGCGTGCACGGCGCACCAATACATCTTGTATGGAATTATTCAACATATGTCCCATATGCAAAACACCGGTTACATTGGGAGGAGGAATCACAATAGTATAGGGTTCACAACTATCGGGTTCGGATTTAAAAAAACCATGATCTAACCAATATTGGTACCATTTCGACTCAATATTGGCTGGATTGTACTTGCTTGGTAAGTCCATCAAAGAAAATTTACGATTCTACAATTTACTGTTCACTATTTTCAAATGACCCATGTGGTTTCAATTGTAAATAGTCAATATTTTTGGCTTGCAAAGATAATTAAAATAGCGGAGATGTTCAACTGTGCTTTGGTCCGAATAAATTATTGAGAGTAAGAAAAGATTTACTATTTTTGTTTTTCGTAAAACTCATTTTCATGAAAAAAATCATCAATACTCCCGATGCTCCTGCAGCCATTGGACCTTATAGCCAGGCCATACAGGTAAACGGCACCTTATACATATCCGGTCAACTGCCCATCAATCCGCAAAACGGACAAATTGAAACTAACGATATACGGAAGCAAACCGACCAGGTATTTAAAAATATCTCAGCCATTTTAAATGCTGCCGGTTTGAGCATGGAAAATGTTGTGTTAAATAGGGTGTATCTGTCGGATATAAAACATTTTCAAGCAATGAATGAAATCTATGCAAAGTATTTCACCTCCCATTTCCCTGCAAGGGCTGCCTTTGCTGTGAAAGATTTGCCTCGTGGGGCTTTGGTGGAGATTGAAACGATTGCAGAAATGTAGTTACGAGGTCCGAGTTGCGAGTTCCGGGGTTGCGAGTTCCGAGTTGCGAGTTCCGGGATCACGGGGTCATAGAGTGCAAATTGTAAACTATTGACCGGCAAATCGTAAATTATCTGATTTTAAGAGAATTTAAATATTTATTTATCAATAATGGTTGAATGAGATATGAATTTTGGCTACTTTTACGCTGAATTATTTTTATTTTATCAACCTAAAAAAACAAAAAATTATGTCTGTAAACAAAGTTATTTTAGTAGGAAATGTGGGTAAAGACCCTGAGGTGCGTTACCTTGACAAGAATGTTTCTGTAGCTAATTTCCCTTTAGCCACAACGGAACGTGGTTTCACCATGGCAAACGGGACACAGGTTCCTGACCGTACGGAATGGCACAATATCGTAGCTTGGCGTGGATTGGCAGATATTGCCGAGAAGTACATCAAAAAAGGTTCGCAGCTGTACATTGAAGGAAAAATTCAAACCCGCTCTTGGGAAAAGGACGGTATCAAGAGATACACTACTGAGATTTACGCTGAAAACATTCAAATGTTAGGCAGAAGACCTGATAGTGAACCTACAGCCGCAACCGCTTCCGCTACAGGTGCTATGCCGCAAGCTGATTCCGCACCAATCGAAGATCCGGATATTGCTCCGCCTGAAGATGATGATAGCGGTTTGCCGTTTTAGGAATATTCATTAATTAACAAAGAGCCAACTAAATCATTGTGAGATAGTTGGCTTTTTTATTTTTGAATATTCCCTGTTCTGAATTTCGAAGTTATTTGGGAGTGATTAATAGGACGCCACCTTGACCTCGTCCGGTGAGCCGAAAAATAAGTGAGGACAGCGTTAATAATCGTCCTTGTTTGAGGCGGTGTCTCATAAGTGCCCAACTGCTACGTTACTTTCGATATTCGGGCTCAGTCACATACTTCAGTATGCTCCTTCGCCCTCAATCTCAGTGCCTTGCATTTAGGCACTTCTAAGACACCTTACAATTTTTGCTTGAACATTTACTTTTGAGACAGCCCTGAGTTTGGACGATTTAGCTGTTCGAGCGAAACGGGCGTAGTCTTGACTTTTTTTTGCTTCGTTTTTTTGTGTCAAGACAAAAAAATGAAGTAGAAATTTAAACTTTTTCCTTCAGTAAGGTAAACTCCAACACCTCCATGATGTCCTGCACATAATGAAATCTCAGACCTTTCAGGTAAACAGCCTTAATCTCTTCTATGTCTTTTTCGTTTTCTTTGCTTAAAACAATGTCGGTAATTCCTGCTCTTTTGGCAGCCAATATTTTCTCTTTGATACCTCCTACAGGAAGTACTTTTCCACGCAGGGTAATCTCACCCGTCATGGCAATATTCTTCCGCACTTTACGGCGTGTAAATGCAGACGCCAAAGCGGTAACCATCGTTATACCGGCAGAAGGTCCATCCTTGGGAATGGCACCCTCCGGAACGTGTACATGAACATTCCAATCATCAAAAAGCAAGGGATCTATCTTTAAATCTTCCGCATGCGACTTGATGTACTCCAAAGCCAGCATGGCAGATTCTTTCATCACATCCCCCAAGTTACCGGTTAAGGTCAATTTGGGAGACTTACTTTTACTCAAACTTGATTCTACTAATAAAATCTCACCTCCAACTTGTGTCCACGCCAAACCCGTAACCACACCGGTATAATCGTTTCCCTGGTACTTTTCTT
Source organism: Bacteroidetes bacterium ADurb.Bin174 (assembly GCA_002070265.1). Classification (GTDB taxonomy): domain Bacteria; phylum Bacteroidota; class Bacteroidia; order Bacteroidales; family Paludibacteraceae; genus Paludibacter. The sequence continues at coordinate 15,077 of MWCX01000079.1, read as the reverse complement.
TGCTGTACTTCGGCACACCCAAATAGGTTTTCAAGTCTTCCTTGGAAATCACAGGATTGTACTCAGTATCAGTTGCCACCATCTTGGCTATTTTACGCATCAAAGCCGCGATTTGCCTGTTGAGTGAACGCACTCCCGATTCGCGGGTATAGGATTCAATTATTTGGGAGATAACCGGCTTTCTCAACGCCACCTGCCTGGCTTTCAATCCATGATTATCCAACTCTTTGGCAATCAAATGCCTTTTGGCTATCTCTACCTTTTCTTCCTGCGTATAACCACTGACCTCTATCAGTTCCATGCGGTCAAGCAAAGGCCGGGGAATGGTATTCAAATGGTTGGCAGTAGCAATAAACATGACTTTCGACAAGTCAAAGTCAACATCCAAATAATTATCGTGAAAAGCCACGTTCTGCTCAGGATCAAGCACTTCTAACAATGCTGAAGACGGGTCACCCTTGTAGTCGGCTGTAATCTTATCAATTTCATCCAACACAAACACCGGATTAGCCGACTCAGCCTTCAAAATATTCTGCATAATTCTACCCGGCAACGCTCCTATATAGGTTCTACGGTGACCCCTAATTTCGGCTTCATCATGCAAACCACCAAGCGAAACACGTACATATTTTCGACCCAACGCCCTGGCAATGGATTTTCCCAAAGAAGTCTTACCAACTCCCGGAGGTCCATACAAACAAATAATCGGTGATTTCATGTCACCTTTCAACTTAAGCACTGCCAAATGCTCAATGATGCGATCCTTTACTTTCTCCATGCCAAAATGATCGGCATCCAACACCTTGGCAACATTATCCAAATTGAAATTATCTTCTGTGTATTCATTCCACGGAAGATCCAACATGGTTTCGATATAATTCAACTGCACGGAATAATCAGGAGAATGCTGATTGGTACGTTCCAACTTCTTGAGTTCTTTTTCGAACACTTTCCGAACAGCTTCATTCCACTTTTTAACGGAAGCCCTTGACTTGAAATCTGCAATATCCTGCTCAGGAGAAGCTCCACCCAATTCATTTTGAATGGTTTTCATTTGTTGCTGCAGAAAATATTCTCTTTGTTGCTGGTCAATTCCCGCCTTGGCTTTGTTCTGGATATTCAGTTTGATTTCCAAGAGTTGAGATTCTTTATTCAACAACTCCAACAAGCTATAGCCTCTGTCTATTACCTGGTCCAATGTCAATAGCTGAATCTTATCTTTGATCTGAAAACCGAAATTAGCACTAACATAATTAATTAAGAAAGAAGGACTTTCAATATTGCGAATGGCAAAAGTTGTTTCCGGGGGAAACATACCGGAATTGACAATTATTTCAGTTGCCAAATCTTTGATGGAAGAAACCAATGCAGGGAAAACACCGTCAGATTTTTTGTCATCGGGCATGATGTCCACCAACGGACTGACACGCGCTTTCATATAAGGTTTCGTGGATACTACATCTCCTAACTTAAAACGCAGTTTCCCTTCTAATATAACAGTTGTAGAACCATCCGGCATTTCTAAGATACGGACAATATGAGCCGCGGTCCCTATTTCATAAAGCTGATTGACATTGGGGTCTTCCAACTTTTTATCAACTTGCGAACAAACACCAATCAGTTTTTCATTTTCATGAGCATGACGGATCAATTTGAGCGATTTGGGTCTGGCAACGGCAACCGGCATCAGCACTCCAGGAAAAATAACCATATTCCGTAAAGGAAGAATAGGCAACACGGCACCCTCTTCCAATTGTATGTCCTGTGAACGTTCATCAAGTGAAATAATTGGAAAAACTTCCGCCGCACCCATCATTTCCTCTGAAAAAAATTTATCAAATTGATTACTCATTATAAAAATTATATGTTTTCTGCCAATTTGGCATTAATTAATAAAATTAAAGATTAAAATCACCTACAAATGCACAAAAAAGTCGCTGAATTACAGCAACTTAAATCCTTTGCACATGGAAAGTATCCTCATAGTCAATTGATGTGCCAAAGTTAACCATAATTTATGGGTCTCTAAAATCCTGTCTGTTTTGGCAAATTTGAAAAATAATGTAATTTTGTGTTCGTTAAAAAGATTTTCCATGAAAAAAATTCTTATCGTCCTCTCAATCGGACTACTTACTTCCTGCATACACTCCAATAAATTTACCGTTACCGGTACCATTGATGGCGGTGCTGGTGAAATGATATACCTGGAACACAATGGATTGACAAAAAATACTTTGTTAGATTCTACCCGCATTAAAAAAAATAACACTTTTCGTTTTAGGGCTAAAAAGCCTCAATATCCCGATTTTTACCGTTTGAGATTGGGTTCAAAACAAATTCATTTTGCTGTTGATTCAACCGAAACCATTGAAATCAATGCGTCTTTTGATAGTTTTTCCACTGACTACACCATTACAGGTTCTGAATCCAACACAGACATTCAGACGCTCAGAAAATCCATAGGAAAAGTACAACAGAAAGCCAATCAGATTGTTAAAGGGTTAAGTTATGCCGAGAGAAACAATCTCATTAACGAACTCACTTTTTTGTTAGAGGAACATAAAAACTTAGCCAAACCCATCATTCTAAAGAATCCACGCTCTACCGCCGCTTATTATGCTATTTTCCAACAAGTAAGCAATGTGTATGTTTTTACGCCATATGATAAGGAAGACCGAGCTTATTGTGCTGCAGTAGCGACCTCATACAATACTTATATGCCTAATTATGACAGGAGTAAAAATCTTTACGCATTGGTTATGGACGCCATAAAATCAGAGCGACAAGCACAACAACAGGCTGCATGGAGAGAAATCATCGAGCAATCGGGAGTTGGCTTTATTGATATCGAACTGCCGGACCATAATGAGCAAATGCGTAAACTATCGGATCTGTCAGGCAAAATTATTCTGCTTGATTTTTCCACATACGACTCGCAAGGAAGTATTTCTTACACCTTTGCTTTAAGGGAGTTGTACGATCAGTATGCCTCCAAAGGTTTTGAAATCTATCAGGTTTCTTTGGATAGAAATAAATTTGTTTGGGAAGATGCCGTCGAAAATTTACCCTGGATTTGCGTACGCGATGAAAACGGTCCGAACACGCGTTATGTTTCTACCTATAATATTAGTTCAATTCCCAGCTATTTTTTAATCGACAGATCAGGAGATATTGTTGGTCGTAACATGGATATCAATACACTGCGAAAAGAAATCGAAAAACGACTTTAGACGGTGCCTCATAAGCGCCCAAAGCTGCGTTACTTTCGATATTTGGGTTCCGGGGTTCGAGTTCCGAGTTCTGTGGTGCGGGTTCTGGGGTCCGTGGTTACGAGGTTCATATGCTTGACATTTTAAAGATGTATAAATTCAACTGTCAATTACATAAAAACAATGGGAACAAACACTTTACAGGCTGATTTCATAAAAAATGCTGCCTTGTCGGTGGGCTTTGATGCCTGCGGAATCGCTCGGGCAACTGAACTGACGGATGATGCGAGCTTTATGCGCTCGTGGTTAAATGCCGGAATGCATGGTGATATGCACTTTTTGGAGAAAAATTTTGAAAAAAGAAGCGACCCCCGTCTGTTGGTACCCGGCTGTAAAACGGTAGTAATTGCATTACTCAATTATCATCCTGAAAAGATACAAGACCCCCAACTCCCCAAGATTGCCAAATACGCTTATTCAAACACTGACTACCACTTCGTAATAAAAGACAAACTGCTCCAACTAGAGCGTATCATCACTGAAACATACGGCTCCAATTGTGTATCCGATACCCACCAGCATAGTTTTACCGATAGCGGACCTGTATTTGAAAAACGTTGGGCGGAAAAAGCCGGTTTGGGATGGATTGGACGTAATAAGCTTTTGCTCAATAAAAAATTCGGTTCGAATACATTGATTGGTACTTTGCTGCTGAATATAGAAGTAGAGTCTGATCACAAGCCGGTAGCTTTCAGTTGCGGTAACTGCACCAAATGCCTGGATGCTTGTCCGACCGGCGCCCTCACTGGTAGCAACATGGATCCTCGCAAGTGTATCTCCTACCTCACCATGGAAACTAAATCGCCCGTCCCCGAAAACCTGAAAGATAAACTCAACGGCTGGATAGTGGGTTGCGATATCTGCAGCAATGTTTGTCCCTGGAACATACGCTTCGCCCATCCGCACAACCATCCTGAATTAGCACCAACTCCGCAGATTTTTACATTGACGAAGGAGGATTGGAAACAGATGACACAGGAAAAATTCAAAAAAATATTTGGAAAATCAGCAGTAATAAGGATGAAATTCAACTAAACTACTGTTTATAAAACCCCAAAGCTTCCGGTAAACACTTTTTGATATTTTCTATCCGTTTGGCACTTGCCGGGTGGGTACTTAGAAATTCAGGAACAGTACCTGATTCCCCCGCTGCCATGCGCTCCCAAAAAGCAACTGCTGCTGCAGGGTCATATCCCGCCATTGCCATAAAAATCAAACCTAACCTGTCGGCTTCCGATTCGTGGTTGCGGGAATAAGGCAGGATAACGCCATATTGTGCACCCAGACCGTAAAGTAATTGAACACTTTGGCGCGTTACCGTTGACTTCTGTGTAAGTAGCATGTCTGTAACAGCCGACCCGTATGACAACAACATTTGCTGGCTGATGCGTTCCTTGCTGTGCTTGGCAACGGCGTGAGCAACCTCATGTCCCATCACAACGGCAATACCGGTTTCGTTTTCACAAACAGGCAAAATACCTTCAAAAAAGACCACTTTACCACCGGGCATGCAAAATGCATTCACGGTTTTATCCTGTACCAAATTAAACTCCCAGGCATAATTAGTAATCTCACCGGTCAAGCCATTGTTTTTCATATAGCTTTCAACAGCATTGGCTATATTTTCACCTACTTTTTTCACCAGGGCAGTCTGCTGTAAATCAGTAGAAAGCGGTACGGAATCAATAAATTCCTTATAGCTGACAAGACTCATATTCAAGAGCTCTGCATCCGACACCAAAGCAACCTGCTTCCTTCCTGTAATCATGACACGAGAGCATGAAAACAAGAGTAGTACTGTTATAACGAATAGAAAAGTTTTTTTCATACAAGTAAAATTAAAAACACGTTCAATATCAGCAACTTAACACACTTACCGAATAATTGTCACAGGAGTTGCAAATATATCAATTTTTTAATAATTCTGTCTATCTTCAAAAGAATAATAAAGAATCCACGTGATTACGCTTAGTACGTGCTATAGAGCATTTTTTGGGTTAAACTGTCACTGGGCTGATTTGTATTTGACCACCAATTGGTTGTCTTCCATAATGCGTGTGAACAACAAAGGTTAAAAAGCTCGAACAGCACGAACATATAATGACTCGCTCTTACTAATGAAGAAAGTAGCTGCATTGGAAAAATTGAAGTACCAGGCGCTTCCACTATCGTACTCAGTGCTACTCCAATAGTAGGTCAGAGTCAAACTGTTGCCTCCATGTGCCACTGCAGTAGAATCAACAATTGCTTTATTTTGATACATTAAAAACAACTCTTCTTTTGAAGGCAAATACCAATCTGCGTATGTTTTACCTTCTTCTGTTATCTGCGACTCATTACATAAACGAGCTGCATAAGTATTGCCATCACCATATCCTTCGTTAACAATAATTATAGCAGTATTCATAAACCCTGCCTTGGGACCATTTGCTCTTGCCATTGTTCTTGTACTAGTTTCGACAGACCATCTTATACCGGTACTCTGATCTGATTTAGCACATACGAGTCCGTGCTGTCCCGTTGCATCAACCCAGAAAATAATACCGCCATGGGCAAAGTCGCCCACCTTGTAAGCTTTTGTGTGTTTTGCATATAGAGCATAAGGAACACTAAGCAATTGCGTTGTTCCGCTAATGGTATAATTCGTTCCACCGCTTGGGTCAATTTCTGTTTTAATGAAATAGAGGTTGCTTCCCCAATCAATAGTTGTAAAATCGCCGGTTACAACCGTTCCGCCACCAATTTCAATGCTTACTAATCCATTGACATTGGTCGTAGGTATTTGAGTTTCAACATAAACTGCCGTACCACTTGCCGAACCTTGCAGAATGCTTATTTGCATTCCAATTTGCGAGTTTTTAACCAATTCATCACTACTATTGTGAATTACTGCTTGATAACTCATTTTTTCAGGTGCCTGAGCAGCAACTTGCTGTGGCAAAAACATACTTGCAGTCATTAATGCTGCTGCAAAAATTGTAAATATTTTTTTCATAATTATTGAGTTTTAATAATTTTAAAAGATTGAACTTTTTTGTTTTCTTGGTTTACAACATTTAGAAAGTATGTAGCTATTGACAAACTACTCATATTGATTAGTGTTTGCTGTGCCACAATTTGTCCTGCACTTAACTCTTTACCTTGTATGTCAAATAACTGATACGACAACTTGTCGTTGTTATAGCCGTTTATTTGCAAAGTTAAACTTTCCGTTGTCGGATTTGGAAATAGAGTGAGCGAAACGTTCAATGTTGTTTCATTAATGCCTGTAGTAAAAATTTCGTAGGCATGTTGCACGCCTTGGTCAACAGTTCCTCCACTTCCTTTATTGGAAGTGTAAACTACTTGCCCAACGCTGTACGAAACAGTTCCACCGCCTCCGGTAGCTTTACCACCCGTGGCGTTTACACTTATTTGTGCCTGTAATCCTGTCAATCCAAGACCTAATAAGAGTACGGCACTTAATGTTAATCGTTTGTGCTGCATTTTGTTTTCATTTTTTTGGTTATTACTCTGTTAATTTAATTACATATAACGGTTGAAACTAAGCGGCACACCCGATAGGGTTGTGCTTAGTGCGTGCGTGGTTTCTACCATTGCAAAAGCTGATGTGGGGCAGAACACTTCAAATAACCATTTAAACCCCAATATTTTATACATGATATTAGTGCTCGTTTTTATTTATTCAACATATCTAAAATTTTATCTTTCACATTATCGGGTCTTAAATGTGAACCTTTTTCTATTATTGTTCCATTCTGGTTTATCAAAAAGTAATGGGGTATTCCCACAATTTCAAAAACTGCTCTTAAATCAGTGCTTTGTTCTTTTGTTAGAAAATAGTGTTGCCCACCTATTTGGAATTCTGCTAAGCTAGCTTTCCATAATTCTTCTTCTGAATCGATACATAGAAAAACAAAAGCAACATCCTTATCTTCAAGGTCATCCATTATTTTTTTTGAATGTGGCATTTCTGCTCTGCATGGACCACACCATGTAGCCCAACAATCTAAATAAATTACCTTTCCTTTATTACTTGTCAAAACCAAATCAAAAAGTTGTTTGGCTGTTGTATTTTCAAGCTTGTTTAAATAGGCATTTGTTGCCATTACAGGGTTTTCAATTCGATTTTTTACCTCTGAGTATAATTCAAATAAAGGCTCTCTTAAAAATGGTTCGACAATATAATCATCTACAATATTTTTATATTTTTCATATAGTCTTATGTCTGATTTATCTAATTTTTGTTGAAAAAACTCGGTAAGAACCATCTGTCTCAATAAGGTGTCAGGTGTATATTTTACGATACCAAGAATCGTAATGGAATCTATAATTTCAGTAGGTCCGGCAATACGTCCTTCGGGTGTTTTGTATTGTTTGTTTTGTTCTTCATCCCAAATTTTGCTCCTTGAATAATTGTAATGAAATCTATTAACAAAACCGGATAATGCATACCCGCTTATGAGCATATCTTTTTCTATTGGCAGACGAGTTAAAAGTGCATCGTAGTAATCATCCGGAACAGACCATTCTCCCCTTTTTAAATTATTTGCTTTTAAATGATCCATAGGGTACCACGATAATGCTTCGTAATAGTCTTGTTCGATGTATGTTTTTGCCCATATTTTAACCTTTGAGTCAGGTTTAACTTCAACAAGGAAATTGTTATACAAATCATCTATGCACTTTTGAAGCGTATCCAGATACATTAAATATTGATCAACATCATATTTTTGTTTTGCTTGTTCTTTAGCATTCCAATCATAATATAAAGGGTTAGAGAAATACATGGATTGAAATTTTGCTGCATCTTGATTGACCTTAGCTCCGTCGCCGCTAAATTTTACTGTTTCGAGTATTTCGGGGCGTTTGTCAAGTTTACCATCAAATTCTAAATAAATACTATCGCCGGGCTGAACTAAAACAAGAAAATTCATCTTATACGTTACCCACACATCAGTAGGAGTATAGATCTCAAAAGAGGTATGAAAATATCCCGTAGAATCAGCTTGGGCAGAAACAAAAATTTGATTCAAACCGGGTCTGTTTACATATAATTTCAAGTCACGGTTTTCAGGGTCAATATTATCTACTTTTCCTGCAACAATAACTTTTTTGGGGATACTAAAATCATTGCTCTTATCAGTACATGATAATAATAATCCGAATGCTAATAGAACTAAAAGTTTTCTCATAATAATTATATTTTAATAATGTAGAGTGTAAGTTTCCTAAAATGAGTACTGACAACAAAGGCTAAAAACCGGCGGGCATTTCGAAGCACTTCATTGCAACATGGAATAAAATCATTAGTTGCAATACCTTTCAAATGATAGTATCTGCGGACTTGATTTTAGCCTTTGTTAGCGGTTTGTTGTCTCATTTCTAATCCGTACACTCCTTGTATTTTTAAATATTTGTTATTGTGTCAAGTTCGATGTTGTAGCATGAAGCATTGAATCGGGATGAACAACTGTGTTATAGAATTTTGATGTCTTGGTTGTTTTCTGTTAATGATGCATCATAAAATCGGGTGTAGAGTAATGGCGGAATACGGGAAACTTTCCTGTCAAGAAACAATGAACCTGATGCAAGGTTGAAGACCCCCCCTCCGCCATTACTTTTACACTAAGTTGTTAGCAAACCTCAATTCTTTATCAGCCTTATAATTGCCTTTTTACTTTCCGAATGAATGGTCAACAAATAAAAGCCCGGCTGAACATCCAAATTCAATTCAAGCTTTTGTATGTTTTTGTAAGTTGATTGTTTTAGCAATTTCCCGCTTACATCTGTTATGCTAATAGTAAATTCCGACAAGGTCTCACCCAAATTGATATGCAAGATGTCGTCAGTTGGGTTTGGATAGACAGCTATATCATTGCCAAAAGTATTTTCCAAAATTCCGGCAGATGTAATATCATAACAATCAGACGTATCCGTGCAATTATTTTGAGTAACTTCAACGGCATAGCTTCCATTTTGAGTTGCGGTAAAGGATTGATTAGTTTCACCTTCAATAGGTTCGAAGTTATTATTACAATCCAGCCATTGGTATGTTGCGTTTTCTGCAAGAGCAGTTAAAACATTATCTGCGCTTGTTACTCTTACATCTACTTCAGGATACATCGTAATGCTTATAACATCGGAATATCCTCTATCGCCCGCAAGTTTTGCTCGCAAATAATATTTACCGGCAGTTTGAGGTGTGTAGTTTATTACTGTTGTAGGAGCCATATCCAAATCAACCCATTCTGCAGCATCTTCCTCCTTTATTTGCCAAACGGCTACTACTCCGGTACTTTGCGTAAGTTCTACACGGAAGGTGCTTCCAAAACAATCGGCATTTTTATCTACTTCTAATTCTCCATTTTTAAATTGGTGAATAACAACTGTTTGTGCAAAGGAGTCAACACGACATGAGTTGGTCGTTTTCAGCTTTATGGTAAAGTCACCTGCTTGTGTAAACTTCACTTTTGGATGTTGGGAATTAACTGTTGTTCCATCCACAAACAGTGCTCCGCTTTCAGGCGTAACACTCCACTCCCAAGCCAATGCACCGACAGAAGTATCTGTAAAAGCAATGGTGTCTTGATTGTAATAAATCTTTTCACTGTCAAAACTAAAACTTGCAGGTTGAATTTTTGGTTTTAGTTCCAGTACAAGCTTTTCTTCACTTTCACCACAGAAATTGGCTGTTCGCATTTCCAAATTTCCCGGCGTAACTTCTGATGTAATTTCCAAATCAAGTATGTTTTGATTTGCATGTAAAATCACTCCGCTTCCTGTGTAATTCCAACGATATTCTGTAGCCGTAGGACGACGCTGTACCACATATCGAAGTACCTGCGGAACATTACAAAATACGGTATCACCTCGGATAATACCCGTTACATCGGGAATGGTTTTTACTAAGATATTGGCAACCTTTGTAAGTACGCCATTTACTTCCGCCACATATTCCCATTCTCCAAGTTTATCCGGAGTATGAGTATATGTAGCCGTTGTATTATTTATCGTAATCCATTCTGTAGGTACAGGTCGGCGCACTCGTATTCGCCAGCGGCTGATGGTTTTTCCCTCTGCATCCGGCACGGTAAGTACACCCGTACTTTCTCCCAAGCAAATCGTTTTGTCTTGTTCGGTAAAAATCTTTCCTTCAATGGCTCCGTCAATAAATTTTACATCAGGGGTTCTTTCATTTGCCTGTGTATTATGAAATCGGACATCTGACCTGTGATATTCTTTAAATGCCGACAAAAGTTCGGTTTTTAGCTTAAATGCAATTCCTTTCTCACGAAAAGGAGTTGCCCCTGCTAAGTAGAACTTAATACGCTGGTCATTAACTCGTGTAATCACTTTTTGCCATCCGGTAGTAAAAGTGCTATCCGTTTCAATATCCAAGATTTTTACATTACTGTCAGATACCGATATTTCACCTTCAATAGCAGAAATTGCGGGACGTCCAATCGGGATTGAATCTGTGAAACAATCCGTGTAGGTTATGGTTTCAACTTGTTCCAATGTGTCTGCGGAAAAGTACATCCGCATATCTGATACAATTATGTTGCTTATGGTTTTTGTTGCACCAACCGCATCGGTTACCGTGAGGTCGGTTGTTCCACCTTCATACCCTATCAGCCATCCATCTTGACGAATTTTAGCTACACGACCATCACTAACTGTCCACGTATATGGTAGATTACCATTCGAAGCAGTAAAAAGCAGCGAATCGCCGGCTACTAAACTTGCACTTGCAGGAGAAATGGTGAGTACGGGAAGTTTTTTGGGTGTAAATGACCCGTTATCAGTTACGGCTGCAATATCCTCGTTGAAAATTACGTTGGAAAAATTCAATCCTGTTCCGGAAGTTGCATTAGAAAGCACTTGAAAACGTAGTTTGACAAGCTCTGCTGAACTTGCTCCCAAAGGCTGTGCAGAAGCAAAAGCAAGATTTAGGTTTCCGCCCACAGTTTCGCCTGCCGATACGGAAGCATTTTCAAGCAATGTTTCTGCTTTATCTACTCCCAAAAATTGTAATACATTCGCATTGTAAGTCAATGTAAATTGCCCTGAAAGTATATTGAGAGAGCTAAAATCGGTTGTATTTATCGGAACTGTTATCTCCCAACCTTGCCATTGTTGCAGGTCGGTAGGAATAGATAAGCGTATTGCCGTTACATTGAAAACACCATCGGTTGTGTCCCGAACTCCGGCAGCATCTACAGCAAAAACCTTTGTACTCCCATGCGCCAGAGCTGTTACCAAACCGGTTTCCGATACGCTTGCCACAAGAGGATTGGTTACTCCCCACGTAACGGGGTTGGTAACATTCCCACTCACACTGCATTGTGAGGTTTGCCCAACAGCTAAAAAACTTGTATTGGGGGAAACCTTGATCGTAGGTTTATTGGCAATAACAACATTCCCATTTTGATAGGAAGCTGTGGGTGCGCCCTCGTTCAGTACACATTCGGCTACAACAAAATTCAGCGATGCGTTTCCGGCTGCCAATGCTTCAAACGTAAGCGTAATGAGCGTACCGTTTCCTTCTATTTTGCTTGTAGCAGCTCCCGACAATGTAACTTTACCTGCTTGCTGCGTGTTTGCTACATTTGAGAAGTTTTGCAATTTGACGTCGTATTGTACGTTTTTTACTTGAAGCAAATTAGAATTATAGCTTACAGCAAAAGTATAAGCAAGCACATTGTGCGGTGATAAATCCGTATCAACGGACAACTGCACATCTATCGTCTCTCCTACCGTCATTTGCAAGCCTGTGGGCAGGGAAAAAGCGGGAGTTTGCCCCAATCCCACAAGCGGCATAAAAGCAAGAAGACAAAATGCAATATAATATTTTATATGTTTCATTATTTTTCTTTTTGAAGTTTGGAAATAATACTTTTTTCAGAAGCATCACGAATTTTTTCATATGCTTTTACTCTCTATTTTTTCAAGAACTTCAATTTTTGCACTTTTCCGTTGTGTTCTATCTCTATAAAATACAATCCATTACTGAAAGAACTGATATTCAGTTTATTTTCAATTAAAGCAGTTGTTTGAACTTTTTGACCGGAAATATTAAATATGCTTACCGTCGCATCGTTTGAAACTCCTGATAGGTATATCACATCCGTCGCAGGATTGGGGAAGCAACGAATTTCAGCATCGTGATCTGCAGCATCAAAACCGGTTGGAGAACGGAATATTACTGTTCCTGCAGTAGCGGCAGAAGTTTCATCTTTTTCGTTTACACGGAACAACTCTGCCGAAATATTGGTTTGGAAATCGGCTTTTACATTTTCCGAAACACGGAAACGAACCATGTTCCAATTATCCCCTGCTTTCCCATCCGTAGAAGCGGCTGCGAGGTAAATTCGTCCATTTTCATTATCAATACGTGTAGCCTGCATAAAACCTGTATTGATAGCCGGAAGTATTTCCATTACTTGCAATAAAGTCGGGTTAAAAGCAAGTACCATATCCACTCCTACAGACGAAGGAATATCTTTCAGTGCCAAAGGAAGCAACAAGTCATTTTCGTACGTAATCTCACCGGAACCTACTGCAAGTGAAGGATCTATACGGCGAGGCGCTTTCAAACTTCCCGGCATATTGGAATTTATTCCGGCTACGTATTCTAATATCAATGTAGCGTCATAAGCAGTAATACTGCCATCCCCGCTTGCATCTGCCGCAAGGGTTTGAGCCGGATTTAACGTAATTGCCGAGATAGCTGCCTGCAAAACCAATGAAGCATCGTAAGCTTGAACTGTTCCGTTGGTACTTACATCGCCAATCAAAGGCTGATTTAATCCTGCTGTAAAAATCGGCGTTACGTTAACACCTTCACTAATTGCTTGACGTGTACCTGAAGGTCCTGTAGCTACAACAGGTCCTTCGGCACTTCCCCACCAACAATTCTGTGCTTGAATGGTAAAAGATTGATTTACATTGTTGACAGCACGTTGGCTCATTCCTACAAAGTCACAGTTATCAATTACCGGATTGGATGCACCTGTTGCCTGAACAGCATTTCTATTCGTGTAGAAAGTTACGTATTCTAAGGTTGGACTTGCTCCAGTGGTGGTAATAGCTTCATAAGCATTTTTCACAATCACATGCTTCAATTGACAATCGGCATCTATGGATGCATCGGCAAACTGGATACCATACCAATGTGAACCGTTTGCCACCGTGGCAGTACTATCGGCATTGGTGTCGCCACCATAGTAATCGTCGTAAATGGAAGTGAATACAATCGGTTTTTCGGGTGTACCAATAGCTTTGAGCCATCGATTGACAGTTATTTTCGTGTTATCCAGAAATTTACATTTTACTCCCGGATTTATTGTCAGCTCTGCATCTACTACATAATTTTCAAAAATATAAGGTGCATTCTCCATTTCACCAAATGGTAGCGGATTTACCGTAACATTTTGATTAAGTGTTTCATTCATCACTTTTATCCCTTTGTAAGAAGCTCCGCTAAAGGTGTTGCCTATCAAAGAAGCAGGGAAACATAGCAATGAAGTTTCAAGCGGGTAAGTGGTATTGTTGAACACGCTGTTTTCTATTACAGGTGCTGTTCCGATACCGGTCATTCGCACTCCCCGCGATAAATTATCAAAACGCACATTACGTAAAGTAGGTGAAGCTCCCGCTGTTATTACGCCATAGCCATTGCTTTTCAATATTAAGTGCTCCAATGTACCCGATGAACCGGTGTTAAAATTGATAAATGTGTGGTTGTATCTACCGTAATTTTGGGTTACAGTTCCATCTTGATTAAAATCAAGCGGAGAACCGTAGTTATCATCTCGTTGGTCTGTAATTACAACCGGTTTTTCGGCTGTTCCGACAATATTTAATTTTCCCTGCACATCAAAACAGTTATACAAATAATTATCCAGATTTCTTTTAAAGCTCGCTCCGGCAGGTATGGTTAATGTAGTGCCGCTTCCTACTGTCAATGTTTGAGTTAACCAATAGGTAATATCAGTATTTCCGGCAAAAGTATAAAGTGGCAAGGTGCCTGAAGTATTAAAAGTTTCGCCTATCAGCTCAATACCCATAATGCTTACGTTGGAAGCGGTATTGCCTTCGTGAAGTGAAGCTGTGCTGAAAGCGTGTTTTTCTACAGGTACTTGCAGATTATTAAATGCTGTGTGGCGGATAACGGCATTGGATGTTCCCTGTATGGAAACTCCTTTTCCGGAACATTGCTCAATTTTACTGTCTTCTACTGTAGCAGCAGAGTTAAGAAAGCAAATGCCATGATATGTATAAGCTATATCGGTAAATTTTATACTATTTTCGCCTGTGGTATTTCTAAAAGTAATCCCGAAATAATCATAATGCCAATTCCCTTTCCCGGGTGTCGTGGAATTTCCGTTGTTATTCGTATCGCCTCCCTTGCTGTCATCATGGATAGAAGTAAGTGTTATCCGCTCGGCAGCATTTCCGTTTAGTTTAAGTGTACCATCCACATAAAATCCGGTTCCTTTGAATATTAATCCCGGGCTGACTTGTACGCTAGCACCAGTGTTTACATGCGTGTTAGACGAAATATATATTGCATTTTCAGGTGTGTTACTTCCTATGATTCCGGCAGTTTTGGTTAGTGTAACATTGTAATCAATTCTACTATCTTGTAAATATATAGCCTGATTTGCATTGTTAACAAACTCAACATTATTAAATGTCGGTTTAGCCGACCAAGTTTGAACTATGGGGGAATGATCACTATTTTCAATTCTTACGTTAGTGGCTAATCCGGTAGCTTCAGGTCCGTAATATGCCAATCCGTGT
>MWCX01000078.1 GCA_002070265.1 Bacteroidetes bacterium ADurb.Bin174 | reverse complement strand
CTTTCTTTGTCCTCATCCGTTCTTGAAGTTGAATGTAAGTCTATACCATTGCTGACATCAGCCACAGTCAGGTTGATTTTGAGATAACCTAATCCGGCAATTGCTTTGTCCGTTTCAAACTTTTTGTCTCCTGCCGTAATTGTGTAAGAAACAGGATGCTCCAACAAGTTATGACCCATATCAATCAAAGCTTGAATGGCATGTAAACTTGCAATGGGTGAATCCCAACTTTGAGTTTGTTTCTGACGCAAAAGCCATATTTTCATGGCAGCTAAATCTGCAGTGTAATTTCCGACTAAATCAAAAAGCTCCATGATTTGAGTATGAACTGTAATCGGTCGTTCGTTCCACAAATAACCGGCTTTGTTTTTTGCCCAATACATACCCATCTCTTCTGATTTGATTGCGTTTTCTTTCAAGGATTGAAGGATGGCTTGGACAGCTTTGACCTTTCCTTCAAAATGTAAAGCCTTGCCTGCCAAAGCTTTTTCATACAAACCCAATTGAGTGTGATACTTTTCTATTTGAGACAAATAGTATAAGTAAGCTTCCGTACAATCATCATTCATGTCCATTTGCTTTAACTGGGAACGTATTGCCAAATATTGGATTTGCATGGCATTGACAGTCATTTTTTTCTTATAATCTTCGACTGATTTTTTCAAAGTCAGATAATCTTTGGTGAGCTGAGCATCCAGGTATTGCACCGCCTGTTTAAGCATATTGTCGATGTTGCCATCATTTGAAATTGACTTGGCTCTCACTAGTCCTTCTGCAATCCATTGGGTGATGATGTGACTTTCGCCCATGCCTTCAAACCAAGTAAACGCACCATTTGACAATTGCAGGGAACTTAGCTTGTCCCAATATTTTGCCCTATTGTATTGTTGCTTATTCAAATCAAACAACAGAGCCATGCGCTGCATGCGTTCTGTTTCATTCCTTGCTGCATTCAGCCAGGGTGTTTCTTCTATCAGGATATTTTTTAATTCCTGATTTTTCAGTAAAGCTGATTGCCAAGCGTCAGCATCTGTCATTTGAATTTGCTCAAATACGGTTTGAATTTTTGGATTCTCTGCAATAATTTTAGCAGCTAAAGTACTTACATACCACGCTATATAATTATCTACGGCATTCTCTCCGAGGGGCTCGGACAAGCTTGGCAAAGCCTGAATGGCATACCAAATCGGATTAGCACTAAATTCCAAACTAAGTTGATGAGTGTCTGTCTGATCTGCCAGTCTATTGATTTTGTCTAAATTGAGATGTACGTCTTTTTCATCTCTTACATAAAAAGGGAAACTTTCTGTCACTAACACTTTATCAGGCAATACCATCAAATAATGTTGTTCGCCATCCGAGAATTTACCGGACTGAGCAATTACCTTACAGATCAGTAAATCAAAACCGTCAAAACCTGCAACATCCCAGGCAATGGATTGAGGCTGACCATCTTTAGGCAATTCAACCTGAACTGATCCGGTATCATTCAACAGAACGATTTGATTGTTTTTAGGGTTGATAAACTGCAAAGAAACTGCGGCTTGTAAATCGTTTTCCGACAAATTGACCAGGCTTGCCTTGAGTTTGATTTTGTCGGATTGACGGACAAACCGAGGCATATTCAACTGCACCATCAAATCCTGTTGTGTTAGGATTTGTGCTTCATTTTGACCGAAATACAGATCTTTGGTATGTGCCAACATCTTTAAATTCCAACGCGTCAGACTTTCCGGCATGGTGAAACTAAATTGATAATTACCCAAACTGTCGTTTAAAAGCTGTGGATAGAAAAAGGCAGTTTCATTGAAATTCTCCCTGACAACAGGTTGTTCATCGTCCCGAACATCAGCCGGAAGCTGAGAACTTTCTTCTGCATAAGCATATTGAATGGTGCTTTCCACATCCCTTGTTGTGGCCGTATCCAACAACAGAACATCATTTGTAACATTCATTTTAGACCTTCCGGCAATCCTAATCATGCGCATCTTAAACAAATTCAAGCCGTGCCAATTAAATACCGGTTTACTCCACTCAGGTATATTTTCCCTTTTTTCCGTATAACTCATTTGACCATATTGTCCTTGTTTGTTTTCTGAAAACCACTTCATTCCGGCAGAAATAGTCCTTCTATAAATCGGATTAAAGTACCAAACATGCGGTTTGATAAGGTCTAAAGAAGCGTCATACATGCCTGTCAACAACTCCGCAGATTGATTTAATTCTACCAATTCGGGAATGTGAATTGTCCACTGTGCTTCTTCTCCCGGAAATAATCGGTCACGAAAAACACTTAAAGTCGGAGTTAACTTTTTTTCTTCTACCTTTTCACTGATGCGTACCGTCTTTTGAATCAGCTTTTCATCCTTTACATAGGTAAAATTGACATCTATACCTGCCCGATAAGCCTCTTTAAACAGCACTTTGAAATTCATGGTTTTGTTACTTATCTTCACCCATTTAGAGCTAAGAACTTGATTGCCGAACATCACATCTACCAACACATAGGCAGACCTGGCAGAAGTACCGAACTGAATATTGACTTTTTCACCAACCTTTGCTTCAATATTGGATTGTAACAACCAGGCATAGGTTTTTATGGGTGGTCGTTTGTCTTTCAGACTGTAAAGTGTAAAAATTTGCTCATGCTTTACTTCTTCTCCTTGTTGATCTTCAGCAATAACAACGAGTTTATACCTTCCTGAAGTAAATTTTCTAAAATCCATTTTCAGATCTCCCGACTCGGTATGATGATAGGATTCCATCAATTTTTGATGAGTTTGATATACCGTATCATTCAGTATATTTTCTGCATATTCATCGGTGTCTTTTAAACTGAAAACTTGGTATAATACGCGTTTGTCTATCTTTTTACCCATGATGGTTTCCAATGTGATATTGATGTTTTGCACGCTTGCTTTATCCACCATTTCTGACAAATTTGTACGGATAAACAAAGATTGTTCGCCAACGGAAAATCTTACACTACCCGATTGAGTTTCACCTTTGGTGTCAGTAGCTTCGACGACCATGGTGTATTGATATACCTGCTTATGCTTTAGCTTCGATATGGTTTTATCTTTTTCAGGTATGAATTGCAATGTGAACTTCCCGTTAGCATCTGTGCTGTCCTCACCGGAAGCAACAATTTCACCATCTCTTACCGGCAAAAACCATCTCCATAAGGGATGTATGTGCCGTTTGATGGTGTATTTAAGAGGCACATAAGATAAATTATAACCTGAAAGTGCTTTGATCTCCCCAGTGATGTGAATTTGTTCGCCAAAACTGATTTTTTGTTCGGGCTTGTTCACTAGGACCTCAAAAGAAGGTCTTTTGTAAGCTTCTACCAAAAACTCAGCATTATGCTTATCATTAGCCCTGATTTGATAATAACCGTTTAGTCCGTCGGAAGGCAAAACAAATTCTCCGGCTACTGATCCAAATTCATTGGTAGTTAAATGAATTGTTTGAAGTGTTTGCCTGTTGTTGTCAATTAAATCTAATTTAATCTTCAGATTGGGTATGACTGCTTGATTTTCGCTATTTAATTGATAACCAATAGCTTTAAAATATACCGTTTGCCCGGGACGATAAATGGAGCGATCGGTCCACAGGTTGATAATTGCAGCTTGACCGTCATTTACAACAGGACTATAGAAATAGGGAGAATAGCTGCGAGAAGTAAAATAAGCATCTTTTCCTTTTTTGATGCACACAATTTCACTGCCTAAACTTTTTATTTTTTCTAATTCAGCGTACCCTTTTGAGTTGCTTGTAGCTTTAGAAGTTAAATTCAATTCATATTGATTTTCTTTCCATTTAAATTCATAGATTATTATTTCAGCATTTTTAACCGGCTTTCCACTCATCCTATCCACCACATAATAAGCAACTTTATTCTCCGCAATTACCCTTTTTATAAAACTAAAATCAGTTACCGTAAAAAACGCTTGTGCCTTTTTATCTTCACCACGACTATCGGACAGATAAACCACATATTGATAAATTCCGTATTCAGCAGCGGTGAATTGATGTTGCGTTTTTACCTTGTCAAAGTTTTCGTTGCCGGCAATTTGAATCTTTTCTGTAGAAATTAAAGTCTTATCCCATTGATAATCATTTTGTTGTATATGCTTGTTTAATTGTTGCTCCAGAAAAAATGTGGCAGAAGTGTTTAGCTTGTAAAGTTCTATGGTAACTTCTTCAATATTAGTCGTTTCCAAATTAATTTTTATGTTTTCACCAGCCTTCACAGCATCTGCATTCCATACAAGGATATGTTGCATTTCAATGTCGAGAACAATATTTTTTAGTAAGCCAATACGCTGATAATCAGGAAAGGTAGCAATGCCATGTTGGGCAATTTCATGTGCAGTTTTTCTATTAAGTTCAATTTCAGGATGATCTAAGTAATAAGATGCTTTTTTTGCCCATAGTTCCACAATGGCAGGTGAGTGAACATAAAATTTCTCTAAGCTGTCTAATTCTTGGAGATAGGCATTGTTCATTTTTTGTTGCTCTTGGTACGCCACAAAATCGAGTTCAATCAGCAGAGTCAGTGCGTCATCTTGTTGTTCTTTACGAAAATCAATCCATTGTTTATACATGGATTGAATAAAATCATGATCATGAAAAACGAGGACAGTCTGGATGTTCTTTTCAACAATAAAATCAAATAAGGTAGGTGTAAAAACTAGTGCAGAATCTTCCACAGAAATTAAAGTTTTTAGGGTCAGGATGTCCGTGTTTTTACTGATTGCCTGATTCTCCAAAGATTTACCCGATATATCAGTGATTTTTGTTTGATATTGTTTTTGTGTCCAGGTGTTGATGTCTTGCGGCAGAGCATCTTCAATGCGGGTACGTTGATTAATGATATAACTGTTGTTTTGGTAATGGGTAAGATATAAATCTGTCAGCATGCACCACAACAATTGTTTTTCTGCCGAAGCATCGAGGTTCTCAATAAAATTTTCAAAATCATTCAAGACAAAAACAAGCTCATCAGGATTTTTTTCCATTAAAATGCGATACTCATAGAGTTTAATTTTGATAAGTTCTTGATTATCGATGGTTTCCCCAAGTTGTTGCTTTAATTCGTCTAATTTCTCAAGTGCCGATTCCGGAAGTTTTTCTTCCAATAATTTATCAATTGCTTGCCAGTTGGTTTCAACTTGCGAATTTACTTGAGCATCTATTTGTAGGGAAATCATCAAAAAAAAGGTCAGAAAGACCAAAGGAATCATATATTTTCTCATAACTACCGGATATTGAAAAAAATAACTGCGGGCGTGAAGCCCATGCAAATGTAACACGAAAATTTATATCTTTGCGGGTTTAACATAAAAATTATCAGATAACTTCATCTAAAAATGTATTTAAAAATTTACGAAGATAATCCGAATCCCGAGCAAATTCGTAAGGTTGTTGAGGTGTTGAACAATGGGGGAATTATCATTTTCCCTACTGATACGGTATATGCTTTTGGTTGTGATATTTTCAACACACGTGCTGTTGAGACCATAGTCAGATTAAAAAACAAAGATGCACGCAAACCGAACCTTTCCTTTGTTTGCCATGAAATGAACCAGATCAGCGAATATGCTAAAATGGACGATGCTGCTTTCAAGCTGATGAAAAAAAATCTTCCAGGACCATTTACTTTTTTATTGCGTGGAAATAATCGGTTGCCTAAGTTATTTAAAAACAAAAAGGAAGTTGGCATACGCATACCCGATAACAATATAGCTATAAGCATTGTACGAGAATTAGGCAATCCACTGATGGTTAGCTCCGTTTTTCGGGATGAAGATGTGCCTGAATATGCTACTGACCCCGAATTGATTCACGAAAAGTTTGGCAGTCAGGTGGACTTGATAATTGATGGTGGCATGGGAGGCATTGAACCTTCAACTGTGGTTGATTGTACCGAATCGGGCGAATATGTTATTGTTCGTCAGGGAGTTAAAGAGTTGAGGGAGTAGGGGAGTTGCACTTCGAGATTCGGCAACTTCTTTTTTTGCTTTAATTTATTGAAGTTGACCAAAATTGAAAGGTATATTTGTAACTCGTATACAATGTTATTCCAAATTAAATCCCTTTACATCACTTGGCATTTTCCAATCACCCCTTGGGGACAAACTAACCGAACTGATCTTAGGTCCGTCGGGCATACAAGAACGTTTGAATTGCTGTGAGAAAAATCTTTTAAGAAAGAGTTTCAACCATTTTGTAATTTCTTCGAAAGAGTAAGTTTTTTTAAAAGCCTGTTGTGCTAAAAATCTGATCTTTTCAGGCGTAAAACCATAACGAACAAAATAATAGAGGAAGAAATCATGCAGTTCATAAGGACCGACTGCATCTTCTGTTTTCTGAGATGTCGTACCATCATGGGCAGGAGGCAGTAATTCAGGACTAATGGGTGAGTTAATGATGTCTTGCAGAACAGACTGTGCCTCGCTGTCGAACTGATTCGACATCCAACCTAACAAATGCCTGATTAAAGTTTTGGGGACACCACTGTTGATGGCATACATAGACATATGATCGCCATTGTAAGTGGACCAGCCCAAAGCCGACTCAGATAAGTCTCCGGTACCTATCACCAGTCCGTTTAACTTGTTAGCCATATCCATCAATATTTGGGTGCGTTCCCGTGCCTGGACATTTTCAAAAGTGATATCGTGCGTATCTTTATCATGTCCAATGTCCTTAAAATGCTGCAAACAAGCTTCTTTGACGGATATTGCATAGTTTGTAATTCCTAAAGATGTTATCAGTTTATTTGCATTATGCTGACTGCGACCCGTGGTACCAAAACCAGGCATGATGATACCTACAATGCGTTTTCTGTCATAGCCGAGTTTTTCTGCTGTTTTTAAGCATACCAATAAGGCTAAAGTGGAATCCAATCCTCCCGATATTCCAAGTACCAATGTTTCGGTTTGTGTATGTGTCCAACGTTGCGCCAAAGCCTGGACCTGAATGGAAAGAATTTCCTGATAGTAGCTGTTTTTATTGGATTCAGATGGGATGAACGGATGTCGTTTGATGGTCCTGCGCAAATTGTCAAATTTGTAATTTGACGATTTGCATGGGATGATTTGATAATTTGCACTAGATTTTGCCTGAAAAAAATTAAGATCTTTGAGTTTTTCCGACCGCAACTTTTCAGTGTCAATCTCCGTAATGAGCAACTCAGATTCCATGGAAAATCTTGTCGCATTGGATGCTATTATTCTTCCATTTTCAGCAATTAGGCAGCTGCCTCCAAAAACCACGTCCGTAGAGGATTCTCCAAATCCGGAAGAGGCATAAATATAGGCAGATTTACATTTTGCAGAATGCACTTCAACAAGTTTGCGACGATAAGGATGCTTGCCAACCAATTCATTGCTTGCCGATAAATTGAATATCATATCAGCACCATGCATACAATGTTGCGTAGAGGGAGGAATGGGTACACATAAATCTTTACAGATTTCAACACCAAAAAGGGAGTCCTGATAATTAAACAACAGGTTGGTTCCAAATGGCACTTCTGTTTCATTGAAATTCAGAGTTTTAACTTCATCAGACATACCGGAAGCAAACCATCTGCATTCGGAAAATTCATTGTTGTTGGGCAGGTAGGATTTAGGTACAATCCCCAATACCTTGCCGGATTGAATCACAACGGCTACGTTGTATAAACGGCTTTGCACTCGCAGGGGCATCCCTACAATGGCTATGATGTTCAACGAATAGGTTTTAAGCAATAAATCACGCAGCGTATTTTCTGCATCTGTCAACAATTGTTGTTGGAAAAACAAATCGGCACAAGTATAACCTGTTATGGAAAGTTCAGGAAAAGAAATGATTTCAGCCTTTTCTTTTTCCGCCTGTTCCATCAATAGGGAAACCTGCAAACTGTTGAACGAACAATCTGCAATTTTTACTACGGGTACTGCTGCAGCAACACGAACAAAACCATAATTCATTACAATCGCATTTTAAGTTATTAAAACAACATTTTTAAAGCATTATTGGCAGTCAACTTCCATATCGTTAAATGTATCCAATCATATTCACGGGTTTTTAATATGGTTGCTAAGATACTAAAATACAAATGAATTACGCAATATTTCAAAAAGTTTTTTCAAGAGAAAGACTCTTATGATGACTTGGCGGCGTCTCATAAGCGCTCAATTGCTGCGTTACTTTCGATATTCGGGCTCAGTCACATACTTCAGTATGCTCCTTCGCCCTCAATCTCAGCGCCTTGCATTTGAACACTTCTAAGACACCTTGCGGGTTTTTGGTTAAATATTTACTTTTGAGACAGCCTCAGGTTACGTCTTTTTGTTTGTTCTCTGGATTTACAACATCCATCAATATGCCGCGGTCACCTTGTTGCTCCATCCACTGAACCAATTGTGATTTCATATACTCAATACGGACAGCATGTTGCGGGTCATTTATTAAATTATTCAGCTCCCATTCATCTTTCTGTAAATCATCAGCTATAATAATTACTATATTAGGTTTTTCGATATCATCATTGGCTTGAACAGTGTCAATGAATGATAACTTTATAGGACATTTTTTGATTTTCATTGTAAACATGTATCAGGTAGATACCTTTTGATAATGGTATTGTCTGCGGAACAATTAAGTTTTCAGCCATAAATACTTTTGAGCCTGTCATGTCAAATATATCAACTGATATCCCGGATAACGGATAGATATAAAGCTCATTTAGACCGGGATATAAGCGACAATATTCAGTGACTTTTTGGTTTAACTGGCTGTTGGTTTGTGACTTACGTTTCAAAACGGGAAGTGATCCTTCGTTTATTGTCCATGTGTTATCAAAATTCCACGACAAATTATCTGTATAGAACTGTCGGGTTTTAAAAGTTTCAAGAGAGGAAAGTTGAATAACACCATCAGGAATCTCTCCGCCCGGACCACGATTGTTATTGTCAGCATAATTCAATACAATGTCCGAACGTGCATAAATTTTATTGAAAGCCTCAAAATCATTGTAGTTTATTCCATTTCGACTATAAACCAAATTTGGTGTACCGGCACTAATTTCATCAGCGAGAACAAGGACCTCATTCATCTTTATATACGGATGATTTTCGCTGATCGCAATAATACCTGCTACATTACTATTTTCAGCATTGTTAGTCCACGCAGATTTTATTTTACCTGCTACATAAACGTTTCTGAATTCAATTTTTCCGTAATTAACATTGCTGGGATTTTTGCTGACAGCAACGATTCCTGCTGCCATTGAATTGTTACTGACAGCATGGGCTGTAATATTGGCGTTAACGTAACAATCTTTTATTGTATTATATCCTGTTTTTGTATTTACAGTTGCTACACGACCGGCAAGACCACCAATTTCTGTGTTGCCTTCTATGTTTCCGGTAACGGAGACCCTTTCTATTACGCTTTCAGCACGTATGGCTCCCGTTAATGTTCCAACTGTTGCACCACCTCTTATATTAACATCAAGAAATTCTACATCTTTTATCAGGGCATTGTCAATACGACCGAAGAATCCCTTAAAATTATTGTCAGAGTCAATTTTCAGATTTTTAATTGCATATCCTTTCCCGTCGAATATACCTTGAAACAATTCCGGAGCATTATCCGCATTGCTTTTTGCACCAATGGGTATCCAGTTCTGAATGCCTGACAAATCTATATCATTCGTTAAAAAAAAATTACCCACTAAATTAGTACGCATGTATGTATCAATATCCTCCGCATTGCTAATGGCAAGTGGAGGCTGATCAATAGGCTTATCGGTATCCATCAAAGGACCAAGATCTCCTTGTTCATCCATCCATTTTTCAAGTTCTGCTCTCATTGTAGAAATTCTTGCGGCATGTTCCGGACGATTGGCAATATTATTTAGTTCCCACTCATCTTCTTGCATATCATAAAATTCTACTGCTGGTCGATTTACAAAACGATCTGTTAAAAATTTTGCAAAATTATCAGTTTTAGCAGAAGTCAGCCATGAAGCCCACATGTTTTGTTGATCCGGATTCATCATGGCAGTAATATACACATCAGCTTCAGGAGTGAGATTTAAAATTAGTTTGTATCGTTTATCCTGGATGCTCCTGATTGGATAAGATGTTCCAGCAGGGATGTTGTTGTGTATGCCATAGGCCCATTCACGGTGTTCTTCTTTTTCTCCAAAAAGAACTCCTAAACAACTTTTTCCATCTAATCCCGGAATTTCATTACCTCCGGCAAAATCTATTATTGTGGGTAAAATATCTTCGTATTGTACCAAGGCATCACTCGTAGTGTTTGGAGTGATTTTAGAAGGATATCTTGCTAAAAATGCACTGTGTTGTCCATATCTGTAACATGTCCATTTGCCAAAAGGCATTTGAGGTCCCTGTTCACCCAGAAAAATTACTAAAGTATTGTCAAGTTGTCCGGAGTTTTCCAAAACTTCCAATACGGAACCCACTTCATTGTCTAATGCCTGAATTTCTGCCAGATAATTACAAAAATCATTTCTGGTTTTCGTGTTATCTACACAATTTGGAGGTAAAATTACACTATCTGGATTAAATTTACCGGCATCTCCCCATGTCCAGGGCGTATGTGGGTGAATACTACATACATAAAGACAAAACGGTTGATCATTATTTCTATTAATAAACTCTTCTATACCGTTCGTTGTATAATTTGCTGTTGCAGAAGTGCAACCAACGGTAAATCCCGGAATATTTTCAAAGCTGTAAACATTTGGTTGGTTAACCGGGTGGTCCTTGCCTGTTCTTCCTACACGATAGCCCAAATCTGATAAATAATGTGCTGAGCTTTTAATGTTGGAATATGTCTTCTTGTGATTTTGGAATGAACCGTGCCGCACCGGATATAATCCGGTATAAAGCGAGGCTCTGATAGGTACACTCATCGCACATGATGCATAGTTGTTAGTTAAACGTATTCCCTCCTGAGACAATCTGTCAATGTTAGGAGTCAATAAATTCTGACCGCCATAACAACCTAGTTCGTTCGTACCTAAGTCATCAGCAATAATGATTACTATATTGGGCTTCTCTGGTGTTGTTTCTGCAGCATATCCTATGATTGGTATAGTGCTAAGCAGATATGATAAATAGTGCTTTGTTCTCATATAAATATTTTATTTAACTATAAATTTTGCACATTGCTTATGGGATTCATGTAAAATCTTCATGATATAAACTCCCGGCTTAAAACCTATGGTTGAAATATTGTTGATCAATGTATGATAGGTTACCATAACTTGACCAATCATTGAGATAATTTTTCCGTGTAAATTTCATTATTAGCAACACTGTTACTGGAACTAAATCTGATTGAATCTAAAATTGCACGCATTTCAGCAAGCTTTTCAGGGTATTTATCTTGTAAGTTTATGGTTTCACCAATATCATCTTCTAAATTATACAATTGAATCGGAGGTAATCCCAGCGCTTCAGCTTCAGCATCACTTTTTGGTGCGGTAAATCCTCCGGAGCCACCAGCTTCAATAAACTTCCAATTTCCCATTCTAAGGGCGAGTTTACCACCACCGGAAATATTAATTAAATAATTCCTGACGGGCTTCTCTAATTTTTCACCTTTAAACACAGGTAAAAAATTATGGCTGTCTTCACCGGCACCGGCAGGTAAATTTTCCCCAATGATAGCTGCACATGTAGCCATAAAATCAACATGACTGATCAATTCATCAGAAACTGTATTTTTAGGAGTTTGGGCAGGCCATCTCACTATGAAAGGTATTCTGTGCCCTGCCTCGTGTATATCAGATTTTTTGCCCCTGAAAATATAACTGGGATTATGATCATATTTGAAAATTGAATTTAGCGGGCCTTGCATATTGGTTCCATCCCAATGCATAGGACCATTATCACTTGTGAAAATTATCAGTGTATTTTCAGTTATATTTTCCTCCTCTAATGTTTCCAATATTCTTCCTATTTCCCAGTCAAATTGCTGTATAAAGTCACCGTACAAATGAGCCTTACTGCTACCTTTGAACTCATCAACAGGAGCTATAGGTGTATGAACAGTATTAGCAGCATAATAAATAAAGAAGGGTTTGTCCGAATTTCGATATTGTTCATCAGGGTTTTTAATATACTCTATAACTTTGTTGCTTAAAGTAGGCAGTAAATTTTCATATTTCCATCCGTCACATATTAATTCCTCATTACCGTACATTTCCGGTGGTTTGGGAACAGATGGAACTTCTACAGCCATGTCGTTTTCAATAAAAAAGGCACTATTGTTCATGTTTATGCCGAAATAATAGTCAAAACCCCTTGTTATAGGTCCATTTTTTATTTGCTTACTGAGGTCTATATTCCCATCATTGTCACGTGTCCAGGTTACGCCTAAATGCCATTTGCCAAAACAAGCAGTGTTGTATCCATTTTGTTGTAGTAATTTACCAACAGTAAGTCGATTAGCTTCAATCAACGGATCTGCATTCTTACCCAGAACTCCCGATTTTAAACGAGATCTAAAGCTATAACGACCTGTCAGTAAGCCATAGCGGGATGGACTGGAAAGTGCTGCTACAGAGTGAGCATCAGTAAATCTCATACCGTCTTGTGCAAGTTGGTCTATATTAGGAGTTGATGTTTTTGAGTCCTGATTATAACAACTGATATCTCCGTATCCAATATCATCAGCCATAATGAAAATGATATTTGGTTTTGACACTGAAGCTTGGGCAAATCCAATATTCGAAAATAAAAGAGTTGTTAAACTGGTTGTTAAAATAGTTTTCATGATACAAAGAGTAATTTAATATTTATGTAGTATGGAATTTGATTCAATTAGTTCATGTTTATTTCATAAACAATTTGATTTGATCCCATTCTCCTTTTGTTTCATTGCTTTGCTTTTTCCCCGGTGTTGAACGTCCGTTCAAAATATATTTACGCATGATGCGACTATATTTTTTAATCAAGTCAGGATGTTGATCTTCGATGTTTTGTTGTTCAATGACATCAGTAGTCATATTGTAGAGTTGATGCGGAGGGAACCGGGAGATGTTTTCTTCATTTTTACGCGGGTAACTCCAACCTCCTGAATGAGGACAGAATAAAAGTTTCCATTCCGGAGTCCGTATGGAGAAACTACCATCAACCGAATGGTGAACAAGATCTTTGCGTTTGAATTTTCCTTTTCCCTCTAAAAACTTCCAAATGCTGAAGCTGTCTTCGGCTTCATTGTCTTTCAATTTATATCCGGTAATCTCAGCAAAAGTAGCATAAAAATCTGTAAGTGAGAATAAATCCGATACCTCTCTTTTGTAGAATTTGTTACCCCATGACATAACAAGCGGTAAACGATGTCCCCCGTCATATAAATCGGCTTTTGCTCCCCGATAAATATAGTTTGGGAAATGTCCGGCTTTTTCCATACCCTTGATATCGGCATAAGGTGCACATCCATTATCTGAAGTGAATACAATGATGGTATTATCTAATTGACCTTTCTTTTTTAAAACTGAAACTATCTCTCCAACCAAATTATCAATCATCAACACAAAATCACCATATGGCGACAAGCCGGATTTACCTTGAAATTCCTTGGTAGGAAGGATAGGAGTATGTGGTGCAGTCAAAGGTAAATATAAGAAAAACGGAGCATCTGCATCACTTTGTGCAGCTATGTAATCCAGCGCACGTTTTGAAAAATTAGGCAAACAATCGATATGTTCAAAATCAGCACCTTGTGGACCTTTACGCTGAAGTAAAATACCATCATACTTCCTGGCTATTCTGTCAGGAAGAGCAGTTACCCTGTTATTTTCAACATAAACATAAGGAGACATATCCAAAGAAGCAGCTATTCCGTAGAAATAATCAAAGCCTCTCGTAGTTGGTCCGTTTTTTATTGGTTTGGAAAAATCCACTTCCTTATTTTCATCAAATGCCCAATCCCATCCCAAATGCCACTTGCCAATACAAGCGGTATGGTAACCTTGTTTTGACAACATGGTGCCCATGGTGTTCCTGTCAACATCAATTAATGGAGGAGAAAACCCGGACAGGACTTCAGATTTGAGATGCGTTCTGAAAGCATACCGGCCGGTAAGTATGCCGTATCGTGATGGAGTACTTACTGAAGAGCTGGAGTGCGCATCAGTAAATTTAATCCCATTTTCACACAATTTATCAATGTTCTCTGTACGAATCTTTGAGTTTTCATTAAATGCCGAAATATCACCATATCCTAAATCATCAGCTATAATGAAAATAATATTGGGCTTCTCGGTTTTTGAATATGCTTTTCCACATGGAATTAGTAAAGCACTGCTCAGGACAATTGATTGATAAAATGTAAAATTTATATTCGTTCTCATGGGATTTATATTGAATATATTGTTCAAAACAACCGGGGAAAGTAGGATATATTATTTTTGGGGAATATCCATATCAGCTCCTGTGTCTCCCTGCTGCTCCATCCATTTAAACAATTCCGCTTTCATGTTCTGTATGCGCTTGAAGTATTTTTTTTCTCCGGCAAGGTTATTCAGTTCCCAAGGATCTTTCTTTAAGTCATAGAATTCAATGGCCGGCCTTTTAGTATAATGATTTACAAGGAACAGAGCAAATTCATCTGTTTCAGCAGTTTGCAGAAAACTATCCCAAACTTTTTCCTTGGCATTAGGATCCATTAAATGTTTTTCGTGATAATCCACCTCGCTTTTTAAGTTCATGATCAGCTTGTATCTTTTATCCTGAATACTTCGGATAGGGTAGGCTCTTCCTTCGGGAATATTATTGTGTATTCCGTATGCCCATTGGCGATGTTCTTTTTTCTTGCCAAACAGTACCGGCAAACAACTTATTCCATCAATATCTTTTATTTTTTCTCCTCCTGCAAACTCCAGTAAAGTAGGCATAATATCTTCGTACTGAACAATGGCATCACTTGTAGTGCCGGCTTTTATTTTTTGGGGATACCTCGCAATAAAGGCACTATGCTGACCATACCGATAAGCCGTCCATTTACCAAAAGGTAAACGCGGTCCTTGCTCTCCCAGGAAGATAAACAGCGTATTATCAAGTTTTCCTACCTTTTCAAGGGCAGCATAAACAGATCCTACTTCATTGTCTAATGCACGTATCTCTGCTAAATAATGACAAAAAAGCTCTCTGATCTGCTTGTTATCAACGCAATTAGGTGGTAAAACAACTTTGTCCGGATCAAATTCACTGGGATTTCCCCACGACCATGGTGCATGCGGGTGTATGCTACAGACAAACAAACAAAACGGGTCCTTGCTATTACTCATAAACTTTTCGATACCATCTGTGGTATATGGAGCTTTCAATGCAGTACAACCTACAGTAAATCCTGGGATTTTCTCAAAATTATACACCTGAGGTTGACCTCCCGGATGATCCTTACCGGTACGTGCAATTCTATATCCGGCTAAGGGCATATAATGGGTAATACTTTTGACGTCAGTATTTGTTTTTTTATGATTTTGATATGAGCCATGACGTGCCGGGTACAAACCTGTATACATGGAGGCGCGAACAGGCACACTCATGGCTGTAGAAGCATAATTATTCGTAAGTAGTATTCCTTCTTTGGCTAAACGGTCTATATTGGTTGTTTGTAAATTCTGACCTCCATAACAACTCAACTCGTTGGTCCCCAGATCATCTGCAATAACTACTATTATATTTGGACGTTCGTCCTGCTGACTGATAGCAGTTCCCGCCACAAAAGGAATACTTAAAAGAGCTGCGGAAAAAAAATTATGTTTCATACGATCGATACTCTTATTTGTTTTCAATTACTTCCCTTCAGACATCTTACTATTTTTTAGTTGAATATTTGTTATGAGACACCGCCATAAATTTAAATGGGGTTTAAATCAAATTTTTGTGTTTCATCCGGTCCTGGAACAGCGTATCTTGGATCCTTGGCATTGATGAACACGTCACCATCATTCATTATTTTAACTTCCAAAGGGACGATTGTTGTTCCCTGCTTATTAATTGTTTGCGCAGTTTCACTTAGATCTCTGGTTTGTATGCCTTCACTTTCCAGGGTTGGAACATTAGCATTGTAGAAGGCTGTACACCACCATTTTCCCTCTTTATCCTGAAAAAGAGTACCATGTCCTAAAAATCTGCCTAAGAATCTTCTTTCTGAAAAAGGGCCTGTAGGATTATCTCCTGTACAATAATATAAATTATAGGATCCTTTTCTGCCCGTATCAGTAGACCATGCTGTTCCAATATATACATATTTGTTACCTATTTTTTTCATGGTTGTGCCTTCATGTCCAATTATTCTGTCCGAAGGATCTACTTCAATACGAGGTCCTGCAAAATCACTAAAATCTTTTTTTAGTGCTCTGATGAAAAAACCGTGGTATCCCCATAGTAAATAGGGTTGCCCGTCATCATCAATAAAAATTGATGGATCATGCTTTTTTATAAAAGCTTCGGGATTTGGATGTTCCCAGGGACCTTTTATTTCTAAACCTTCAGTTAGCGCTAAAGAACTTACAGCTGAGGGACAATGTACCAAAACCCACTTGTCGCCAGTCCAATGTAATTCCGGTGCCCAAAGACGTTGCTGTGACCAATCTACTTCATCTTGTTTGTCTGTAAAATGTGGAGTATCCTTAACCGAATAAGGGGCTCCCAGATACTCCCAATTTACTAAATCGGTACTTTTCCATACTCTTAATTTATAACCGACAACACTTGTTTTACCAAGTCCGGTGTTGTGATAATCTGATTGTTCCCTTTCATCATTTTCAAGAGGGGTAGTACCGGTTAAATAATAATAATTATCGGGACCTAAAACTATATACGGATCACGAATCCAGCCATCTGTGATATGCACAGCAACTGAATGGTTCTTAATTGCTTCTAATTTTTCTTTAGTTTCAGCGTGAACATAGCTTTGAAATGCGCATGCAATCAAAATGAATAAATAAAATATTTTTCTCATTGTTGTTTATTTTAAATAGTTAAGCCCACTCCAAAAAATTGCTTTTAATGTAATAGGAGAAAATCCTTAGTCTCAATTTTTAATCAATTTAGACTGATATGTCGTGTGATTGATTATAACTTTTACAATATAAGCTCCTTTGCTTAAATCAGAGATATTAAGTCTATTGCCTGCAGCAGACAGTAATCTCTCACCGGATAAGTTGTAGATTTCAATTGTCGGCATATCTACGGTGTCGTCAACATAAATATATTCTTTTGCAGGATTTGGATAAATTTTAAAAGATTTTTTTACCCAGGTTTCATCATACCCACTTGCCATCTTGTCCTGTAAACAGGCTAAACGAAGTATAGCATTAGCAGCACAAGCCTGTGACATTACCGTTATTTCTTCCGGAGGATCTAAGTTCGAACGATCTTTACTCCAGTTTCCATGATCAGGTTGACTGCCTGTCGGATAAAATCCACTTTTATCACGTCCTTTATCAATCAAATAATTGACAATATCAACCGCTGCATCGTACCATTTTTGATTCGGATCATATTCATATAATTCACATAACAAATCAATGACAGCATTACCTCCCCACATAGATATTTCAGAAAAACCACCACTTTTTGTATACCATCTGTTAAGAACGGCATCTGTCATTGCACGGGCTTCATTCAAATACTTAACATCTCCTGTAATCGCATATAAACGAACACCAAGAATGGCTACCCCACAGGTATTGGCAGCTCTGGGACCGGCAGTGTTACCAGTCCATACTCCATCAGTGTACTTGGATCCACTCCGATAAATCAACGGAGTTTTCGGATAGGTTAAGTCTTTTAATCCATCGGTCAGTACATCATAATAAGTTGTGGCAATATCCAAATCTTCTTGTTTCTGAGAAATTGTATAAAGCATGGCAAAAGCACTTGCCATGGGATTAACAGGACCTAAATAAAATATTCCTTCATTAAGATTCGTTTCAGTTTGAGGTAATCCCCAGAATTCATCTTTATAACTCAAACAATAATTAGCAGCAAACAATGCTTTATCTAAAACAGTCTGATCATCACTAAAATGTTTTTCATATGCCAGCATAATTGCATAAGAAATCAATCCGTTATCATCAAAAAAACGCTGACCATTTCTGATTGCTCCATATCCCGGTCCATTCTTGTACCAATCTATTTTATTCACAAAAGAAGCCAATCTTGGTTTATACTTTTCATCAAGTAATGCTCCCCAGCTTAGCGCACGAATAATGTGTGCTGCAGGCCAAAGAAAAGCATTGTCACCTTTTTCCAAGGTTTGGCTCTTTACTGTTTCAACATATAATTCGGTATCCCTCTTATAATATCTTTCATTCAAGAAGTCGAGTAGTTTAAATCCATAATATCTGAATTTATCGTTTTCTTCATTTTCATTTTCTTCCTGAACATTTTTCCATGAAAAGACCGGAAGATTATCTGATTCTGTCATTTCCCAGATTTTATCAAAATCCCAGTGTAATTCTTGTTGAAAGAATGCTTTTGTACATTCATTCATGTTCAGGCGTCCGACTTCGCTATTATTACCTGATAACCCTTCTAATGCGTAATTTGTAGTGGAATTAACGGTACCGGCAAAATTTTGAGGAATATTATATAATAAGCCTGTATTTAAACCTTCGATTGCGCTTGCCAATACACAACTTTCAGTTATTTCCAAAATGGTTGCGCTGTTGTTATTGTTTACATAGCCCACTATGCCGCCGGCATAGCTTTTTGAAGCTGCCGTATTTGCCCGGATATTTCCACAAACATACACCCGATTGATATTAAGGCGGCGACCGGTATTAAGGCATCCCACAATTCCACCGGCAAAGGCATCGATGGATGCTGTTGCCTCAACCTGTACGTTTACATAACAATTCCTGATAGTATTTTTAGGATTGTTGTTGTTCCTTCCAACAATTCCGCCTACTTGTGTTGAACCTTTAATAACTCCTGTTACGAAAACATTTTCAATGGTAACCGCATCTTCAAAATCGGAACGAAAATCACCAAACATGGTCCCGGATAAGGCACCGGTTGGATTTCCTCCCAAAATATCTACATTTTCGAGACCAAGATTCTTGATTACACAAGGGTCTATTAGTCGTGCAAACAAACCGGAAAAATCACTTCCGGTTGTAATCTTTAGATTTTTAATAGAAAATCCTTTTCCATCTAACTTGCCTGAAAAATTCAGGAGTGAAGAGGGATTCCCATCCCAGTCAGCAGGTTTGCCTATGGGTAACCATTCTGTTCCTTCAGGTATAATAATGTCATTGGTTAAATAAAAATCACTAAAGAGATTATTGCGCAATAAGGTATTTAAATCTTCAAAAGTTGAAATAGGAATACTTTTTTGTGCGTTCAGTATGCCTAAGGTAAACAGGCAAATAATAAATAAAAAAGATTTTCGCATGGATTATTGTTTTTAAATTAAAAGATATTCATTCATTTTGCATTCAAAGGGGGCTGCAAATCTTTCTTTATCATGGGCATAATCTTTCAATGTATCCATTGATTTGACTTATTCCTTTATAATTTTTTTATAATGCACTTCGTCTGATGTTGTTTCAATCTTTGATATATAACATCCGGGTTTCAAGGATGAGATGTCAATACAATCATTGAATGTGGCATTAAACATTACTTTTGTTCCATTCATAGAAAAAATAGAGATGGCTTTAATATTTTCACGTTCGTTTATATAAAGAATGTCTTTTATTGGATTCGGGTATATGCTGATTTTATTCTTATCAACAGTTTGTATTGATGAAAGAAAATTAAAATCATCATTCATGATTGCCTGAATTTGGTCACCATTCAAAGTGCCTTTAAATAAACATACTTCATCTAACATACCATGCCAATAGCTTCCTAAGTTTTTATGTGCTCCAATCCTGAAACCGCCATTCGATGGAGTGAATGCAGAGCTTACATGGACAGTATCACCCACTTGCACACCGTTTACATAAAAAATATTTGTCAGTTTCTGTGGATCAGAAACAACAGCTATATGTTGCCATTCATTGAGAATAAAGCAATTAGAAACAGTTGACTTATACTGTGCGCCTCCAAGCCACGATCCAATATTGGATTCGTTGCTACTTACAATGTGATGAAGAACCACCCGTCCGTTCAACTGATGCAAAACCTGTTCTTCATCTATACCGCCACCTGTTAGGTTCCAGTCTGCCTGAGGTTGATTGTTATATACCCAGGCACAAGCTGTTAGCGGTAGTTCAGCAGGATTTAGCAAGTTTTCTTCCGGTAAATCATAATAATCACCGGAACCATTCAATTGTACTGCCTGCCCATATTTGCCATCCACATACTTGACAGTAGTATTATTTCCAATAACAAGCTGGTAGTTGTGAGCTGACTCGTCCGTCAGTTTGTTGTCGAATGAAAAATGAAATACAAGTTCGGGATCTACATGAACAGGTTTTTTTATCAGTCTTTCGCTCGGAACCCCAAATTGTGTAGCCTTGGCATTCCAATCATCAATCATAGATGCAACCAATTCGGGATGGTTGTCTGCAATATTATACAATTCTACCGGATCTTCCTTTAAATTATACAGTTCTATTTCATGAGCCGGAGAACTGCCATCAAACCAAGCAAAATTTTTAGTTACTAATTTATAGTCACCATCATAAAGTGCACGGTTATTTTCATGTTCTACAAAAAGTTGTCTGTCTGAGATTTCTCCACCCTGAAAATGTGGAACTAAACTTTTTCCTTCCAATGGTAAAACAGGATGAGCATTAAAAGTTTCAGGATATTCAACTCCGGTAACATCAACAACAGTAGCCATTACATCAATGATATGAGCCGGTTGTTCAACCCAGGTACCCGGATTGGATATGCCGTTGGGATAAAAAAATATGCCGGGCGTTCGAATGCCACCTTCATGTGTGAAATGTTTATACAATCTGAGTGGGGTATTGCACACATTGGCCCAGCCACCTCCCAGATCTAAGCGTGGAAAAGATGTAGGATCATCAGGTTGGCCCATGGTAAATAAATCATCATATGCTCTTGCATTTGGATTTCCAAAAACATGGTTTTCATAATTACCACCATTATCGGACACAAAAATGATCAAAGTGTTATCTAACTGATTTTTGTTTTTCAGTAAATCCACAACCTTTTTTACATTATCGTCAATTTTATGAATCATGGCGCCATACACAGCCATTCTTCTTGCCAGGTCGTTTTGGCGTTTTGTTTCCAATGTTTCCCAGGCCGGAACTTGAGTAAGTCTGGGTTGAATTGCATCACTTCTGGGTGATAATTCGTAATGTTCATTGATTACACCTAACTCTTTCTGTCGGTTAAATCTGTACACGCGTGTACTGTCCCAGCCAACTTCATAGTTGAAATAATCCTCATCTGTAGGATTTTGGTCTGCAATGTCGGTATATTTATTAACGACTTCTTCAGGGGCACTGAGGGGCCAATGGCCTGCGCCAAAAGCCATATAAAGGAAAAAAGGCTTGCCGTCAGCTTTGGAGAAGTGATGATTAATAAATTTGACGGAATAATCTC
Source organism: Bacteroidetes bacterium ADurb.Bin174 (assembly GCA_002070265.1). Classification (GTDB taxonomy): domain Bacteria; phylum Bacteroidota; class Bacteroidia; order Bacteroidales; family Paludibacteraceae; genus Paludibacter. The sequence continues at coordinate 44,237 of MWCX01000078.1, read as the reverse complement.
CAATGGCGTCTGTTTGATAAAATTGATCATTCCCATAATTTATGGGCAGTATTTCGTTATTTTCAGATTTAAAAGTATATAGGCTACTATCCCAAAAACTTTTGACAGCTGCACCACCAAAATAAAAAACATTCTGAAAGCCACGACTCAAAGGACCTCGTTGATTGTTTTCACCTCCCAGGTGCCATTTACCTGTCAAAAATGTCCTGTAACCATTACTCCCAAGAAGTTCTGCTATGGTAACATTATTGTCATTCCTTAAATTGGGGAGAGAGGCTCCGGGATCTACAGCAACCTGCTGTGTATATAAACCCGTCAGGATAGCACATCTGGTAGGGGATGAACGTGCAGCATTGTAAAACTGACGATATCTTAAACCATTGTATGCTAAACTGTCAATGGTTGGTGTATGAATCTCGCTTCCATAACATCCAAGATCAGACCAACCTGAATCATCAATCAAAATCAGGACGACATTAGGTTTGGTTTCTTCAGCATTTACAAAACCTGTAGAAGCAAGTGTAAGTAAACATCCTGCATAATGAGAAATTGTTTTTAGATTTACTTGTATTGACATTTTTTGCGATTATTCTGTTCTTATATATTTTCACGGTTGTTATCGTGTTGTTTAACTTTATGTCGTATAATCAGCAATTCTTATCATACCACAAGATATTCCACGGTCCCCGGATTTCTAACGCGCTAACAAAACTTCACAGAAACAATCTTGCAGAAATAAGCTTCTACAAGATTGTTCTATTGGTAATATTAAATACTTTTAGTTCAAATGGATTATTTAATTACGCTAACTTTCCTGAATCCAAGTGTACCATCGGTCAGTTCAACTTTCAAAAGATAATTCCCCGAAGAAACACCCGGTAATTCAAGGGTATTTGTCCTGTTGCTCTTCAATACATTTCTGCCATCAAGTGTCAACAAGGTAAGTTGTTTTACATTATCAACTCCCTCAAGTGTTATTACATCTTTCACCGGATTAGACAAGATACGCACATCATCCGACAAAACCGGCCTTACAGCAGCAAGATCATAATTATTCGCCATAACCTTCTGAATCTGCTCTACACTAAGTGCCCCACTAAACATGCAAACTTCATCCAAATAGCCAAAGAAACCTGAGCGATCACCCAATTTATGTGCACCTATTCTGTAAATACCATTCCCCGGTGCCACCAGTTTAAATTCTTCTACTGTAATGACATCTCCCACCTGGGCACCATTCACGTAAAAGGTAACAGTTTTAGCTGTTGGATCAGTTACAATGGCAACATGCTGCCATTCATTTCTTGCAATGCAATTAGATGCTGTTGACTGTATTGAAGCTCCGGTAGCTCCCCAGGTAGCAATATTGGATGTTACATCATTAAATACTGTATGTAATACAACCCTTGTATTTCCAGTACCAAGGAAGTGGATGATTTGTTGCTCGGCAAGTCCTGAAGTCCCGGCGGCTACTGCAGAATCTCTTTGTGCATCCGTAATAGTACTGTAAATCCATGCTGCATAAGTCATTGCATTTGTTTTTGGGTCAATTCCAGCCGTTAAAGTGGTATTTACATCATAGTATTCAATATTAGCCCCGTTAAGAGAAATTGCTTTCCCATATTTCCCATCAACATAAGTAGGGACTAAATCTGCTTTGGGGGTAATTTGATAAGGACCTACTTCATCTGTAAGTTTTTCATCAAAAGTTGCTCTGAATAAAAGTTCTTGTGAGAATGAGTTACTAACTATCATACTCATCATAATAAAAATAAAAATTTTTCTCATCATAACAGTGAATTTAAAAGATTAATAAATAAGATATTATAATTCAGAAATTTAAAATCTACACATTTTAATATTATTCGAAATCAACACGTTGTGTTATTTATTCTTAAAACCAACATCCATTGCAACACCTTTGTCTCCTTGTTGCGTCATCCATTTTTCCAGTTCTGTTTTCATTGCAGATATTCTCTTCGCATATTTTTTCATGCCTGCCAGATTATTCAGTTCCCATGGATCATTCTTCAAATCGTACAACTCTATTTCGGGTCGGTTAACATATCTGTCGGTTAACCATTTTGCCTTTTCATCAACAGCAGCACTTTCAAGCCAGCTTGCCCAAACCTGGCGCCTGTTGTTAACATTCATCAGGTGTTTCTCGAAATACTTTGCTTCCGGAGTAAGATTAACAATCAATTTATATCTCTTATCCTGAATACTGCGAATAGGATAAGCCGTCCCTTCGGGAATATTATTATGAATTCCGTAAGTCCATTTTCTATGATTCTTTTGTTTACCATATAATACCTGCAAAAAACTTTTGCCATCTATGTCAGACAATGGTTCGGCTCCTATAAATTCAATAAGTGTTGGCAATATATCTTCGTATTGTACCAGCGCATCACTGGTGGTACCTGCTTTTATTTTACGCGGATAACGGGCTATACATGCGCTATTCTGACCATAACGATAACAAGTCCACTTCCCGAATGGAAGTTGAGGCCCCTGCTCTCCAAGAAAAATCACCAGGGTATTATCCAGTTTGCCGGTTTCTTCCAACACTTTTAGCACCGCTCCGACTTCTTCATCCAGGGCTCTGATTTCAGCCAGATAATCACGGAACAAAACCCGGGTTTCCTTGTTATCGACAATATTAGGTGGCAGTATTACTTTTTCCGGGTCAAGTCCATCCCGATTCCCCCATGTCCAGGGTACATGTGGATGAGTGCTACAGACATAAAGGCAAAAAGGTTGTTCATCACGCTTAATATATTCTAATATACCATCCGTAGAATAAGGAGCGGTATTCGACACACAATTCACCTCGAAACCGGGAATTTCCTCAAAAGAAAAAACAGATTCCGGTGTTGTATGTGTCTTCCCTGTTCGTCCGACTCTATACCCTGACTCAGGCAGATAATGCGTTACACTTTTAATGTGAGGATACGAAGTCTTATGATTTTGATATGAACCATGCCTGGCCGGGTATAACCCAGTATAAAGTGATGCACGGATAGGAACGCTCATTGATGCTGATGCATAATTATTTGTCAGCAGTATTCCTTCGTTGGCAATTCTGTCGATATTGGGTGTTTGAACGTTTTTCCCTCCATAACAACTTAATTCATTTGTTCCAAGGTCATCTGCGATAAACACAACAATATTGGGTCTCTGGTCAGCATCAACATTGGGAGCTCCGGAAACAGAAAATAACGGCAAACCAGGTAACAATAAGGATAAATAATCTAATGTTTTCATGCGTTTAAATATTATTTTTTAGTTCATGTTCGTTTCATAATATATTTTTTGAGTATTATTCCTTGATAAATGACGAAAACATTTTCTATTGTTACAGATGGATTATATGTTGTACCGCACCAAACATGATCCCGGCTAATCCGCCAGTCCCGACACCACCGGTTATATTCACATTTTCAATCCCAAGATTCTTAATTGTGCAGTCAACGATTCTCGAGAAAAGGCCGGACATATTACTCCCTGTCGTAATTTTTAAATTTTTTATTGAACAAATACTTTACAACTTGATTCATTTCCACCATCTATTGCTTTAACAAGGTAAATGCCTTTATTAAGAGGTATATTAACCTGACCACTTATGTTTGCGTTATAAATTAATCTACCGGTTATTTCAAAAACTGAAAGAGACAAATTTTCGTTGGCAGACACCGTAATTCCCATGTTTGATGACTGAACACTCCAGTTTTGTTTGTCTTCGGATTGATTAACACCTGAGATGAGATAATTCCACGATAGTGTCGGATAACTTACACCATCTTCCATCTCCCATAAATCTACAAAATTCCATCCCAAGGTAGTTTCATACAAATTTTGACTCAAAACCACCGATGGATCTACCAAGGTTCCGTCGGTCGTTTCAGTAATACCAAGGTCATTTCTGGCATAATTATCATTCAACGTTACTGTACCAAGAACTAAGTTTCCCCTATGAAGGATGATGCCATTTGTTCCCCCAGATAATGTGTCCAGTGCTACAACTGTCGAATCAAACTTAATTATGGTGGCTGATTGATTATTGTTAATGAAGCCAAGAATACCTCCGGCACAATTCAACGAATCTTTATTAGTGGTTTTCACCGTACCAGCTGAATATACTTTGTTAAAATTTAATCTCCTTCCGGTATTTGAACAGCCTACAATACCACCAGCCCAGGCTCCCGTGGTATCTGTTGCCTCAACGGTGACATTTACATAACAATTCCTGATGGTGTTCAACATATTACTATTATTTCGACCCGCGATACCACCGACTTCGGTTGTACCTTTTACCGAACCTGTTACAAACACATTTTCAATTACAACAGACGGATTGTAGGTAGTAGTTACACCATATATTGTTCCGGATAGCCCTCCTGTTGGAAATCCACCGGTTATATCCACATTCTCAAGCCCGAGATTTTTGACAGTTCCAGTTAATCTTGCAAAAAGACCTGAAAAATCGCTCCCTGTCGTGATCTTCAGATTTTTAATTGAATGACCTCTTCCATCCAGCGTTCCGGAGAAGTGTCCAAGCGAATTGGTTTTTCCATCCCAATCCACTGGCTTCGCGAACGGCAACCATTCCGTGTCCTCCGGAATTACAATGTCATTTGTCAAATAATAAGAAGCTGTTAAATCAGCCCTGATCAGCGTATTAAACTCTTCATAGGTCGAAATTGGTGTTCCAACCTGCGCGTTTAAAGAAATCATTGGCAAACAAAGAATCATTGCCGGTAAAACTAAATTGTAGAATTGCTGTTTCATATGTTTAATTATTATTTTTTAGTTGTCGTATGGAACTCTCAATGAATTAATTTAATCATCCACTTGGGTGGAATAATTGATTTAATTAGTTCTTCATGTTCGTTTCATAATGACATTTTTTATTTGTTAAGCATTAAAATAAGAAATAGTATGTTTTTAAATCCAACAACCTCGTTGATGATTGAACCTTTTATCAACAAGATTGTTGAAATATAGCCTGTCAAAGACGAATTTATTTAATAACAATTACTTTTTTGTAAACATGATTGCCATCATTTAAGGTGGCTCTTACAAAATAATTACCCGAAGCAACAGAGCTAATGTCCATAAAATCTTTCGAAGAACTAGTAAGCACTATCCGACCATCTAAAGAAAACAAAGCAAGTTGGGAAACATTCTCAACTCCTGCCAATTGAATATGATCTTTTGCAGGATTGGGAAATACTGTGAATTGGTCAGCATAAACATTTTTCACAGAGCTAATGCCAAAATTACCATTCACCACTTGCTGAATTTGCTCCTGAGTTAAAACTCCTTTAAAAAGAGCTACATCATCCAATTTCCCGGTAAATAAAGATTGACCATCTATTCGATGAGCTCCGATACGGAATCCATATCCGTAACCTGTCCAACCAGTAGCACTAACTTCGAGGGTTTCTCCCACTTTGACTCCATCCACATAAAAAGCATGAGTCCTGGGAGTGGTTGTCGGATCACTAACTACAGCCACATGCTGCCATTCATTTCTTTTAATAAGAAAAGGATTATTCGGATCATGTGTAGGATTAACTTTTGCTCCACTCAACCAAGAACCTACAGTGGATGTAGTATCATTGAAGCCTATATGTAAAACAACTCGTGCATCACGGATATGAATGATTTGTTGTTCAGCAAGACCGGTGTCATTGAATTTAAAATTCTCATCTAATAAGGTGTTGTAAATCCAGGCACAAGCAGTAACGGGTTCGGTATTAAAGTTTACGAGAACTGGTGCAGTATTATCTCCCTTAGTACGCCAATTGAAGTCATACCAATCTCCGGTACCGTTTAAAACTATGGCCTTTCCATACTTTCCTTCCTCATAGGTTGGTATTGTTCCCTCATACACACCCTCTTCCGCCGGTCTGGGCGTTAATTCAAATGCATGCGTTGATTCATCCGTTAATTTATCATCAAAAGTAAAATGAAACACCAACTCTTGAGCATTACTGAATGAAAACATGCACAACATCATAAAAATGGGTAAAATAATTTTTTTCATAATGAAATTTTTAAAATTTGTTAAACATTAAAATAAGAAATAGTGTATTTTTAGTTATTACCGGGTTTGTAATCTTTTAATCGGGATGGCATATGTTTGAATGCCTCCATTTCAGTTTCCTGGCCTTTGTCTCCGCAAGACTTCATCCATTTCTTCAAGATTTTGTCCATTTTTTTTACAACTTTAGCATAAGTTGGGTCATAAGCAATATTGGTCATGCAAAAAGGGTCTTTTTCAAGATCATAGAGTTCTTGACCGGGGCGATGCTGATATCTGTAAGTCAACTCTTTTGCTTTAGCGTCCGTTTCAGCTAATTGTAGCCATTCTTTAAAGTTTCTGCCATTCACTTCAGTATTTTTGAAAGTTGCTTCAGGTGTAAGATTTATGATATATCTAAATTTCTTATCAGCAACTGATCTGATGCCATAATACGGACCGCCGGAATATATGCCACGTGAAGTTTGTTGAGAAAATGTATAGTTCTTATGCTTTGATTTTTTCCCTAACAGGACGGGCAAAAAACTTTTACCATCCAATTTAGAAATAGGTTTTGTATTAGCCAAATCCAGAAAAGTAGGCACAATATCTACATATTCAACCATGGCATCCGAAACAGACTTTGCTTGAATTTTATCGGGCCAGCGCACAATGCAAGCTGAATGTACTCCGGCATCATAGCATGTCCACTTGGCAAAAGGAAGGCTATTTCCTTGTTCGCTTAAATAAACCACAACCGTATTGTCCCGCTGGTTTTGTTTGTTTAAAATTTTCAATACAGTACCAAATTCATTGTCCATATAATTTATCTCTGCCAGGTATCTGCAAAAATCTTTTCTCAGATTTTCAGTATCCACATAATAAGGAGGCAAAGTCAAAGTTTTGGGGTTAAATTGAGATGCGTCTCCCTTATTCCAGGGTGTATGGGGCTGATTAGATGCAATAAACATACAGTAAGGAGTGTTTGTCTCTTTGCAAGAAGCAATAAAATTGTTAATTGCCTCATAATCTATTACCTCATTTTTTAAGGAAGGAAAATACTCAAAAGGAAAAACGGACTCAGGATGTACATGAGATTTGCCGACTAAAGCCACCCTGTAGCCTGCCGGAGCCAAATGTTGAACAATGCTGTTTGTACCTACATCAGCCATGGAATGATTGGGATAAGCACCGGAATTCATAGGCCATAATCCCGTATATAAATTATGGCGTGTGGGCGAACTCATGGGTGCTGCCTGGTACATATGCGTGAAAAGCATCCCTTCCTCTGCAAATTGATCAAGATTAGGAGTTTTAGCATCTTTGCTTCCGTAAGGACCTAAATCAAAATAAGTCAAATCATCTGATATGAATAAGACCATATTGGGCTGCGACTTTTCAGCCTGAACTGCAAATGGCAAAGCAAATGTTGTTAGCAGTAGTGAACTATTCAATAATTTGTTTGACATTTTTTTAAGATTTAATTTTCTTTTTTAGTTGAAACAAAACATTAATCATAACTGTTTTTACTTCTTTGTCCTTTATTCGTTACATGGCAACGTTCTGCCCAGGCATTCCAATGATTGATCATGTCAATCAATAATTCGTGGTGCTCATCGGCTACATTGTGTAATTCATTTCTGTCATTTTTAAGATTATATAACTCCCATCGTCCGGTACCAATTCTGGAGATTGCTTTCCATTCACCTTTGATAACAGCGCAATTGTACGAATGTTCAAAATATTGATATTCCGGAGTTTCTTGCTCTCCTGTTAAGAAAGTTTTCATAAGGCTGTGACCTTCAAGAGGTTGAATTGTATGCCCATCGTAGATGTGTGGATAGGATGCACCTGTCGCCTCAAGTATGGTAGGCATGATGTTTAGCAAATGTCCGGGTGTGTCTGTGAATTTACCTTTCATAGACTTAATTTTATTAGGCCAGTGTGCAATAAAAGGAGTTGCTATACCACCTTCTGTTGCATTGTTTTTATATAGTCTGAATGGTGTATTGGATAAATTAGCCCAGCCAATACCATAAGAAATAGCACCGGATTTTTCGGGATTGTTGATTTCAGACTGTTGTCCACCTCCGAATTCATGGTAGGGCTCTGCACAAGCACCATTATCGCTAAGGAACATGATTAAAGTATTATCGAATTGATTGGTTTCTTTTAGATATTTAACCAGTTTCCCAACATTATAATCCACAGCATAAATCTGAGCAGCATATACCGCCATACGGTAATCACTCAGGATTTTTTGTTCCTCGCTTACTTCACTCCATGGACGAACACGACTATCTCTGTCAGACAAAACAATATCTTTTTCAAACAACCCTATTTCAATTTGTCGTTCCAAGCGTTCTTTTCTTAATTGGTCCCATCCTTTCATATATTTGCCAACAAACTTTTTAATGTCTTCATCTTTGGCATGAAGTGGCCAGTGTGGGGCATTATATGCTAAGTAAAGGAAAAATGGATTTTTATCTTTCTTTTCTTTGATGAATTTAATGGCTTTATCAGTAAAAGCATCTGTTGTGTAAAATCCTTTTGGAGCTCGTATGGTATCAGCTCCGTCTATTAAACATCTGATGCCCTTGGGGTCAAAATAACTAAAAGCACCCTGATAACTTCCGTAAAACCTGTCAAATCCTCTTTGTAATGGTCGTTTATAAAGTGAATCTGAACCAAGGTGCCATTTGCCTGTCATAAAAGTATGGTACCCTGCATTTTTCAATACTTCAGCAATAGTTACAGAATTTTTGTTTAAATACCCTCTATAACCCTGCACTCCAAAATCAAAATTCGAAGTACCCTCTGTGGTCATCATTCCTATTCCGGTTTGGTGTTGATATAAGCCGGTTATTAAGGAAGCACGCGAGGGACAGCTTCTGGCTGTGTTGTGAAAATTTCTGAATCTAATACCGTTTTCTGCCAGTTGATCAAGATTAGGAGTAGGAATTTCACCACCGTAACAGCCAATGTCAGAATAGCCCATATCATCAACCAAAATCACAACAACATTGGGACGAGGATCTGATTGTGCAGTCAGACTGAAAGGTAAAAGACTCAGTGAAAATAAAGGTCCGTAATTAAACAATATTGATTTTGTCATGCTCTGTCGTTTTTTTTAATTAGTATTGTCATCATTAAATAACTATTTTTTTGATAACAGTTGGCTGATTTTTAGCCTCAATCTTGAGGAGATAATGACCGGGGTTAATTAATCCAATATTAATCACTTTTGTAAAATACTCCTTTTTCAAGACACGGCCATCAATGCTGATTAGAGTCAGTGCTGAAATATTATCTAAACCATTCACTACTAAAGAATATTTAGCAGGATCTACATAAACAAATGCATTATTGGAGAATGCGTTATTTACACCCATAGGCTTGTCCCACAAATCATTCATTATTTTTACTATATCACTTTGAGACAACTCTTCTTTGAATAAGTAGAGTTCATCCAGTTTTCCGGACCAGAAAGCTTTGCTTCCATCCTTATGTGCACCAATACGGAAATTACCTACGCAACTTTCGAAGGGGTTGATTGTAACCCTATCTCCATTTTGTTCTCCATTCCTGTAAAATGTTATGGTATTAGTTGTATAATCTCCAACTGCAGCTACGTGGACCCATTCATTATTTGGAAAATTATTTACAGTTGCTGTAGTACGGCTCCCTCCTAAAAATGTACTTAAGCATGCGGCGCCACTTTGCCTGAATTTCTCAAGAATAATTCTACCGGTTCCGCTATTTGAATCATCATGTTGAGCCAAAATAATGCTGTTGTTTTGAGCGTGTGCATCAGTATTATAAACCCAGCCACAGAGTGTAAAAGGTAATTCTGAAAAATCCGGATTCATATAATCTCCCGATAAAACGTCAAGCCATTGCGAACTACCATTTAAAGAGAGTGCTCGGCCATATTTTCCTGTATCAAAACCCGGTGAGTTTTGTCCCAAAGTCTGCATTTGACCGGTCATGTCATTATAGTTGTCTTCAAAAGGGAAATAGAAGATAAGATTTTCTAATACCTTGGTACCGCCACCTGAGTAATGTGGATTTGGAGTTGGCAAGCCTGCATTAACTTCAGTTAAATAGTTTTGCATGTCGGTACGTAATTCTATCAGCTTGTCAGGCAATTGACTATTCAGAGGTGTCGTTTCAGCTATATCTTCGACGATGTTGAACAACAATTCTTCTTCGGTTTCATAAGAATAAATATACTTGTAATCACCCTTAATTATTGCAGTGGTTGGATAACCCTCTTTGTTAAATACATAGCGTGGCCAATGCCATACCATGAAGTCATATGGACGAGTTACTTCACCTTCACCATTGTTATCCTGTAGAACGGGTAAAATACTACCTCCATCTAAATTTTGGGGTAATTCAGTGATACCTAAAATATCGCAAATAGTAGGAAATATATCCCAGCCTACAACCCTGACACGACTGACGATATCTCCCTTAATACCGGGACCGGCCACAATAAAAGGAGTTTTAATACCGCCTTCCCATACTGTGGCTTTGCTACCTCTGATGGGACCATTGGTATTGCCGGGATTCATTCCGGGCATTGATCCATTATCTGCCAGGAAAAAAATATAAGTACTATCTTCAATTCCTAATTCCTGAAGTTTATCCAACACAATACCGATACCTGTATCCATATCTTCTGTCATGGCAGCATACCCGGCATTATTATGTCGGGTACCTTTTGGAAGATTTTGATACTTTTGGAGTGTTGCAGCCAAACTTTCGCTTGATTCATGTGTTGCATAATGTGCAATTTCAAGGAAAAAGGGTTTATTATCATTAACCTGTTGTTCAATCCAATCAACGCTACGCTGCGATAAACTAAATATCAATTTGGGATCATCAGCAATTTTTTGATTACCTTTTCCATTACCGGTTGCTCCATCACCTGCATCGAAACCGTGTTGTTCAGGACCATTATTTCCCAAATGCCATTTGCCAAAATAGGCTGTTTTGTAATTTGGCTTGTGTTGTTTTATAATTTCTCCAATTGTGATTTCATTGGAATTAATCATCCTTACGTTAGGTGGAGTTAATAACCTACGTTTGGGATCTGTTTCTTGTCCCGGACGTTCAATGATGTCAGTCATTCCTAATCGGGCAGGTGTTTTTCCAGTAAGCAAAGCATATCTGGAAGGTGAGCTGTTGGGATGGCAAGTGTAGCCATTGGCAAAACGCATTCCTCTGGCTGCTAAGCGTTCCAGATTCGGAGTTTGCATAAAATCACTTTTAGATTCGGGAACTTGATCATCCATTTGAACAGATGTTGCTCCCCATCCTTCGTCATCTGTAAAAATAACGATTATATTTGGATTTTTTGCAAATGCTGAATGGGAAGCAAAGCTCCCCAATACAGCAGTTAAAAATATTGATTGATATGTTTTCATTTTTAATATTTTAAATTAATTGGGGCTGTCTCAAAAGTAAATATTTAACCAAAAACCCGCAAGGCATTTATAAGACACCGCCTTTTTACCAGGATTCAACACGAAGGTCATAAAGGGGATCTTGTCTTAGAATTAATGTTTCATTGACACGATACTCTTTTCCTCCTTTTGCGAAATCATATTTCAATACAAATTTCGGATTCTCTTCATTTCCATAATAAGTGCCGCTTCCATTTGTGATTGCTGTACCACCGGTTGCAGTTTCTACAGCAGTATCATAAATTTTATCCTTCGAGTCGTTCATGGTTACGGTTAGTTTTACTTTTTCTGATCCGGTTACTGTAAAATCAGCTAATCCGGGACGTATCAAAGTATAACGATCTAAAGTGGAAAGGTCTCTAACTATGTTTTTAACAAGATCTTTATCTTCATAAAGAGCAGAATCAACTACATTGCCATTCGGGGCATCTAATTCATAAAGTTTCCCTTTAACATAATAGGAGCCGTGAAAAGTACTAATGTATTTAAAACAAACTACCGTACTTTCACGTGTAATTGTATCCAATGAGCTGTTTACAATTTTTAAAGGGAGAACATATTTTCCCGTGATCGATGCAGGGTCTGCAAAAAAGTCATCTGTAAATTTAATCCCTACATCAGCCACAGGGAGATTTGCTTTACTAACCCGCATGGTATTAGCATCTGTCAATGTAAAATAATTCTCGGGCATCAATAATTTACCTGCAGGTAAACCAAGTGTGTCAATCTTAAACTCTGCCCAATCATTCATATCTACATTTCTTTTTCCACCGATGCTTACTCCGATTCGCAATTCCATATCTCTGTCTGCTATCACAGTCCTATAGGGCTTGTCCATAGCAAAATATACAGTGGAATACTTGTAATCAAAGATATAATCTTCATAGCAGGAACTAAATATTACGCCTGTTATAAGGAAAATAATTATTTTGAAATAATGTTTACTTTTCATTTGATTCATTTTTTATATGTCCGGTGTTATAAATTATTTCCAACCTAAATTGTTCACAATATTTTTATTTCTCAGTATTTCACCATACGGTAGTGGTATGTAGTAGTGTTTTACGTCATTCATTAAACGTTGCTCAACCTCTCGAACTGAATAAGACAGTACATTAGCTTCATCTCTTTCTACTACAACTCCTTTAATGGATTCGTTGAGGGGTAGTACCCAGCGGCGCATGTCAAAAAACCGCTGATTTTCAAAAGTCGTTTCTAATCTGCGTTCATTTTGAATCAATAGCCTGAAATCAGATTCATTGGCAGCCATTTCATCCAAATAACCGGTGTCTGTGATGCCTCCGGAAGCCTGACGTATAGATTTAATCACGTCATAGGCAGAATATGCACAATTAGGCCCTTTGGTTGTAGGTCCCCAAACTTCATTGGAAGCCTCTGCAAAAGCCAAATAAACTTCTCCTTTACGCAATAAAGGATTGTAATGTGCCGATTGTTTTTTCTGTGTAGGCTCAAGCATATTATCTGTTATAGATATATGTTTTCTCAGGTAATAACCGGTTCGGGAAGCCAGAGGACTGAAGCTCTCAGAGTCTTTACCGCCGTAAACCACATCAATAGGTGCTTGTGATTGAGCAAAAACTCTTCCTTGATAGTAGATATTCATGTCAAACCGATTGTCTCTGTTTACATAAGGATTTTGCGGATCATAGCCGGATGAAGCATGGCTGATCGGATAACCATTCTTCATCGGAAATGCATCAACCAGATTTTGAGACGGTACTGTTCTGGCATTGCCATAGAAATATGGTGGGAAATGCTGTGTTTCCATATTATTGTTTCTAAACATAATTCTAAAAACAAAATCAGCAGGTGTGGTTGCAGCTACGTCAGCCAAATCTGTTGATTTGACTGCATAATAAGCACCGAATGCACCAAATTTCCCATCTGCATTTCGAATGAGCGTATCTGCATAGAGAGCTAAACGTTCCCACTTTGCCTTGTATGCAGTTGCGTCAACCACATTAAAGGTACCCATTCCGGTGATTTGAGTAATATTGTCAGGCTGATAAGCAGGACTGGCGCCATATAATAAAGCATTAACTTTCAATACAGCAGCAGCAATGCTGGTAGCTCTACCGGTGTGTTGTATTCCGGTTACTACATCATTACCTGTATATTTTACCGGAAGCCTGTTGATTGCTGAATCACAATCAGCTACAATCTGATTCACACATTCTTCATAGGTATTACGAACAAATAAATCAGGATCACGGGCTTCTTCATCTGTAATAAATTTGGTTACAATGGGATATCCCAATGCTTCTCCGCCATCGGTTTTACCGCCATGACGTTGTAATAACTGGAAACTCCACCAAGCTCTTAGAAAATAGGCTTCACCTAATAATCTACGCTTAATAGCCGCATCTGTTATTGAGTCAGATTTACTGTATTTAACCACATCAGTCAGACCTTCTTCCATAAACTTGTTGATGTATTGAAGGTTGTTGTAACATTCTGTCCAATTGCCAATGCGATTGGAAAATGTTGTCATTAAACCTTGGCCTACCTTATACACTTCGGTTGATTGATCGTTAGTCAAGGCATTATCAGTAGCCACATCTAAAAAATTATTCTGGAAATAATCAAGTCTGTTATTAATATTAGAGTAAGCCTTGTTCAATACCCCTTCGGCCATTTGTGGAATGCGGAATACGTCTTTATCCTCCCATTCATTAACTGCTTTGTTAGGTAGTGGATCCTCACAAGAAGTACATACAAAACCTACAATAAATGGCAGTACAACTAAAAGTTTTATTATATTTTTCATAAGTCTCATAATTTAATTATTAGAAGGTAAATGTAACACCGCCTGTGTAATATGCAGTGACAGGATAATTAGTAAGTCCGGCACCTAAAACTTCCGGATCTAAATCTTTTTGTTTAGATAAAACAAAAACATTAGTACCACGAGCAAAAATTTTCATGTCTTTAATAAAGAATGAAGGATCTTTAAAGTTATAAAGATAGCTTAATTCAATATTTTTTAACCTGAAAAAAGAAGCATCTTCCAACCAAAAATCGGAGGCTCTGTAGCTGTTTTCTCCATTTTTAGTTGTAAGTGCAGGATAAATTCCTGATGGATTATTGACCGGATGATATCGCTGCTCAGCAATAACGGAATACTTAGAATCACCGGTATTCCAGAAATAGCTATTGTTAAGCATGTGGTGTACACCTAATTCAGACGTACCTAACACATATAATCCCCAATTCTTGTACTTCAAATCTAAATCAATACCTAATACAGTGTATGGGAAAGAATTTCCAATCATTACATGGTCTCGATTGTCCACGTAACCATCATTATTTGCATCCACATAAGCCAGGTCACCTACTCTGTAGGGTCCAAATCCTTGTACAGGAGCGGTGGTAATATCAACATCACGTCCGAAGAGACCTCTGGATTGCAAACCAAATATTGCATCAGTAGGTTTACCTACACTTTTGCGTGCTTCTTCCGGAATATTGGGATTTTCATCCCAACTCAGTAATTTGTTTTTAGATGCTGTAAAATTCACTCCAATCCGATACGTTAAGTCACCAGATTTATCACCCCATGAAACATTTCCGTCGATTCCCTGATTCTTAACAGATCCTACATTGGTAGGCATGGTAAACGGACCGATGTAATCTCCATAAGCACTATATTCTGTCGTGATAATATCTGATCTTAAATTATTAAAATAATCTATTCCAAATTGCAGGCGATTGTTGAAAAGCGCACCTTCCAATCCAAAATTCAATTCTCTGGATTTTTCCCATTCTAAATCAGGATTTCCTATTCTCACTAAATTAACCACTTTGGCATTGGAAGTATTTCCTTCGTTGGTGTTAATTATACCTCCATCTTGCCAGCGACTATTGGCCAGTAAGTAACCATTGTTTCCGGAAAATCCAAGAAGTCCGTAACTTGCTTTTAGTTTGAGAAAATTAATGGTTTCAACATCCTGAAGAAAATCTTCCTTACTCATGATCCATCCTGCGCCCACAGCATATGATAGAAAATTTCTGTTGTTGGCAACAAATTTATTGCTGCCGTAATTCACAAGATTGATTTCAGCTAAATATTTACTGTCGTAGCCATAATTAACGCGCATATTATAATTCAAGTTGATATCATCTTGTGTAACACCTTGGGACTCGCCTTTGAAATACCTATATCCCGCAATTGCTGAGAGATGATGCAAATCAAAATGACGTGCATAGGAGAGATTGGCATACCAACCAATGGTTCGATAAGTAGATGGACTGGTAGCACTAATATTGTCATTTGGATCCAGTTTTTTCATCAAAGTGAATTCAGCCTGCTCAGCACCTAACTCGTCCAAATATGTTCGTACAGCATAGGTCGGATAATCTCTTCTTAGCTGCTGTGTAACTTGCGTATAATTATCAAAAGTTACATAAGCAGAAGCAGCTAAACCTTTAATTTGTTTGTTGAAATCAAACTCCAATCCTAAATTGTTTTGACTTGTAATATATCTTTCCTGTGTAAAACCTCTATATTGAAAATCAGCTAAGAGATTTGCCGCTGAATTTATACTACTACCGAAAAATGGGATACCATCTTCATCCGGCGTTAAACCTATAATATCAGGGTCAATTATCAGAGGATATTCGTTTGGACGATTGGTGGAAAGTGCAGTAAATACATTGGCATTATTGACAGCACTAAAGGCTCGCTCTTCAACACGTCCTGCCACATCAGCAACTACACTCATGTAACTGGTAATCTCAATATCAATATTACCACGGAGGTTCAATCGATTCATACCAACCGGTTCTCCAATCTTTTCTAATCCTCCTACACCTTTATAGCCGGCTACTAAAGAATATTTAAGAGCACGGCTGCCACCTTTTAAACTTAAGGTTGCTTTTCTAAACAGTGATTGATTTTTAAGAAAATAATCATACCAGTCAACGTTAGGGTATAATACATCATTTGGACCGGTCGAATTTTGATATCCGGTCAATTGATATGGAAGATATAAAGCCGGTAGTCCATCATTTTCACGTGCTTCATTATAAAGCAGCGCATAATCATAGGAGTCTAAAAATTTAGGGAGTCGAGTAGCATGCATTACACCACTTTCTACTCCGACACTCATTTTTTTATCGCCCAAAGCTCCTCGCTTCGTTTTGATGACAACAACCCCATTGGCTGCATCTGGTCCGTACAAAATTTTTGCAGGAGCATCTTTTAGCACCTCTACACTTTCAATTTCTTCAGGTAATAAGTCATTGAATGGACGTACTATCCCATCCACGATGACGATAGCAGCGTTATTGCCCTTAGTGTTCTGACCGCGCACCAATAAATTGGCTTCATTATTACTGAGTCCGTTATTTGTCATGCGAACAATTAATCCTCCCAACTTTCCTTGCAAACTATTACTAAGAAGAGCATCGGGGTAGCTCACCAATTGATCTCCATCAATCAATTCATTAGCACCGACCATTTCTTCAATGGTCGTAAATCCACCGTCAGGACGGGAAAATCCCGGTAAAGAATTTTCTATTGTTTGTCCATTAAGTGAATAGCAAAACAACGCTAAAAAGAGCGGTATTAATTTAATAGTTTTATTTCTGCGTATATTCATTGTTGTTTTTGTATTAAATAATTTAACATTACCACCCTGGATTTTGTTTGAGATTTTTCATGGATGCCACATTATTGATTGTAAAAGGATACCAATAGTTTTTCATGTCAAACACTCTTACTTCAGGGACTACGGTGTACTCTTCATAATCATAAGTAATATTAGCAATTGTAGGGTCGGTTGAATTGGTAGGCAAAGTTGGAACTTCGGCTGAACCTATGTTGTTGGGTATTGCTAATAATCCCTTTATACAATTCGGGTTTTCAAACAATTGATGAGCAATCATCCATCTTCTGATGTCATTCCATCTGTGATTATTTTCAAACATAAGTTCTACAGAACGTTCGCGTCTCAATGTTTCCCTGAATTTTACCGGATTTGCAACAATATCACTGGCAACATCAGTAACTCCAACACGGTTTCTGACTATATTCAGAGCTTCTACTGCGGACAAGGAACATCCCGGAACTTTAGACGTAGCACTCCCCGTGGCTTCAAAAGAAGCTTCTGCATAGTCTAAATATACCTGTGCCACACGGATATAAGTAGTAAGAAAATCATATTTATTATATCCTGTTCTATCATTATTGCTGCCAAAAACAGCTTCTTCCCATTGGAATTTTTTCAACAAATATCCTGTTTGTCCACGTTGGTTAGAGTTTGAATTGTTAATAATATCTTTGTAGCCGTGTCCGTCCTTAAATAATGTAACAAACATCGGCTTTCCTTCCCATTTACCCCAAGGTTGACCCGGAACAATAAAATTATTATTAAAACGTGGGTCTCTATCTTTAAAGGGATCTTGCAGATCAAATCCTGCGCGTGGATCATCTATGGGATAATAAATACCATCTGCACCTTTTTTCTCATACATATTTGCCATATTTTGTGTTGGCATGTAACAGGAAGCTGCGTCCGGACCCGAGAAGGTATCAAAAAAGAAGGTCTGCCAGAAACGACGCATTGTCAAGGACTTGTCTCCAACCACTCTTCTGCAATACCATATGGACTCATCTTGCACAAAGGGAGTACCATCACCTCGTTTGAAATAAAAGATATTTTGATATTCATCACCCCTCATTAAACGGTAGCGGTGCGGAGCTTCAGCAGGAAAATTATTTAAGTATGCTACTACAGCTTCAGCAGATTTTGCGGCTTCAGCTGCCATCTCCTTGTCGTAGTCCATGACAACAGTTTTATCAAGATCATTTTGCATGAGCGGACTGGAAGCATAAAGTTGTGCCATAGTTTTTAATGCCATAGCAGCCATTTTGGTGGGTCTGCCGGTATTGTTGTCATCCCAATATTCAGGTAACATTTCAATAGCCTTATCCAGATCACTAACCAGCCATTCACTTGATTTACGGTAAGTTTCACGTGGTAAATCCTCATCTCCGTCTCCTGCGAACACCTTATCTAAAATTGGCATACCACCATGACGATTGATCAACATAAAATAGAACCAGGCTCTGTAAAAGTGAGCTTGTCCCATTACTTTGTCATACTCTTCGTTTGTTAAATCAGCAACCTGATCAATATTGTGAATGATACGATTCATAACACGAATAGCCTTAACAGAGGCACCAATAGGAGTTTTACCTGTATTGCCAATTTCGGTAGTATTATTATCGTTCTTTTTTAACCAGTTTCCTGCATGTATATCAATAACTGCTGCACCGTTAAATGTTGTTGAAAACTCATCAGATATGGATCCAATGTAAATTCTACCATTATCTGTGTCACCGCTGGCAAGATAATTAGGCATATATTCTCTATATGCAAAATCCAGATAACCCGTAATGGATAAATAATTTTTATATATATCTTTTTCAGAGAGTCCCAAATCCGGTGATTTGTCAAGAAAACTTTCACAACTTCCTAATGTTAAAATTAACATGAGTTGAAGTATTACTATAATAAATTTCTTATTTTTCATTTTACACATAATATTTATGACTTAAAATGTTACTCTAATTCCGGTAGTATAAGTTCTTACAATAGGATAAGATCCGTCACCTCCGGTTTCAGGGTCAATCCTTTTGTCTAAGGTGCTGAAAGTTAGCAAATTGTTTCCATTCAAATACCATTGTAAATTTTCAATGCTTATTTGCTTTAAAAGTCGCTTTGGTACTGAATAATTCAGTTCGACATTTTTCAATCTCACATAAGAATAATCACGGTATCTGTAGGTAGATTCCACATTGTTCTGAGCATTATTCAATCTCACTCCGGGACGTACAATACCTTTATCAGTAGCTTTGTCAGGTGTCCAGCTCTCATTTACGTTTGGCTGAGCTTTGACATTTGACATAGGAAAGTCCCAGAGATATTGCACGGGAAGATTCTTATATATGCCACGAGGTGTGTAAATCAAAAGACTTAAATTCCAATTTTTATAACGGAATCCTCCTCTGATTGAGAAAGTAGTCAGGGGATAATTGATTTGTTCGGTTACAACATTGTCATTGGCATTGATAATACCATCACCATTATAATCAATATAAGCCAGATCTCCGGGTATAACTTGATTTGTTGCTATACCGGAAATAGCAGTTTGAGCATAATTAAAAATATCATCTATACTACTGTAGTTACCAACAGCTATGAAGCGACTCTGCGTACCAATAGGTTTCCCGGCAGCTTTCAAGTGTTCATCCAAATCAAATGGGTCATCTCTAAAAATAACCCGATTTTCACTGGTGGTAAAATCAACCCCTATATTATAGGAAAAATCATTGTTGATTTTTCGTTTCCAATCTAAGCTGACTTCTAAACCATGGTTTTTCGTTTCACCCATATTTACGGCAGGAAGGGAAGAAATACCCATCCAGAATGGAACAGTATTTCGAGTCATTAACATACCGGTACGATGTTCGTCAAATAGTTCAATGTTAAGGTCTAACTAATGCCACAACCCCAACTCGAAACCAAGATTACGTTTTTTAGCTGTTTCCCATGTTGAATTAGGATTGGCAATCGCTCCCTCAGAATACAAGGGCCCAAATACCATGTTTTGCAAATATCCGTAATTAATAGTTCCGTTGGTATCAAATAGTTGTACATAATTAAATCTTCCTGAACCCCTGTCATTACCAACTTCACCATATGAAAATCTAAGTTTCATATTGGATAGTACTGAGCCGGCTAAATCTTTAACAAACGGTTCTTCAGAAATACGCCATCCGGCAGAAAAGGAAGGAAAGAAACCAAAACGTTTACCGGGTGCAAATTTTTCTGACCCGGTATATGCCATATTTACTTCTGTCAGGTATCTTTCAAGATAATTATAGGTTATTCTTCCTACCCAATCCTCAGAATAAGAAGGGAATGAAAAAGTGCCTCCACTTCCGGCTGAATCGTTTATTCGTCTGTTAAATAGTGCTAATGCCGTTAAGTTATGATTACCAAAGCTACGTTTGTAATCTAACGACAATTCATAATACAATTGTCTGCCGTAACTACTGAAACTATCGTAACTTACTCCAACAGGATATCCACCAACTGCATCAGCGTTTGGGTGTATGATTTCATTTATCATCGGATATGATATGGAACCATCCGGATTTACAGTAGGTTTTGAGTAATCATATTCACGATATACACGGAAAATAGAATATGACTGCGACTCAAAATCATTGGCACCAAAAATCTGACCTGCCCTGATTCGTGTGCTGGTATCAGCATAAGAGTTATAAGCCAACTGCCCTTTAGCGGATAAACCTTTGGTGATAAAATCTAAATTTTGTACCAAAGAGAAATCATACCAGCCTTGAAAACTCTTATTCAATTCCTGACCACGTGTTGAAACGTTTGCAACAATATTGTAGCCCAACTGTTTACCCTCACCCCAGGAGCCATCACTGTATTTAACAGGGAATACATTGGTAGCTACATGTAATATGGGGGTAAATAATTCGCGCACTTCGTTAGAGCCGGTAGGTTCGTTTTGATATCCCATCTTGCCGGCTATTTTTACAGAAAATTTAGTGGTTTTGGTTAAGTTAAAATCCAGATTTGATCGCCAATTATAACGACGATACCAATAGCGAGGGTCAAAATCTTTTTGTTTTTGAATTTTATAGTTGTCTCCGTCTTCTTGATATCCTATTGAAACAAAATAAGAAACAAAATTATCACCACCACTCACATTGATATTATAGTTTTGACTAAACCCAAAATCACGCACCAGTTCTTTAAACCAATCAACTTCAGGAAAAACATCATTGTAAGGCCCGTAATTTCCGGTAGCATAAGCATTTTTCCAAGCATCAATGGTTGACTGAGGAATTTGTTTTGACCAATCTTTTTCATTCGCAGCAGCACGGTTGTAGGCATCAATAGAGGTTAAATAGTCAGCAAATTTCACATTGGTGGTAAATTGTTTCACACCAAGATTCGAGGAAAATCTTACCGTTGGTTTTAAATTTTCTCCTCTGCGGGTAGTGACCAATATGACACCATTTGCACCTTTTACACCATATACCGCTGTAGCTGAAGCATCTTTTAATACAGAAATAGTCTCAATTTCATTGATGTCAATGTCATTGAAATTTCTCTCTATCCCATCAACTAAAGTTAAAGGAGAAGTGTTACCCCAGGTTGCTTTTCCACGAATGTAGATGTCAGCAGTATTTGCACCGGGCTTTGCATTATTATTAATTGTAATAACGCCGTTTAGTTTCCCTTGTAGAGATTCAGACAAAGAATTAAGATTACCTACTTTAAGTAAATCTTCTCCTTTTGTCTGTACAATGGAAGCCACACTGGAAGCCTTAGCTTGAGTGCCATAACCCACAACGAGCACTTCATCCAATTCACGTGTGTCTTCACGCATCCTCACATTGAGAGTGGGTGACTGTGGGCTGACACGTTCCTCATGTTGCACATACCCAACATAGCTAAATTGCAATACCACAGGCTCCGAAATTCTAAGCTGAAAATCACCATTAAAGTCGGTGATGGTTCCCGAATTGGTACCTTGAATGGTGACAGTAACCCCTATCAGTGGGTCCCCCGTTCTATCGTCCAATACCTTTCCTTTTATCACCTGTTGAGAAAAAATGAAAGTACTTGAGATCAACAGACACAGGGATAAATACACTTTTTTAAATTTATTGTTTCCCATGCATTTCTTTTTTTAGAAATTATAAAAAATAAAATTAACCATTTGTTAAAACAAATTTACGGCGATAAAGATTGTAATTGTTCACTATATATGCAAATTTTTTTAATTTTTTTTAAAATTTGGGGGCCTTTGTAAATAAAGAAAAGAGAAAGTTTCATACATAATGATAATGACTTTTTTTTAAAAAAAATAAGATAAAACAATGTAAATAACTTTTATGACTATTTAAAAACGGAAAGGTTTAAAACCATTTGTAACTTTTTTGAAAATATTATTTTATCAGGCTTTATTTTGTATTTTTGCGTTTCGATTTAGGGGTTAAAGACAAAAGGATTTGAGCATGGAATATCATTTACATACGTTACCAAATGGCTTAAGGCTAATTTATAAGCCGGACAACATGCCGGTAACTTACTGTGGTATGGTAATCAATGTGGGTTCACGCGATGAACAGGAGAACCAGCAAGGATTGGCTCATTTTGTTGAACATCTGCTTTTCAAAGGGACCAGCAAGAGGCGCTCCGGGCATATCATCAACAGACTTGAAAGCGTTGGAGGTGAGTTGAATGCTTTCACTGCAAAAGAAGAGACCGTGATTTATGCCGCTATCTTGAACGAACACATGGAAAAAGCCGTGGAACTGATTGGGGATATTGTCTTTCATTCTACTTTTCCTCAAAAGGAGATAGACAAAGAGAAAACGGTTATTCTGGATGAAATTCAATCTTATAACGACAATCCTTCCGAATTGATCTTTGATGATTTTGAGGATATAGTTTTTGATTATCCCATTGGACATAATATTTTAGGTAAACCTGAATTATTGGAAAAATATCAAGCAGAAGATATCAGGCAATTTGTACAAAAGTTTTATCTGCCACAGGAAATGGTTTTTTTTGTCTTGGGAAATGTCAAAGAAACTAAACTGATAAAATGGGCGGAGAAGTACTTGATGGATGCCGCAAATCGTAAAAACGGTTACGTGAGATCCTCCCCATCTGCGTATATTCCTAAACACAAGGCTTTTAACAAAGAAACCCATCAGTTGCATCACATGCTTGGTAATAGGGTTTATGATATTCACCATCCCAACAGGATAGGACTGTATCTGTTGAACAATATTGTAGGCGGTCCATGCATGAGCAGTCTGCTGAATCTTTCTTTGCGGGAAAAACATGGCTTAGCTTATAACGTTGATTCTGTATATCAGCCTATGACGGATACCGGGATATGGTCTGTTTATTTCGGATGTGATGAAGAAAACTTCAAGAAATGCGAGAAACTTGCGAAACAGGTACTTCGGAAACTCCGGGATGAAAAAATTTCCGAGCATCAACTGAAAAAATATAAAGTTCAGATTATCGGACAGTTGGCGATTATGATGGAACACAAAGAAAATCAGGCTATCAATTTAGGGAAGAGTTTGTTGCGCTACGGAAAAGTGGATAGTCTGGATAAAATCAATGATTCTGTTCAATCAATTACTGCCGAAAAACTGCAAGAGATTGCTTGTGAGGTATTTGATGAAGATAATTTATCCACTCTAACCTATTATTAGTACATGAATGTGGAAGATTACATATTGATGCATGGTGATGCTGAACCGGATTATTTATCAGCCATCAATCGTAAAACCCACCAAAAAATCCTCAATCCGAGGATGTTATCGGGTCATTTGCAAGGACGGGTGTTGGCTATGTTCAGCAAAATGATTCAGCCGGATGTCATCCTCGAAATAGGAACCTTTACCGGTTATTCTGCCCTGTGTTTGGCAGAAGGACTATCAGCAAAAGGTAAATTACACACCATTGAATGTGATGATGAGTTGGAAGATTTTATTCGTAAGAATTTTGAGAAATCACCCTATAATGAGCAAATTGAACTTCATATAGGAGATGCAAAAGATATAATTGACGATTTGCACCACACTTTTGATCTTATTTTTATCGATGCTGACAAAAGGGAATATCAAACTTATTATGATGCTGTGTTCCCTAAACTGCGGTCAGGTGGATTTATGCTGATTGACAACACCTTATGGAATGATAAGGTATTGGAGGAAGAAAATGGTAAGCGGGATAAACAAACAGCAGCCATATTGGCGTTTAACGAAAATATAGCCC
Organism: Bacteroidetes bacterium ADurb.Bin174; assembly: GCA_002070265.1. Taxonomy (GTDB): domain Bacteria; phylum Bacteroidota; class Bacteroidia; order Bacteroidales; family Paludibacteraceae; genus Paludibacter. The sequence goes on along the minus strand of MWCX01000078.1, from coordinate 19,872 downwards.
GGGATACGCGCATCGAAAAGTTGATATTACCTTTGCGTGACGGCTTAACTTTAATTCGTAAAAAATAGATTTATGGAATATCCTTTTGAAATTGAAATGAAAGTCCGCGATTATGAATGTGATTTACAAGGAATCGTGAACAATTCGGTGTACCAAAACTACTTAGAACATGCCCGTCATGAATTTCTGACAGCTCACCAAGTCAGTTTTTCGGAATTACACAACAAGGGTCTGGATGCCGTAGTGGCACGGGTTGACATAGCATACAAAACTCCTTTGCGGCCCGGTGATAAATTTATTGTCAGACTCAATGTACGCAAAGAAGGATATAAATATGTTTTTCATCAACAAATTGTAAGAAAAGAAGACGAAAAACTATGTATCAAGGCGCGGGTTGATACGGTTGTGATAGATAACGGAAAACTCATTCCGTCTATTCCTGAATTTGACGCTTTGTTATCAATATAAATATAAACTATTACGTATATTTGTCGTTTTGAAATTGAAACGTAAAACGTACAATATGGATAATACAAACGAATTTCTGACCGTTGAAGAGAATATCGTCAAGATGCTTAAGACAGTCTATGATCCCGAGACACCTGTTAATATCTACGATCTGGGACTGATATATAAAATTGACTTGCAGGAAAACGGTCATTTGGAAATTGATATGACTTTGACCTCTCCAAACTGCCCTGCTGTTGATTTTATCGTAGAAGATGTACACATGAAAGTGAGCAGCGTAGAAGGCGTAAAAAGCGTGGATATTAACGTTGTGTTTGATCCGATTTGGGATAAGAGCATGATGTCGGAGGAAGCACAATTAGAACTTGGATTTTTATGATATATTTTCTTGCTGATGCCCATTTAGGCTCAAGATTGAACAAAGACCCTCGCTCTCACGAATTGAAAGTGGTGAGATGGCTTGATATGGTTAAAAAGGATGCAACATGCATTTACCTGTTGGGTGATATCTTTGATTTTTGGTTTGAATACAGAACGGTGGTGCCCAAAGGATTTGTACGATTATTAGGCAAGTTGGCTGAAATTACAGATGCAGGTATTGAAGTACATTTTTTTATCGGCAATCATGATTTGTGGACTTTTGGTTATTTGGAGCAAGAAATAGGATTGCAAGTACATCATGAGCCACTCATTGTTGAACATCATGGCAAGTGGTTCTTCATGACACATGGGGATAATTTCGTGGATTCAGGTAAAAGCTTTAGAATTTTAAGGTCTGTTTTTCATTCTAAAATTGCCCAGCAACTTTTTTCATTGTTGCCTCCTTATTTAGGACAACATTTCGGTTATAACTGGTCGAAACACAATCGTAACAGACTATACGATGACCGTAAAAACTGTTTTTCCAAACCGGCAATTTGGGAGGAACTTCCGTATCTCAGATTTGCTGAAAATTACCAATCCACGCCTCCCATTGACTTCTTTGTGTTTGGACACAGACATGTGGATGTGAACAGGACATTATCCAATGGTGCTAATCTAACCATCCTTGGAGATTTTATTAAGATTTTTTCCTATGGGATATTTGATGGGGAAAAGATGGAGTTGAGGCGTTTTGAGAACGAAGAACGAATAACTAAGAACGAAGAGTGAAGAACGATGAACGAAAAACTAAAAACTAAAAACTAAAAACTGAACTCGTCACCCCGTAACCCGTAACTTCTATAACTTCTTTAACTTCTTTAACTTCCATTTTTATGTTTTCCTCCATACTCAAAAAAGAAATATCATCATTTTTCAGCTCCGTGACCGGATATTTGGTCATTGGAGTTTTCTTGCTGGCTACGGGGCTGATGTTGTGGGTAATACCCGGTACATACAACATCATTGACAGCGGATATGCACAGTTGAATGGCTTGTTTGAGTTAGCTCCCTGGTTATTTTTGTTTTTGTGCCCTGCTATCACCATGAAGGCTATTGCTGAGGAAAAAATGGAGCAGACCTGGGATTTGATGATCAGTAAACCGGTGGGAGTAACCAAAATAGTATTGGCTAAGTATGTAGCATCCTGGTTATTGGTTCTAATGGCATTATTACCGACTTTGATATTTCTGATTTCAGTTTATTATATTGCAGAACCGGTTGGCAATGTGGATTTGGGTGCATTTTGGGGCTCTTTTACAGGCTTGTTGCTGTTGGCTGCGGTTTACTTGGCCATTGGTATTTTTGCTTCCTCTTTGTCTAAAAGTCAAGTCCTGGCATTTATCATAGCATTCGGTATGTCATTTTTTCTATATTACGGATTCGATTTAATTGCTATGTTTTTCTATTCGGGTGCCAATATTCATGCTGTTGAAAGTCTGGGAATGCATTTTCATTACAAATCCATCAGCAGAGGTGTATTAGACAGTACTGACCTGCTTTACTTCATAGTTGTATGCACGTTATTTTTATATCTTACCATTCGAAAATTAAAAATTAAATAAATTTATGTCAGAAAAGAGACCGTTGATTTTGATTACCAATGATGATGGCGATGATGCCAAGGGTATTCGTGTTTTAACCAAATTGATGATGCAGTTGGGTGATGTGGTTGTGGTGTCGCCTGACGGACCCCGCTCGGGACAGTCAAATGCATTGACAGTTTATAAGCCCATTCGTTACAAAAAACTTGAGGAGAGGGAGGGATTGGCACGTTACTCATCCAACGGAACACCCACAGATTGTGTAAAACTTGCCCTCAATGAGGTGTTAGACCGGAAACCCGATTTATTGGTCGCCGGTATCAATCACGGTTCTAATGCTGCTATCAATGTTATTTACTCCGGCACCATGGGTGCTGCTTTAGAGGGTTGTGAATGCTCTATTCCTTCTATTGGATTTTCACTTTGTAATTTTCATCCTGATGCCGATTTTTCAGAATTTGAACCCTTTATAGTAAAAATTGCCAAACAAGTTTTGGAGAATGGCTTGCCGGAAGGTGTCTGTTTAAATGTCAATGCCCCTGAGTCAAACATCAAAGGTGTCAGGGTGTGCCGCCAGTGCAAAGGATATTGGTCACAGGAATTTGCACCTGCCGTGGATCCACGTGGAAAAAGTTATTATTGGCTGACCGGATATTTTGTAAACCATGAACCGGATAGTAAAGATACGGATGAATGGGCATTGGAGCATGGCTATATTTCAGTCGTACCTACCAAAATCGATTTAACGGCGCATGAGTATTTGAAAAAATTATCTGCAATCATGGAAAAAATATGACACGCACCCCGGAACTTAGCACTCAAAACTCAAAACTCAGAACTCAGAACCAAAAATTGCCGGATGCTAAATATTTTGTACTTTTGTAACCGTTTTTTTTAGAACACATTTAAATAGATATCATGTTAAAGAATAAATTGAACTTGTTGGTTGATTTTCAGAAAGTTACTACTGAAGAATGGATGGAAGTAATAAAGGCTGATTTGAAAGGAGCCGATTTTGATAAAAAATTATTATGGAAAACCAATGAGGGTTTTAATGTAAAACCCTTTTATCGTGCAGAAGACATTAAGGGATTGACAACAACCGAGGCTGAGCCGGGAAAGTTCCCATATGTACGTGGAACCAAATCCGATAACAATTGGTTTGTTCGTCAGGATATAGTGGTGAAAGAGGTGGCTGCTGCCAATAAAAAAGCAGTCGAATTGCTTGACAAAGGGGTTAACTCTTTCTATTTCACCATCTGTAAAAAAGAAAATCTTTCTCTTGAATTTATTACAAAACTTTTGGACAAAATACCGGCTAATAAACTGGAGTTGAACTTCAAAACTTGTTCTAACAAAACAGTTGAGCTGGTTAATCTTTTAATAGAGTATTTTGAACAAAAGCAATACAATGTGTTGGAACTACACGGGTCAGTGAATTTTGACCCCATCAACAACATGTTATCTTGTGGTAAGAAGTACACTGCTGAAGAGATGTCTGTGATGCTGGAAGCAGTTGCTACAGCTTCGGCTAAATTGCCATTCTACCGTGTCGTTGGTGTAAATGCCATCAGTCTGAGCAATGCCGGTGCATATGTAGCTCAAGAGTTAGGTTATGCATTGGCCTGGGGAAATCAGTACCTGTCCATGATGATTGAAAAGGGCGTAGACACTCAGATGGCTGCCAAAAAAATCAAATTCAATTTCGGTGTGGGTAGCAATTACTTTATGGAAATTGCAAAATTCCGTGCTGCTAAATGGTTGTGGGCTTTGATCGTGAAAGCTTATGCACCTGTCTGCAGGCGACCGGATTGCCCGGAAACAGTAGATGGTATTTGCTATTGTGCCATGAAGATTCGGATGCATGCGGAAACTTCGTCTTTCAATAAAACAATTTTTGACCCCTACGTGAATATGCTACGTACGCAAACAGAAGCCATGAGTGCTTCCTTGGGCGGCGTAAATTCCATGACGGTATTGCCTTTCGATACTCCTTACAAGGAATCTGACGAGTTCTCCGAAAGAATAGCCCGCAACCAACAATTATTGCTGAAAGAAGAATCGAATTTTGATAAGATTGTTGACCCGGGAGCAGGTTCTTATTATATTGAAAATCTGACTAATGAAATTGCACAGCAGGCCTGGAATCTGTTTTTGGAGATAGAAGAAAACGGCGGTTTCCTGGCAAATGTAATATCTAATAAGGTACAAAGAGATTTGAAAGCAACGGCTGAGAACCGGTTAAAAAATATATCTTCCCGTAGGGAGGTGTTGTTGGGAACCAACCAGTTCCCCAATTTTGATGAAGTGTCCGGCTTAGGAGGAGATATCTCGAATAAGGGATGTGCGAAGAAATCTAAAGGATGTTCAAAAGAAAGTGATATAGAGACATTAAAGATCGTTCGTGGTGCGGAAGAATTTGAAAAATTGCGCTTTGCTACTGAATCGGCAACCAAACGTCCAAAGGTCTTTATGCTGACCATAGGTAACTTAGCCATGCGTTTGGCTCGCGCTCAATTCTCATCTAATTTCTTTGCTTGCGCAGGATATGAAATTATTGATAATTTGGGATTTGCTTCCGTAAAAGAGGGCGTAGCTGCTGCTCGTAAAGCTAAAGCCGATATTATTGTATTGTGTTCCAGCGACGATGAATATGCCGAATATGCACCACAGGCTTATGAGCTGACAAAAAATCAGGAGATTTTAGTGGTGGCGGGTGCACCGGCTTGTATGGATGAATTAAAAGCGCAAGGAATCGTTCATTTTATACATGTGAGAACCAATGTGTTGGAATCTTTAAAAAGCTTCAATGCGTTGTTAAACATATAAATCTCCGATAATCAATAATTTTTGCATGAAGACTTCTTTGAAAAACTGGATATTGGCAGTTCGCCCATGGTCATTCCCTGCGTCAACTATGCCGGTGATACTGACTATTTCCTATGTTTTTTACAAGCAGTATTTTATAGCAGCGGAAATTAATTGGTGGTTTGGACTGATGGCATTGATAGGGGTTATGTTTTTACACGCAGGTGGAAATCTTATCAGTGATTATTATGATTTTAAGAATCAGGTTGACAGGAAAGAATCTTTTGGCTCCGAACGTTTGTTGGTACAAGGGGTTTTTCAGCCGCGAACTTACACCAGGTACGGACTGATTCTTATAGCGATAGGTTCGGTGATAGGTCTTTTGTTGACTTATCACACCGGAGCAGCATTGTTGTGGATTGGTCTGACAGGCGTATTGGGTGCCCTGTGCTATTCCTTTTTAAAAGCCAGAGCTTTGGGCGACTTGTTGATATTTATTCTCTATGGTCCCATGATTGGCTTGGGTACGGCTTATGTGTTGACCTCTCAACTGATGTGGGAAGTGTTGTTGCTGAATGTGCCGGTGGCTATGTTGGTAGTTAATATTCTGCATGCCAATAACACACGTGACATCAAACATGACGCAGAAGCACGTATCAAATCACAGGCTATGCTCTTAGGCATCACAGGCTCAAAGATTCAATACGTGGTGTTGGCCCTGGGTGCCTATCTGATGATAATATTGATGAATGTATTGGGCATGATTCATCCCATCACGTTAATTACTTTGATATCTCTGCCGATTGCGATTAGAAATATTAAGTTGATGATGAAAGCTACAACAGAGACACTTGAACTCATAAAAGATTTGGATGGTATGTCAGCACAGTTGGTGATGATATTTTCCATGCTTTTCACTGTTTTGAATGTAATCGCTTATTTCTTATGAAACGAACCATAATAGCCATACTCGTCGTATTTGCACTGTGGTTTTTCATGTTTTCGCCATGGACGGCGAGTTTGATTAATTTCTGGGTGGCTATGAGCATTTCAGCATTGGTGTTGATACGAATGAGTTGTGCATCTGTGAAAGACTTCTTGCATCAATTTAATTTTTCAGTCAAGGAGGTCACTTTAGGATTAGTTTCAGCGGCTGCTCTTTACGGTATTTTTTATCTTGGCAATTACCTATCAACAGCATGGTTTGATTTTGCCAAACCTCAGATTGGAAGTATTTATACCCTGAAAGCAGGAACCAATCCTTATGTGATAGGAATATTATTAATAGCATTGATAGCTCCTGCAGAGGAAATTTTTTGGAGAGGATTTATCCAACGCGCCATAGGCGTAAAATATGGCGATTGGATTGCTTTTTTTACAACCACCCTCATTTATGCTTTCGTGCATATTTGGTCGTTTAATTTCATGTTGATCATGGCGGCTTTGGTATGCGGAGCTTTTTGGGGCTTATTGTTCATTTATAATAAAAAAAATATTACAGCATTAATTATATCACACGCAGTGTGGGATGTGATGGTGTTTATTGTGGTGCCGATAGTTTAGAGTAAAGAACAAAGACGAAGTTATTTTTAGTAGTTAGTAGCTGGTAGTTAGTAGTTAGTAGCTGGTAATTAGGAAGTTATAGAAGTTAAAGAAGTTAGGGAAGTTAATGAGTTCCGGGGTCACGTGGTCGTTCATCGCTCTTCGCTCTTCGCTCTTCGTTCTTAGTTTTTAGTTCATCGTTTATCGTTCTTAGTTTTTAGTTTTTCGTTCTTAGTTAAAATAAAATGAACCCAAATTTCAAATCAATTAAAATCAAAGATTTCACAGCATTTAAAGCTGTTGAAAAACCGGAATCAAGTTGGTTAACGCCGGAACAAATTCCGGTGAAGCCGTATTACACAAAGGAAGATTTGGAAGGTATGGAGCATCTGAATTATGCTGCCGGAATTCCTCCTTACTTAAGAGGTCCTTATTCCACCATGTATGCCATGCGTCCTTGGACCATTAGGCAATATGCCGGTTTCTCGACAGCAGAGGAATCCAATGCTTTTTATCGTCGCAACTTGGCTGCCGGTCAAAAGGGATTGTCGGTCGCTTTTGACCTGGCAACGCACCGCGGCTACGATGCCGACCACGAAAGGGTAGTGGGAGATGTCGGAAAAGCAGGAGTGTCCATCTGTTCTGTGGAAGACATGAAAGTGCTGTTCGATGGCATTCCATTGAATAAAATGTCGGTGTCCATGACCATGAACGGAGCGGTGTTACCTATCTTGGCATTTTATATCAATGCCGGCCTGGAGCAAGGCGCCAAATTGGAAGAAATGGCAGGAACCATCCAGAATGACATTTTGAAAGAATTTATGGTGCGTAACACTTATATTTATCCACCTAAATTCTCGATGAAGATCGTCGCTGATATTTTTGAATATACTTCCAAGTACATGCCCAAATTCAACTCGATTTCCATTTCCGGATATCACATGCAGGAAGCCGGTGCTACTGCCGATATTGAATTGGCATATACCTTAGCCGATGGTTTGGAGTATTTACGCGCCGGTATCAATGCAGGAATGGACATAGATACTTTTGCGCCGCGTTTGTCTTTCTTTTGGGCAATCGGTATGAACCATTTTATGGAGATAGCCAAAATGCGTGCTGCACGTTTGCTTTGGGCAAAAATCGTTAAACAATTCAATCCGAAAAATCCAAAGTCTTTGGCATTGCGTACCCACTCACAAACGTCGGGCTGGTCGTTGACCGAGCAAGATCCCTTTAATAATGTGGGACGTACCTGTATAGAAGCGATGGCAGCGGTCTTAGGGCATACGCAATCTTTGCATACCAATGCTTTGGATGAGGCGATCGCATTGCCTACCGATTTCTCAGCAAGAATTGCAAGAAATACGCAAATCTATATCCAGCAAGAGACAGAGGTTACAAGAGAAGTTGACCCATGGGCAGGTTCCTATTATGTGGAATCCTTGACCAAGGAAATTGCCGAAAGAGCCTGGGAGTTAATCGAAGAAGTTGAAAAATTGGGTGGTATGGCAGCAGCTATTGAGACAGGCATTCCAAAGATGCGCATCGAAGAAGCTGCAGCGCGTACCCAAGCACGTATTGACTCAGCTCAGCAGGTGATAGTAGGTGTGAATAATTACCGTTTAGAAAAAGAAGATCCTATTGATATATTGGAAGTTGACAATACTGCCGTACGTACGCAACAGATTGAAAGATTGAAAGCTTTGAGAGCTAATCGAGACGAAGCAGCGGTACAAAAAGCTTTGGCGGCTATTACCGAATGTGCCAGAACGGGTAAAGGTAATTTGTTGGAATTATCCGTTGAAGCAGCAAGGGTAAGAGCCAGCTTGGGAGAAATTTCAGATGCCTGCGAAGCAGTCGTAGGACGTTATAAAGCAACAATTAGAACCATTTCAGGCGTGTATTCATCAGAAATTAAAAAAGATTCCGACTTTCAAAAAGCATGTGAGTTGACGGATCAATTCGCAAAAAAGGAAGGTCGCAGACCGCGCATCATGGTTGCCAAGATGGGACAAGACGGTCATGATAGGGGTGCAAAAGTAGTAGCTACCGGTTATGCCGATTGCGGGTTCGATGTGGACATGGGACCTCTGTTCCAAACGCCGGCAGAAGCAGCCAAGCAAGCGGTAGAAAATGATGTGCATATCATGGGTGTATCATCCCTGGCAGCAGGTCACAAGACATTGGTTCCTCAGGTTATTGAAGAACTGAAGAAATTAGGTAGAGAGGATATTTTAGTGATTGCAGGTGGCGTGATTCCGGCACAAGATTATGATTACCTTTTCAAAGCCGGTGTTGCAGCTATTTTCGGACCCGGAACATCTGTGGCAAAGGCTGCTTGTGAAATTATGGAAATCTTATTAGAAGAATAACAGTACACTCTTTCATATCAAACTTTTATTTACTTTTGTGCATCTACAGGTCAAAGTGTGAAATGAATAGTGAGTTTTTTATATTTTTGACAGTATAGAATTGTAATATAGTTACGTACGAAAACTTAAAAAGCAAACCACAATCGTATGCAAAAAGATTATCGGCAATTGATCTTTGATAATCCGATTACGGGTTTTGCCTATTATCGAGCTGTGTTTGATGATATGGGAAAACCGGTAGATTTGGTTTTCCTGGAAATGAATGAAACTTTTGAAAAGCTAACGGGGATATCACGAAAGGAGTTGATCAATAAATCTTTAGTTGCAGCCGTTCCGGGAATAGATAAAGATACGCCTATTTGGGATGCAATAAATAAGGAAGTTCTACTCGGTGATACTTCAAATATCTTTGAATATTATGTTCAAGCATTAAAGAAATGGTATGGGTTATATATCTTTTCTCCTGAAAAAAATCATTATATAGCTATATTTACAGATATCACGGAACAGAAGAAGTCAATAGACTTACTTAGAAAGTATGAAGTTGCCATTGAACAAAGTCCGGCATCGGTAGTGATTACGGATGTGGATGCCAATATTATTTATACCAACAAGAGATTTACAGAAATTACCGGTTATACCAAAGAAGAAGCTAAGGGGCAAAATCCGAGAATCTTACAGTCAGGTGAACATTCTCGGGAATACTATGACAACTTATGGAAAACTCTTTTGTTGGGTAAAGTTTGGTCAGGTGAGTTTCTTAACAAGAAAAAAAATGGTGAGTTGTTTTGGGAAGAAGCAACGATAACTCCTATTTTCAATGAAAAAGGAAAGATTGTCAATTATTTAGCCCTTAAGGAAGACGTTACAAAACGAAAGTTAGCAGAAAAACAACTTTACAAATTGTCTAAAGTGGTGGAACAAAGTCCGAATATGATTTTAATTACCAATTTGGATTTTGAAATTGAGTTTGTGAATGATTCATTTGTTGAAATATCCGGATATTCAGCCAAAGAAATAGTAGGAAGACAATTTAAATTGCTGAAATTAGCAAAAGCAAATGAAGATGAGTACAAAAAGTTTTGGAAGATTTTAAATTCCGGACGGGTGTGGTCGGGTGAACGAGTTGATAAACGTAAAAATGGAGAATTATACTGGCAACAAGTGTTTATTAATCCTGTTTTTGATGAAAACAACAGAATTGTTAATTATGTTGCCACTATTCAAGATATCAGTGATAGAAAAAAAGTTGAAGAGAGGCTTCAGGAATTAAACGTCAACTTAGAGCAGAAAGTGGCAGAGAGAACATCTGAACTGTCGTTGACCAACGAGTTTCTGATGCGTGAAATGATCAACAGGAAAAGGAATGAGGCTGAATTGAAGATAGCAAGGGATGAGGCTGAAAAATCCAACAGAGCAAAAAGTGAATTTATTTCGAGGATGAGTCACGAACTCCGGACTCCCATGAATTCCATTTTGGGTTTTGCACAATTGTTTTCTATGGGTACGCTCACGGAAACGCAACGTAAAGGTGTGGAACACATCATGAACAGTGGCAAACATCTTCTTAAACTAATCAATGAAGTCTTGGATATTTCAAAAATCGAATCCGGAAAATTCTCCATGAGTGTAGAAGAGGTCAATGTAAATGAAAGTATTTTGGAAGCTATGGATTTGGTGTATCCGTTGACTATTCTTCCACAAGTTACCATTCAGTACGAAACGCGGAATCAAGATGAACTTTTTGTAAAAGCCGACAAACAACGTTTGGTTCAGATATTAGTTAATATTCTTAACAATGCGATCAAATACAACAAACAGGGCGGCTCTGTCACAATAACAACAAAATATGAAAAGACGGCAGAAGAACTTGACGATAATGTGATTATTGGTATACATGATACCGGAATTGGGATAGCAGAAGAGGATTTGGAAAAATTGTTTGTTCCTTTTGAACGTTCTGCAAACTTGAAAACTCAAGTTGAAGGTACCGGTTTGGGATTGTCCATTGCCAAAGAATTGGTAAGTTTGCTTCATGGTGAAATTTATGTTGAAAGTCAGATAGATGTTGGTAGTAGCTTTTATGTGAAGTTGCCTCATGTTCGGTATGTAAAGAGAAAGATTACCAACTCTGAACACTTAAAAGCATCTGATAAAGAGGTTATTACATCCACAGGTACTGTTTTATACATAGAAGATAATAACTCAAACATAGAATTGATTGAGCAGATTTTTACCGTACATCGTCCTAATTTATCACTTATTTTTCATAAAAGTGGTAGTGATGTGGTGGATTTGATTTTGAAGCATGAGCCGTATTTGATTTTGTTAGACCTTGATTTGCCCAATGTTCACGGGAGTAAAATTGTTCAGAGTTTGAAGGAGAACGAGCAAACACGGCACATTCCTATCGTCGTCATTAGTGCTGACGCCACGAGCCATCAGATACGAAAGATGATTCGGTTGGGTGTGAATAGTTATTTGACGAAACCGATTGATGTTCAGGAATTTTTAGCTGAAATAGACAAGTATTAAATATATAAAGTTCAAAGTTATACAACAATAATAATTGAAACCTATGATAGAACACAATTTAAAAAATGCCAAAATTTTAATCATAGATGATCTTGAGTCTAATATCGACGTTTTACGTGGGCTGCTTGAGATGGAAGGCTATACAGACATTGAAAGTATTACGGATTCTCGCAAGGCGATTGAAACGGTTAATACCTATGATCCGGATCTCATTTTATTAGATTTGATGATGCCGTATGTGGACGGATATGAGGTTATGGAGAAATTAAAGGAAGAAAGATTGAAGTCTTTGACACCCAGTAAATTCTTACCTATTTTGGTGTTAACTGCTGACATCACTACTCAAGCCAAACACAAAGCTTTAAGGGCGGGAGCCAAAGATTTCTTATCCAAGCCTTTTGATTTGATTGAAGTGAGTTATCGCATTAAAAACTTATTGGAAACCCAGTATTTATATCAACAATTGAAGAGCCGTAACGTTGTATTGGAAGAGAAGGTAATCGAATTCCTCAAAATTATGGACGATTGGTATAAGTAATCTCCGTATCATGTTACGATCTAAAGTAAGCAGTAATAACAATTCTAAGATAAGATTTGGAGTTGTTGGTACTAATTTTATTACTGATTGGTTAATTGCTGATGCAAGACAAGATGAGCGTTTTGAGCTTGTCGCTGTTTATTCGCGTACACAAGAAACTGCTGATGCATTTGCCATTAAACACCAGATACCTCATACCTTTATTTCTATGGAAGCAATGGCACAAAGTGATTTGATTGATGCTGTTTATATTGCTTCTCCCAATTTTTTACATGCTCAACAGAGCATATTATTTATGAATCATGGCAAACACGTGCTATGTGAAAAGTCTTTAGCATCTAATTATGCAGAAGTAAGTGCTATGGTGGAGACAGCGAAACGCAATCAAGTTGTGCTGATGGAAGCCATGAAGCCTACATTAACACCAAATTTTCGGACTGTAATAAAAAATTTGCCAAAAGTAGGTGTGTTACGTCATTACTTTGCTTCTTTTTGCCAATATTCTTCCCGGTATGATAAATTTAAAGCCGGTATTCCTGTCAATGCGTTTAATCCTGAATATTCCAATGGGGCAACTATGGACATTGGTATTTACACCATTTATCCTATGGTGGTTTTGTTTGGGAAACCACGTTCAATTTGTGCGCAGGGAGTATTGCTTACTACCGGTGTTGATGCTGTTGTAACCGTTAATTTTGAGTATAGTCAGGACTTTACGGCAACAGTGATTTATTCCAAGATTTCTGACTCAATTCTTCCTGCTGAAATTCAGGGAGAGAAAGGAAATCTTGTTTTAGATCGCATTCACACCATTCGAAAGGTTCAATTTATCCCCGGTGGCGTGGCTTCTATGGGCAAAGGCATGTTGTCGGAACCCGAAGACCTTTCTGTACCTACCGAAAAGGGGGAGTATTATTACGAAGTCAAAGAATTTATTGATTTAATTCATCAGCAAAAAAACGAGTCTGATATCAATACCCATGAGAACTCATTGCTCACCATTGAAATAATGGATGAAATTCGGCGGCAATTGGGAGTTGTGTTTCCGGCTGATAGCAGGGCTTTGTTGTAAGTTGTTTGGATTTGTTCAATATGGTTATGTCTATCTATGTAATTACTTTTTCCACTATAGAAGTAATGTGAAAGTAAGCATTTTATATTAAAATAAATAGTTGTATCTTTGTCACTTCAACTCTGTGTACGCACACAGAATTGAAATGATAACAAAAATATTGCTGGTTTATTGATAAATAAATTGTAAGTTTAATTATGCTTTATTTTTCAAAAGGTTCAACGGATATTGAACTGACATCCGAAGATTTGAAACAAGGCTTATATGAAGCTTTGAAGAAATTAGGTAAGCGTAAAAAAGTCATCGTTGTGCCGCCGGATTACACACGTTACCCAAGTAGGGCAGGGGAGTTGACTGAATATGCTTGGCAGTATTATGGAGATGCTTTGACGGATGTGCTTCCGGCTTTGGGTACGCATACACCCATGACCGATTCACAAATTGCCCATATGTTTGGCACGCTACCAAATTCCTTGATCAGGGAACATGATTGGCGTAATGATGTGGTTACCTTGGGAGAGGTTCCTGCGGAATATGTAAAGGAAGTTTCGGAGGGTGCAGTTGATTTTCCCTGGCCTGCTCAGATCAACAAAATGTTACGTGATGGCGATTATGATTTAATTTTATCCATCGGACAGGTGGTACCTCATGAGGTAGTAGGCATGGCCAATTACAATAAGAATATTTTTGTGGGAACCGGTGGGGTAGAGGGAATCAATAAAAGTCACTTCATTGGTGCAGCTTACGGCATGGAACGTATGATGGGGCACGCCGATACGCCGGTAAGAAAAATATTCAATTATGCTTCCGAGCATTTTTCCAACCATTTACCCATTGTTTATGTGCAGACGGTAGTGGGATTGGATAAGTCGGATGGTCGGGTAAAATGTCGCGGTCTTTTTGTGGGAGATGATTATGAAGTGTTTGATAAAGTAGCCAAGTTATCTTTAAAAGTGAATTTTGAGATGCTCGACACTCCACTTAAAAAAGTTGTCGTATATTTGGACCCTACTGAGTTTAAAAGCACATGGCTCGGTAACAAGGCTGTTTATCGTACCCGTATGGCAATTGACGATGGGGGTGAATTGATTATCATAGCACCGGCTTTGGTTGAGTTTGGAGAGGATAAAGAAATTGATCGTCTGATTCGTAAATACGGTTATTTTGGAACGCCGAGAACACTTAAAGCATGTGATGAAAATGAAGAGTTGCGTAATAATTTAAGTGCGGCTGCACATTTGATTCATGGTTCTTCTGAAGGTAGGTTCAGTATAACGTATTGTCCGGGGAAAGGAAAAGAAAACCTTTCACAAACTGAAATTGAAAGTGTTGGGTTTTTATATGCCGATATTGATGAGGTAACTGCCCGATATAATCCGGAAACGCTGAAAGATGGTGTGAATATATTACCTGATGGGGAGGAGATTTTTTATATTTCAAATCCTGCATTGGGCTTATGGGCTTTTAAAGACAGATTTAAGTATTAACAATTTTATCATAATCTACCATTTTGAATTAATGAAATCAAATGGTACATCATAAATGGTAAGTCGTAAATCGTAAAATTCTACATTGTAAATCGTAAAACTCCAAATAATTATGATGGATAAAATCAAATGGGGCATCATAGGATGTGGTAATGTTACGGAATTGAAAAGCGGACCGGCATTCAACAAAGTAGATCATTCGGAACTTGTTGCGGTGATGCGCCGAAATGCCACATTGGCAAAAGATTATGCCAAAAGACATAATGTCCCCCATTTTTATACAAATGCAGATGATCTGATCAATGATACTAATGTGAACGCTGTATATGTTGCTACGCCGCCGGATACCCATGCTGAGTATGCCATCAAAGCCATGAAAGCAGGTAAGCCGGTTTATGTAGAAAAACCGATGGCAAGAACTTTTGCCGAATGTCAGGAAATGATAAGGGTATCTGAAGAAACTGGTATGCCTTTATTTGTTGCCTATTACAGGCGTACGTTGCCGTCATTTCTCAAGGTAAAAGAATTGATTGAAGAAGGCGCTATTGGGAAAGTGCTAACCGTGAATCTCAGGCTACATAAAGCTTTTGGAGAAAAAGACCAGTATCCGGATCAACAATCATGGCGTGTCAATCCGGAAATTGCCGGTGCGGGACACTTTTATGACTTGGCTTCTCATCAATTGGATTATTTGGATTTTTTATTGGGACAAATTACGGAAGTCAAGGGAATTGCGGAGAATATTGCCGGATTTTACAAAGCAGAAGACACGGTGGTGGCTGTTTTTACCTTTGAGTCAGGTGCAACAGGCAGTGCCAGTTGGTGTTTCGTTGTGAATAAAAATGCCGAAGAGGATAAAATTGAATTCATGGGTACGGCGGGGAAAATAAGTTTTCCATGTTTTGAAAAGGGTGATATAGAGCTATTTACCCAGCAAGGCAAAAAAACTTTTCAATGCCAAAATCATGAAAATATATCTTTTTATTTGGTAGAGCAAGTAGTCGGTTCACTTCGGGGTACAAACAACTACGAAAGTAATATGTACACAGCGGCAAGGACCAATTTAATCATGGAGGAAATAGCCGGTACTTATTATAAAAAACATCCGGAATCGTGAAATACGCAATAATTTGAGTGAAAATAAATTAGTGAAACTAATTATCGACAATAAGATTCCTTATATCCAAGGCGCATTTGAAAATGTAGCTGAGGTTGTGTATCTGCCCGGTGCTAAAACCACTTCGGAAATGGTGCATGATGCAGATGCAATCATCACCCGTACACGTACCATTTGCAATGAAGATTTATTAAAAGGTTCTTCCGTTAAATTTATTGCTACTGCAACCATTGGCTATGACCATATAGATGCAGATTATTGCAGACGGGCAGGTATTCAATGGACCAATGCACCCGGGTGTAATTCAAAGTCTGTGGAACAGTACGTGGCTTCTGCCTTGATGGTTTTGGCTGAGAATGGTCTTGTCAATTTAAAGCAAAGCACCATTGGCATTGTTGGGGTAGGAAATGTGGGCAGTAAAGTGGCACGTATTGCTGAGTTGTTGGGGATGAAAGTTTTGTTGAACGACCCTCCCCGTGCTAGGGCAGAAGGAAATGAGAAGTTCGTGAGTTTGCAAACCATTCTTCAAAAAGCTGATATAATCAGTTTACATGTGCCATTAAATACGAAGGGGGAAGATGCTACTTTCCATATGGCCGATGAAATTTTCTTTTCATCTTTGAAAAAGAAACCTGTTTTGATTAATTCGTGCAGGGGTGAAGTAGTGAAAACCGAGGCTGTCAAACAAGCTATTAAAGAGCAGAAGATAGCAGCTTTTATATGTGATTGTTGGGAAAATGAACCCGATATTGATTTGGAACTGTTGGATATGACAACTATAGCTACGTCTCATATCGCAGGTTATTCCAAAGATGGCAAAGCTAAAGGCACACAAATGAGTGTACAGGCTGTCAGTAAGTTTTTTAATTTGAAGTTAGATGATTGGAAACCTAAAAATATAGAGCATCCTGCTGAACCTTTGGTTGTTATAGATGGCAAAGATTTAACGGACGAACAAATCATTGCTCAGGCTATTCTACATACTTATGACATCCGGCAAGATGACCGAATACTACGAGCTAATCCTTCTGATTTTGAAAAGCAAAGAGGTGATTATCCCGTGAGAAGAGAATTTCCCGCATATACGATACAGTTGAAAAATGCAGGAGAAAGAGTTGCGAAGATTTTGAGGAAGATGAACTTTACAGTAACGAAGAACTAAGAAGAACAAAGAGCAAAGACAAAATAATAAAGAACAAGGAGCAAAGAGCAAGGAGCAAAGAATAAAGACTAAGACCACGCGACCCCGAAACCCGGGACACAGAACTCAGAACTCGTAACTCAGAACTCGTAACTTCCCTAACTTCTCTAACTTCATTAACTTCCAAAAAAAACTACCAACTACTAACTACTAACTACTAACTACTAACTACTAAAAACAACTTCAATAATATCAATATAATTTTATAAAACAAAAAAATGAAACAAAAAGCAGACATTGGATTAATTGGTTTGGCCGTTATGGGCGAAAACTTGGTATTGAACATGGAAAGCAAAGGCTATACGGTTGCCGTGTTTAACCGCACAGTAGAGAAGGTAGATAAATTCATTGAAGGACGCGGTGCAGGTAAAAATTTTATCGGTGCACGTTCTATCAAAGAATTGTGTGAATCATTGAAAAGACCACGTAAGGTGATGATGTTGGTGAAAGCCGGTAAGCCTGTAGATGATTTCATAGAACAATTGATACCGCATTTGGAAGAGGGTGACATTATCATTGATGGGGGAAATACGCATTTTCCGGATACAAATCGTCGTACGAAGTATGTGGAAAGCAAGGGTTTGTTGTATATAGGAACCGGTGTTTCCGGTGGTGAAGAAGGTGCTTTGTTAGGTCCTTCTATCATGCCTGGCGGTTCTCCTGCTGCCTGGCCCTACGTAAAAGATATTTTTCAAGCTATTTCGGCAAAGGTTGAAAACAATGCACCTTGTTGTGATTGGGTAGGAGAGGATGGTGCCGGTCATTTTGTGAAAATGGTACACAATGGTATTGAATACGGTGACATGCAAATCATCAATGAAGCATATCATATCATGAAAGATTTGTTGGGCATGAGTGCCGATGAGATGCATGAAGTATTCAAAAAATGGAACAAAGGCGATTTAGACTCTTATCTTATTGAGATTACGCGTGATATTCTGGCTTTTAAAGATGAAAACGGAGAACCTTTGGTAGAAAAGATTTTGGATACAGCCGGTCAGAAAGGAACCGGTAAATGGACAGGGATTGCGGCTTTGGATTTGGGCATTCCGCTGACCTTGATTGGAGAAGCAGTGTTCTCTCGCTGTCTGTCGGCTCAAAAAGATATACGCGTGAAGGCTTCGAAGGTTCTTAAAGGTCCTAAAGTAAACTTCACCGGAGATAAATTACAGTTTATCGCTGATTTGGAAGACGCAGTCTTCGCTTCTAAAATCATTTCTTATGCACAGGGCTATGATTTGATGATGGAAGCCTCCAAAGAATATAAATGGCATCTGAATTATGGCGGTATTGCTTTGATGTGGCGAGGTGGCTGTATTATTCGCTCCGCTTTCTTAGGCGATATAAAGAAAGCATTTGATAAGAATCCTGCATTGGAAAATTTGTTGTTGGATCCTTATTTCAAAGAAAAAGTAGAACAAGCACAAGCCGGATGGCGTAGGGTAGCAGTTGCTGCTCTAAGCAATGGTATTCCTGTACCGGCATTGACTTCCGCCCTCAACTATTTTGATGGTTTCCGCTGCGAGAGATTGCCTGCCAATTTGTTGCAAGCACAACGTGACTACTTCGGTGCTCATACCTACGAACGCATCGATAAACCCAGGGGCAAGTTCTTCCATACCAATTGGACAGGTAGGGGAGGCGATACGGCTTCTACGTTTTACGAAGTATAGGGAAATAGCCCCCTAAATCCCCCGAGATATAGCCATTTGGCTAAACAAATATATTTGTAATAGTTAACGATCTTTGACATAATTGTTTATAATATCCAGATACTGCCTGATTACCGGTTTTGCGATATTCGTAGTTAGATGAATAAAATCTATATTTTTATTATCGTCAACAAGAGTTTTAACTCTGTGATAATCATTGATATAGTGGTCAACAGCAGATTGCGAGTGATTTGTTTCACGTGCTACTGTTAAAGTTGACTTTTTCTCTACAACATGTTTGAAAACAATTTGTTTTTTGTGCGTGATCGTAGAGCCCATATCGTGTAGTGCACCTTGATGGGGCAAGACGGTTTGATTTTCCGCTTCGTATATAGCTCTTGTCTTGGATAGTGTTGGTACGCCTACAGTCAGCATCAATGAGATATCTCTCATTGACAAGATCCCGCCCTGCTGATAAGCTTCTTTGATAATGCGGGCTATTACCTGCTCCCTTATTTTGGGAATAGGTGCTTGTTTTTCAAACAGAGCTATATCATCGTGCGTAACCATTGAAAGCACAACAGCTTTATGCTTTCGATGAGACGAATCTGCTCTTGTGGTTCTGTCCAAAGCGTTCCAAAGCATTTGTCCGTGTTTAATACGGTCAGTTTGTGGCGCATGTTGATTGAACAGTTCCACCAGAGCTTCGGCTATATTCTCACAAATAATAGGGCCGAAGTACCCGCTGAACTCTCTGTTGAAAAAATTAATAATTTCTTCTCTGAGAAAGCGGTCGTGTGCAGTACGGTATTTTCTAATACCGTCAGGTTGTCGATTCATTGTAAAATCTTTTTTTAGGGTTGAACAATCGTTTTTTTTAACAATTCATCCAACTCATTTTTACGCGACTCAACAATCTCTTGCTTTCCATACAAGTCGTAGTATTCTTGTGCCAGACTTTGGGATATTTTCACCAAAAAAGCAATGGTGTGAATCTCGTAATTGTCTTTTGCAAGTGCTACAACACGTTTGAACTTCTCCACGTAATTGGCAACGGCTTCTACGCTGTGATTAGTCTGACGGCTGATTTTGGAGAACTCGTTCCCCAGCAACCAA
>MWCX01000077.1 GCA_002070265.1 Bacteroidetes bacterium ADurb.Bin174 | reverse complement strand
AGACCCTTCCGGCATCTCTTTAAAACGCTGTTGGATAAACTTTTGCAAATAATTTAAAAAGAAAATATCTCCCTGGTTAGATTCTGCCCAACAGGTATCGGTACCCTTATGACAAACAGGACCGGTCGGGTTGACCTTAATTAATAGCGTATCATTATCGCAATCGGTTAATATTGAAACCACATGTAAAAAATTACCACTCTCCTCCCCTTTTGTCCACAGGCGTTTTTTCGTGCGACTGTAAAAAGTAACTTTTCCGGTTTCCAAGGTTTTATGGTAAGCCTCTTCATTCATAAATCCGAGCATCAGCACCTTGGATGTTTGAGCATCCTGAATGATAGCCGGCACCAATCCGTCTAATTTTTTGAAATCAATATTCATTGGAAATTTATTTTTGACGAAAGTACGACAAATATATGAAAAAGCAAAGGTAAAAAACCCAAAAAATCAGATCAGGTAAATTCCGGCTTCATCACAAGCTTTTCGCATTTCATCGGGCCATATACTTGCCTGAATTTCACCTATATGCGCTTTTCTAAGCAAGAACATACACAAACGGGACTGTCCGATTCCTCCTCCTACGGAAAGGGGCAAGCTACCTTCCATCAAGCGTTTATGAAAATATAATTGCAATCGTTCTTTTTGTCCGGTCAGTTCCAATTGCCGCAACAAAGCCTCTTTATCAACCCGGATGCCCATGGAAGAAATTTCAACTGCCATATTTAAAATGGGATTCCACAACAAAATATCTCCATTGAGACCCGGCAAACCTTTTTCGCCCTCACTTGTCCAGTCGTCGTAGTCCGGCGCACGTCCGTCGTGCTTTTCTCCATCACCCAATTCAGTACCGATACCGATGATAAAAACAGCCCCATATTTCTTGGCAATCCGATGTTCCCGATCTTTGGGTGAAAGGTCAGGATACATGCAGCGTAATTCTTCTGCATGAATAAATTGTATTTTCTCCGGAAGGATGGGTCGTATTTTCGGGAAACTCTCCGAAACCAAATATTCGGTACGGAGCATGGTGTTGTAGATGCGCTTGACGATTTTCTTCAAAAAATCAATATTGCGTTCTTCCGGTGACATAACCCGTTCCCAGTCCCACTGATCGACATATAAAGAATGTAAATTACCCAATTCTTCATCCGCACGAATGGCATTCATATCCGTATAAATACCGTATCCGTTTTCAATTTCATAATCAGCTAAGGTTACTCTTTTCCACTTGGCTAAAGAATGTACCACTTCTGCTTTGGCATCATCCATATCTTTGATAAGGAAATTCACAGGACGTTCCACACCGGTCAAATCATCATTCAAGCCCATGCCTCGCAAAACAAACAAAGGAGCAGTGACACGTCTCAAACGCAATTCAGCTGATAAATTTGCCTGAAAAAAATCTTTTATTTTCGCAATTCCAACTTCAGTTTGTTGAAGATTAAGGATGGGAGTGTAATGAGGCGGTTTGATCAAATAACTCATAAAATAATTTTAACGCATTGTTTGCAATTTCCCACAAAGATAAGCAATTTGTAAGAAAATAAAGCATTTTTCTTCAAAAAAAACAGTAAAGCCTTCTTCTTTACAGAAAAAGGCTTTACTACAATTTTAAAGTATCATTCACTTAATTTTTTCATACACCGCAAAGCTGTAAGGATATTTATTTCTCTCATCTGCGGGATGATCCGTGCGCGATACTTCTTTCCAAACATTGAAATCAATCTCAGGAAAATAAGTGTCCGCTTTGAACTTTCCATGTACCCATGTCAAATACATGGTGTCGGCAACGTCAGCACATTGTTTATAAACAGCCGAGCCACCAATTACAAACACTTCTTTAGCATTTGAGCATAATTCCAAGGCATCTTCTAAAGAATTTGCCTCAAAGTAGCCTTCACTGACTCCTTCCGAAATCATACTGGAAAGCACGATGTTGGTGCGATTGGGCAAGGGACCGTTTGGAAGACTTTCAAAAGTTCTTTTACCCATAACCACCGTACCACCGGTTGTCAACGTTTTGAAATGCTTCATATCAGCCGGCAAATTCCAGGGAAGTTTTCCCTTATAACCGATTGCATAATCATCTGCAAGAGCGGCAACAATAGAAACTTTTAACTTGTTGTCCATGTGGCAGTTAGTAAGATTAAAAGCCGATGCGATCCTGACTAAAACCGCATCAACTTCATAAAGTTGTTTTTTAATTTTGCAACTACAAATGTACAACTACATTTAATCAATTCAAAATTATATGATAAAAATCTACACTGTCTTCTGACTTATTCTTATTTCAATTTGTTCACAGAACTCTATTTAGGAACAAAGACAAAAACGATGAACTAAGAACGAAGAACGATGAACTAAAAACAGGGGAGAAAGGAGAACGCAGCATGCGAAGGCGGTGTGCCTCATATTGTTCAACTGCTGCGTTACTTTTGATATTCTTTTTCAAACTACACCGACACCTCTCCTTTGATGTGGGGATCTGCCACGTAGTTAATCAATTCAAAATCTTCAAATTTGAAGTCGAAAATATCTTTTACATCAGGATTGATTTTCATGGTAGGAAGCGGTTTTGGCACACGTGTTAACTGTAGCTTGACCTGGTCGATATGATTGTTGTAAATATGCGCATCGCCGAATGTATGTACAAAATCGCCTGGCACCAAACCGGTTACCTGTGCCATCATCTGCAACAGCAGAGCATAAGAGGCAATATTAAAGGGAACACCCAAAAAGATATCTGCACTGCGCTGGTACAATTGTAGGCTTAATTTACCATTTACCACGTAGAACTGAAAGAAAGTATGGCAGGGCGGCAAATTCATATTGGGCAAATCAGCCACGTTCCATGAGTTTACAATCATCCGTCTGGAATCCGGGTTGTTTTTA
>MWCX01000076.1 GCA_002070265.1 Bacteroidetes bacterium ADurb.Bin174 | reverse complement strand
CGGAGCTTAAAGGTTACGTCATTTTTGAAGGTTACGGAGCCGGAATATGTGCTGATTACACCACCCTCTGCCTCTTTCCATTCGCTGTCGGGTATGTAATATGCACCGTTTGCTTCGTCGTAGTCTCCTTCGTAGATTTCATATTCATCATAGGATTGTGCCGCTGCTCTTCCCATACAGGTGAAAAGCAGGATTGCCAGAATAAAAATAGTTTTTGTTTTCATATTAATATTAAGTTGTAAATCCCCCTAAATCCCCCAAGGGAAGCCCCCTAAATCCCCCGAAGGGGGACTTGGGGATAGTGGGATTGATGATTATTTATTTGTTTATTTATTCATATTTTATGTAAAAGTTTTATTGCTTTTCATCTTTTATCTTTCATCTTTCCGCTCCTCCCGGAACACGGAACGCGGAACTCGTTAACTTCCCTAACTTCTTTAACTTCCAAAAACTACTAACTACTATCTACCCTTTTCTTTTGTCTTTATATCTTAGTGTCTAAAATATTTCTTTCCATTTTGAATGACAATACCTTTGTAGTTCTCATCTACTTTCTGTCCTGAAATGTTGTAAAAAACACCTTTGGGGTCGAAGCGGCTATTTATTACAGGGCTGATTCCTGAAGTAAAATCAACAGTCCAGCCTTCCGGTACGTGCGATGCGTCTCTGTTAGAGACATCCAAACCCATAGGACACACGAACGTGCCGGTAGCCGATACATTACTCACCCAGTCCAAAGTGACATTGCTGGCATCCGTCCATGAGGTAAAATTCACTTTAAGGTAATTCAATTTGCTACAACCATTGAACATGCTCGCATAACATCTTGTTGCCAAGGTAGCGGCAGGCAGAACGGGTGCCGTCTCCAACTCCTTACAGCCGGAGAACATCATCTCATAGCAGCTTGTCGTCATGGTGGTGGCAGGCAATGCGGGCGCATTGGTCATGCTGTCGCAGCGAGCGAACATGGCTTGATAGCAGTATATTGCCAACTCGGTGGCCGGCAGGGCGGGTGCCGTTTTCAACCTCTTACAATCTGTGAACATTCCGGCATAGCATCCATTAGCCAAAGTTTCGGCCGGCAGTTCGGGTGCAGCAGTCAGGTTGGTGCACTCGGAAAACATCCCGCTGTAGCAGTGAACAGGCATTCGGGTAGCCGGCAATACCGGTGCATCGGTCAGCTCCGTACAACCCTTGAACATATCGTTGTAGCAATAGTTTGCCAGTTTGGTTGCCGGCAGAGCAGGTGCGTCGGTCAGGTTGGTGCAGCCCTCGAACATACCGTCATAGCAGTAAAACTCCAAAGTATCGGCCGGCAGTTCGGGTGCGGCGGCCAATCCTGTGCAACCTTCGAACATGTTTCTATAGCATCCCAATGCCAAGGTGTCGGCAGGCAGGATAGGTGGGTTAATTAGACCGGTGCAGTTTCTGAACATATATGCGTAGCAGGTTTCTGCCAGCGTGGTAGCAGGAAGTTGAGGTGCGGTAGTCAGTTTTGTGCAACCATCGAACATGTTTCTATAGCAGTTTGTTGCAAGCGTCTCGGCAGTCAGGGCGGGTGCAGCGGTCAGTCCCGTACAGTTAAGGAACATATAGTTATAGCAGTGGTCTGCTAACTTGCTTGCCGGTAGAGCAGGTGCGGCAGTCAGTCCTGTGCAACCCCAAAACATATTCGAGTAGCAATAGGGCGCCAGGGTGTCTGCCGGCAGTTCTGGTGCCGTAATCAGACTGGATTCACAACCGGAGAATAGTGCGTTGAAACAATAGTCTTTGCCCGCCAGTGAAGTGGTCGGACTGTCACCGTCGGTCAATGTCATCACATTGCCCGAGGCAGCGATCTTGCCCGTCATAATAAACCTGGCACGAGTATAAGTTCCGGTTCCTCGATAATCACCCTTGAAATAGACTTTATCGCCTTTATTACTGAGAGTGATGTTTGTTTCGGACACGTAGTTCGTCCAAGTAACACCATCCGTACTGGTTTGAATATTGGCGGTGATACTTGTGGGTACACTTAGTTTTACGGAAGAATACGCTTCTTCAGCAGTAAAACAGAGATAATCAACACTGACGGCCGGAGTGGTCTCAACAGTCCAATTTACCGGTACATGTGATGCATCTTTGACAGAGACATCCAAGCTCTCAGGACATACAAATGTGCCGGTAGCTGATACATCCTTCACCCAGTCCAAGGTGGGATTGGTAGCATCTGTCCATGAGGTGAAGTTTACTTTAAGGTAATTCAGTTTGCTACAGCCTTTGAACATTTCCTTGTAGCATGTTTCTGCCAAGGTAGTGGCAGGCAGGACGGGTGCGGTTTCCAATTCGGTACAGTCGAGGAACATCTTGTAATAGCAGCTTTTCATCAAGGTGGTGGCAGGCAGTGCGGGTGCTGTTTTCAAGCTTGTGCAGTTCTCGAACATGCCTTCATAGCAGTACTCTGCCAGGGTGGTGGCAGGCAAAGCGGGTGCTGTTTCCAAGCCCGTGCAATTCCAGAACATCCAGCAATAGCATCCTTCAGCCAGGTTAGTTGCCGGCAATTCGGGTGGGGTAGTTAGTGCTGTACAACCTTCGAACATCCTGTCGCAGCAGTGTCTTGCCATTTGCGTAGCCGAAAGTTTCGGTGCTGTGGTCAAGCTTGTACAACCGGCGAACATGCCTTCATAACATCGCTCTTCCAACGTAGTAGCAGGCAGCAGAGCAGGTGTCGCTTCCAAACCTGTACAATTATAGAACATAAAGTCATAGCATCCCATAGCTAAGGTAGTAGCAGGTAGGTCGGGGGTGGCAGTCAGCTTGGTGCAACCTTCGAACATATATGCGTAGCAGATATCTGCCAACGTCTCGGCTGACAGTGCGGGTGCAGCAGTCAGTTCAGTACAAGCTTTAAACATTTCCATGTAGCAGCCTTTTGCCAAAGTAGTGGCAGGCAATTCCGGCGCAGTGGTTAGTCCGGTGCAGCCATTGAACATATTAAAATAGCAACCTTCCGGCATGGTGGTAGCAGTTAATTTAGGTGCTGCAGTTAAGCCGGTACAGCCTCTGAACATCTGGGCATAGCAGTAATCTGCCAGGTCGGTTGCCGACAACGTGGGTGCGGCGGTTAGCTTGGTACAGTTCAAGAACATCCCAAAGTAACATCTTGTTTCTAAGTCAAGTGCAGGCAACGCAGGTGCAGCGGTAAGATTCGTGCAACCGAAGAACATTTGTGCGTAGCAGCGTGATGCCAGCGTAGTAGCGGGAAGTTCGGGTGCGGTGGTCAAGGCTCCACAGTTATAGAAAAGTCTGTAGAAACAAGAGTCTTTTTCTGCCAACGAAAGGGTCGGAGTACCGCCGTCGGTCAGTGTCATTATATTACCCGAGGCACTTATCTTGCCCGACATTACAAACGAAGCATAATTCCCGCCTCCGCTACCCCGGTAATTGCCTTTGAAATAAACTTTTTCGTCTTTCAAGAGATCAATTTGCGCTCCGAACGTGTAGTTTGCCCAGTTGATACTATCCGCACTGGTCCAGATATCGGCGGAGATACTTCCGTTTACACTTAAGCTTACAGAACCCGCTTCCTCGGCGGTAAAACACAGATAATCTATGGCATATAAGCCGCTTGCTCCTATCATCATTAGGAGCGTCAAACATAAAAGTCTGAGATTGTAATTTTTGAGTTTCATATTGAAATTAATTTTTAAAATTTTTGAGTTTCTTTGTTATTCGATTGTGGTTTCTTACTCGAAAAGGTCATCTTTGTCCAGGTTTTTTATAGTCTTTTTACGCGACCAGAGGAAGAATAGAAAATGTATCAGCAGCAGTATGCCCCAGTAAATAAGTATATTAACTGATATATCTGTGTCTTCGTTTTTGGAACAAAACCCCAGTCCTATCCACAGCAACGTTATTGCACCATGAACCAGATAGGTTGTTAAATGGAATCTGAATCCGATATCATATATAGGTAAATATTCCTCGTCTTTATGTCCGAAATACCACCCCGAAGCGAACATCAGAAATCCGTAAATTGTTGCCGAAACGGTAATGATGGCTGTTGAGTTATTTTCTATTCCAAAGCTCAAAAAATATCTGAAAATTATGGTTAATACGGCAACGGTCAATGCATACCACAATAAATACGACGTGATGGTTTTCATTTATTTATTTAGCTTTAAGATGTTTATAATTTCGGTTGAGTGGAACAATTTAATATTTCTATCCACGAATCGATCGAAAAGTTCCTGTCCCAGATCGGTCATATAATAATACTTCCTATCGGGACCTTTGTTGCCCTCTTGGAGGTCATAAGCCAGTACATCGATAACTTCAAATTTTCTCAATGACCGATACAGACTCTGCTCCTCGCATGTAATTGTGCCGTTCGATTTTTCCTCAATGAAGCTTTTAATTTCATCGACATATTTCTTGCTTTCCTGAAGCGCCATAAAAATCCAGAGCGTCAACTGCCCTTTCTTATAGGTGTTCTCCCAGGAAAGCAATAATTCATCCAGCAATTTGTCTTTTTTCATTATTACTTTATTTGTATTAAACAACTTGAATAGTACAAAAGTACTAATAGTTTTTATCCGACAATCAATTTTAAGTTAATTTAACAAAATAAATATTAAGTTATTTTGGTGATGGTGTTTAAATTATAGGAATTATTTACAATGTATCGTGCAATTTTGTTTAATTCATTTTGATTGCATTTTTGTATTTATTGTTATAGAGACGTCACAATGTGGCGTCTCTGTTTTTACGTTTCGGGGCTGTCTCAAAAGTACATATTTAACAAAAACCCGCAAGGTGTCTTAGAAGTGCCAAATGCTTCGTTTTTTTTGTGTCAAGCCAAAAAAATGAAGAGGGATTTAGGGTTGTTTCAAAACGAATATTCAACTAAAAAACAGTAAGGAATCTTACTCGAAAAGGTCATCTTTGTCCAGGTTTTTTATCGAGTTTTTGCGCGACCAAAGGAAGAATATAAAATGTATCAGTAGGAGTATACCCCAATATATTAGTATATGAATTGATATATTCAAATCTTCATATTGAGAACCGAACCCGAGTCCTACCCACAGCAGTGTTATAGCATTGTAAACCAAATAGGTTGTTAAATGAAACCTGAACCCGATGTCGTATATGGGTAAATACTTCTCGTCTTTATGTCCGAAATACCATCCCAAACCGAACATAAGAAATCCGTAAATTGTTGCCGAAGCGGTAATGATTGCTCCGGAGTCGTGTTCTATTCCGTAACTTAAAAAATATCGGAAAATTACGGTTAAGACAGCAATGGCCAACGCGAACCACAACAGATATGGTGTAATGAATTTCATTTATTATTTGATTTTAAGATGTTTATGATTTTGGTTGAGTAAAACAGTTTATTATTACTTTATTCTTGTTAAAGAACTTGAAAAACACAAAGGTACAATAGTTTTTATTTGACATAGAGGTTTTAAATTACTTTAACAAGTAAAACCCCAAGGCATTTGCCCACATCCCACTTCATTTTTCAATTTATTGGACGAGATCGTCGGTCGTGCTACCAAATATAACTTTAAGAGAAAGTGTGTCAGTAATATCTGAAAACAATATAGATATATTAAAAAAATCAACTTAAAGCAGCAAGATTATCATCATTTACAATTTCCCTGGCACCAGCCTCATACAATTTTTGAATGCGGTCTTCATATTTTTTTTCAACTTTTCCGCGCACAATTTTCATGGTACTGTTGACCAATCCGTTCTTTTCTGTGAAAGGTTCTCCAACTACGGCAATGGCAGCAGGAAGCCAACGTTCCGGAAAACTGCCTTCAAATTTACCTCCTGACTTGTATGCATCGACCTCTTTTTGCAATAAATTCAGAGCAAAAGTTTTACCTTCAACAGTATTCCAATCAAGGCCCTCTTTTGCTACAACTTGTTTCAAAGCCTCCTGGTTAGGTACTATCAAAGCTGAAGTATATGGTTTTTGATCATTGTACAAAACAACTTGCTCAATCAATTTTGAGTTATCGGCCAGTGATTCTTCAATACCTTCCGGACTGTATTTTTCACCGTCACTAGATATCAACAGACTTTTGAAGCGACCTACCACATACAGAAAACCATCATCATCCATATAACCCATATCTCCGGTATATAACCATCCGTCTTTGATGGTTTCAGCGGTGGCTTTCTCATTTTTATAGTATCCTGCCATCACATTTTCACCACGAATAACAATCTCTCCTTTTTCATAATTAGGTAATTTCTTACCGTCCGTATCACAAATCTTTAAATCCATGTACTTTACCAAAGCACCGGAAGAACCTAATTTATGACGTTTTAAACCATTGGATGAAATCACAGGTGTGGCTTCCGACAAGCCATATCCTTGGAACATAGGAATGCCGATGGCATAAAAGAATCTCTGCAAGTCAATATCCAACAAAGCACCGCCCCCGATAAAGAAATCTAACTCCCCGCCAAAAGCTTCACGTACTTTGGAAAACAATATTTTATCAAACAAAGCTAAAATCGGTTTTTTAAGGATTTGCAATCCCCTACCCTTGTTATATCCCTCTTTATTATAGGAATACGACATTTTCATCGCAAGATTGAACAGCTTTTCAACGAACGGTCCTTTTGCCCGTATATTCGACTCAATATTTTTTCTGAAACTTTTAGCTAAAGCCGGTACACTTAGCAACAAGTTAGGCTTTAACTCTTTGATGTTGACAGGGATACTTTTCAAGGTCTCCATGCCCGTTTTACCAACTTGAACCGTACCAACGCTCGCTCCACTCGCCATAAAACTATAGAACCCGGCAACATGCGCAAAACAATGGTCAAGGGGCAATATAATCAGCGTTTTATAAGTAGTTGGAATGGACATCAAAGTCAGGGCTTGCTCAACATTGGCCGTATAATTTCGATGTGTCAGCATGATGCCTTTAGGATCGGCGGTCGTACCGGAAGTATAACTAATATTGGCCAAATCATCCGGCAAAATAGTAGCAGCACGTTCCTCAACAGCTTTCGGATGTTTTTTCAGATATTCCTTTCCTTGTTTGATAAGGTTTTTGTAACTGATTTCTTTTTCCTGATATTTAGCTTGTACGTCTAATACTATTACTGTCTTTACCAATGGCAAATCATTGATGATGGTTTGTATTTTCTTTAATTGCCCACCTGAAACCATGATGTATTTAGCTTCGGAATGAAGCAAGCGAAAAATCAAATCATTGCTTTCTTCTAATTTGACAGACAGCGGAATATTGATAGCACCTGTCAATAAAATGCCTAACTCCCCAATTATCCAGGCGTTCCTTCCTTCAGATAATAAAGCTACTTTATCCCCTTTCTGAACGCCTAAACTGATTAGTCCGGCAGCCAACACATGTGCTTGTTGTTTAGTCTCTTTGTAAGTAGTGGGTTCAAACTTATCCTTGGTTTTTTCCCATAAAAACGGATTATCCGAAAATTTCTTTACACTGTCATTCAGTAAATCAATAATGGTTGTCCTCTGCATAATAAGTCATATTTAATTCATGGATGATAATTATGATGATGGATGATGACACTTACAGACTATCATCAATCATGGAAATTTTTTGTTCCACGAGTCTTGCTTCTTCCTTCAATGATTCAATTTTACGTTCCATTTCTTTAATCAAACCTGAACCTTTCTTATTGGTTGAAGATAAAAAACCGATATTGTTTTCATAGGTAGCAATTTCTGATTTCAGATGCTCATACACACGCATCAGCTTTTCTCGTTCGCGCAACAGTTTATTCTCACCCTTCAAAGACATATCTTTCAAGTTTGTTTTAAACGTGTCTAAACGGCGCTGATTGGCATCCACGTTGAGTTTTTCAAACATTTTATCTATGGCAGCACGGTATTCTTTATAAATCTTATCTTTATCCCTGTAAGGAACATACCCAAGTTCATTCCATTCGGCAATATATTCTTTGAGCATGAGCAAAATTTCTTCGGGACTTTTATCAGTTACCGTATCTAAGGCGTTTATTTTCTGAATACACTCTTGTTTGAACTTTAAATTCTCCAACTCAACCTTGCGTTGTCCACCCATATTCTTTTTCTTTTGTTCGAAAAAATAATCACATGCACCAATAAAACGCTTCCAGATTTCATCTGAAAATTTCCTTGGAACCGGACCAATGGTTTTCCACTCTTTTTGCAAGCGAATCAAAGTTTCGGTTGTTTCTTTCCAGTCTGTACTATCCTTTAATTGTTCGGCCTGCTCACATAAAGCTATTTTTTTCTCTAAATTCTCGTTCAACAAACCTTTAGTAGATTTGTAAAACTCGGATTTTGCATCAAAAAAGACATCACAGGCCTTGCGATATCTGTCGAAAACTTTATGGTTCATTTTTCTGGGAGCAAAACCAATCGAACGCCATTCTTCCTGCCACCCAAAAATTACTTTTGTAGCATCATCCCAAGCCTTATAAGTGCTGAGAGAAGAAACGTCGAATGCCTCAACCTTTTCACACAAGGCAATCTTTAAGCGTAAATTTTCTTCTTCAATTTTCCTGACATCATCAAAATGCCCCTGATGTTTGCGATTGATAATGGCAGAGGCAGCTTTGAAGCGATTCCAGATTTGTTCGCGATACTCACGTGCTACAGGTCCTGTTTCACGCCAGTCGTCGTGCAACTTCTGCAACTGATTAAATGCAGAAAGCACATCCTCTTCTTCCGCCAAACGCTCTGCTTCTTCACATAGTTCAGTCTTGGCTTCCAAATTCTTTTTAAAATCATATTCCCGAAGTTCTTTGTTGATCTTCACCAAATCCCAAAATGTTTCCTGAAGATTATTGTAAGATTTCCATAACTCATTCGTAAACTCAGGCGACACATGACCAATCGTCTTCCATTTACGCTGTAAATCACGGAACTCACTGATAAAAGACGAAACATCATCATTGCTTTCTACAAGCACTTTCATCCTGTCAAGGATGTGTTGTTTTTCCAACAGATTCTGTTCTTTGTCAGCCTCCAACTTAGCTTTTAATGAAGCTCTTTTAGACTTATAATCGCCAAGCAATGATTTCAACTCTTCATCTAAACCATCTTTGATAGATTGATATTCAAGTTCTTCACCTCCGGATTCAAGAAATTCTTTTTTCTTCTCTTCATTTTCAGCTTTTAGCTTTTTATAGAAAAGTTGCTTTACTAAATCAACCTCTTGCTTGATTTCGGTTATCTCCTGGGTCAATAGTTGCCGCAAATGATCAACCAGTTCCTGTCGGGAAAAAGCGTTTAAATCCACAGCCTGTTCAGGTGTTTCTTTAACCTGTTCTACTGCATCTGCAGTTGGCTTCGTTTTCACTACAGGTTTTTTAGGCGCTTCTTCGGCTTGTTGTTCAACTGTTTCTGCAACTTGTTCAGGTGCTTTCGATTTCTGCTTGGTTGCTTTTTTGACGACCGGTTCATCAGCTTTTTCCTGAATTGGTTCAACAGCTTGCTCAATTGTATTAGCAGATTCTTTTTCCGCATCAACGGTTTGTTCCGCAGCCTCAACAATTTCTTGAGTTGAATCAACTTTTTGTAAAGATTCTTCCTTAAGGGATTCTTTAGATGAATTCTTGTTTACAGCATCTACATCATTAACTTTGTCACGTGGATCCATGTTCGGTATTTTTTAAGAAAAAATTTTATTGCAAATTCTTTCTAATTGATTGCTTGAGTTTTGTGTTACAAAAATAGATTATTTTTTCAACTAATCACAAATTTAGCAAAAAAATGCTTATTCCTGTAATTCATGCCCCATCCTGTTTTTTTTAGTTTCCATGTAAAACTTATTATAAGGATTAGGTTTAACAATTAACGGCACATTCTCTACAATAGTCAGATTGTAGGCTTCCAAACCGATTCGCTTCACAGGATTATTAGACATCAATTTGAATTTGGTCACGCCAATACTTCTCAATATTTGCGCTCCCACCCCATAATCACGTTCATCGGCTTTAAAGCCAAGGTGGAGATTTGCATCAACCGTATCCAAACCTTCTTCTTGCAATTTATAGGCTTTGATTTTATTCATCAATCCTATTCCTCGCCCTTCTTGTTTTATATAGACTATCACACCTTTACCTGCTTTTTCTATCATCTGCATAGCCAAATGCAGTTGTTCGCCGCACTCGCAACGCAACGACCCAAATATATCGCCTGTAACACAAGAAGAATGTACGCGCACAAGAATAGGTTCATCTGGTTTCCAGCTACCTTTAATCAAGGCAACGTGCTCCAAGCCGTTGGATTTCTGAAGGAAAGGTATCAATCTAAAATTACCGTAAGCGGTCGGCAGTTTTACTTCTACACCCTTTTCAATTAAAGACTCCGTTTTGAGACGATAAGCAATTAAGTCTTCAATGCTTATAATTTTAATATTAAACTTCTCCCTCAATTTCAACAAATTAGGAAGACGCGCCATGCTTCCATCTTCATTCATTATTTCAATCAAAGCTCCGGCGGGATATAATCCGGCTAATCTGGCTAAATCAACGGCTGCTTCCGTATGTCCTGCCCTGCGTATGACACCACGTGATTTGGCACGCAAAGGAAAAATATGTCCCGGACGACCAAATGTTTCGGGCCTGGAAGCAGGATCACATAATGCCCGAACAGTTGCTGCACGATCGTACGCCGAAACTCCCGTTGTACAACCTTCAAGTTTGTCGATACTGACTGTAAAAGGCGTAGCATGAATGGAGGTATTGTCAACAACCTGCATATCCAAATCCAACTCGGCACACCGCTCTTCTGTCAAAGGAGCACACAGAAGACCTCGCCCTTCCTTGATCATAAAATTAACCATCTCCGGAGTTATCTTTTCTGCAGCACAAATAAAATCGCCCTCATTTTCACGATCTTCATCATCCACAACCATAACTATTTTACCGTCTTTGATGTCCTGAATGGCTTCTTCAATCGTATCTAAAATTTTATCCATTTTTTATTTATTGATTGTATTTAAATTCTTCTTCCTCTGGTCTTCCGATGAATTTTAAAATTTTATTTTTAATATTTTGAAATAATTTAATATAGGTATCCGGATTAAATAATGTGGCATCTTTTGCTGCCTTGTATGTCAGAAAAACACCGATGGGGAACAATACAGCCGAGCTGAGCCACATACCCTGATAAGCTTCCCAGATATTTTCCCTTGCCATTTTATAACCGGTCAAGTCTATGATGTAATAAACCACAAACATCAATACTGAAATAACCACCGGAAAGCCAAAGCCCCCTTTGCGAATGATGGCTCCCAAAGGAGCACCGATAAAAAAGAAAATCAAACATGCAAAAGACAGAGAAAATTTCCTGTGCCATTCGGCACTGTGACTGTTCATATTCATTTGAGGTTCCCCCAACAGAAACTTGTTGTATGTGATATGATCTGTCATATTTTTGGCACGTTCCATCGCATGGTTAATCGATATTTCAATTTCAGCATTGGTTTGATTGATAAATGCACTATCTATATCATATTGACTATAAGACTTTTCAGGATTCGGAAGGAACAAAGCATTCCTATGCCTTCCGGAGAATCCAAAATACCGGCTGTCCAGCATTTCTTGTACCTGCGACTCGCTCCTTTCCTGTACAATCAGTTTGATGGAATCTATCGAACGAGACAGTTCTTTGATGTTCTTACTGATATGCCGGTCTTGCAATAAAGATTCATCATAACGATTAAAATCGGAATCATAATCATACAACACTTCTTTCAGCAAAAATGATTCTCTGCGATACGGAATGTTGTCGGGACTGGACATTTTCTGTTCCCTCAGATTTTCAAAACTTTCTCCATTATATAAAGTCAACAACAAGTGTTTCTTATCATTGGTAAGCTGGATTTTTCCGGAATCTGCAAGCAATACAGTAGCATTATTGAATCCGTTGGAAAAATCATATATCATTAAATCTTTAAGGATGTTTTTATCTTTACCACGCACATATAAATTAACACCGTTGATGCCGGAATAGAACTCGCCGACAGGCACATCCAATTCAGGGGATTTATGGCGTATAGAAAACAAAAGCGTGTACATGTCACGCTGTGATTTCGGTAGAATATGATTGGAAAAGAAAAACGCAGCCACCACAATGAAGCCCACTAGGATAACCAGGGGACGGATAATCCTAAACAAAGAAATACCTGATGATTTCATGGCGGTCAGCTCAAAACTTTCACCCAAATTACCGAAAGTCATCAAAGAAGCCAGCAAAAGAGCCAATGGCAAAGCCAACGGGACCAAGGTCATGGTGGCATAAACAAAAAGCTCTGCCAATACACTCCACCCGACACCTTTACCTATCAAGTCTTCAAAGTGTTTCCACAAAAACTGCATCAGCAAGATAAAGATGACGATAAGAAACGTCATCACTAATAGAACTAAAAAGCGCTTGAGGATGTATGAATCAATCTTTTTAATGAAAGACATGCCGGTTTGCTTTAACCCACAAAATTACATGTTTTTTGTTCAAAAAACAAAAGTCAAACAATTAAAACACCGGCTCATTGGTAGTATGTAAACAAACAACAAGATGTATTATGTTAAATTCAACTTTAAAAGCTAAGTATTACCTCGGAACACGGAGCACAGAACACAGAACACGGAACACAGACAAGTCAGCTTCACTACATGCCTTTAACTCTTTTGAGCGTTTCAACCTGATGATCCCACAAAAGAATAGCATCTTCAATATCGTCTTCTTTGGCAAAATCAGTCACGAGCAACACCAAATCATTGGACAACTCAGAGGTTACGATGCGCATTTCAAAATATGCTTCACCGCCTTTGTCTTCTTCCCATTGAAAACGAATGGAATAATTTGCTTTTGAATGTAGTAAATATGCTTTTTTTTGTTCAAAATTTTCCCATCTAAAAATGAATTCTTTTTCATCTACATTTACATCATCTGCAAACCATTCAGACAAGCCGTAAACAGTGCTGATGCTATCCCATAAAACAGAAAGAGATGAATTGCTGAGTGGGTATTCTATTTTAAATTTTTTCTTCTTCATAAGGCATGGATTTAAACTTTCGCAAGATAGTCATTTTTATCAATCCAACCATCATCTTTGAACAAAGATTATCAACACAACTGCAAAATTATTTTTTTCGCCTGCCGTTGGACTTATTAGTATTTTCTTGTAATTTTGTGGGGGCTGTCTCAAAAGTAAATATTCAAGCAAAAAACACATTTTATGAAAACTTTTTTTAAAATATTCTTTTTCACACTTATCATGTTTAGTTGTAATCAAAAAAACAATCTTCAATACCCCGAGACCAGGAAAGAAAATGTCAGTGATGATTATTGGGGTACCCAGGTGAACGACCCGTATCGATGGTTGGAAGATGACAGATCGCAGGAAACAGAAGAATGGGTTATCGCACAAAATCAGCTTACTTACAGCTATTTAGAAAAAATCCCTTTCAGAGATAAGTTGCGAGAAAGATTGACGGAATTGATGAATTATCCCAAATACGGCTATCCGCAAAAAATCAATAACAAATACTACTTCTATAAAAATGACGGCTTGCAGAACCAGAGCGTGCTTTACGAACTTGATTCTTTAACGGCAGAGCCTACAATATTGTTAGACCCCAACAAACTTTCAACTGACGGAACCATAGCTTTGTCACAGGCATCTTTCTCTAAAGACGGAAAATATTTGGCTTATAGCATCTCTAAAAGCGGTTCCGACTGGAATGAGATTTTTGTTATGGAGGTTGCTACACGCTGGCTACTGCCGGATCATATTGAGTGGGTAAAGTTTTCAGGAATCTCATGGCAAGGAAACGGCTTCTATTACTCAGCTTATGATAAACCCGAATCGGGAAAAGAATATTCCAATAAAAATGAATATCACAAAGTGTTTTATCATCGCTTAAGTGATAATCAAACACAAGACAAAATTGTTTTCGAAAACAAAGAATATGCACTCAGAAATTATTATGCAGGTGTTTCGGAAGATGAAAAATTCCTTTTTATCATGGAAACTGAGTCCACCTCCGGAAACTCCTTATGGCTCAAAGATTTAACGAAACCAAAGACAAAAGCTGTACTGATTGCACCCGGGTTTAATTCAGATTTTAGAATCATTGACCATTATGAGGGTAAGATTTATGTGCTCACCAACTACCAAGCTCCCAATCAGCAATTGATGGTAGTTGACCCTGCTCAGCCTCAACTTAAAAACTGGGAAACACTCATTCCTGAAAGTAAACATGTAATCGAAAACGTCAGTTTAATTGGCGGACAACTTTTCGTCAATTATTTGCAGGATGCCTCCAACCGCCTTTATGCTTACGATACCTCCGGTCAGTTGCTACATGAGATCAAATTACCAACGATCGGTACAGTCGGCATCTCCGGCAAATATGACGACAATGAGGCATTCTATATGTTTACTTCCTACACTTATCCATCAACAATATACAGGTATGATGTGGCGGAAAATAAAGCCGAATTGTTCCGTAAGTCAGAAATATCTTTCAATGCCGAAGATTTTATTAGCGAGCAGGTATTTTATACTTCTAAAGACGGTACCCAAGTCCCTATGAGCATCATCTATAAAAAAGGATTGAAGAAGAACGGGAAAAACCCGACCATGCTATACGGATACGGAGGTTTCAACATCAGTTTGTTACCCGGCTTTTCAGTAAGCCGCATTCCTTTCTTGGAACAAGGAGGAGTATATGCAATCGCCAATTTGCGTGGAGGTGGTGAGTACGGAGAATCATGGCACAAAGCCGGCACTAAGATGCAAAAGCAAAATGTTTTTGATGATTTCATTGCTGCAGCGGAATACTTGATTGCAGAAAATTATACCAACTCCAAAAAGCTTGCAATCAACGGCGGCTCCAACGGTGGTTTGCTGGTTGGAGCTTGCATGACTCAACGCCCCGATCTATTTGCCGTAGCCATTCCGGAAGTTGGTGTTCTAGACATGCTGAGGTATCAAAAATTTACCATCGGCTGGGCATGGGCTACTGATTACGGTACTGCTGAAGATAGTCAGGAAATGTTTGAATACCTATTGGGCTACTCTCCGCTACATAATTTAAAAGCAGGAACCGCTTATCCTGCAACTCTGATTACTACAGGCGATCATGACGACAGGGTTGTGCCGGCACATTCTTTTAAATTTGCAGCCACTTTACAAGAACTTCATGTAGGTCACACCCCCACCCTCATCAGAATTGATGTGAAAGCCGGTCATGGTGCCGGGAAACCCATTAGTAAAATTATTGATGCACAAACCGATGTATGGGCGTTTGTGATGAAGAACTTGGGGATGAAGTACAAATAATCAGCTTCAAACTAACAAAACCACCTCCCCAATCTACCAAAGATAGGGAATAAGAAATTGTAAATATTTTAAAGTTTCAGTTTGCGATATTACTGAAATATCTTATCTTTGCACTCGTTTTTACGGACGGCGGGATAGCTCAGGTGGTTAGAGCGTCGGATTCATAACCCGAAGGTCACGAGTTCAACTCTCGTTCCCGCTACAAAAAGGGTCTGGTGTTCAAACACCAGACCCTTTTTGATTCAAACGTAAATCTTAACTATAACTTTTTAATAACCCAATTCTTTCTCTATTTCCTCAAGCTCCTTGCTCATATCTAAGCGATAGTACAAGGTTCTGAGGTTTCTTTTATATATAGTTTCTTCCGGATTAATCTCACTGGCTTTTATAAAATAGGCAATTGCCGATTTAAACAGTGCATTTGCCTGTTCTCTGGCTAAATTGTATTCTTTATCAGATTTATACGCTGCATCATCTAATATTTTTTCACCTTGATTAATGATTAAAACACCTAATCCGGCATGTGCATCTGCATAGTTGGGATCCAATTCAAGGGTTTTATTATAAAACAACCTGGCATTTGCATCATCTTCTTCTATTTCATAAATTTTTGCTTTGATATAATAATAGACTGCTTCATTGGGTGACATTTCAATGGCTTTATCAATATACATTTTAGATTCATCTGTCAAGTTATTAGACAAATAATAATTGATCAAGTTTTGAATGAACCAAGGGTCTTCGGGCATTTTCTCAAATCCGCTTTTTAATGTTCTCAAAAAACTTACGGTATCTTTTAACTGCACATACTCTTCATAAAGCAGTTTATAGATATTTGCCGTCTCATAATCACCGTCTTTTATTTCTTCGTGTATTTCAATGGCTCTATCCCACATTTCCAAATTTCTGGCAGCGAGCGCATTAAAGTACTTCACTTGATTGTAGGTTGAGTCAATGGTTACAACATCTTTCATGAACGGCAACTGCGGAATTTCAAGATAAGTATCAAAAGCTTTCATGGCTGCTGCATAATCTTTTTTCTCATCAAAAAGGGTAGCTGCATAATAAAAGAGATTATGTTTTTCATCAAAATACTCTTTGATTTTATTCTTGATATCTTTTTCAAATTTAGGTTTAAGTTTTTTACCTTTCTTATTGTAACTATTTTGATCTAATTCATAAGCTTTTAAAAAATATTGATAGGACTCCATGACTATCTTTCCTTTTTTTACAAAATCAACATCTTTACCTAAAGCCATTTGTTTGAAATATTCTTCATTTTCCTTATAGCCAATCAATCCGGCAACATGCCATGTTTTGGCATCTGTAGCGGTTGAAGGGTCTTCCAAAGCCGGCAAGATTGCTTCCCTGGCACCTTTAAAATCCGGGGTCTCCATCAAAGCCAAATTTCTGGCTTTGGACACATTTTTCTTTTGACCAAAAGCTGTTGTAACTGTCAAAAGCAGTACAAGCGAAAAAATTACTTTTTTCATAATTTTAAAATTTAAAAAATTATTTATTGTTAATTTCATTTTCAAAAATATAGTTTGATCTTCTTTTACACAATCCATGTTGCTCAATATCAACATCGAGAATATTCATTCCTCATCATTTTAAGTTTCATCCGGACGAATATCATTATTTTCTTCATTCATGTTATTATCAACATCATCATGTACATCGCCCTCATCAATATCTTCCTCGGTTTCTGTTAACACCTTACATACAGAAGCAATCTCATCGTTTCGCTTTTCAAGATTGATTAACCGAACACCTTGCGTTGCCCTACCCATTACGCTTATATCTGCTACATGCAATCGAATGACTATTCCCGACACATTAATGATCATCAGGTCATTATCATCATTGACATTTTTAATGGAAACGAGCTTACCTGTTTTTTCGTTGATGTTCATGGTTTTGACACCTTTACCACCTCTATTGGTGATGCGATAAATAGGATTACCATCTTCGTCATCTAAAGGAGTACGCTTACCGTATCCGTGCTGAGAAACCACCATAACAGTATCATGGGAATCCTTTGGAACACAAATCATACCGATAACTTCATCTTGTCCGTCATCATCCAATCTCATGCCGATTACACCGGTAGCAGTTCTGCCCATGGGACGTACTGCAGATTCATGGAAACGAATGGCGCGTCCGTTCCGATTGGCCATGATGATTTCCGTATCTCCATCTGTCAGGCGTACCTGAATCACCTGGTCATCTTCTCTGATGGTGATGGCATTTATACCGTTGACGCGCGGACGAGAATAAGCTTCCAGCAAAGTTTTCTTCACAATTCCATTTTTTGTACAGAAAATAATGTTGTGAGAATTGATGTATTCTTCATCATCTAACCCTTTTACCCTGATAAAAGCATTTACTTTATCATCAGAATCAATATTCAACAAATTTTGAATAGCCCTGCCTTTTGAGTTTTTACTGCCTTCCGGTATCTCATATACTTTCAACCAATAACATTTACCTTTCTGCGTGAAGAACAGCATGGTATTATGCATGGATGCCGGATAAATATATTCAATGAAGTCATCATCCCGCGAATCACTTCCTTTTGAACCTATTCCTCCCCTGCCCTGAGCACGGAATTCTACCAAAGCTGTCCGCTTGATATAACCAAATCTTGAAATGGTTATCACCATTTCTTCATCAGCATAAAAATCTTCAGGATTGAATTCTTCAGAAGCATATACAATGTCGGTACGGCGCTCATCACCAAATTTAGCTTTCACCTCTAACAATTCGTCTTTGATGATTGCCATGCGTAGCTCAACCTTTGCTAAAATTTCTTTCAAATTTTCAATTAGACTCAATACTTCTTCGTATTCAGCACGCAACTTATCTTGCTCCATCCCCGTAAGTTGACGCAAACGCATTTCTACCACAGCACGGGATTGAATTTCCGATAAACCGAACCTCTCCATCAAACGAGTACGTGCTTCGTCAGGTGTTTTTGAATTGCGTATGATTTGAATGGCTTCATCCAAATTATCAAGGATAATCATAAAACCTTCCAGGAGATGTGCACGCTTCTCTGCCTCAGCCAGTTCAAATTGCGTACGCCGAATAACCACATCATGACGATGATCTACAAAATATTTGATAAGATCTTTCAGATTAAGCAATTGTGGCCTTCCGTTCACCAGGGCAATGTTGTTAACACTAAAAGAGGACTGCAAAGCAGTAAATTTATACAAAGTATTCAAGACAACGCCGGAGTTCGCATCTCTTTTTATGTCGATAACGATGCGCATACCTTCACGGTCGGATTCATCGTTGATATGTGAGATACCATCTATACGTTTATCCTCAATCAAGGAAACAATGGAGCGAATTAATTCAGCCTTATTAACCAGATAGGGAATTTCATGAACGACAATTTTTTCTCTACCGGAGTTATCTACTTCAATGTCAACTTTAGAACGAATAACTACACGCCCCCGTCCGGTTTCAAAAGCCTCTCTCACCCCGGCATAACCATAAATGGTACCACCTGTCGGAAAGTCAGGCGCTTTTACATATTTTATCAGTTCTGCAATTTCAATATCATTATTATCAATATAGGCTACTGTTGCATCAATCACTTCCGAGATATTGTGGGGAGCCATATTGGTTGCCATTCCCACTGCAATACCGGATGAACCGTTGACCAGCAAGTTAGGGATGCGAGCCGGCAATACTACCGGTTCTTTGATGGTATCATCAAAGTTGAATTGAAAATCAACAGTATCCTTGTTGATGTCAATCAGCATTTCTTCCGCTATCTTGCGCAAGCGCGCTTCGGTATAACGCATAGCTGCCGGGTTATCACCGTCAACAGAGCCGAAGTTTCCTTCCCCGTCAACCAAAGGATAACGCATGGACCAGGGTTGAGCCAATCTAACCAAGGTACCGTATATGGACGAGTCACCATGGGGGTGGAACTTACCCATTACTTCCCCGACAATTCTTGCAGATTTTTTAAAAGGTTTGTCCGAGTTGTTGCCCAATTCATTCATGCCAAACAACACGCGACGATGCACCGGTTTAAGTCCGTCCCGCACATCCGGCAACGCACGAGATACAATTACTGACATTGAATAATCAATGTACGAAGACTTCATTTCTTCGTCAATATTTACCTTAATAATTCTTTCTGGATTAATCATCTGATGTATTTATTTTTTCAAAAAAAAATCAGGCTAAAGTACTATTTTCTTTTGAATCTGACAAGAAAAACAAGATGTTTTTTCAGGCTTTCTTTTTTCTTTGGATGGTATCACGAAGGTTAACTGCCAACTCGTATTTTTCTTCATTCACCGCCATATTTAAAAGCTCCTCTAAATCTTCCAAAGAGAGCATTTCCAATTCTTCGGAAGTGAGTTCTTCAGGCTTAACAACTTCTGAAACATGGTCCTTGGCATATTTTTCTAATTCAGAAGAATCAATTTCAACACTAACGATGTCCATAATATTTTCTTTGATGAAAATTCCGCATTCTGCTCTAACAGCTAATGCAATAGCATCTGACGTACGCGAATCGACAACCATAGATGTTTCTCCTTTTTTCAAATGCAATTCTGCATAAAATATATCGTTAACCATATCATAGATCACGACTTTTTCTAACTTAGTGCCGAACACACTTAACAGCGTAAGAATCAAATCATGTGTCAAAGGACGGGGAGATTTTTTCTTATTCATATGTAAGGCGATGGACTGTGCTTCCGGTTCTCCAATCATGACAGAAAATCGTCTATTCCCACTTTCTTCTGCCAACACCAAACCGTAAGTACCGGCTACATTCTGATTGTAAACCAATCCTACAACGTTTATTTTTATTTCAGAAGACATA
Source organism: Bacteroidetes bacterium ADurb.Bin174 (assembly GCA_002070265.1). Lineage (GTDB taxonomy): Bacteria > Bacteroidota > Bacteroidia > Bacteroidales > Paludibacteraceae > Paludibacter. The sequence continues at coordinate 8,416 of MWCX01000076.1, read as the reverse complement.
ATTTTAATAATTAAACTGAGTTGAATTCTACCTCTACATTTTAGTAATTACCTTAAAACCTACTTTGATCATTTTTCGGTTCTGACTCGATTACAAAAATTTACACAGGCTACACGCGTACATTCAACTTATTGTATATTTATTTTCTTTAATTTCTTGTGAGAAATTTAGCTTCTACCTTTCTGGTAAGAAGACAAGCAAATTTACGAGTTTTTTTCCAAAAAACCTTATTATACAAGAAAAATGGGAAAGTAAGGAAACTTAGAGAAAAAAGCTGTAATTTTGCAGCGGTGTCTTATAAGTACCCAACTACTGCTTCGATATTCGAGTTCACGAGTTCTGTGTTCTGAGTTCCGTGCTCCGTGTTCTGAATTCCGTGGTGCGTGGTCAATTTTTAGTTAAATATTTGTTTTGAGAAAGCCCCAAAATGCATCGTGGTACCAACATATCAATCAAGAACAAGCGGGCAACGTTCAATTACGAAATAAAGGAACGTTATACAGCCGGCATACAGCTTTTCGGAACGGAAATAAAATCCTTGCGCGAAGGCAAAGCTTCCCTGACTGATACTTACTGCGTGTTTATCAACAATGAGCTGTGGGTAAAAAACTTACACATTGCCGCATATTTCTTCGGAACATATAACAACCATGATGTTCGCCGTGACAGAAAGTTGTTGCTGAACAGAAAAGAATTGAATAAACTGAATCGAGCCACCAAGGAAACCGGACTGACCATCATTCCTATTCACTTGTTTATCAATGAAAAAGGATTAGCTAAACTCGTGATTGGCCTCGCAAAAGGTAAAAAGAGACACGACAAACGTCAATCTTTAAAAGAAAAAGAGATGGATAAGGAAATTAATAAAAGATTCAATCAGTTCTAATCCATGACCCCAGAACTCCTGAACGCGGAACCCGGACCGCGCAACGCGTAAACTCGTAAAACTCGCCGTTATTTATACAAAACAAACACACAAGGACGTTTGTTTAATTCCGGCATCTTCTTTTGCCATGCCCCGACGGACTTAGTTTGAATGTATTCGGATGGTAAAGTCAAATCGGCAGCTACGCACAATTTAGTTTCAGGTTTACAGGCACTCAATATATCGGCAAAAGTCTGCATATTTCTATAAGGCGTTTCAATATAGATTTGTGTTTGATTTTCTGTATAGATCTTTCGTTCTTGCTTTTTAAGCAGATCCGATTTTTCGTTTTTGGGAATCGGCAGGTATCCATTGAAAGCAAAACTTTGTCCATTGAACCCTGATGCCATTAAAGCCAATAACACAGATGACGGGCCTACTAACGGAACAACCTGAATATTATGTTGATGGGCTATGGCTACAACATCTGCTCCGGGATCGGCTATGGCAGGACAGCCGGCTTCGGAAATAATTCCCACATCATTACCTGCCAATAAAGGACAGATAAATGAACGAATTTCTGTGGTTTCAGTTCGTTTGTTCAACTCAAAAAAATGCAGTTCATCAATATTGATATCGTTGTTACATTTCTTGAGGAAACGACGTGCAGAGCGAATATCTTCCACTATAAAATACTTGATGTTCCCAATCAACTCAAGGTTGAAAGCCGGAAGTATTCGTGACAATTCAGTATCACCTAAGTGAGTAGGAAAAAGATACAATTTACCGGACATATCATTCTGTTTTTAAATTATTGAGTATTTCCGTCAAAATTTCCCATTCGTACATCTTCTGATCCAATGCCCGCTGCTTTTGGTGCAATTTTAAAATAAAATCACTGTCTGAAGCTTTTTCAGGATGCTGCAACTCAGCTTGCATTGCGTTCAATGCTGCTTCTAACTGTTCAACCTCCATCTCCACCTCCGACACATCGCGTTCAGCCTTTCTAATCTTTCTGTTCTGTTCTTTTCTCGCTTCATAGCTTAATTTATTATCAGAAACATTCTTTTCCTGCGGACTTAAATCCTGACTTTGCAATGGTTTCGAAGAAGGCATATTGATTTCAAGTTCTTGCAAACTCTCTATTTTTTTATGATGTAGAAAATCATAAATACCTCCAAGATGTTCCCTAATCTTTTTATTACTGAACTCATATACTTTATCAACCAGTCCGTCTAAAAACTCGCGGTCATGCGACACAATGACAGCCGTACCGGTGAAAGCTTTGAGAGCCTCTTTTAACACATCTTTGGAGCGCATATCCAAATGATTGGTCGGTTCGTCAAGAATCAACAAATTAACAGGTTCAAGCAATAACTTGATCATGGCAAGTCGTGAACGTTCGCCACCGGAAAGCACTTTTACTTTTTTATCGGATGCCTCACCACCAAACATAAAAGCCCCTAAAATATCCCGGATTTTTGTACGGATTTCACCAACTGCAGCCTGATCAATGGTTTCAAAAACCGTTAAATTTTCATCCAACAGAGAAGCTTGATTTTGAGCGAAGTAACCTATTTTAACCTGGTGACCAAGTTTAAGCTTTCCTGAAAAGGGAATTTCCTGCATGATGCATTTCACCAGAGTACTTTTACCGGCTCCATTTTTACCTACAAAAGCGACTTTTTCACCTCTATTGATTATCAATCCGATATTATCAAGCACCAAAAGATCGCCGTATGCTTTCGACAAATGTTCTATTTCAACGGGAATAATACCTGAGTGCGGAGCCGGCGGAAACTTCAGATTCATATGGGTATGATCTTCAATGTCCACCTCAATCCTTTCGAGCTTTTCCAATTGTTTAATGCGCGATTGTACTTGAATGGCTTTTGTAGCCTTGGCACGAAAACGCTCGATAAACAACTCTGTATCCTGAATCATTTTCTGTTGATTCTCATAAGCCCGCATTTGCTGTTCGTAACGTTCTTTGCGCAATTCAACATATTTCGAATAGTTGACTTGATAATCATATATTTTCCCGAGGGAGATTTCTATGGTTCTGGTTGTCACCGCATCTATAAAAGCCCGGTCGTGCGAGACCAGCACAACTGCACTGTTGGCGTTGATAAGGAAACTTTCGAGCCACTGTATAGATTCGATGTCTAAATGATTGGTAGGCTCATCAAGCAACAGCACATCAGGTTGTTGTAAAATTATTTTTGCCAATTCGATGCGCATCCTCCATCCACCGCTAAACTCGGCACAAGGCCTGTCAAAATCAGTGCGGTTAAAACCTAATCCAATCAAAGTTTTCTCTATTTCAGCCTGATAATTCCCTTGGTTGATGATTTGCAGATATTCCTGAGCATGACTGAGTTTGTCTATGATGCGATGATAATCCTCACTTTCATAGTCGGTTCGAGCAGCTAGCTCTAAGCCCAAAGTCTCGATTTCATGTTGAAGTGTATGAATGTATTCAAAAGCCTTTTCAGTTTCTTCCAACACTGTTGTGCCCTCATTGTGAATCATGTGTTGGGGGAGATAGCCGATAGTCAAATCCTTTGGGAGCTCGATGCGACCACGCGTAGGCATAATTTTGCCAGCTATCAGTTTCAGTAAAGTAGTTTTGCCGGCTCCGTTTTTTCCGACTAAAGCAATTTTTTCTTTTGGATTGATTAAAAATCCGATATTATCGAACAAGGAAGTACTTCCGAAATCAACACTTAACTGTTCAATTGAAATCATATGTCTAAACGCTCATATTGCGAATTTTTGCTTTTGAATTCCGGAACAATTTTTTTCATGGTCGAAACAGTCAGATAGTCTTTGTTCAGCTTGCTGTAATTGATTAGTTTGTCTATCAATATAGAAACTTTATCGTAATCATATTGCTGAACATTCGCAATCATTATTTTCGGGTGATGTGTTTTTTGAGTATGCTCTTTCTTGTTCAAAAGTTCTTCGTACAATTTTTCACCCGGTCGCAATCCTGTAAATACGATTTTAATATCTTGCTCAGGCACCAATCCGGCTAAGCAAATCATTTTACGTGCTAAATCTAAAATTTTCACAGGTTTACCCATATCGAAAATATAAATTTCACCTCCATTACCCATAGATCCGGCTTCAAGTACCAACACGCAAGCTTCCGGAATCGTCATAAAGTAACGAATTATTTCCGGATGCGTAACAGTTACGGGTCCCCCACGCTCAATTTGTTTTTTAAAATAAGGAATAACGGAACCGCTTGAACCCAACACATTACCAAAACGGGTTGTAATGAATTTAGTAGTATCTCCGTTAGTGGTAGCGTTCAACTTACGATATAAAGACTGCACATATATTTCAGCTATGCGCTTGGATGCACCCATCACATTGGTGGGATTGACCGCTTTATCCGTTGAAACCATCACAAAGCGCTCAACCCTATACTTCACAGCTAAATCAGCTAAAATCTTAGTACCCAGCACATTGACTATAACGCTTTCAACAGGATAATCTTCCATCATGGGAACATGCTTATAAGCAGCAGCATGGTAAATGATATCAGGTCGATACAAATCCATCATATACTCCATACGTTCTTTGTAACGTACGTCACCTAAGAATATCATTACATTTTTATCAGGATATTCTTCTTCCAAATCAAGCTTTAAATCATGCATTTGAGATTCGGCATGATCCAACAACACCAACAAGTTGATGTCATATTTCAATACTTGTAAAGCTATTTCACTACCGATTGAGCCTGCCGCACCAGTCACCAATACAACTTTATCTTTTAATTGAGCGGCGATATTATTAGTAGAGATATTGATTTGGGGTCTTTCCAGCAAATTTTCAATGGGGATAGATCTCATTTCCCCGATGCTGGGAATGTCATTCTTCCAGATATTCATGGGAGGTAATGACAAAACGGTCAAATCGTTATCGACAAACTTCTCCAATGCATTGGACACATTTGGTTCATTTAGTTTTGTAGGCGAAACAATGATGGATTTACATTTTTTGATGATAACTTTCTCCATTGTTTCATCACTCATCAAATAAACTCTAACACCCATGATCATTTTCTCACTGGCATTTTTATCATCGTCAATAAATCCCACCAACTTGTATTTTGAACCCACCTGTTCCGACATCAGCATTTTGGCAATACCGATAGCAGCCGATTTAGTGCCGTAAATCATCACCGGTGTCAGATAATCGCCTCTTTGCGTCAGGTAATCATAAGTAGTTTTAATCAACAACCTCGTCATCAAGAGAAATAAAAACGACAAGACACCGTAAACCACCAATTCTGAATAGTACACCAACAAACCTTTCGACAGGAAAGTCAAGATCAAATTTACACCAATCAGAACAATGATATTGACAACGATTGAGAATAATATTCTTACAGTATCAACAAAGCTGGAATAGCGCAAGACACCCGAATAGGTATGAAACACCCAGAACAGCAATATCTGCAACAACATGACGATGGTAATCCGCCAAAAATCATTGATGATGATAAAATGAGAAGGATTAAAGCGAATTTTTTCAGCAACCAAGATGGAAATCAGAAATGCCACCACACATAGCAGAACGTCAACAAATAGGACAATCCACCTTGGCAGGTATTTCATGGCAACAAATTTAGAAAAAATATTTCCGTCCAACAGACGACCGGAGTTGAATTTCACCATACGCTTCAAAATTTCGAGGTACAAAAGTACAATTTTTATTATAAATTGAGAAAAAATTACACTTGCAAATTGAACTTGACGGTGTCTCATAAGCGTGCAACTGCTGCGTTGCTTTCAATATTCGGGGCATTTGAACACTTCTAAAACACCTTGCTTGCTTTTTAAAATTGAATATTTGTCTTTAAACAGCCTCTACAATATAAATTTTCAACGTACAAAAACCCAATAAATTGTATGGTCTTTTAGATAAAAAAATCAAAAAACATCTTTAATAAAAATAATGTATGCAAGAACAGATTTTCTCTGTGGTAGGAGCAAGAGAAAGCTATCAATTTTCAGGTTTCCGGATGTAAATTGGAAATTATCATGTATATTTGCAGACTTATTTTTTTTAAAATAAGCACATTATTCATCTTTGGTAATATGTCTGTACATCTTGAAAATATACGTAAGGTAACCACTCAACGTTTGGTGGAAATGAAGAAAAGAGGTGAAAAAATCAGTATGCTCACTGCCTATGACTACACCATGGCCAAGATTGTAGATCGTGCCGGCATTGATGTTATTCTTGTCGGTGATTCAGCATCCAACGTTATGTGTGGCAATGTGACCACTTTACCCATCACATTGGATCAAATGATATTCATGGCAAAATCGGTGATGCGCGGTGTTAAACGTGCTTTAATAGTGGTGGATATGCCTTTCGGTTCATATGAGGGCAATTCGCGTGAAGCAATTTCTTCTGCTATCAGAATTATGAAAGAAAGTCACGTTGACTGTCTGAAAATAGAAGGCGGAGAAGAAGTTGCCGAGTCTATCAAACGAATATTAAGTGCCGGTATTCCTGTAATGGGACATTTAGGTCTGATGCCTCAATCCATCAATAAGTACGGTACTTATACTGTTAGAGCACAGGAAGAGGAAGAAGCTGAAAAACTAATCCGGGATGCCCATCTGTTGGAAGAAATCGGCTGTTTCTCCATAGTATTGGAAAAAATACCTGCCAAGTTAGCCAAGCGTATTGCTTCTGAGCTGACCATTCCCATCATAGGTATTGGTGCCGGTGGCGGTGTTGACGGTCAAGTATTGGTAATTCACGATATGTTGGGTTTAAATAATGAATTTTCTCCTCGTTTTTTAAGACGATATGCCAATTTAGAGGAGGTCATGGACAAAGCCCTCAAGCAATATTCTGCTGATGTAAAGTCGGGTTCATTTCCGAATGAGAATGAACAATATTAAAAGTGAATCATAAAATTACTCCAGCAACCACTTCCAAGCCGGAATGATATCAATATGTTTATCATCTGCAGTAATTTTATCTTCCACATCATTTGTGATTATCAATCCTGACGTCAGGTTGAATGTTTCCATCGCCTCCAATAACCCATCAACTTCCCGTTTCCTTGTTTTTTCTGAATAAAAAGTATAACACACTTGTATGGCAACAGTGACTATATTATTCTCCACTAACAAGAAATCACATTCTTGTTTCTTACTATAATAAAAAACTTCTTTTCCTCGCCTAAGCAATTCAATATAAACAAGATTTTCAAGTAAATGCCCGAGATTATCTGAGAAACTAAACCCTACTCTTTTTACCAATCCGTTGTCAATAAAATAAGATTTTTTCGGATTTAAAATTTGCTTTGAAACGGAATAATCATATTTATAAGTCTGAAATATTAAATAGCTGTCAGACAAAAATCCAATGTATTTTTTCACAGTTGATGGATTTTTCACACCAATAATTTCAGCTAATTCACTGTTTGTTGATAAACGAGCGTAATTTCCGGCAAGATAGGAAACCAATTCTCTGACTTCAATTTCATTGGTAAGATTGTTCCGTACCATAATATCACGATACAGAATATTTTCAAACAAGGTTTTCAAGGCTAATTCATCACCGGTTTTAACAAAATTTGGAAATCCTCCGTCATTAAAATAATCTTCAAAAAGAGATAAAATAGCTGCTTTTATATTAGTTTTGTATAAGTTCTCATTCAGCAATTCCGGATTTTTCAGCAAAATAAATTCCCTGAATGAAAAGGGATACAGTTCGTGCGACAAATAACGTCCGGTAAGATGAGTACCCAATTCACGGCTCAACATGCGCGCATTAGAACCGGTAATGTAAATCTTATTACCGGTATCGTGCAAACGGCGAACAAAACGTTCCCACTGATCAACATTTTGGATTTCATCAAAATAATAAGTTTTTTGTACGCCAAAAAGCTCATAAAAAACCTCTAACAGAACCTGAAAATCATCCACCTTAAAACTGACTAACCGTTCGTCATCAAAGTTGATATAATAGTCACGCTCAGCTTGTTCTGCACGAATTTGCTGCATCAAAGTAGATTTACCACAACGACGAATGCCGGTAATAATCACGATCTCAGGTGCAGTACAAAAACCGGCAGGTAATTTACGTTTCACACTACCCTTAGCATGTTCAAAGTAATACTCTTGATCAGCTATTACTGTCTTTAATAAATTCTTATCCATAATAGATCTATTTTTCTGCAAAGATATAACTTCTATTTGAAATAGAAGAATATATACGTTTTATTCTATTTAAAATAGAGGTTAAAGGATAACAAATACTCATAAAATTGATCCGTAAACCTGTGCATTGATTTCTAGTTTCTCGCAGATTGTCACAGATTAAAAATTCGCAGATTGACGTAAACTAAATTATCTACAAACAAAACAGTCGGTTCGGGGAAATTCCAAGCCGACTGTTTTGTTTGCTATGATTCACACAACGGAACCACCCCAAAGCCCCCCTATATTTGCGCCATTTGACATTTAAACAGATATAGGAGTTAATAAGTTAAATGAGTTCTTTGAAATATTG